>NZ_JTAM01000091.1 GCF_000812565.1 Flammeovirga sp. OC4 | reverse complement strand
TTATTTTAACTTCCAAATCTTTTTTTCAAAAATTTTTAAAGTTTTTTCGTTGATTTTCTCAGCTCTCAACACTCATTATTTACTACTTCAAAAGAGAAGTTTTAAAAGCCTTTCATTAAAGGCGAGTGCAAAGGTAAGAAGAGAATTTTAATTTGCAATGCTTATTTTGTTTTATTTAGAAACTTAATTTACATCGCTGATTTTCAACAAAATCAAATACCTTTTCATTATATCAATTACCCTAATCGGGTTATCACGTAGGACAACCCCTACGTTTGTTTTTTCCTCAGCCGTTTGCTGAAGGGAGTGCAAAGGTAATAGAAGGTTTTTTAAATGCAATATATTCTATGGGAAATTACATTAAATAAACGCAAATAATAAAAGAGTGCTTACACAACTTTAAACACTCTTCCACTATAATTAAATAACTATCAGTACCTTACTCTCCTAGTTCAAGGAAAGACTTTAGTTGAGAATTTATTGAATTTATTTTCTCTTGGGTTGAATTTATTTCCTTTTCCGCATCTTCAATACTCATCACGAGTCTAAAAGGCAGCATCTCTCCTCCGTATTTTGCCTTCTCTATTTCATAATGCCTTAAAGCTGTTCTATGATAATTAATTGACTGCTCCAATACTTTCTTGTCTTCTTTTAACTGTTCAATTTCATGTTTATTTGAATTTACTGAATGCAAGAGATCATATAATAGAGATAAATCACTCAATAACTCTGGGATTTTAGTAGGCACTATACCATTTTCCTCTTTTTCTAAAGAAGAAATTCTCACTAGCCCCTCTTCTAGTTTCTCAACCATGTCAGTATCTACCTTGTCATTTTGCTTCAAACTCTCATTAGCCTCTTCCAACAAACTTTTGATCGCTTGATTTTGCTCTTTAATTGAAACGAGTTCTACAGCATTCTCAAATAAAGTATTCATCTGCTCTCTTGATATTTCATCTCGCTTCAACAAACATAAGTTTACTTCCTCTATTGAATCATTATCCTTCAAGAAACCTCCGATCACTTCTGTTATTGCTTTAATTGAGTTTTTATAATCATACCCTGCCGTTCCTGTAGCAATAGCAGGAAGTGCAATTGACCTTACTCGTAATGCTTTCCCTAATTCTAAAATTCTCTTTAATGATAACTCTAATGTCTTGGGATCAATCACAAGATTTACTTCCTTGTTTAATGTAATAGCATGAAAAATGTATTTAGCGTGAAGATGACCTGCTGTTGAAACCACAATATCTCCTACTTTCAATCCTTTATGTTTTCGAGCATCTACCTGAATAGCATGTGACCCTGCCTTCAATATACTTCTAGAAACACCTCCCGACATTGTAATGTTGGTATCATCTGAACTTACAATTACATCCGTTAATGCCGTGGTTATATCAGCATAAAGTACATTAAACTGAGAA
Source organism: Flammeovirga sp. OC4 (assembly GCF_000812565.1). Lineage (GTDB taxonomy): Bacteria > Bacteroidota > Bacteroidia > Cytophagales > Flammeovirgaceae > Flammeovirga. Next base: position 26,686 of record NZ_JTAM01000091.1, on the reverse strand, counting down.
CCTCCTATATAATATGTTTTATTATTTGTCATTTTTCGCTATTGCTTTCAGTTTATCAATCACCTTTTGTATTTCTTGCTCTGCTGTTTCCTTTCTATGAAAAAGCATTGTTGGGGGATTATCTCCATATTTAGCCAATGTCAATTCAACCTGTTGTAAATTTTTAGAATGAATTTCATATAAAGAAAATAAGTGATCAACTTCTAGTTTATTTGATTCAGTTACTATTAATACAACATCATCATTTATAAAAACCTTACCCTCTTCATTTCTAATTGATGGTCGAGCTACTTTATTTATGACAACTTCAGGAACCTCTGATTCAAGTATTGTCTTCTTTTGTTTATATGAATAAAGTAAAACACTCCCTCCTAATGCTACTACCATTCCTATTATTATATATATATACGTATTCGTTCCACCTTGCCCTCTACTTGCAAGACTTTCACTTAAAGGAATTGAATTGTCTGCTTTAATATTACTTATGACATTATCGTCGGCAGAGCTAAAAATAAACTCACTTCCCAATTCATCTTTCCCAAAAGAACCATACAGGCTCTCACTTACTGACCTTTTGGTCTGCTGATGTAAATCGGACAATGTGAATAATTGATGTTCATCTTCCTCTAAAAACTCCAAAACTGCTTTACAAAATGGGGAATGCCCATCCACTCCATCTGCTACTCTTTCCAATGCACCGGAAGTAAGATACACTCTTGTGGTCTTATTCATTTTATTCCTTAGGAAATTCGCCGTGATAATTTCCTCTTCTATTTTTCCTCTAAACTTTTGTTTCGATCTAAGTTGTGTATTAAAACTTCCTCCAAAACAAACGTCCAATACAATAGCCACATGTCTTGCTTTTAAAGCATTGAGCATCCCGTTTAATTTTCTATACTGCAAATAAGTATTTCGAGTCGGGTCTTTTCGTGTTGTTTTACTGTCTTTGAAAACCAAAAAACCATCATCAAAATTTTCTTCATCAAAATCACCATGACCGGCTATATATATTAAGAAGCGGTCTTCTTCTTTTAATTTGTCTTGAAAAGAAAGTATGCTTTTCTCTACTTGTTCTCTTTTAGGAGATAATAAAAGTGTGGTTTTAAAATTATATTTAGATGAAAGTATCTTGGAAATACTTTTTGCATCATTCTCTGCATTGTCTAAATCAGGCCACATGGGCTTGCCATCATATTTATCAGAACCTACAATCAGTGCATATTGATTACTCTGAACCAATTCATCATGTATTAATCCTTCTTCCTGAGCCAATAGAATAGGAGCAAACAATACAAGAAGTAAAGTCTGAAAAGTAAAAGTGGTTTGTATGTTTATTTTAGTATAGTTCATGTTTTAAATGATAAAAGACCTAATTCTAAATTGAGAATTTTGGTAACACAAAATAAATATAAGGAATATCTAATTTGATTGCTTTGGATCACATTGATTTCATTATCAAAATGAATTTCTTATTAAAATTAGATTATTTCACGGCTATTATTCTATTTTTATTGAGCTATTTTTCATAATTTATGAACTGATTTTACATAAAGTTATCTCCCTTAAACTAGAAATTGCGATATAATTTGAAATAATCATTTAGCTTCTTCTATCAACTACATTATACTATGCTCGAACATTATTTCAGCACAAGGAAAAGAACCGAAGATTTTTGTGCTCCCCTATCAATCGAAGATTATACTCCTCAAGTGGCATTGCATGCGAGTCCGATGAAATGGCAACTCGGTCATACTACTTGGTTTTTTGAAACCTTCCTTCTCAAACCTTATTTGAAAGAGTACAAAGAATATCACCCTAAATTCTCTTTCCTATTTAATAGTTACTATAACAATGTAGGTGATCGTTTGGCCAGAGATAGTAGAGGTGTTTTAACACGCCCTTCCGTTGAAGAAGTTTATAAATACAGACATTATGTTGATCAACATATAGAACAGTTATTTGGAGGAAATACCACTTCAGAGATGAATGCTATTTTTGAAATTGGTATTAACCATGAAGAACAACATCAAGAACTGATGATTACAGATCTGAAGTTAATGTTCTATAGACATCCTCTTAAAACTACTTATAAAGAAGGAGGAAGTAAACTAGAAGGGAAAGTCAAGTATTTCAATGAGTGGGTTTCAATACCTGAAGGCGTTTATGAAATAGGTCATCAAGGAGAAGGTTTTGCCTATGACAATGAATTAGGAAGACACAAAGTTTATATCCATGATTTTGAAATTGCAAAAGACTATGTGAGTAATGATGATTTCATTGCTTTTATTGAAGATGGAGGATATGAACGTTTTGACCTTTGGTTAGATGAAGGTTGGGCTTGGGTTCAACAGAATAATATTAAAAAGCCATTGTACTGGGAAAAAGAAGGAGAAGAATGGATGCAGTTTACCTTGGGTGGAATGCAAAAAGTAGAAGGAAAAGGTATTCTCAGCCATGTCAACTTTTATGAAGCAGAAGCATTTGCCCGTTGGAAAGGAATGAGACTCCCTACTGAATTTGAATGGGAAGTAGCTTCCGAACAACTGAACTGGGGCGATAGATGGGAATGGACGAATAGTGCCTATCTTCCTTACCCTGGCTTTAAAACTGCAGACGGTGCTCTTGGTGAGTACAATGGAAAGTTTATGATCAATCAAATGGTCTTAAGAGGAGGAAGTGTTGCTACATCACCCAATCACAGTAGGTATACTTACAGGAACTTTTTCCATCCACATTACTGCTGGCAATACACCGGTATTCGTTTAGCTAAATCAAAATAACACCCATTTCATTCAATTTTACAACAACACTATGATTACTGAAAAAACGCTATTTGCTCAACATGTTGAGAAAGGTTTAACAGCTACGCAAAAATTTTTATCATCAATGTATTTCTATGACAAAAAGGGTGAGGCTCTTTTTAGAGAGATAATGAACTTGGAAGAGTATTATCTTACCGACTGCGAGATGGAAATACTAAGAGTTCAAGGGAATGAAATTGCCAAAGCGATTGGTAATGAACCCTTGGATATTATTGAACTGGGTGCAGGTGATGGTATAAAGACGAAAGAACTTCTGAAACATTTTGATTTTGAAAACGTCACTTACAGTCCTATTGATATCAGTGAACAGGCGATTATTGACATTACTGCAAAAATGAAAGAGTGGCTTCCTCAACTGAATACTAAAGGAATTTGTGGAGATTATTTTAAAATGATAGGAGATTTTAAAAGTGACCGTAAGAAAGTAATTCTCTTCCTGGGTTCCAATCTTGGTAATATGACCGATGACCAAGCTAGAGGTTTCCTCAGTCAATTACATCAAGTAATGAATTCTGGAGACAGTATCTTACTCGGTCTTGACTTAATTAAGTCTGAGAAAATAGTTCTCCCTGCCTATAGTGATTCAAAAGGTGTAACTGCTCAGTTTAATTTAAACCTTCTTGAACGAATTAATAGAGAATTGGGTGGGGATTTCGATACTTCACAATTTGAACATTTAGCCACTTATAATGAGAAAGAAGGTATTGCTAAAAGTTTTATTCGAAGTAAAGTTGATCAAACTGTAACCATAAAAGAAACAGAAGGTTCTTATTCCTTCAAAGAAGGAGAACTTACCCATACAGAAGTGAGTAGAAAGTATGATTTAGATATTATACGCAAAATTATCGATGGCACGTCTCTTCAGTTGAAATATCAGTTTACGGATCATCGACAATATTTTACGAACCTCATTTTCACTAAAATCTAATTGTTCCTTAAATTTGCTGCATTATTAAATTATTGAAGCATGTATAGTAGAGAAGAACATATCAAGATGAGAACCGAGTTTTGGACTCGATTCGGTCAAATGATGAAACCGTTTACCAATAGTGAAGGTCAAAAGGTCAATTGGGTGAATTACAAAACGGGGATTAAGAATGTTTTCTTCAAGATGGATGCTAATAAACAGAAATGTAGTATTGGGATTTATGTCACTCATAGAGACCTTGATCTACAGGAAGTCTATTTTCAACAGTTTATTGACCTAAAGGATTTTCTTCATTCTGTCCTTGAAGAAGAATGGACTTGGGAATTCAAGGCAAAAGACAGGAATAATAAAACGGTTTCTAGGATTTATATTGAATTGGAAGGTGTGAATCTATTCAGGCAAGATGATCAACCAACCATTTATGAATTCCTTAAACCAAGAATATTAAAGTTGAATGAGTTTTGGGAAGATGCGAAAGAGCCTTTTAAGGCTTTGGAAGATTAGATCCTTTTACTATAAATAAAAATAGAGAGCCGACTCGAAAGTTGACTCTCTATTTTTTTATTGGATGAACAATAACCTACGCATCATACACTACTCCGTAATGTGGATCGTGGTCATGATCAATTTCTATATGTGATTTTGCTTTATCCAATAAATCAACACAATCTTGAGATAAATGGATGAACGTTACATTCTTTCCATATTGCTCATATTTTTCATTGATTTTATTGATTGCTTCGATACCTGATAAATCAGCTACTCTAGATTCAGAGAAATCGATAATCACTTCTTTAGGGTCATTTTTGAAATCAAATTTCTCGAAGAAGTTCGTTGCTGAACCGAAGAATAAAGGACCGTAAATTTCGTAGTGCTTACGACCAAATTCATCTGTTTTCTTTCTAGCACGAATACGCACTGCATTTTCCCAAGCAAATGATAAAGCAGACATTACAATACCAACTAATACTGCCACGGCTAAATCTTCAATTACTGTTACTACAGATACAGTAATTAATACTACAACATCTACTTTAGGTACTTTATTCAAAATACGTAAACTTGACCATTCGAAAGTACCAATTGATACCATAAACATCACACCTACAAGTGCGGCAATAGGAATTTGCTCAATAATTGATGATAGGAATAACACGAAAGCCATCAATGCTACTGCGGCAATAATACCTGACCAACGTTGACGTGCACCTGACTGAATGTTAATCATCGATTGACCGATCATGGCACAACCACCCATACCGCCAGTGAAACCTGAAATGATATTGGCTAATCCTTGTGCTACTGACTCTCTGTTTCCACTACCACGTGTTTCAGTGATTTCATCAATCAGCGTTAATGTCAATAAACTTTCGATCAAACCAACCCCTGCCACTTTTAGTGAGAAAGGTAAAATAATCATTAAAGTTTCCATATCAAATGGAACATCAGGAATTAATAGAGAAGGAAGTCCACCTTTGATAGACGCCATATCACCTACTGTTGGTGTTTCAATACCAAAACCAATCGCAATACCAGATACTAATAAGATAGCCATCAATGGAGATGGAACTACTTTCGTTACTTTTGGTAAGTACTGGATCACTAACATGGCCAATACTACTAAACCTAACATGATATATAATGGAGTTCCTGATAAGTACTCTCCATCTATTTTAAACTGACTGAATTGCGCTTTAAAGATAACGATAGCTAGACCGTTCACGAAACCAAGCATTACCGGATGTGGTACCAAACGGATAAATTTACCCAATTTTAATGCACCTACAGCTATCTGTAATACACCACCTAGAATAATTGCAGGGAATAAATAATCCACACCTTTATCAGCAATCAATGGCATTACTACTACTGCAATAGCACCCGTTGCTCCTGAAATCATTCCTGGACGTCCGCCTAATACAGCTGTCACGAATCCCATAATTACAGCGGCATACAAACCTACCAATGGAGATACACCTGCGATAAATGAAAAGGCAATTGCTTCTGGAACTAGGGCAATCGCTACCGTTAGGCCTGATAAAATTTCTGTTTTGAAATCAGTTCCTTTAATACTTAACTGAAGATTTTGTTTCATTAGTTGACTAATAATCGCTCAAGAGTATGAGCTGTTGAAAGTTGAGAAGTTGGTTATCCTCTGAACAATGAACGGATAACTTTAAATTATTAACAATGCTTTTTTCAGTTGTAAATCACATCGGAGGAGATCAATTATGTTTAAAATACAAAAGGGAACAAATGCAAAACTACTGTTTTATACATTTATTCCCTATTTATATTTCAGAATATTAAGTACTAAAGACCTTTTAAAAGGAAAAATCCATCTTAGTACTCACTGAATACTAGCTATTTAAGATTTCCACCATCTTATTTAGCTCAACATCCAAAGGTTTTTTCTTATTGATTGCATCATCAAAAGAAGTATAAGCCACTTTATCATCAATGATACCAGCCATAACATTTGATTTTCCAGCAATCAAACCTTCAACAGCAGCAATACCCATACGGCTTGCTAAAATTCTGTCGATTGCACTTGGAGAACCACCTCTTTGAATATGACCTAAGTTAGACACTCTGATGTCCAGATTTGGTAAAGCTTCTTTTGCTTTTTGAGCAATGAAGTTCGCGTTTCCGATCTCTTCACCTTCAGCAACTACAATGATATGAGAAGGCTTTTCGTTATCACCACCTTTTTTAAGGTTGTCAATCACCTCATCAATTGTATCAGGAATCTCAGGAACTAAGATATCTTCAGCTCCACCGCCAATACCAGATTGCATAGCGATAAAACCTGCATCACGGCCCATAACTTCTACGAAGAATACACGGTCATGTGAAGCGGCAGTATCTCTGATTTTATCAATGGCATCTAAAGCCGTATTTACTGCTGTATCAAAACCGATCGTATAATCTGTACCATAAAGGTCATTGTCAATTGTACCAGGGCAACCAATTGTAGGAATACCGAAGTTTTCCATTAATAATTTTGCTCCAGTAAATGTACCATTACCTCCAATAGCCACTAAACCATCAATTCCTTCCTTCACACAATTTTCGTAGGCTTTCTTTCTCCACTCAATATCTCTGAACTCATCAAATCTAGCAGACTTTAAAATTGTTCCGCCTAATCCAATAATATCAGATACAGAGTGAGACTCCATAGGAATAAAGTCAGCATCAGCCATACCTTTATAACCTCTACGGATTCCTACCACTTCTAAACCATTATAAAGCGCTGCTCTAACAACAGCTCTAACACAAGCATTCATTCCAGGAGCATCGCCCCCTGATGTAAACACGGCAATCTTTTTCACGGTCTTTCTAGTTAATAATTAAAATTTACACACTTTTAGTACGAAGTACTAGGACATAAGTAACGGATAAATATCTCTCACGCTATGACTGAAGTCATAGATTGACTGTATTAACACCTTTCTATATTAATAATTACAGCAAGAGAAACATCTACCCTTTTTGTTCTAGTACTTAAGGCAAGAAATCATTCATTTTCATATATTCTTGTCTTGCCTTGTTTTTATTTTTTATCAAAATCATCCTTTATCACATCAATCGCTTTAAAGGACGTTTTTACTCCGCTAATTAATGATGAACTAAATCCTTGGTGCTCCATTTCATTTAGTCCAGCAATTGTACACCCTTTTGGTGTAGTTACTTTATCAATTTCTTGTTCAGGGTGATTTCCTGTTTCCATTAATAAAGACGCCGCTCCTTTTACAGTTTGAGCAGCAATAATTTGAGAAACCTGAGCTCCAAACCCAATTTCAATACCTCCTTGAGAAGCCGCTCTGATAAATCGCATGGCATACGCAATTCCACTTGCACCAAGTACTGTAGCTGCCGCCATCAAGCTTTCGTCAATAATAATTGCTTCTCCTAATTGAGAGAATAAATCAATCATCATTTCTTTTTGCTCCTCTGTACCGTTTACGGTTGAGATACAAGTCATCGATTCGCGAATAGCAATTGCAGTATTCGGCATCGAACGGAAAACAGGTTGTTCTTCACCTAAAACAGATGCCATATCGTTTAATGATACCCCTGTCACTACTGAAGAAACCACTTTATCTGCTGTTAAAGAATCCTTGATTTGCTCCATAATCGACTTGATTTGGAAAGGCTTGATCGCCAAAATTACAAGGTCTGCTCCTTTTACAGCTTCATTATTATCTGAAGTAACATTTACTCCCTGATCTGATAACGATTGTAGAAGTTTTATGTTTCTTCTAGTCACTGTTAAATTGTGAGGTTCGATATACTTACTGATGATCAGGCCTTCAGCGATTGCCTTACCCAAGTTTCCACCTCCAATAATAGTTATTTTGTTCGGTCTCATAGTGTATTTGTTAGTTTTTCCACTTTGAAATAAGTAGAGTTAAAATAATTCTTTTGAAAATCAAAAAAGCCATGTATTTATCTCAATACATGGCTTTTTTTTCAACTTAAATCTTATTGAGATTTTGTAGCATCTCTTCCTCCAAAGAGGGATTCTACAAACTCCATTTTTCTAAATGCCTGCAAGTGATCAACACCCTCACCTACACCTATATATTTTACTGGAATTTTAAATTCATCTGAAATACCAATCACTACACCACCTTTAGCTGTTCCGTCTAATTTAGTGATGGCTAATCCTGTTACTTCAGTTGCCTTTGTAAATTCTCTTGCTTGATTCACTGCATTTTGACCTGTTGAACCATCCAATACTAAAATCACATCATGCGGCACTCCAGGAGCAACCTTTTGCATTGATCTTTTGATCTTAGAAAGTTCGTTCATCAAGTTTACTTTATTGTGCAAACGACCTGCTGTATCAACAATAATAACATCAGCATTTGATTCTACACCTTTCTTCACTGCTTCAAAAGCTACTGAAGATGGATCTACGTTCATACCTTTTGCTACTACATCAACTCCTGTACGTTCACCCCAAAGTTTTAACTGATCTACCGCTGCTGCTCTAAATGTATCAGCCGCACCTAAAACCACTTTATAACCTTTGGCCTTGAACTTTGCAGAAAGTTTACCAATTGTTGTTGTTTTACCAACACCGTTTACCCCTACAACCAACATCACATATGGACCTTCAATTCCTTCCGGAATAGAATATCCATCTACGTCAGCACTTTTATTCTCATCTAAAAGTCCTGCGATTTCTTCGTATAAAATCTGATTTAATTCTGTAGCATTGACATATTTGTCTTTTGCTACTCTCTCTTCTATACGGTCAATGATCTTCAAAGTAGTTTCTACACCTACGTCTGAAGTCACTAAAATTTCTTCGAGATTATCTAGTACCTCGTCATCTACCTTAGATTTACCAGCTACAGCTTTGCTAAGCTTGTCAAACAAAGTACCACGAGATTTTTCCAAACCTTTATTCAGGTTGTCTTTCTCTTCCTCCGTAATCTCTGATTTACCAAAAAATTTTTTAAAGAAGCCCATTATCGCTGCTAATTAAATCTAATAATAAAAAAACAAGGTCAGAACTCAGGTCAAAAGACCTTTTCTCTAGTGCGAAAATAACGCTCAAAAAGTTAGAATCCCAATAAAGTCCTGTTGTTCTATCTCTCTGATAGTATTTGATTTACTAATACATGAAAACGTCACATAAACGTAAAAAATACATATCATGTAATAAACAAAAAACCCTACAATCTTGTTGCAGGGTTTTTTCGAAAGAAATGTAAAGCTTGATTCAAGAGAATTACTTTGCTAAGTATTCTTTTACTTGATCTTCCATGATAATCTCTTCTTTGAACGTGTAAGCACCCGTTTTTGGAGATCTCACTGCTTTCACCACTTTAGCGTATTTAACGCCACCTTCTTTCTTAAGTGTTGCTACTACTTTCTTAGCCATAATTACTTAATTTCACGGTGAATTGTGTATTTCTTTAATACCGGATTGAACTTACGTCTTTCCAAACGATCTGGAGTGTTCTTACGGTTTTTTGTAGTGATGTATCTTGAAGTACCTGGTTGACCAGATGCTTTGTGCTCTGTGCACTCAAGGATCACTTGTACTCTGTTGCCTTTCTTAGCCATGACTTATTCTTTTTGGTAATGAATACCGAATTTAAACCAAGATTAAATTAGATAGTTTTACCTTCTTTACGTGCTTTCTTCAAGACAGCAGAAATACCGTTCTTGTTGATTGTTCTTAAAGCACTTGAAGAAACTTTTAACGTTACCCAACGATCCTCTTCAGGAATGTAGAAACGTTTTTTGTGCAAGTTAGGGTAGAACTTACGTTTGGTCTTATTGTTTGCGTGAGAAACATTATTACCAACTCTCGTTCTTTTACCTGTAATATCGCAGATTCTTGACATCTTCTTATATTTTAAAATTAACGAGTCCGCAAATACTTAAATAATTTCGTAATCACCAAATAATCAGTAGGTTATATTTCAAACTTTACATCTCATTAACGAAAATCCATTATCCAAATACTTCAGAGCATTCCTGACAGATGTTACAAAAATGCCCTAATAATGAAAAAAACCCACTCAAAAGCAGTATCACCAACTAGGTTGACAATTCAGCTTTCAAAAGGGTTTCATTACTATGAGCCTCATACCGGAGTCGAACCAGTGACCTACTGATTACAAATCAGTTGCTCTACCAGCTGAGCTAATGAGGCAATACCATATTTCGTCTTTAACCCAGCGCCGAATTTGTTTCCAAATTGCCTGACTCCAAGACTTGAGCCTCATACCGGAGTCGAACCAGTGACCTACTGATTACAAATCAGTTGCTCTACCAGCTGAGCTAATGAGGCAATACCATATTTCGTCTTTAACCCAGCGCCGAATTTGTTTCCAAATTGCCTGACTCCAAGACTTGAGCCTCATACCGGAGTCGAACCAGTGACCTACTGATTACAAATCAGTTGCTCTACCAGCTGAGCTAATGAGGCAATACCATATTTCGTCTTTAACCCAGCGCCGAATTTGTTTCCAAATTGCCTGACTCCAAGACTTGAGCCTCATACCGGAGTCGAACCAGTGACCTACTGATTACAAATCAGTTGCTCTACCAGCTGAGCTAATGAGGCAATACCATATTTCGTCTTTAACCCAGCGCCGAATTTGTTTCCAAATTGCCTGACTCCAAGACTTGAGCCTCATACCGGAGTCGAACCAGTGACCTACTGATTACAAATCAGTTGCTCTACCAGCTGAGCTAATGAGGCTTCTCAAATCAATCCACACGACTTGTGAATGTTTGAAGTAAAATTGAGCCTCATACCGGAGTCGAACCAGTGACCTACTGATTACAAATCAGTTGCTCTACCAGCTGAGCTAATGAGGCTTCAAATTTATATTTTACAGAAATTTACACGACTTGTAAATTTTTAGAGCCTCATACCGGAGTCGAACCAGTGACCTACTGATTACAAATCAGTTGCTCTACCAGCTGAGCTAATGAGGCCTTTTGCGAATGTCTTGAAACACCGTTTCTGACAAAAGCGATGCAAATATAGAAGCAGAAATTTAATTACACAACTTTTATTCATTTTTTTTACCTTGCAGCATCATAATTGACAATTATTTAAGAGAAAAGATGAAAATAAAGGGTATTAGAGAGGTTTTTCAGAAAAATAAATCTTCATTTTCTGTTGGAGGAGGGCTAAGTATTTTGCCTTTATTGACGAGTTCTACCATTGCTACACTTGGGTATACTTACCAAGATTACATCTCAAATTTTACAACAAATGAGTGGGTCGTATTTTTTGTAATTTCAAGTTTCACTATGGCACTTGCACTTACACCCACCACATTTATGGCTTTATTCACTGGTTATTTTTTAGGGTGGAATGCACTTTATGGAATGGTCCCTGCCTATATGATCGCTGCTTTGCTTTGTTATTTTATTGTCAGATGGGTTGACCAAGGGCGGTTTAATGATTCTATTCAAAAATATCCGATTGCAAATGCTATCATCAATACCGTTCATGAATCCCCTTTGAAAATTGTAGCTTTTACAAAGTTATCTCCGATTTTACCTTTTGCCTTAAGTAATTTATTGCTTGCTTGGGCTAAAACTCCCATCAAACAATTTCTTTTAGGTAGTTTGATTGGAATGTTACCGAGAACTTTAGTTTCTGTATGGTTTGGTAAGTCTCTAGAGAACCTTCAAGATATTTCCAACAGCGGTTCTAACTCTATCACTCAAATGGTCGTAGGCGGGCTTATAGTGTTATCTATAGCTGGTTTAGGGCAGATCTTCTCTAAGTCTATCAAAAAACAATTGGAGCAAAATAAAAGCCATTAGAATTGAAGTTCTAATGGCTTTCATCTTATTTCGATATATATAACTTAAATTGAATAATAGACGCTTTTGGTCTACAACTTCTGAAATTAGTTTAAATTTAACTTCCGTATCTAGTTTGGAAATTTTCATAAAGTTTTACGAATTGCTCATCTCCATTTGAAAGTACAATCGCATTCTCATAAGCTGTAGAGGCATTTACAATAAAGCCTTTTTCTTCGTAAAACTTCGCTAAAATCAATTGCCCAATGGCTGTTTCGTTTGATTTCAGCATTTCAATTTCTTTAGCTGTTTCTTCTGAGTCTCCATCTGCATAAACAGTAAATGCATATAAATCAGAAGCAATTTTATTGTTTCTAGCATCTTCTACATAGTAAAATAAATACTTTTGATCATTCAGCTTAGGGTCATTAAGGTCCAACTTGTACTCAGTACCCTCTACCTCATCTTCTATCAAAATATGATGCTTTCTATCTTTGATGTAGATTTTAAAAGAAACTTCCTCATCATTATCATTTCCTTTTAATTCCCAAGTCAGATTCACCTCTGTCTTAATTGCATTTGAATTAATTGGAATATGAAAGAAGATTGGTTTTTTCTTTAATGATCTTGTTACTGATCCGTATTTTGCTTGAGTCGATGCCGTTTCACCAGATCCGGTTAATTCATCTTTAATAAAATCAACGTATTTAGAAACTAAATCACTTTCAGCCGTACCTAAATCTTTACCAAGTTCATCTACTTTATAAGTTCCACTTTTTTTCAACTCTAAAGTACCTCCCATGATAGAAGCTAATCCTAAATAAGGGGCTGTCCCGCTTATTTCTACAGATTGGCCAGAAAGTAGCATATCTCCGGTGTGTATCTTTTTTCCATCTACCATCACCTCACCCTTTGCACCGAGTACCATAAATTTTGCCTCTTGAGAATATGCCGATGTGATCAAAAAGAGACTTGATATAATGGTGGCTAATAACTTAATTTTCATAGTTTGTATATTTTCAGGATTCAGAAGTTCGCAATATCTTTTTGTAGTTCTATGTACGTAAAGAATCCATTAAAAGTTATTCACAAGTTACGCATTTGATTTACTTTTTCCATTTGTTTCTCATACCGCGGAAAAGTCTCAATAAAATTTCAGAGAATATTTCAATTAAATCCCCGGAAAGTAATATTACAAAAAATAGTAATGTAAAATTCGCATGGTAACCAAATGAACCAAAAAGTAGCATGGTCATAAACAATATTATGATGGCCTCTACAAGCTGAATTGACTTCGTTATAGCATTATACCAAACCGCTAACTTCTGATTTTCAACGATCCACATAAAAAGCACTGCATTGATATAGCAAACAATAAATGCAAGGAAATAACTTAACCAATCTGGCATCATATCAATGTATGTTTCATTAAGAATCATGGAGATAATGTTAGCATGAACTACAACACCAAACATATCAGGATACCCTCTACCTACAAGATTGGAATTCAGTGGTGTAAAAAACTTATCATCGTCCCAGTGCTTATCCGTGTAACCGTCACCCATATAACCCATCAATACTATTTTATCTTTCACAAAAGAAAAATCTCTATCTGGATCATTTAAGTCATTTACGTCTAACTTAATAAACTTATCATAGTTTCCTTTAAAATAGATTGGTTCTACTTGGTTTCCTCTTTTCAGAAATTTTGCTGTTTTTTCAGGATTAAATTTTTCAGCGATTTTTACAGATAATGCATATTCCTTTTGCCCATTTTTTATATCAACATAAACAGGAAAATCTCTCCACGTTGTAAAGTCTTCATCTGTGAGTATGCCAGTAAATACGTGAGCGTGATCTGTGCTCGCTACAAAAGGAGCATAAGGCATTCTGAGTGTATCAAATTTTGAGATTCCAGGATTCCATTCATCAGGCATAGTTGCTAATACAAACGATTCTCCCATCATTCGTAAAGCTTGAGCGAGCATAAAATCTCCTGCAGGGTCTTTTGGTCTTGGTCCTACGAAAGTGGCATCTATTCCCATTACCTTGGGTTTTTCAGAAGCCAATCGTGCAATTTGTTTTGCAATCCCTTTTCTATCTAGTGTACCAATGTTTACAAGTACAATATCTTTTTCGAAATGCTCTTTCTTACTATCTCGTAGTTTAGAATAATAAATATCTGTTAGTTGAAAGTTTTCGAATACCTGCTCAAATACATTTACAATCTCAATTTGAACATTGGATGCCTGAAGAAGTCCCATAAACATAAAAACGAAGATGGTTCCTAACAATGCATCTCTATTTAAGAGTTTTATTTTAGTCATATTTGGATAAGTTCAATAGTAAACCGACTTGGACCGAAAGTAATTCATCCCAATTCGATTAAGCAACAAAAAAGGCTTTTCTTCATTATAAACGTGAAGAAAAGCCTTTTTTTTATTTATGACTCTATTTTTTTTAATTCATCTTGTAGAGATCTGTACTTCCGGAAGAATATTTCTCAACTATAACACCATCCTTTAGTACAGCTGAAGGAGAATAGTAATTATGGAAATGTACTTCCTTTTGTAAAGAAATAAAACAGATAACGATACTGATAAACAATAACATAAATCCTAACACTCGCATCTTCCTCTAGTTTTATATATTGATAACTCGCTCACAATTATATAAAACTATCTCTGTGTCAATAAGTTCCGTTTCTACTCATAATATATTATAATGGAACACTGTATACATCCGCTTTCTTTCTTTTTAAACAAATCCACTTTTTATTGTGCAAAACTTGTATGGAGTGATATACTATTTTCCAGGTATTATATCCATCAATTCTATCAATACCAATTTTATCATTATTCTTTACCTCAATAAAGCCTATACCCAAATCTGTGATTTGATCATATTTTCCATAAACACCTTTAATTCCTCCTGGGATATAAATTCCCATTCGACCTCCCTTTTCCCATATATACCAATTTCCAAAAGCGGAGCGTTCCACATTTTCATACTCAAAAGGAATAATCGTTTTTCCGTCTTTGTTAACAACACCCCACTTCCCTCTTGATTTTGCTTTTGCCATATTGTCTTTCAGGCCATATAAATCTTCATATCGAGGTTGTAGGGTAATTACATCTTCTTGGTTAATAAAACCCCATTTATGATTAATAGAGAAAGGTGCTAAACCATCAGAGAAATCTCTAACATTTTCATAACGGCAAGAAAGCCTCAGTCTACCCAGATAGTCCATAAAACCATATCGTTCTCCAATCTCTACTTTTGTAAAACCTTCCGACGGATTGTAAACAGAATCATAAAGAGTGTATGCACTACGAGTAGGTTCTCCTTCTCTATCATCAATTACCTTGTATAACCAAGTGCTATCCATATACATTTCGACTCTCCCTTCCTTCAAATAATCTAAATTCAAAGAGTCATATTTGGTAGATAAACTCAATCGACCTTTACTAGTCAATAATCCAAAATGTCCTCTTCTTTTCATGACTACATAGCCATCTTCAAAAGATTCAACAGTTGCAGAATCTGTTCTGAACCATTCAATTCCGTCAATTCCTAGTGTTCCCCATTCTTGATTATCTTCAAAATAATATAAACCCTCAGAAACGGTTTTTAAACGGTCAATAATTGGAGTGATGACCCATTTTTTATCAAGGTCAATAACACCATAGTAATCATTCGTTCTAACAACAGCATATGAACCAACAAATGACTCTGCATCTTTAAACTGCGGAGAAATCCATTCATTCAGATCACTATCTAAGTATCCATAAAGACGAGCTTTCCTTATGAGGTATTTTCCTTGAGAATATTCCCCTACCATATCATAATTATGCATGGTTAAGTTCTTTCCTTTATGATCATAAACATCAGGATAATTGGATTGATCTAATGTCCAATAATGTCCTGTAGGCATTCTCTTTAAGTTCGTAAATTGAACAGGAATTACAAGCCTTCCCAAGGTATCACAAACTCCATATCTATTTTTCTTTTTTACGATCGCCTGTCCTTCAATAAAGTCTCCAACTTCATCGTAGAAATTAAAGAATTTATTTTGGCCTTTAGCGTCTGCGATACCGACTTTTCCAGATGTGTAATACCTCACCAAATCATCCCCGGCATAAGATATACTGTCGCAATTCCATGTACTCAGTAAATTCCCCTCTATTGTACCTAACTCCAGCGTAGGAAAGCTTTTTGCAATAACTGTAGAATCTGTAAATTCAATGTTTTTATAGATAGTTGGGTAAATCTCTTTGGCATTTTCATCCAACAATCCAAACCTTCCATTTCTATTTAAAAGTAGCTTTTCCTGCTTATGGTACCATTTCCAATTCGAGTATAATTCATCAGAAAAATGCTTTCCGGAATGATCAATAAAAAGCCATTGACCTTCTACTGTCATAGCAGCAATGAGTTTTTTTCCTGCCCATTTCACACTCAAATATTCTAATGGCAGGATCCAATTTCCTTCTAAATTAATTATTCCTTGAAGACCATCGTTTTTAGCCACCAATAATGGGAGCCCTCCAGCCATAAACCTTAGTTTTTGAAATGTAGTTGGAATGATTTCATCTCCTTCCGTATTCAATGCTCCATATCGCCCTTGAAGGTTTACAATAGTTACTCCATTGACAAAATAATTCAGGTCTTCATAAGAAACAGAAATGACCTCTTTTCCTTTGGTATTGATAACACCCCATTTATTGCCACTTTTCGCTCCAATAAGTTTTCCATAAAATAATGGAGCACTTGTTGAATCTGCATCATCCGACCAACCTAATCGTTCATAAGCATGAGCAGTTAGTTTCTTACCTTTTGTATTGATTAATATAAAACCCTTTTCGTTCTTAACAGCTGCAATTCCATCTAAATTAAACGGGTAAGCTATTTCGTATTTAGGTTTAATGGACCAATCCTCTTGTCCTTCTTTTTTATAGCCGTAATAATCTGAGTCACTATCTTTTACTACTTCCAAAGTTTGAGCACCTGCACCCAAACTGAATACAATAATTAATAGTAGAATACTTGATAAGAATATTTTCGCTTTCTGAATCACCATATTTATACTCCACACAATTCAAATACCTCTTTTATAGATTTATAGGTATTTTTCCAGACTTTATTTTTTACTTCATTTATTTTTACCCATTCCAAAGTTTCTATACCTTCTTCAATTTGGGGAATTAGTTTTTGTTCCTCGTCAGTAGATTTCATCTTATACCAATACGTATGCTTTAAAACATGTTTCTTTTTGTAGATATAAGTATGAAATGTTTGATGTAATAACGTTTCAATTTCAGCTTTTACACCAGTCTCTTCTTCCACTTCTCTTACTGCACACTCTTCAATAGTCTCTCCTTCATCCAGATGACCTTTAGGAATATCATAAATTCCATTTCTTTTCATGACGAGTAGCTCTTCTCCTTTAAAAACCACTCCTCCACCTGCTTTTCTGACTTGAAATTTTTCTAACAATAAACCACTTTGCTTTGGATAATCAGTTGTATAAAAAAGATATTTTGGACTTCCTGCTACATCTCCATTTTCTGCTGCAAGATACCTAGACCATAAAGTCTCAGCTGAAGCATTACCATAAACAATAAAATTTTGTTCCTGAGGATGTTTATCAAAAACAGGTCTTAATTCAAAATATACCTTTCCAGTGAAAAATTGCATTTTATATTATTGGTCGATAGTTAAAAACGAGATAAGTGAAATGATTAGGATATACCAAATAGAACTATACCGATTACCCTAACGCCTATAAAAAAAGAGTTGAACTACTTACTGCTCAACTCTTTTTGTATATATCTTAAAAGAAATTAATCAGCAATTTCTTCTTTATATGCTTCGCTATCTAATAAGCCATCTACTTCAGTAGGATCAGATAATTTGATTTTGATCATCCAACCTTCACCGTAAGGGTCAGAGTTTACTAGTTCAGGAGCAGCATCAATTGCTTCGTTTACTTCTACTACTTCACCGTTTACTGGCATAAATAAGTCAGATACTGTTTTTACTGCTTCAACAGATCCAAATACTTCGCCTTCAGCAACCTCCTCATCTTCAGCTGTGATGTCCACAAATACAATATCCCCTAACTCGCTTTGCGCAAACTCAGTAATACCGATGTACGCAAACTCACCTTCTACTCTTAACCATTCGTGGTCTTTTGTATACTTTAATTCTGCTGGGAAATTCATAATTTCTCTCTATATATGTGTGATTATAAAATGGTCGCCAATGCTGACGAATTTTGATAGCCCAAAGTAACAACTAAAGTCAGATATATCCAATATTCCTTTTTGTATTTTGTTACTTTCAAATCTATTATTGCTATAAAAATTTATGGATTTTCAAGGTCTATTACCTTAAACTGTAGTACTTCTACCCCCACATCAACTTCACCTAAATCTAGTTTTCTTTGTAGAATTACTTCTTCATTTACCGGAAGTGTAATTTTCTTTTCGAACACTAAATATTTATCATCTACCAAAGCTTCTACTCTTAATTCAACATTTTTCTTAAACAATGAGTCTTTATTTTCTAACTTTAAGACTGCGTAAGTATTGAGCAATGCTTTTGGTGTTTTTTTCAAAGCTGACATCTGAACTTTTCCCTTTTCTTGAAGTAGTTGCCATGACTCATCAAGATAAATCTTATTTTCTTGTGCAAAACACGAAAATGTTTGTAATGAAATGCTAAAAAATAGAGAGAGAATAGTAATAGATATTAACTTGCGCAATTGAAGTAAGTGAGCATTCTTGAAAATGCATAAAAAGAAAGATTTGATGACTTTAAAATCAATTGCAATTCTTGGCTCTACAGGGTCAATAGGTACACAAGCCTTAGATGTTATTAAAGCAAATACATCTTTATTTTCTGTAAGTATTTTATCTGCAGGAAATAATGTAGACCTTCTCATTCAGCAATGTATTGAGTTTCAACCAAAGTATGCCATCATTGGCAATAGTGATAAATTTTCTTCTTTAAAAGAAGGACTCAAAGATACAAAAGTAAAGGTATTAACATCTATAGATGGTATCTGTGAAGCATTAGAAAATACACATTCTGATATA
The DNA here is from genome assembly GCF_000812565.1 of Flammeovirga sp. OC4. Taxonomy (GTDB): domain Bacteria; phylum Bacteroidota; class Bacteroidia; order Cytophagales; family Flammeovirgaceae; genus Flammeovirga. The sequence continues at coordinate 7,547 of NZ_JTAM01000091.1, read as the reverse complement.
GTATTAACAGCTCTGGTAGGATATGCAGGGCTAAGACCTACGCTTACTGCAATTGATCAAGGCATTACAATCGCTTTAGCTAATAAAGAAACTTTAGTGGTTGCCGGTGAAATTGTGACTCAAAAAGCAATTGAAAAAGGTGTTGATATTATTCCTGTAGATTCAGAACATTCTGCTATCTATCAGTGTTTAGTTGGTGAAGAAAGCAATCCAATTGAGAAAGTTATTCTGACTGCATCAGGTGGACCTTTCAGAGGTAAGAAAAGAGAAGAATTACTTCAGGTCACCAAAGCTCAAGCACTAAAGCACCCGAACTGGAGTATGGGAGCTAAAATCACAATTGATTCAGCTTCATTAATGAACAAAGGTTTGGAAGTAATCGAAGCAAAATGGCTCTTTGACGTCGAAGCAAATCAGATTGATGTTATTGTACATCCTCAATCAATTGTACATTCACTCGTACAATTTGAAGATGGTAGCATGAAAGCACAAATGGGGTTACCTGACATGAAGTTACCTATCCAATATGCTCTAGGTTATCCTCAAAGATTACCATCTGATTTCGAACGTTTCAATTTTATGGATTATCCTACCCTAACTTTTGAAGCACCTGACAAGGAAACATTTGTCAATCTACAATTAGCATATGACTGTTTAGATAAAAAAGGTAATAGTGCTTGTATACTCAATGCCGCCAATGAAATTGCTGTTGAGCGATTTTTAAATGATGAGATCAAATTTTTAGATATCGCTGCACTAAACCAATTCTGTATGGAAAATTATCAGTTCATACAGACTCCAACATATGAAGATTATGTTGAAACTGACCATAATGTGAGAGAGGTGGCAAAACAATGGTCAAATAAATAAATATTATAACTAACTTATTATTCTGATCATAAAAGCAGAGTAGTACGTTTTAATTTTTAAGATGGAAGGACTTATAATGGCTGCTCAGTTATTAACTGGGTTATCAATTTTAGTAGGAATACATGAATTTGGGCACTTCTTTGCCGCAAAGATTTTTAAAATACGAGTAAATAAATTCTACTTATTTTTCGACTTCTTATTTCCATTTCCTAACCTTTTAAAGTTTTCAATTTTTAAATTCAAAAAGGGTGATACTGAATACGGATTGGGTTGGTTCCCGATGGGAGGTTATGTAGATATTGCCGGAATGATAGATGAGTCCAAAGGGGCAGATGATTTAGAAGCTGAACCTCAACCTTGGGAGTTTAGAACTAAACCTGCTTGGCAAAGACTTATTGTGATGTTAGGTGGTATCATCATGAATGTGATTACTGGAGTTATTATATTTATTGGTATTGCTTACAGTACAGGTGAACGTTACCTTCCAATGGAAGAAGTAAATAAGTACGGTTTATATGTAAGTGAGCTTGGTGAAAGAATTGGTTTAAAAACAGGTGATAAAGTTGTTAACCTAAATGGTGAACCTGCCAAACAATTCAGAGATATTGTAGACCCTAATTTCCTTCTTGAATCTGATAGTTACATTACTGTAGATCGTAATGGAGAGCAAATCCGTGTAGATATTCCTAAAGAAATGATCGAATGGATGAGCGATGACAAATACAGAAATAAATCTTATGTCTACTTCAGAGATCCATTTTATGTAAAAAGAGTTTTACCAGGAACTCCTGCTGATCAAGGTGGATTGAAAGCTGATGATATACCTGTAGCTATTAACGGTAAAGAAGTTCCTTATTTCAGTGAGTTTAGAGTAGCTCTTTCAAAAGTAGCAGGAACAGAAATTGAATTAACAGTTTTGAGAAATGAACAACCTGTTAAATTAAATATGACAGTTTCCAACGAAGGTACTTTAGGTTTTGAAATGAGATCTCGCCTTAATGCTGAATACAAAAAATACACATTAATGGAAGCTATTCCTGTAGGGACAAAAGATGCTTTCAATGTAATTTTAGTTCAAATCAAGGCCTTTGGAAAACTCTTTAGAGGTGAAGTTTCTGCAAGTAAATCTGTAAGTAGCCCCATTGGTATTGCTGAAGTTTATGGTGGTACATGGCATTGGTTACAATTCTGGACAATCACTGGTATGTTATCAATGGTACTTGCATTTATGAATTTACTACCGATTCCTGCATTAGATGGTGGACATGTAGTTTTCTTAACTTATGAGATCATTACAGGAAAAAAACCTTCAGAAAAAGTATTAATGGTTGCTCAACAAATTGGTATGTTAATCTTATTATCGATTATGGTTTTTGCCTTCGGTAATGATATTTTCAAACTTATTTCTCGATAGAGTAAATTTATAAGATAGAAAAAAGCCATTGCAGTAAAGAAACAGCAATGGCTTTTTTTATGAAAAGGCTTTTCTTCTTATACAGAAGAACCATATTATTTATACTCAAAAAGAGTCAAACGCATCTTTGATATTTTAGCCTCAGTATCCACCAAATAATGAATAGTCTGTGCAATATCTGGAGATATACCCAAAATATTCGCCACCTTTTCTGAAGCTTCTCTCTCTTGTTCAGGAAAGCTCAAATCAGCACTCGCCATTTTAACTGCATTATAGAGTAGAGTTCTTTTAAAGTTAATAGTTACATCAACTTTCAAGTTATCAATTACATCTTGTAGCTTACCGCTCTTATAATCATAAGCAACCACTTGCTCAGCAATATGTGGAGGCGTTTCTGAAACGGTTACAAATTGTTCTAAATACCACTCCTTTTCAGCATCTGACACTATTCCATCCGCTCCAGCGATTATCATCAGTGCATAACCATAATTCAGTTGTGTTTGTTCACAAGTAAGCTTTATACCAAACGTATTTCTCTCCAATACTGATGCTGGCTTCATATTCAAACTTTGCAGACCAATAATCGGATGAGCAGTGTCTTCTTCTAGTTCAAACAAAGACTTACGGATCATTCCCAATGATTTTTCAGTATTGACAAGGCCTTCTATTGTACGAGCTATAAAGTAAGGAATACCTAAAAGCTCCGCAGCCTTCCAAACGGCTTCTTTTTCTTCTTTGGCATAGTCATTATCTGCCATTGCCATCATTACTGCATCATACACCAATGTCCTTTTGAAATTCATTGGGACATCGATATTTAGATTTGGTAATAATTCCTCAAGATTGACCTGTAAATAATCAAAGCTTCTAATTTCTTCTTTCTGTTCATCAGAAGCTCCTATAATTTCTAGAAAGTCAGTAAATACCCAATCCATTTCCTCCTCAGAAATTTCTCCATCAGCCCCTGAGATAGCCAATAAAGCTTGTATATACTTCATCCATGATTCTGTAGACACACCCTCACAAGATTGTATCATGATAGCAAGAGGAGAAGCTTGTATTACTTCTTCATTAAAAGATAAGCTTGACATGTTAAGTAGATTCGCAATTAAAAGTAATGTTACGTGTATCTTTCGATCACCTTCATCAATTCATGTTCTGGCATCACACCTGAGTTTCTCCAAAGTATTTTTCCTTTATGAAATAATATCAAAGTCGGAATACTTCTGACTTGATATTTCAACATAGCCTGTTGATTTTTATCCGAATTAATTTTAATCACAGTTAATCGTTCGCCTAATTTTGACTTTATCGACTTAATAGTTGGAGCAATCATGTGACATGGTTGACACCAATCTGCATAAAAATCAACTAAAACAGGAACTTCTGAATTGTTGATTAAGTTAGTAAATTTTGACATAATATTAATATTTAATCCTTTTTTACTTACAAAGATAATTACACTATATAAATTATCATATGATAATTTATTAATTTGTTATCTCAAAAGAAAAGCTTCTACCACATCTTGTGTGATAGAAGCTAATCAAATCATTTTAAAGAAATTTCTTCATCATGATGATCAAAAAACTTGTACTCAGACAATCCTAACGAAGAGTCTTCGAAGATTTTGACCCATTTGAAATGTTTAAAGAACCATTTCATCCTTCGAGAAGGGAATCCTGAAGTGAAATAAGCATAAAGGTAAGGGTGAACTCCTAATTTAAATTTGCCATCATTCTGCTTCTCTAACAAGTACATTACTTCTGTCTCGATTTGATCTGCGATAGCAATAGATGCTGTAATCTTACCCGTGCCATTACAAGTTGGACACTTCTCTTTAGTTACAATACTTAATTCAGGTCTCACACGCTGCCTCGTGATCTGCATTAAGCCAAATTTACTCAGTGGTAATACTGTATGTTTAGAGCGATCTGCTTTCATCTCTTGCTTTATATGCTGATACAACTTTTGCTTGTGCTCAGCTTTCTTCATATCAATGAAGTCTACAACGATGATGCCTCCCATATCACGTAATCGTAATTGTCTGGCGATTTCTGTAGCAGCCTCTACGTTTACGTTGAATGCAGTAGCTTCTTGATTGTTCTCTGCATTCGACTTATTTCCACTGTTAACATCAATAACATGAAGTGCTTCGGTATGTTCAATTACCAAATAACCTCCACTACCTAAGCTAACAGTTTGACCAAAGAGTGTTTTTAATTGCTTCTCGATACCTTGGTGCTCGAAAAGCTTGGTTTTGCCTGAATAGTGTTTAACTATTCCTGCTTTGTCTGGTGCGATTTGTAAAATGAACCTTCTTATTTCATCGTACACTTCTCTATCATCTACAGTGATACTATCGAATGATTCATTCAATATATCTCTCAACATAGAAGTAGCACGGTTCATTTCACCTATGACTTTCTCTTTTGGAGTAGCTACCTTTAATTTACTTACGCCTTCTCCCCATTTAGTCACAAGGTCTCTTAAGTCTTTATCCAACTCAGAAACTTCTTGATTTTCTGCAACAGTTCTAATGATTACACCAAAGTTTTCAGGGCGAATAGAGTTGACTAATTTCAATAGTCTTCTTCTTTCACCAGCATCAGTGATTTTTTTAGAGATGTTTACAGTATTACTAAAAGGAACAAGTACAAGGTATCTTCCTGCTAAAGAGAGCTCACATGATAATCTAGGTCCCTTCGTCGAGATTGGCTCTTTTACAACTTGTACTAAAATCTTTTGGTTTTGTTTTAGGACGTCATTGATTTTTCCGAGTTTATCAATTTCAGGTTCCAAACGAAACTGCTTGAGGTTCTCACTCACATGTTTGTGGTGCTTACCTTGAGCAAGCTTAATGTATTTCAATAGGGATCTGACCTTAGGTCCTAAGTCCAGATAATGAAGGAAAGCATCTTTATCATACCCGATGTCAATAAAGGCAGCATTCAAACCAGGTACTACTTTTCTTACAACACCTAAATAGATGTCTCCTACTTGAAATTTTGTTTCGTCATTATCATAGTGTAGTTCCACCAGACTTTTATCTCTCATAAGAGCAATTCTGCTGCCCTCTGGAGTTGAATTGATCACTAGTTCATTACTCAACTCAATAAAAGTTTAAGGTTAACAATAAATCTATGAAAATGTATAGTAACGTTTTACTATACTAAAAATAATTCTTTTTCTAAGATAATGAAAAACCTTGTCCTAGATTCACTAGAGCAAGGTTCTTGATTAAGCTGCGACTAGAACATTACTTTTTCTTGTGTCTGTTCTTTCTAAGTCTCTTCTTTCTCTTGTGAGTCGCGATCTTATGTCTTTTTCTTTTCTTACCGCAAGGCATATTCTTACAGGTTAAGTGTGTTAAATCTTTTCTTTAAATTCATTCATCGAATATTAATACTCTCAGAACGAATGCGCAATTTATAACAAAAAATGGAGAAAGGCGAACTTTATCACCATTTTTATGTATTTATTTACATTAATTCACCCATTCTGCTAGATATTGCTGTGCTGTAGCACGAATCTCCTCAGAATCAGCGTTTTTATTGATGTATTTCAGCTCATCAATGGCTTTATCCTGACTTCCCATTTCCTTTAATGAGATCGCCAAATAGAACCTTGCTTCCATATCATCTGGGTATAATTCTTTCAGTTTTTTGAACCTCTCGATTGCTTTGTTATACTGACCAGACTGAATAGATAATAGTCCTAAATTAAACAAAGCTAACTGATGATTAGGGTCAATAGCAATTACTTCTCTGATCTTTGCAATACCTTGCATTGGTGCGGAAGAAACCATGTACGTCATACCCAATTTCACTTTAGCATCTAAGTCTTTTGGATCTTTATCTAATACCGCTTGATATTGCTCTTGAGCTTTTGTCGCCATTTGAGCAGACCTTTCTTCACTCATTGCAAAAGTATAAGCATCGTAATAAGCATCTGCTGCTGCTCTTAGGTCTTTTGTATCATTTGAAGCCCCATACAATGCAAGCTTCCAATCACCTGCTAGATCAAACTTATTCATCTTTAAAAGAAGATCATAAGCTTTATCCGCAATTTCTCTTTTATTCTTAATGTTATCTGCAGCCTCAAATTCTTTTTTAAATTGATCTAGTGTGGCTTGAGTATCTGCTGGTAGTTTGGATGTGTGTGCCATTGAAGATTGATCTGAACCATGATCATGTCCATCATCTTCTGAGTGTTGTTCTGTAGTTGTAGCTGTTGTTCCCTCTGCTACCCTTTCACTGTTGTCTGTCACAACTGCTTTTGGTAACAATGCAAGAATAACAACTAAAACGACCCCGGCACCAAGTAAAATATACTGCTTAGTTCCCATATATAATTTGAAATTAAAAAAAGTCCGCACCCTAAATTATAAGATGCGGACAATTTATACAATTCTTTGCAACAAGTACTAGTTTTCGTTGATTAAACGTACTTTGTCACTTCCTTTAATTTTCTCAACAAACTCCTTCGAAGGTTTGAAACTAGGAATGAAGTGTTCAGGGATAGGAATAATCTCACCTCTTGAGATATCTCTACCTTTTTTGCTAGCACGTTTTTTATTTACAAAGCTACCAAAACGACGGATGTAGATATTATTACCTTCAGCCATCTTGTCCTTCACTACATTAAAGAAGTCTTCTAAAACTTGTCCAACTACTTCTTTATCTACTTCAACCATAGTTGCTGCGTTTGAAGTCTGTGCTTCTTGACGCTTCTCAATTTTTCTGAGAATTTCTGTGATTACTTCTGCTTTAGTCACTTTAGTGAAATTTTATATTTATAAGATTCGTCTCTGTATTATCTAATAAGTAAAAAAATAACTATCTGAAATACAGTAGACTGTTAGCCTAACTAGTACCTACAAAGGTAACAATCAATACTTTAAAAAAATAGTAAATTCGTACTATAAAATACTGATTAACAAAATATTACAATATTTTAACACAAAAAAAGGTTAGTCAACATCTTGTGTTAACTAACCTTCTATATTTAATGAATGTGGCGCCGACTTACTCTCCCGGGGGTTAACCCAGTACCATCAGCACGGTAGGGCTTAACTGCTCTGTTCGGAATGGGAAGAGGTGAACACCTACGTCATTGGCACCATCAATGTCTTAATGATCTAATGAACTTGAATTTAATTACTATCACAACTAATTATTTAGTCATTGACAGTGAAAAGGAAAAACTTTGCTGAGGTAGTATCTCTACTACCTCAACCGTAAAAGAAAAAGCTATTGGGCGA
>NZ_JTAM01000090.1 GCF_000812565.1 Flammeovirga sp. OC4 | reverse complement strand
GATTACGATACAAACATACGAGGGGATTGTGTATTTGTAAAATTGATTGTTTTTATGTTGATATAGATTTTTATTATGAAGTGTAGTAATGAAGGGGGCTTTCACTTTTAATGATAGAGAAATAAAAGAAGGAGTAATTTTGTCACCTTTCTTTTACCGAAAATTTACCCATTCATTTCTACGTGTTTGTTATTTTTATTTATCAAATTGACTACTAAACTTCAAAATGAAATGAAATATCATTACAAAGGTCTTTTTTTAATTTTAGCCATCTGTTGGCAAACTACATTATTCGCCCAACAAAAGCGACCGAATATTGTATGGCTTACTTCCGAAGACAATTCAGCCAATTGGTACAGGCTGTACAATCCAGAACATGGAGCACCAATGCCAAATATTGAAAAATTGGCTGAAGGCGGATTGGTTTTTAATCATGCCTATTCGAATGCTCCAGTTTGCTCAACAGCAAGAAGTACAATTATTTCAGGGGTTTATGCTCCAAAAACAGGTGTCCATTTTCACCGTCCTCAAGAGAAAGTACACATGCCTCAAGGGTTACAAATGTTCCCAAAATACCTTAGAGAAGCAGGCTATTATACCACCAACAACAACAAACAGGACTACAACTTTACAAAAGAAGAAGTAGAAGGTGTTTGGGATGAAAGTTCTAGGAAGGCGACATTTAGAAACAGAAAACCAAACCAACCTTTCTTTCATGTTCAAAATTTTTATGATACGCATGAAAGTCAGATGTTTGGCCCTTTGAAAGCACATGTTGAAGATATTAGTGCTACCGCCAACGTTGAATTATTTCCTTATCATCCTGATACGCCATTATTTAGAGAAAAGTATGCACAGTACATTTCATTGAATCATCATGTAGATAAAAGAATTGGCAAAATTGTAAAACAGCTGGAAGAAGATGGTTTGTTGGATGATACTTTTATTTTCCATTATGGAGATCATGGAGGAGTGCTTCCGGGAGGAAAAGGTTATGCCCACAATGACGGCTTGCAAGTGGCCATGGTGGTTTATGTACCTGAAAATTGGAAACACCTGGCGCCAGCTCCAAAAGGCTCAAGAGTGGATGGCTTTGTAGAATTTATTGATTTGTCAGCTACCGTATTGCACCTTGCAGGGCTCCCAGTACCAGAGCAAATAGACGGAAAGCCATTTTTAGGAGAAGGTGTGACTTTAAAAGAATTGGATAAAAGAGACGAGGCGTTTGGTTATGCGGATCGTTTTGATGAGAAATATGATTTGGTGCGTTTTCTACGAAAAGGAAAGTACAGCTATTGGAGAAGCTATCAGCCGTTTAATTTTGATGGTTTACATAATTTCTACCGTTACAAACAACCTGCTTTTAGAGAGTGGAGAGATTTAGCGAGAAAAGGAGAGTTGGAAAAAGTACAGGAGGCTTTTTACCGATCACGTTTGCCAGAGCAATTGTATGATTTGGAAAATGATCCACATGAAATCAATAATTTGGCTAATGACCCAGCTTACAAGAAGGTGTTATTAGAAATGAGAAAAATAATGCAAGACCGCGTAAAGGGGATGCCTGATTTATCTTTTTACCCAGAACCAACATTTTTAAAATTGAGTAAAGGGGATGGGGTAGCCTTTGGCAAAGAAAACAAAAGTCAAATCAATAAATTAATCGACCTTGCAGACTTACAACTTTTACCTTTCAAAAAAGCCAAAAAAGGAATACAAAAAGCCTTGAGTTCTGAGAATGCAATGGACCGTTATTGGGCCTTGATTAATTGCAGTGCTTATGGAAAAGAAGCATCACCTTTTTATGCTACAGCAAAACAATTGGCCGTTTCAGATCCCGACCTCTTGGTACGAACACGCGCGACAGAATTTTTAGGGCTTACAGAAACAGTCGATCCAAAACCATTAATACTTGATATTTTAGATCAATGTAAAGATCCCATCGAGACCAATTTTATTTTAAATACAGTCGTCTTATTGATGGATGCTAAAGGAATGAAGATTGACCTAGAAACAATCGAAAAGGCACATTGGTCGAAGTTCGAAGGTTTAGTACCTCGCCGTATTGAATATCTAACGGAATTGGCTCAAAAGGACATTTAGCATGGGTAAAACCATTTGTTCATTACTCACATTATAAGCTCACGACTTAAGTCGTGGGCTTATGATGTAAACTAATCTTCCTCTTTTCAAAGTATGAAAAGAGGAGGTTTAGGTTTATAAAGACGATTGAATTAAGCTATTGCTTACGCCTTTTCTTCTAAACTTTTCCCGTATTTACTCGGTGAGACACCATAGTATTCCTTAAACATTCTACTGAAGTGTGTACGGTTTTTAAAGCCGGTTCTGACACAAACTTCTGCAACAGGAAGATTTTCCTGCACCAAAAATTCAGCAGCCTTTTTTAAACGATACACCTTCAACAATTCATAAGGCGTGTAGTTCGTAATTGCTTTTACCTTTTGGAAGAAAGTGGTACGGTTGAGGTAGAGACCCTTAGCGAATACATTCATGTCAATGTCTTCATTTTCAAGGTTCTCTTCGATCAGTTCATAGAATTTCTCAATGAAAATGGCGTCGTCTTTATTGGTGTTTTTCTTTTCGACTTCAACAGGGAAATCAATTTGGAAACGTTCTCTTAATTGCTTTCTGTTTTTCAATAACATTTGACTAGAAGCAATTAAATGCTTCATGTCGAAAGGTTTTGAGATATAGAAGTCAGCACCCACTTCAAGACCTTTGACCTGATCATCAATAGAGGATCTCGATGTAAGAAGAATAATTGGAATGTGACTCGTTCTGATATCTGTTTTCAGCTTCATACAAAGCTCCAAACCATTTAGCTCCGGCATAAGAATATCACTGATGATAAGGTCCGGCCATTCGTTTTCAAGCTTCTCCAAACATTCTTTACCATTTACAAAACAAGTGACATTGAAATACTCAGATAAAACATCACTGACAAACGTTCTAAGTTCCTCGTTATCCTCTACATAAAATACATTGAGTTCTTTCAAGCTTTCATCCATTAGATAACTTGGAAGTTCTAAAGTGGTAGGTAAAATCTTTTGCTTTTCTTCATCCGTTTCGTTTTTCAGTATATCTTGAATTCTGTTTTCGTTCAATGCATCTTTAGCATTGACCTCAACAGGAAGCGAAACAGAGAAGGTCGTTCCCACATTCAGTTCACTCTCGATACTGATTTTACCAAAGTGCATTTCAACCAAACGTTTGGAGAATGCCAATCCAATTCCTGAACCAATAGAGTAGGTATTAGAATTTTCAGATTGATAATAGCGATCAAAAACAAAAGGAATTTGAGCTTTTTCTATACCAATACCAGTATCAATCACTTGGAAGAATAACGCATTCTCATCATAACCGTACTTAATTTTGATAGTATCACCTTTCTTCGTGAACTTAAAAGCATTATTGAGCAAGTTGTTCAATACAATTTCAATTTTATAACGGTCTGCCGTAATAAATAATTGGTTGGCATCTCCTTCAATTTCTAAATGCTTTTCTTGTTTTTCAGCAAGTGATTCAAAATCCTTTTTGATGTCCATAATAAGAGAAGTAAAATCAAAGTTTTTCGATTTTAACTTCAAAATAGACTGTTCGGCTTTATGGAAATCTTGAACTTGATTGACCAACTGTAACATCTTATTGGATTGTCTGTTGATGAGATCAAGATGAACAAAGGCATCTTTATTAGAGGCAAACATTTTGAGGAGCATTTGAATAGGCCCCGTAATCAATGTAATTGGTGTTCTAAATTCATGAGAAATATTCATGAAGATCCTTTCCTTCGTTTTATTGAGCTCATCTACACGTAAACGCTCAATATGCTCTAATTCTAATTCGTGCTTTAAGTGTGTATGATTTAGCATAAAGCGTATCACAATGTACACTATAATACAAAGTGTGACGAAATAACAGAAGTAGGCAAATGAAGTTTTCCATAATGGTGGTTTTACCTCAATCTTCAGTTTTATAGGAGCTGTCCATCGGTTTTTGGAGTTCGATGCCATCGCTTCCAATGTATATTTTCCTGGAGCTAATCCATTAAAAGAAACGTTTTTAAAAGCAGATGTTGTTTCTATCCACTCTTCATCCTGAGGAAGCAAACGATACTTTAATTTGTAACTTGATGGGTAGTTGGAATAGTGCAGCAGTAATAATTCAATAGAGAAATTATTCTCATCATACTGCAATACAATTTTCTCTTTTTGATCTAAAGGCTTATCCAAAATGACACGATTGTCGATGGTGTCATTGACATGAACGGTGGTATTGAGCAATACTAAATCTCCAAAATTAAAAGGAGGGATAGGCTTTTTAATTTCAGTTTTAGACGGGTCAAAGTAGCAAATTCCATTACCGGCTGCAAAAATGATGGTATTCTCATTTTGTAAGAAACCGACATTTTCAAAAGCATAGGCACGTACACCATCTTCTACTGTAAATTGTTTAAACACTTTAGTATTCAGGTCAAAAAGATTTAACCCTTTATCTGTTGTGATCCATAATTTATCATCCGTATCATAGATGATTTTTTTGACAATATTGTTATCCAAACCATCTTTTTCTGAATAACAATCATATTTCAAATTATCCTTATAAACATCATTAATAATACAGATTCCTTTACCTTCTAGCCCCAAACATATAGAACCATTGGGGAGCAATATAATATTAGAAACGTGATTGGAAGGTAATGACTTTTTGGCTTTGGGATCGTACTTGTATTGACTGATACTCATCTCGTCTAACTCTTGGTCAGCTTGATTGTCAATACGTAAAAGCCCATTTAATGTGGTGCCTACCCAAACGGTATGGTTTAATGAATCCAACATCAGTGTTTTGAACTGATTGGCTTCAGTAAGCTGAATTCTTGGATTATCTTTTAGTGCATCGCCTGAGATCAGTTGTCCAGGATTTTGCATTTTAAAGCGGAAAAGCCCATTGTTTGTTGCCATCCAATACAAGCCGTGTTGATCCACTTGTACCTGTATTAATTTTGAAAAAGTAAGTTTAGGGATGTCTTCAGATTTGACTCTTATCCATTTTTGGTGTTCATCAGGAGCTTGATAAAACCAACTACCTCTTTCTTTGGTAAATCTCAACCATTTCCCCCCAAGGTTATCTTTCACAACAGAAGACCATGCTTGTGGAATTGGCATTTGATCAAACTCTTGAGGCAAAGGTTCAAGTCTTCCTGTTTTAGTATTAAAATAGATCAATCCTCTGAGGTAAGAACTCAACAAGATGTGTTCTTCATCCCAAACACACCCTTCTAAGATTTTATTATTGAAATTTCGACCTCTTAATTCAGCTGTATTTAAATCTGCATATTTAAAAGGAGAAGCCACTTTATCAAAAGCAAAAAGACCATTGCTTAATGAACTGATCCATATTTCATTATCTTCTTTAGTAGAGAAAATATCGCTTACCCTTCCAATATCAAAATAGCGGATTGCTTTCTTTCTTCTGAATCGAGTTTTTTCTTTTAGTCTTTTTGGATTCTTTATTAATGCACAACCTTTTGATAGCATACCACACCAAAGATTGTTATTGTCATCCATATCTAAATGGAGAAAACGGGCATTCTGAAAAAACTTCTTAATGTAATGGAATTGGTATTGCCCATTGATCAAGTTGGTTTTGATTAGACTAATACCGTTATATTCAGCAAGAAAAATATTGTTATCATCGTCTAAGGTAATACCCTTGCATGAAGAAATGTGATCTTTTAATATATAGTCGTGTTCATCCTTATTGGAGTCATAAGAGATTAACCCTTTTGCCGTTGAGATTAAGATCACATCTTCGCCGAGTGGCATAGCATCAAAAACATATCGGAAGGATTTATCTTTGACCTCAATGTGATGTACTCTTTCTAATTGATAGTTTTCACGGTTGAAGAATAACAAACCATCATATTCAGTAATACAAACAATGTGATTTTTGAGCGGAACAATCTTCGCAATGACACAAGGACGATCGGAAGAATTTGAAATGTTATCCGTAGGGATGGTTTCAAAACGCTGTTGATCATAGTAATAGATGTTCAAACCATCTTCTGTACCAATCCATATATTGTTTTTCTGATCTTGATACAGCGATCTGATTTTATTATCACTTAAGATCTTTTTATAATCTGAATTTCTATGATTTTGGAATTCATACCCATTAAATCGATCCAGCCCATTATAAGTACCAAGCCATATCAATCCTTTATGATCTTTCAATAAAGCAGTAACCCCATAGTGCGAAACACCATCGTTGATACTATAATTCACTAATCCATTATTAGCAGTATTCGTTTTTTGGGCACTTATATTTATATGTGAAAATAATAGTAGTAAAAACAGTTGAATAAAGTAAATTCTTCTCATGCGTACGGTCTTATTGGGACAAAATCTATTAAAAATATGATACCCAACTCAATAAAAATAATTAGAACAGTTTAAAAAATACTCTGTCATAAATGTAAAAAATACATTATTTTTACCAAAGCTTTTAAGCTATTATTTTTTATCCGTTGACAACATTTAAATAAAATTTGATTTGTATAAGATAAATACAATATTTTCCCGGTTAACATAAATCTTAATTAATGTAAATATTTGTTCTGTTTTCTTAAATTTGATTTACATATTGATATCGCTTTTAGTAGTATCTTACTTTTTAAACTTTAATTTCTTGACTTAATCACTTTAATTATATGAAAAATATATACTTATTAAATGCCCTATATTCAGTTAGTTATGTTGATGTTTTACTTCAAAAAACATTTTATTGATTTATAGTCACCTTCAAATTTTGATCTCTCTCTACCTTTATATTGTTATTTAACACAAGCACGGAGCTTTTAGTGAAACATTTTTTACTTCAAACACTACTTGTCTGATAACAGATTAGAAAAACAATACTATTGAGTTATTCTAATTGATGTGGCCAACTCAAAATTTTTTAGAAGAACTAGTTTAAAGAAGAATACTCTATTGAAATGATTCTAATCGAAGGTGAAATGAATGGTAACATATAATTGAAGGTTTATCGCAGAACTTACAATTATGGTACAAGAACTTCGTTCGGGTACTTAAAGTAATTTATTAATGAAATGTAACATGAATACTTACTTGTCTAACTTATTCTCTTATAGGAGTATACTATTACTTGCACTGCTGTCAACACTAATGTTTACGAATGATACATTGGCACAAGACAGAGTACTGAACGGTAAAGTACTAGGTGCAGATGACAATTTACCGCTACCAGGTGTAAACATTATGGTACAGGGAACCAAACAGGGTACTGTATCTGATTTTGATGGTAAATTCTCCATTCTGGTGGGTGAAGGTGATGTTTTGGTTTTCACTTTTATTGGTATGAAACCAACAACATTTAATGTAAATGCAGAATCGAACATAACCATCATGCTAGAAAGTGATGTTGAAATGCTTGACGAGGTAGTGAAGATTGGTTATGGTGAGCAAAAGAAAAAAGAAATTTCAGGTGCTGTAGCACACGTAAAATCTGAAACATTAGACAACTTTGTCAGTTCAGATATTGGTGATGCACTACAAGGTCAAGTAGCGGGTGTGAGTGTCACGTCAGCTTCAGGTTCTCCGGGTGAAGGATCAGTGATTCAAATTAGAGGGGTAAGTACAGTATCTAACGTAGAGGGTGCTAACCAACCGTTATATGTTGTTGACGGAATTCCTCAAAATGAAGATCCTCGATTAGCACCTAACGAGATTGCATCTATTGATATCCTTAAAGATTTAGCTTCATGTGCGGTCTACGGAACAAGAGGTGCTAACGGTGTAATCTTAATCACAACAAAGACTGGTAATCAAGGAAACTTGAAAGTATCAATTGATGGTAACTATGGTGTAAGACAGATTACTTCCAACACACCAGTGATGAATTCATCACAGCAAGCTTATTTTGATATCTTGGAGCAAAGAGCATTAAACCCAGGTATTTCAGATGATGAAATCAACATGTTTATCCAAAGAAACAAGAACAATTTCTTAAATGATAATAATCTTGATGAATTGGTATTTGTAGACTATGCACCGACGCAACAGTACAACTTAAACATTACGGGTGGTTCAAGTTCTGGATTTACTTACAACTTAACAGGTGGTTATTTTAATCAAGAAGGTAACGTGATCAACTCTTCGTTTGATCGTTTCAACTTACGTGGTGGTTCAAGTTATAAGTCTAAAAAATGGACAATTACTTCATCTATTGCCATTTCAACGGAAGAGAGACAAAGACCTTCAGGTAACTTATTGACGCAGACAATTCGTTACAAGCCTTACATGGCTCCTGTAGATCCTAGCAAAGATGTGTACGCAGGTGCATCGGATCAAGAAGCCGTTCAAGCCAACTTCTTATACCAATCATTGTATTTCCAAGACCTTGAAGATAGAGATCGTTTCTCAGGAAACGTTAGTATCAAATACGACTTTACAGATTGGTTATCCTTCACAACAAACGGTGGTGGTAGCGTATTGAACAGAAACCGTTCACGTTTCAATCCTTATTTCAAAATTGTGAATGAGAATACGGGGAAAGAATTTTCAGATATCAACAACTCTTATTACTCTGAGCTAACAGAACGTAGTACAAGTTTTAGCTGGGATGGTAGATTCTATTTCCATAAAAAATGGGGAGATCACAATTTCTCAGCATTGCTAGGCGGATCAATTGAAGAATATGGCGGACAAAGTCATACGGTTTCAAGAAGAGGTATTGTAGATAATTCTAAGCCAGGTTTCGGTTCTGCCACTTTAGAGACGGCTGTAACTCCAGGTTTCAATTATGTCTACAAATTGATCGGTACAATCGGTCGTTTACAATATGATTACAAAGGAAGATACTTATTGTCATTAAGTGGTAACTATAACGGTAACTCAAAATTTGCTGAAAACAATAAATTCAAATTCTTCCCATCGGCTTCAGTAGCATGGAACGTAGCAGAAGAGCCATTCTTCGAAGGAGCTAAGGAAACAATGAACATTTTCAAGATTAGAGCATCACATGGTAACGTAGGTGGTCAATCTTTCCGACCTTATTCAGATCTTCCAACTATCAGAAGAGGTTATGATTATGATTTCAATGGTAAGATTTATTCAGGTGCTGCACAAGCTGCATTTGCAAACCCTAATGTACAGTGGGAGACTTCAATCCAAAACAACATTGGTGTAGATATGGCATTCTGGGGTAACCGCTTAACATTCAATGCTGACGTTTACCATACAACTAAAGAAGACATGTTATTCCCAATTGAAGTGCCATCATCAGCAGGTACTGCATCAGGAGGAAACAATGATAAATTAGTGACGCTTAACGTGGGTAACATGGTCAATAAAGGTTATGAATTGGCTTTAAGTTATAAAGGTAGATCGAAAAAATTGAATTGGACGATTACGGGTACATTCTCAAGTAATCAAAACGAAATCACGAATATGAATACAGAAGATTTCGTTTATACAGCAGATCAAGGTTTGATTTGGGGTGCTGTAAACCAATCGAGAGCTACGGTATTTGCGAAAGGTTATGAAGCAGGTGCTTTCTTCCTTTACAGAACGGACGGAATCATCAAAACAGATGAGCAACTTGCTGAATACAATAAGGTCAACCCTGCAGCAAAAATGGGTGACTTGATCATCAAAGATACAAACGGTGACGGCCAAATCACTGAGGCAGACAAAGTGTACGCAGGTAGTGGTTTACCTAATTTTGAAACAGGTTTGATTATCAACTTACGTTGGAAAAACTGGGACTTTATGATGAACTGGTATGCAGCAGTAGGCCATGAAATCATGAATGGTAGTAAGCTAATGGCTTACTCTGAGGGTAGACATGTTGATCAAATCCATACTTGGTCACCAGATAACCCAACGTCAGATATTCCAGCGTATAGAGGTGACTTGAAACAAGGTACAACCAATTTTAGAGGAGATACAGACCTTTGGTTAGAAGATGGTTCTTATTTGAGATTGAAGAACATTACCTTAGGTTATAGTCTTCCAAAAAGTATGTTGAAAAGAGTGAAAGTTGATCAGTTTAGAATTTTTGTAAGAGCACAAAACGCTTTAACATTTACAAAATATACTGGTTACGATCCTGAAGTGGGAGGCAATGGCGTGTCTTCAAGAGGTTTAGATAAAGGTAATTATCCAATTGCTGCATTGTACTCAACAGGTTTCCGATTAAACTTCTAAACAACACTGACAACTATGAATTACTTATCAAAAAATATTTATAGATATATTCTATTATTAGTGAGTTTCTTTGGTGTAACAGCATGTAACAATTACTTGACTGAGATCAACCCGAATGAAACAACCATTAAAGATTTCTACACAAGTTTAGATGATTCAGAAGCAGGTTTAACAGCTGTTTATGCATCGATGATGAATCATTATATTTGGAATTTTGGGGAAGAAGCGTGTCGATCAGATTTAGGATATCCTGGTATGGACCGACCAACTCCTACAAGTAAGCTTCTGACTTATTATCAGCACACGTACACTGAAACAAGTGACGAGATCAATAAGAAATGGGCGGCATTGTATAATGGTATTTTCAAAGCCAATCAAGTCATCCATGGTCTTCAATTTGAATCAATGGCCGAATTTAGAAATGATCCACTTTGGACACTTCAAATGGCTGAAGCAAGATTTTTCAGAGGATTATTACATTTCTATGCACACCAAGCTTATAACAACGGTGAAGTGATCATTAGAGATACTTGGGTGGATGCAAATGATATGTACAAAAAAGTATCTTCTGCTGATTCAGTATTGAGTTTTGTAAGAGAAGACTTACATTTTGCATACGCTAACCTTCCAGCAAAACATGCCAATGTATCTTCTGATTTGAGTGGTGCAGCTAGAGTAACAAAAGGTGCAGCAGCAATGATCTTAGGCAATTCTTTCTTGTTTGATTTCGTTGAAGGTTCAAACTATGATTCTGCGGCTTACTATTACAATGATGTAATTTACAATAGCGAGTATGGTTATGGTTTAGAAACAGACATGAGTAAGATCTTTACAAGTGAAGGTGCTTTCAATCAAGAATCAATCTTGGAAGTGGCGTATTCAAATGAAGTAAGATCAGACTTAGGAAACTGGGATGAGATCAATGGACAAAACAGATGGGCAGCAGTTTTTTCTCCACAAACGTATGGTGGCAACAGACAATCTATTCCTGTAGGTTGGGTGGCTTATGCTTACAAAACGGAGAAAATGGACCCTCAAGATAACAGAAACACAGTGGAATTAGAGGGAGCTTCTTATACTAGAAATATTTCGATGAGAGCGTCAGCAATGATGGCTTTGGCAGAGGATGATTTAACATCGTACTATCAAATTGGTTCTGTATCAGAAGCAGATCCGTTTAGAGCTGGTGGAGCACGTTCGCCTGAGTTTGGTTACTATAAGCAATTCAGTAATTATGACATTCTTGATACAGAGAGAAGCCTACCATTGGGTAACCAAAGATCTGCTAAAAATGTTGTGATCAATAGATTATCAGAAGCGTACTTGAACTTAGCAGAGTGTAAGATTAAAATGGGTCAAATCACTGAGGCCATCATGTTGATCAATGAAGTAAGAGGTCGTTGGGGACTAGAATTAATCGGTACGCAAGTAGACGGTTCTAAAACTTATGATGGTGTCACTTACACTGCATCTTCACTAATGGATCATTTGATGTATGTTGAAAAACCATTGGAGTTGTCTGTAGAAGGTCACATGACAAGATGGATTGACTTAAGAAGATGGAACATTATTAAAGAGAATTTCCAACGTATTTCAAGTCAAAACTACTGGGTAATTCACTTCAAAGACGCAAGAACATACTCTAAGAAAACACTTTGGAACAGTAGTATTATTCCTGGTGGTGACACTCACCCGTTCCCAGATAAGGAATTTACAGCAAGACCAAACTATAAGATTGTAGATGGAGAGGCAGCTTTGATGAATTACATTCCTTCATTGCATGATTTCTATCCGATTCCTACAGCGGAGTTATCAACGAATCCAGGTGTTAAAGGCTAAACTGAAGATAATCATGAAAGATATATATAAATTAGTTGCACTCTTTTTAATTGGCATTCTTGGTTTTACATCATGCCAAAAAGAAGATGAAATTGCAGACGATAAAAAAGTAAGAGCAGTCTCTTGGGCGATCAGTGAAGAGCACAAAGACACATTGGAGATCTCAATTGACGATTATATTTCCTTTATGGATGTTTCTCAAGGTGTACTATTCCATGAGTGGACGATCGGTGAGGAATCAAATTATCTGAAAGGAGATTTTTCAAAGACAGAAGAGGACTTTACACCCTTTATTGATTCTTTAGGAGGGGTGAAATCTGAAGATGCTACGGTGCATGTTTATTTCCCAACAGCCGGTATTCAAAAGGTAAGATTGTACAACACTTACGATCAAAAGGTAACGCATAATGGCGCAGGTCGTCAATTAGAAGCAGTAGAAATGACAGATCAACCGGGTATTTGGGTGATTGATACTACTTTTAATGTGGAAGTTTATGACAACGTAAAGCCTTCATTCTATGTTCTTAAAAACCATACAGACACAGTTTTATTTGTTTCTGCAGAGCAAGAAGTGGATGGTGCTGATGACTCTGATTGGCCAACAATAGACCTTATTGCAAGCGAAGATGTATTGACTTTTGTAGATACAACAACGGTCGGTAAGCCAACAGATACAGAATGGACACTAAGCTACTTGGAAGAAACAAGTAAAAACAGAGTGTTTGAAGTGGTTCCTATGAAAACAGGACAAGGTAGAGCAGGTGCTATGAAGTCAATCCGTCAAGGATCATCTCAGGCATTGTCACAAACTGTTCAAAAGACTATTCCGTTGAAATTGAATATCAAGGCACCAGAAGTAAGACCTCAGTTTGAAGTTTACAAAGGAGAAACACTATTATTCGCTTACAATGATGGAGATGAAATTCCTTCTGATCCAGCAGATTGGACATCGATTTCAATCAAAGTGAATGAATCACTAACCTATGTAGACAATACACAAAGAGGTTTAACAAACGGAAGAGTATGGACCTTGAATAATACAACAGAAGAAATCTATACTGATGAAAATGCAGTAGCGCAATATCCAACTATTTCAATGGCTTTCGAAGCGGGTACTTTTAAAGTAAGCCGTCAAGGTGTGGCAGGAATGCCAGATACTGAGGTTGAGCTTAAAATACCATTATTGATTGCTGTTGATGAAGCATTATTGAAAACATCTGCCTTAACGGAAGAATCTACAAAGGTCATTTCTTTCGAAACATCAATTCCTGTAGCAACCATTGGAGCAGATGCAGCAAGTCACTTTACGGCACATATCACAAACCCTAATGGTTATGATAGTCCATCCTCTATCTCAACAGTAGCAATTGATCCGAATAACAGCCAAAGAATTTTCTTAACTGTTGGAGAAACAACTTACAATTCAGACGATATTACGATTGCCTACGATGGCAATGGAGGTATTTCATCTGCAACAGGCAACCAATTGGAAGCATTTGCAGAAGAAAGCGTTGTGATGTATAACTTATCAGAAACAGAGTTTGAAGATCCGGATCTTATCAGTGTTGAAGTACCAACTACATCATTGGGTAATGCCAATGCAGAAGGATGGTACCAAGATGGAGGTGCTGCCACTGAGAAAAAGAAATGGTTAAGATCTACAGCCTATGCCTCTCATGGTGAGGCAAGTATGTCATTCATCAGTGATGACCGTACGATTGAGACTTCAACGTTATTCTCCATCCACAACATCCACGCCGGCAAAACATGGGCCAACGGTATGAAAAATGCCCCAGGCGATTACTTACTATCCTTTGATATCTTTATCCCAGAAGGTGTCGATTTCACAAGTGGTTTGATCACTGGATTCCAAGATACTTCACTTCCAGGAAATGATAAGAGTGAATACACTCCAGATCTTTCTAATGTTGAAAAAGGAAAATGGGTAACTGTCAAACAAATCGTAAGCTTCGACTTACAAGCTTCACGAAGACAGTTGGTACTAAAAGTAGTCAACCCAGTACCAGCAACAGGAGCCTTAGAGTTCTATTTGGATAACTTCACGTGTATCGCCATCGAAGCGAGACCTTAAGTACTAAGACAAAATTATATACCACTAATTCTATTTATTGTTTTGCGATTACTTCCTTCAAAAAACTTTCAATAGAACCACTATTCATACGTTTTTTAGCGTTGTACTCACAAAAAATAAATAAGAATTAGTTATCATTTATTTTTGACTTAGTACTTAAGTATAAAAGTAGTAATAATGTAAAAGCCACCCCTTGCTTCTCGGAGCAAAGGGGTGGCTTTTTTAGTATTGAATGATATATCATCATCAACTTTTACTCGACCTGAACTGGTTCAAGTCTTAAGCTACAAGCGTGACTTGGACCTATAGTTATAAAAAGTCTGTAGACTTTTAGTTTTTAACTATGAACAGTTTCCGATTTTTATGAGACTTCATAAAAAATGAAGATAAAGTACACCAAAAACAATAATTTTTTTTAAATAGTTTTAGAAAAGCCTTATTTTAGATAAGTACTAAGCCAAAAATAGATCATATTTAATTCTAATTTATTTTTTGTGAGTACAACGCTAAAAAACGTATGAATAGTGGTTCTATTTAGCGTTTTTTGAAGGAAGTAATCGCAAAACAATAAATAGAATTAGTATTAAATAATTTTGTCTTGGTACTTAAACAACAAATAACAATAAACATGAGAATAAGAAAGCACGCAGTGTATTAAGTTAGCGATTTTGCTAACGTCTAAATACACTAAGATGAAAGTAGATAAATCCACTCTTTTTTATTTTGAAACGTTGCTTGATTTTGAAGAGTCAAATGAAGATTTTATTAATCTTTATCCACCTAAAAAATACAAAGCACACGGTTGTCTTTGCAAAAGGTGTCGACTAGTAAAAAGATATTCAAGTAGTAAAAGTAAAAAATATTGGAAAAGATGGGGGAATAAGCAAATCAGAAGAAGTAAGTGGGGAAAAGGCCTTTTTTGGGCTTAGTTTATAGAAGCTTAAGTTGCTTATTCATCAAGAAAAAAAGGAGTAAAAGTTATAATCATATCATCACTTTTACTCCTATATTTTTAATGGATTTCTCAACTGGTTCAAGTCTTAAGCTGCAAGCGTGACTTGGACCTATAGTTATAAAAAGTCTGTAGACTTTTAGCATTTGAGAGATAGAGAGAGTATGTACTATTACATCGAGCTCGCTATTATTAGCAACCCATGAATGAATTCATGGGCTGTTGATGAGGTGGTTACATCCCGCTGATAAACGTCTCCACAAAACCCATCATCTTATCCGTCACTCTCTGCGCAAGTTTCTTGCGTTGCAACAGTTTAGGCTTTGTTTCAAACGTTTCTACTACATCAGATTGAATAGGTGTTCTATTGGTAAAGAGATAATCACTGATGACTTTTTCTGTGATATCGGCTTTAAGTTTTTCTTCTTCTACCAATTTAGTAAAGGCATTTTGCTTTTCTACCTCAATAAATTTATCAAATTCATCTGTTACCTCATCACTATTTTTGATGTGTGGCAGATTTTGATCAATAAATTTTTCGATCAACTCTTTCTTGCTTCTTAATTGTACTTCGCCCGATAATGTATCAATAATAGATTTCTTTTGAGCCAATTTTTTCTCTTCGTCTGGAGTTTCGCAAATTTGAGCTAAGAGTGTCAAAATATAAGCGACATTCACCTCATCTCTATGTATTAACTCCAATTCAAAATCTACATCATCTAAGATGGACGTTTTATCTTTTCCTCTATCGTTTTTGACCTTATCATTGATGTCTAAATACTTACTCTTATAATCTTCAAAAGTTTGTGCAGTAAGGTCCAGATCTTCCTCCTTATAATCTGCAAAACCATGAAGAATATGTTTGATACGCATTAGATTTCTAAATGCTTTTACAAAGGCCAGTTGCTCATCTTCTCTTATTATATTATCGACACTTTCTACTGTTGGCGCTAAGTACAATAGTTTCTCTAATGCTTCATGAAATTTGTCTAAATGTTGTTCATAAGGCTCAACAAGAATGACTTCTTTGGCTTCTTTATTAGAAAAGAGAAGAATGGCATCGTCTGTATTCTTTTTAAGGTTTCTAAAACAAACAATATTTCCATGCGATTTTTTCTCGTCCAAGATTCTATTAGTACGTGAAAATGCTTGAATCAAACCATGGTATTGAAGGTTTTTGTCAACATACAGTGTATTTAATGTTTTACTATCAAAACCGGTTAAAAACATATTGACGACTAGAAGGATGTCAATTTCTTTACTTTTTACCTTCTTGGAAATATCGTTATAGTAGTTGTAAAACGACTTCGAATCTTTGGTAGAGTAGCTGGTCCCAAACATTTTATTGTAGTCACCAATGTAGTGGTCAAGAACTTCTCTTGTATGGATATTTCCGTAAGTAGCTACAGGTTCTGCTACCATTGCACCTTCAAACTCCCCATAAGCACCGTTGGCATCTTTATCCTCTTCATTGGCGGTATAACTAAATATAGTGGCTACTTTGAGGTTATGTTCACCGGCTTCTTTTTTCTTTTGGAGAATATCGTAATACTTGATTAATGTCTCTACACTACTCACACACATCATACCAGTGAAGGTTTTACCGTGTGTTTTCCGATCATGATTATTAATGATATAATCTGCTATTTTTGTCAGGCGTTTTTCAGATTCTAACAGCTCTTTGGTGTCAATATCTTCTACTAAATGATCCGTATCGATATCCAATTCATTGTTGGAATTTTTTTGCTTATAACGGCCCACATATTCTATTGCAAAGCGTAATACATTCTGATCTTTAATCGCATCTGTAATGACATATTTATGCAGACAGTCGTCAAATAAATCTTTGGTAGTTCGCTTCCCTAAATCATTTTTAGAAGCATTATCGGCAAAAATAGGTGTACCCGTAAAACCAAACATTTGTTTGTTTTGGAAGAAATTAGTGATGGCTTTATGTGTATCTCCAAACTGTGAACGGTGGCACTCATCAAAGATGAAAATTATACGCTTATCCACTAAATTTTCCATTCTTGATTGATATCGAGAACCATTAATGGCTGTATTTAGCTTCTGAATAGTCGTTACAATCAGCTTTGTATCATCAGTAAACTGTTTGACCAAATTATTGGTGTTGTCTGTACCGTCTACACTCCCCTCAGAGAAGTGATTGAACTCTTTGGTGGTTTGATAATCTAAATCCCTTCTGTCTACCACAAATACTACTTTATGAACTTCGGGTAGCTCCATCATAATCTGAGAAGCCTTGAAAGAAGTTAAGGTCTTTCCCGAACCTGTTGTATGCCATATATACCCGTTCTTTACTCCCTTTTTTACTCTATCCGCAATCGCTTCCGTAGCGTAATACTGATAGGGGCGAAGCACCATTAATATCTTGTCAGACTCATGCAAGACAATGTATTTGGTAATCATCTTGGAGAGGTGACAAGGCTCTAAGAAAGCATCTGCAAATTGAGTAAGGTTAGTGATATTTCTATTTTCCTTATCCGCCCAAAAGAAGGTCTGCTTAAAGGACTGCTTACGGTTATTGGCGTAATACTTTGTATTGACACCGTTGGATATCACAAACAGTTGGATATAGTTGAACAGTGCCTGACCCGAACCGTAAGAGTGACGTTGGTAACGGTTAGTTTGATTAAAGGCTTCTTTCAGTTCCAACCCTCTACGCTTCAACTCTACTTGTACCAACGGTAAGCCATTGATCAGAAGTGTGACATCATATCTATTTTTATATTCTCCTTCCATAGTGATCTGCTGTGCCACTTGGAATTCGTTTTTACACCACTGTTTCTGATTAATGAACTCTATATACTCACTGCTACCATCGTCTTTATTGATCTGCATTTTATCCCGTAAGATCTTCGCCTTATCGAATACAGAACCTTTGTTTAAGTGGTTCAGAATCTGCTTAAACTCAGTATCAGAGAACTCAGTATTGTTATGCTTTGCTAGTTGTGCTTTAAGGTTTGACAATAGAGCATTTTCATCAGGTAATTGTACCTGATCGTAACCTAATTGCTGAAGTTGTTTGACTAGGTTGTTTTCTAGGATTTGTTCTGGTTGGGTAGTCATCTTTTTTTATAGTAATATGCTAAAGACATAATTGAGCAATATATATTTTCTCCATTTGTAATAATGTCACACTTCTTATAAAAAGCTTTCTCATGACAACTACAGAAAGTATAAGGTATACGTTTTATTTTACATTTTACATTAGAATTAGGCTGTTCATGGTTACACTTTATAAAAACTCTATCTCTACAATTTTTAATTTGAGAATTTTTATATTCACTATGTAAAATTTGTGAATGCCTACTCATTTGCCCTTTAATACCATTTTTTATGGAATTTTGGTTAAAAATTTCTATTGCTTGTTTAGCATAGGAGTAATAATTGCCCCATACCTTATTTGACTTTCTTTTTGGTCTATACCATTTATCTGTTGTTTTTTCTTTTCTAACATATTTATACCCTCTTTTAGAACCAATATGAGTAAATGCTTTGTAACCTTTATTTATAAAGAGCTTTTCTTTATGTACATCAGTACTTTTTTTATTGACAAAAACGTGTTGTCTTCTTACAAATCTTTTCATTTTCATGTAATAATTTGATAAAGAAGCATTTTTAAGAAGAACTCTATTCCCGTCATATGAAAAGCCTAGATATTCTAGAGAACTGTTGCTGAGGATTGATTCTTTATTCTCATTAATTTTTGAACATTGGTAAGAAGTTCCTATTTTTTTAAACGAATAAATTTGAGTTTTTGTAGGTTGAATTTTCAGGTCTAAATCATCTTTGAAAATATCAATATTAGATAGTACTTCTTTTAAATCACAATTATCAATTATTAATAATATATCATCTGAATACCTTCTGTATATGCTTTTAGGATAATTTTCATTTAAAAAATTAATTACTTTTTTATCAAATTGAAGCATATACATATTAGCTAAAATAGGACTAATAGGTGAGCCTTGAGGAATTCCGCAATCTTTTTTATTTTTATTAATTAACTTTTTTTGAACAATGTTTTTTCGGAAATCTTCTCCATCAGTAAAAAAGCTTTTAATGGGTTCCTTTTTTTTAAGATCTGCTTTATTTCTTAAAATTCTAGGGGATTTTGATTTATGATTATGAGAAGAATTTTTAAAAGCATCATGATATTCTACCCATGAATACTTTGTTATATTTTTGAAAACTTTATATTGATCTTTTGGTATAATATCATCACCAACTTTTTTTTCATATCCCATAACTGTTTTCCATGATTCTTTAATCTTTTTGTGTTTCAAATCCTCAAAAAAATTCGAAATGTCTAATGCTATAGCATAGTAATTAGTAAATTTTTTTTGTTCAATTTCTTTAATTAAGTCAGCGACATGATGGATAGTATTTTTGCATGGTTTTTCCGTGCCTTTTCTAATGGGTATTGCTCTGTAAGCAATAATTGAAGAGTTCAGTTGTAAATCTTGTGCTAAGATATCCTCATATTTTTTGCTTAATTTAGTAGCATAATGAGCATAAATTAGACTATCTAAATGATTACAATATTTTATCTTTCGTGGTTTTGTAGAGCCTATCCTAAAATTACAGTTTTTGGCTTTTCTGAATCTTCTCTTTTTAATAGGCCTTTCAATAAATGGAAAGAACTTATGTGATGATACTTTTTTTGGATTACTAATATATTTTTTAAGAGAAAGAGAATCTTCTCCTTCGTAGTATTCACTAAAATGTATATACCTTTTCAGTTTAAGTTTTTCGATCATAATAAATGAATATGAAAGTTGTCAAATTTTCGTGACGGATCTATTAATACTGTAACATGCTTTACTAGCCAATAAGATGACCGACCCCTTTTAGTTTTAAAAACTATTTGTTAGAATAATCTTTGTATATTACTTTAAATACCAGAATTACATGACACGAAATCTTCATACCGTTGCTTCTGATAGCAATATATGTAGGAATACCTTACATACAATAATAGTTACCGAGCTGATAAAGAGTCTCATCGCAATGATAGCCTCATATATCTCATTACCGATTATTTGCATATTTGGAATTCTTAAACACTTTTACCCCCAATGGATATGTTTCTCTCACTTGACAAAATGGAAAATTTCTCATTCAAGAAAAGCAAGGTGAGCGTATAAAACGTTACAATTATACTCTTGAAAAAATGACTTCCTTCATATTCGTTATAAATTTAATAAATGTATTACAACTAAACAAACATCCCCTGCAACAACCCTTTCTTCCACTCCTTAACGCCTTCCAACTCCTTACCAACTGTCTCTATCTTACGATCTAAAGAAGTTAAGAAATTGGCGATTTTTTGTTGTTCGGGAATTGATGGGAGATTAATAAAGAAATCAAAAAAGACATTTGCATGAATACGCTTAGCCTTTCTACTACCATCGGCTGTATCTCCAAATTTCTTATAGAAGTTTTTTTGCTTTACTCTTTCTAACAAGAAATATGGATGAATTAAATCAGTTTTGATATCAAAACAAGGTAAATCGACTGTAGACTGAAGTCCATCTAATTCATCAGGAATAATTCCAAAAGCACAATTTAAGAAATCGAGTTTACTGTATATAAATTGACCTGATTTTCTAATGAAATATTGTGTTTGTGCACTACCTTCAGTTTTATCTTCCTTTGGAAAGACTCCTTTTCCCCAAAGTTTTACAGTTAGCTTCTTCGCTTTGTCACCTCCATCTCCTTTTATTCTACTTTCTGTTAATAACTCCCCCAACTTCCTCTCTTCCCACTCCTCAAAAGCACTTCCATCTTCCTTTTTAAACCTAATCTCCCTAGAGAAGATCTTTTGCATCACCCCTTTCTTGTACTCCTCTAATAGCTCCTTCTTCTCGGTTAATTGTCCGATCTTTTTATCTACGGAGGATAAGAAGGTGGCGATTTTTTGTTGTTCGGGGAGGGTGGTTGTTTTTATTGATACATCTGTCAAAATATCTTGACCAACATTATATCTCGTACTCCCACCACTTTTAGTTGTAATTTCTTTTCTTGCTGTTTTTCCTTTTAAGAGATAATTCATAAACATCGGATCATAATCAGAAGTCTTCTGACCTCGAATTACAAAACCACCAAATGTTGCAGACTTTTCTTTATCAAGGTAGACATTTGCTTGACCTACTTCTTCTCTAGTCTCAGAACTTCTTTGAAATAAAATATCACCATATTTTACTTCGTTTTTTAAGAATTCTTTTTCTTCAATATCGACAAGTCCTTTTATATTATCATGGGTAATGAAATTGTTCTCAATAATATCAAGAACATTAATAAACTTCACACCTTTACCGTACTGCTCTTTCGTAGCATTTACTCCATTTTTAAATGTAAGTAGTTGACCAAGTTTCTTCTTCTCCCACTCCTCACTAAACTCAGGAAACCTCAAAGCGGGAATATTCTTTTTTACTTCACTCATAGCTTAGAAAGGTGTTTTAATGTTCAACTGATGACAGAAATCTTGGATAGTCGTATCCGTATCTTTCATTTCTTCAGACAACTGTACCAAACGATCAGAAACCGCATCCAAATCTACAGGAGCTTCTTCCTCAAAAGTATCTACATAACGAGGGATATTGAGGTTGTAATCGTTTTCTTTCACTTCGGCTAAAGAAGCCACATGAGCGTATTTCTCTTCTTCCTTTCTTTCTGCATACGTAGAGATAATCTTTTCCACATCTACTGTACGCAGGTAGTTTTGGTTCTTGGCTTTCTCGAAATGTTGTGAAGCATCTACAAATAGAATGGTATCGTCTTTTTGACGGCATTTTTTGAAGACCAAAATACAAGTAGGAATACCCGTACCGTAGAAAATATTGGCAGGAAGACCAATAACGGCATCTAGATAATTGTTCTCTTCTATCAGGTGTTTACGGATATGTCCTTCGGCTGCACCTCTAAACAATACACCATGAGGAAGTACCACCGCCATTGTACCGTTTTCACCTAAATGATGAATCATGTGCTGTACAAAAGCAAAGTCCGCTTTAGAACTAGGGGCTAATTTTCCATACTCACTAAAACGATCATCCGATAAATGAATGGGATTGGCCGACCATTTTGCCGAGAAAGGAGGATTGGCTACGATGGCTTCAAACTGCTTTTCTTTATGTTGAGGGTTTTCTAAGGTATCTTCTTGCTGAATATCAAACTCATTGTAACGTACCCCATGCAAAATCATGTTCATACGTGCCAAGTTGTACGTCGTTCTGTTCAACTCCTGACCATAGAAATGTGCCACTTCATCTACCTGTTTTGCTACGCGAAGCAACAATGAACCAGAACCACAAGTAGGGTCATATACCGACTGCAATTTATCTTTACCCGAAGTCACCAATTGAGCCAAAATTTGAGAAACAGATTGAGGCGTATAAAATTCCCCTGCTTTTTTTCCTGCTCCTGAAGCAAACTGACCGATCAGGTATTCATAAGCATCACCCAATACATCTATTTCTGTATTTCCCAACTGGAAGTCAATCTGATTCAAATGGAAAAGCACTTTAGAGATCAACTCATTTTTAGCTTTCTCCGTTTTTCCCAGTTTAGAAGAAGTCAAATCCAACTCCTCAAACAAACCGCTAAACTCCTCTTCACTGTCCGTACCCATTGTACTTTGCTCAATGTGGTTCAACACATCGCGCAACTTCTCCAAGATAAAGGCATCCTGTTCCTGTCCTTCTTCCGAAAGCACCCTAAACAATTCGCTAGGCAATAAAAAATACCCCAACGACTCTAAGGCTTCCTCTCTAATGGCTTCCAGATATTCCTTTCCTTCCTCAGTTGCTTCTTTAATCTCCGAGAACTTCATTCCATCCTCTTCCAATAACTCATTCCCGAAAAGCTCCATGCGTTCCGAAAGGTATTTGTAGAAGATAAAACCCAATATATAATCGCGGAACTCATCGGCTCCCATATTTCCTCTTAACTCATTGGCGATGTTCCATAACTGTCGCTCTAATTGACCTTTGTGGTCTACGTTGTTAGCTATTTCTGACATGATAAAGAATAGAATTCATTTTAAGATTTCCAAGATAATAAAATAATGTTAGTAATACAGAATTGTATTTTACACAATGTTGTAAATAAAATCAAATATTTGTGTTTCCATCAAAAAATGAATTCGTGAGCAAATGCGAAAATAATTTCAAATAGGCTGTAAATAAAAAGTGCTTCAAGTTTTGACGACCTGAAGCACTTTGTTTTGATAATGAATGACGTTTTGTCTATAATTTTTAAGTTTAGGAGAGGTGTTTTTTAGAGGATGAAGTATAAAAAGACAATAGGGGTCAAGCCACTTTACGTTTAGGGTATTGATGTAAAGTAGAATTAGAAGAATAGTGAAGTTGTTTAAAAGAAGAAGGTTGATTTGTTTTTGTAGTAGTTAAATGATTCTCGTTTAGGTGGGCAATCAACAACTCAAATAATGGAATGTCATTGCGATAATGATGTGTTTTTTCCCATCCCAGTCGAATTTTATAGCGTTTGGTTTTCCATGGCCACTTTTCCTTTAAAAAGAAATAGCGTCTTCTAGCACGGGGCGTATCTGACTTCCAATAGATAAAGCGTCGGTCATCAAACAGCTCATATTTATTTTTCCTCCGATTAATTGTTTTCCTTTTGAATTTCGACATTCCACCCGCCACTTTCTTTCTCGCTTTCGCAAGTTGATCCGCTTTGATGGCGTCGTATTTCCCATTGAAACTGTTGCGTTTTAACTCTCTGTAAATACTTGACAGATGTACACCTAAAGCCTCTGCAATTTTCGTTTTCTTTACTTTGGCTTCTAGTAGTGATTGTAATTCAATTCTTTGTGCTTTGGTAAGATTCATACATTATATTTTAGGGAAGAAGGATGAAGTAAATAAAGATAAAAGGTCAGTGGCTGACTCACCGACCTTTTATGTATTTAAGCAATAACTTCTAGATCCTTGATCGCATAGTCATCCAATGCCCAGCCACTTGTGGCAGCATGGTCTTTGATATGATGTAGAAGTTCAAGCAAGACATAAGCCTCTGCTTCCTGCATAATATTATCCAATTGATTAAAATAGACTTCTAATCCATCGTTTTGTTCTAGCTTTAATTCTAGATCACTAATGTCGGCTACCAATTTATTTTTTTCCACCACTTTTACCTTATACTTTGAGTGTGTGGTTTGCATATTGGCAATTTCTGTTTCAACATAGTCCAATTGATTTTTCTTTTCATTGAGCTCTGTTGTTCTGCTTTCAAATCGGTTTTTTTTTCTTTCTGTTGAAATATCCTTCAGTACGTTAGAAGAATTTTGATACTTGTATTCCTGATGAATAGCATCATAAGTAGTCTGCGTATCTTCTTGGGATGTGCATGATAATGAAACGACACGTGCAAAAAGGTCGTTTTTGTCTTTGGTGTTTAACATGATAATAAAAAATTAATGTTATAAATCGTTCTCAGTGCATTGCATAAATAGTCAGCTTATCTTTATGTTTCACGAATGAGAATAGTTTGTTGTTGTAATGTTAATGTATTTAAATGAGTAATGCAAATATATATTTTAACTCCTTTTGGACCAATGCCAATGCATTACTGATTTTTTATAGCATTAAATACTCTTTTAAATTCTAAACTCTTCGATCCAAAGTTAATTAACAAGCCAGTAGGTACATTATACGCTTCACAATAGTTCTTTGCTTGAGCCAGATGAACATCCTCCAATCGTATTACGGCTTTGAGCTCTACCATTATTCCTTCTACATAAAAGTCTACTCTTCTTGTTCCGATATGTACACCTTCATAGTAAATACTCATTTCCATTTCCCTCTGATAGGAGATTCCTTGATTTTTAAATTCCAAAGCTAAAGCCCGCTGATAGATTACTTCCTGAAATCCATTTCCTAAGGTGCGGTGTACTTTCATTGCACATCCTATTATTCTTCCTGTTAAATCGTTGTTGCTATAGTTCATAATAGATGAATCGTTAATTTTTGATATGGTGGTTATAGCTCAATGTCTGTACCAAGATTTTTAGGATTAGAGGATTGTCAGGATTTTTGGTTTTCTTTCAATGGAGAACTATGGATAATTATGGTTAAACCTTTTTCAATATTTTGTTTACGTTTCTATTTTCACTATTGTATTATTTTTTGTAGAAGTGAGTTGTAAGTGGTTGTTTATCATTGTCTGTATCAGAGTATTTAGGGTTAGAGGATTGTTAGGATTTTTGGTTTTCTTTCAATGGAGAACTATGGATAATTATGGTTAAACCTTTTTCAATATTTTGTTTACGTTTCTATTTTCACTATTGTATTATTTTTTGTAGAAGTGAGTTGTAAGTGGTTGTTGATCATTGTCTGTATCAGAGTATTTAGGGTTAGAGGATTGTTTGGATTTTTGGTTTTCTTTCAATCAAATTTATTCTTAGTTAATCAAATTACAGATAAGATATAAATATGGAGTAGTATCCAAAATCCTGTTCATCATAAAATCCTAAAAATCCCGGTACTGACATTTTAGCTTTCCTCTCATGCTAAGGTACACGATTTAATAGAAGGTGACCTTAACTCAAAACCCCCTCCTCAAAAGCCATTATCTCAAATAATTTAGCGTATTCTTTTCCGTAAGTCTCATGCATAACTACTCGGATGGCAGTGGTTTTTACCTTTTCAAAGTTAAACTTAATACGTCTAGTTTGATTTTGGTCCAAAGTGCCGAGGTCGATCCACTTCCCTTTACTTTTAGCTTGAAGGGAGAGTGATTTAAGAAGTTCTGGAGGGACCTTATCTGTAAATATTTTTCGATTGTTATAATTATTTCTCATCATGATATTCATTTTTACATTCGTATCACATTTAATAATTACAGAAGAAAGTTCAACAGGATTTTCCCATTCAACGTTTACCGTGGCAGGGAGGGTAGAAGAGGCCCAATGATGTGTTTTACCTTGAAAATCTCTAGACCAACCATCGTTTAAGAGTGCTGCATCACCTGATTTTGTACTTGAAGCGGTGATTTGCGTTGCTTCTTTCACTTTATCATTTTTGTTGGTAAAAGGATGATCAGGGATAAAAGCATCATTGATAGAGAGCTTCTCTTGGAGGCTTTTAAGATGCTTTTTGTAAATACCTCTTGGGTTGGTATTGTGCTGTACACACATGCCTGCGGCGGTACCTGTTGCTTGTCCCATCAATGCGCAAGTAGCCATGACCCTTGTGGAAGATAAGGCAATATGAGTTTGACTGATGTTTCTACCACTAAACATCAGGTTTTCTATGTTTTTAGAATAAAGACTTCTGAATGGAATTTGATAGATTTTTTTGAAGTGATAATGAAAATAGCTTGGTGGCTCACCCAAATTCTCAATACCTCCTGGATTATGCTCATCCAATGACCAACCTCCATAGGCTACAGCATCTTCGAAATGATGATGATCTACTAAATCTCTTTCATTTAAAATATGATCTCCCATAAAGCGCCTTGATTCCCTACGACCGGGTACCGAACCAATCCACTCTAGGGCATAGTTTTCGGCTCCTTCTATCTCACCAGAGTTTTTGATGTAATCCCAAACACCATGCACATGTCCCATCAGCTTTTCCTGAATTTCATTTTGATCTGCAATGATGTCGTTTTGTGAGCCCACTTCTACCCACCAATACCCTTCATTAAAAGAACGTATTTTTCTTTTGGGGTGTGATTTTTTAAGATCAAAAGGAATCATAAATGATGGAGGCGTGTAAGGGGTAGGTTTTCCCATATCCTTACCCGCAATTAACAAACTAGCTCCCATCTGCCAACCATCGGCTTTTTCGGGAGCATATTTTTCGTTGAATTCAGCTTTCGCTTCTCTACCTGTTCTGTATTCAGCCCCTGCAGTAGCCGCCAATAAACCATCACCGGAACAATCAATAAATTGTTCAGCACTGATATGGTATTCTGTTTCCGTACTCGTCTGCCAGCATACTGCTTTTTTGATACGGTTTCCTTTCATTTCTACATTGACTGCTTGAGTGTTGAGTAGAAGATCAAGATGTGGTTCTCGTATCACAAAATCATAAAGAACATGATCCCATACTGAAAACGATTCTTGAGGATTTAGAAAACGATTATGAAGTAAAATTTCTTCAATGATGCCTGTTTCCCTTTCAGGAATCCAATCGGGCTGAAGGTGATTTACCCCATTGACGAGTACTCTGATTTCGCTTGATGCATTTCCGCCTAATACAGAACGGTCTTGTACTAGTAATGTTTGGGCACCTTCTCTTGCGGCTGCCACTGCTGCACAAATACCGGCTAGTCCACCGCCTACCACAACAACCTGATAGTTTTCATGCTTAAAACGTTCAGGAGTCCCTTTTTCTCCATTACTAAGTTGTTGCCAATTGTCTTTACTACGGTCACTTACCCAACTGCCATTGGTATCTTTATCTTTTGCATTGAGGTTAGTTCCTGTAAGTAATAATCCTGAAGCTAGGGATCCTTTGGCTCCAGATTTTAAAAAATCTCTTCTTTTCATAATTGTGATTTTTAAGTACTAAGACAAAAGGAATAGGATAAAATAGCGTACACCACGACTGAAGTCATGGGTAAGTAATATTGACTCCACCAACACTAAGTGTTGCTTTTGTTATCAACCTTCAAGACTTTAGTCTTGATGAGGTTAGTATATTACTTGCCCATAGTTTTAACTATGGTGCATGAAACACCACTTACTTTTGCTCTAATACTTAGATTAAAATGTGTTACAAAAAATCACAGATGAAAAACAACTGTGATTTAGAATTTACTATTTATAACTACTTGGAAATTTGTTTACTGTCTTTAAAATTGGAAGAATATATCAGCTTAATGCTTACTACATTGTAAACTAAATTCTCGTCAACTTTTAATCAAGCTTTCTACAAACATTTATAAGCCCTACTTTCAAGCTTCTTTCTTCTTCATTTTTCCATTGATGAAAAACGAA
>NZ_JTAM01000089.1 GCF_000812565.1 Flammeovirga sp. OC4 | reverse complement strand
CTATCCAGTTGAGCTATCGGACCATCCTTTTAAAGTTTTTTATCGTCGGGATGGCAGGATTCGAACCTGCGACCCCCTGGTCCCAAACCAGGTACACTAACCGGACTGTGCTACATCCCGATAAGTTTCTTTAAAAGAAACATTAAACAAAAACTGTGATCCGACCAGGACTCGAACCTGGAACCTACTGCTTAGAAGGCAGTTGCTCTATCCAGTTGAGCTATCGGACCATCCTTTTAAAGTTTTTTATCGTCGGGATGGCAGGATTCGAACCTGCGACCCCCTGGTCCCAAACCAGGTACACTAACCGGACTGTGCTACATCCCGATAAGTTTCTTTAAAAGAAACATTAAACAAAAACAGTGATCCGACCAGGACTCGAACCTGGAACCTACTGCTTAGAAGGCAGTTGCTCTATCCAGTTGAGCTATCGGACCATACCTTTGAAAGTAATTCAAAAGTCGGGATGGCAGGATTCGAACCTGCGACCCCCTGGTCCCAAACCAGGTACACTAACCGGACTGTGCTACATCCCGAATGTGTCTCTCAAAAGGACTGTTTTTGTTTAACGCGGTGCAAAGGTGTAGGTATTTTCTTAACTGTGCAAGTATCTTTAAAACTTTTTTCTGCTAACCAATGTAAACGTCTTATTTCTCAATGAATTAAATGTTAATTATAGATGAAAAAAAATTATCTATTGGCAGATAAGCTACGATAACCTACTACTCGATCGGCTCTATCTCCAGGTCCTCGGTAGTACACTAATATCTCATATTGGTTTCTTGTGAGGTTAAAACTCCCTTCTATTTCTACATCATCTCTAGTCATGTTAGAAGTATTTACCACAGTATACATATAATCATATCGACCTTGCTTTACAATAGTAGATCCTACATAAGCTTTTTTTCGTGCATCGTATATCATTTTATTTTCTTCATTCAATTGCCATTGTGAAAAACCACCATAGGCATACACATCGCCCGCAAATGGTGTTTCGGATTTTAGAGTAAAAAACACTTCCATGTAGTCTGATTCCACCCAATAATCGGTTCTCCCAAAAACTGCAATAACATACCCTCCATTATAATCATTCTGTTGTTGGTTAAATGCCTTTTTGTTTCTTACAAGGTCTGATCTGAGTCTCACTTTTCTAAAGTTCTTCATAATATCAGTGGAAGATACTGATGCCCCGCTGCTATTAACGCTACTAATTTCAAATACTCTAAATTCATTCAAACCAAGAAATGCATTTTCACCATCATAATAACTGTAATCCATGACCTGCTCATGTCCTCTTACAAAACGAGGTAAAAGATTGACAATTGGATTGTCCCATCTTCCATTTTGTAGAATTGTCACTGAAAAATCTCTTTTAGGATTAACTACAGTAAGCCCTCCATAATTCACTGTAAAATCAATTTGTTGCATGTACCTTCTTTCACTACCTCTCATCTCTACCATTTTAGAAGCAATAGAAGCTGTTTTTTCATACACAACAAAACGCTTTGTAATGATCAAATCATCTTTATCTCCTTCTCGATAAACTTTCAATAAATAATTCCCTGACATCTTTACTTTCGGTAATTGAAAAATAAAATGAACATAGGGAACACTTGTATTCATTGAAAAGTCAAAATCATTCAACTTGAAGGAATTATAACTCTGCATAAATTCGATGGGTTGGAGTTCCGAAGGGGTCCAATCCTTATTACAATGCTCTATTTCTGCCTCAAAATAATCGGCATCATCCCCAAAAAGGTCAAATTCTAAGACGAGAGGAAACTGTTGATCTAACCTAACAACTGGTGAATTTAACTGAGGTATACTTCTACTTCCTCCTTTAGCATACAACTGTACTGTTCTTACATTAGGATCATATACATAATCAGAATACCTGATCTCTTTATTCTCATAACTATCTGAGGTGACAATTTCCCATTTCTCAGGCTGGGCTTTTACAACACTAATAAAAAGAAAAAGTATTATAGAAAATAAAGGAAGTATCTTATGCATACCGTTTGAATTATGTTTATTAGATTAACTCATTGTGCTAAGGCAAAATTTTAGAATCCTAGTTCCTATAATTATTTGTGAATACAACGGTAAAATAATGAAGAACTAATTGTCATTTAATTTTGGCTTAGTACTTAGCAAGTTAATGGAAAAATGAATTCAATTTTGGATAAAATGGTAAAATCATCATAGTAAAATGTACATCTAGTCCATATGCAATAGAAAATTCTTTAATTCATTCTATTTATATCCAAAAAATACAATAAGTGAATAATTATTCATATTTAGAATCATTCTCAATAAGTGTTTTTATTACGTTAATTAACATGAAATCAAAGTAGTTGTGGTTTAGGTCGTTATATTTATTCAACTATTTACATTTAAATATTTGTAAATACGCATTGAAAGTACTTTATTAGCAATAAATACTCTGCTTGCATAACATTTTTAGATAGTAAGTAGTTAAGTATATACAATAAACACACATAACTTTTTAAGCATTATGATTCAGATTGTGCAACAGCTCGCTTTTGTAGCCGCAATCGGTTTTACGGGATATTTAGTAACCAAGAGAGCTACATTTATTTATAAAAATATATTTCTCGGCAAAGAGGAAGAAATAAAAGGAGATTCAGCAAAAAGGTTCGGTAATATGTTCAGATTGGCCTTTGGTCAACAGAAAATGTTCGATCGCCCTTTAGTAGGTTTAATGCACTTTGCCGTTTACGCAGGATTCCTATTGATCAATATTGAGGTACTTGAAATCGTCTTAGATGGCCTTACGGGACAGCACCGTATTTTTGCCAACGTTATCCCTAGTCCTACTTACCATTTCATTGTTAGTTTCTTTGAAGTGATGGCACTAGCAGTGACCGTTTCTTGTTTCATTTTCCTTATTCGTAGAAACGCACTTAAGATTCCACGCTTTCATATGGCAGAAATGAAAGGATGGCCTTATAGAGATGCAAATATCATCTTGTATGCAGAAATCATTTTAATGACAATGCTTTTTTCTATGAATGCATCTGACGCTGTTTTACAACAAATGGGAAATGAACATTACCCAGTTGTAGGAACTTTTGTAATTAGTCAATTCTTGGTACCACTTTTCTCTGGACTCTCTGAAACTGCATTAGTAGCAGTGGAAAGAACAGCATGGTGGGTACATATATTAGGTATATTTGCTTTCTCAGTATATATCACTTACTCAAAGCACCTTCATATTTTCCTCGCTTTCCCCAATACTTATTTTGCGAAACTAGAGCCAAAAGGAAAAATGGAAAACATGGAATCGGTAACAAATGAAGTAAAAATCATGTTAGGGATGCCTGTTGAAAATGCTGAACAAGGAGATTCGGATGAGATGCCAACTTTTGGAGCAAAAGACGTGCAAGATCTCTCTTGGAGAAATGTAATGAATGCCTACTCTTGTACAGAATGTGGTCGCTGTACATCTCAATGTCCTGCAAATATTACGGGTAAAAAATTATCACCACGAAAAGTGATGATGGATGTAAGAGACAGAGCAGAAGAAATTGGCAAAAATAGAGATGCAAATGGTGGCACATTCCAAGATGATGGTAAGATGCTGTACGGAGATTATATCTCAAAAGAGGAATTGATGGCTTGTACTTCTTGCAATGCATGTGCTGAGGCTTGTCCTATCAATATTGATCCACTAGGGATTATTTTAGAAATGAGAAGATATGTTGCGATGGAAGAATCTGGAACTCCTCAAGAATGGAATATGGTCTTCCAGAACATTGAAAACAACCAAGCTCCATGGGCATTTGCAGCAAGTGATCGATTCAAATGGGGTGAAGAATTAAGAACTCAAGAGACTAAAAAGTCAGCATCAGATAACATCAAAGCCTAATTTATTTTACACCAATAAAAGACACACAGAACAATGACAGATACAAATTTCTTAAAAGTACCGACAATGGCCGAAATGGTAGAACAAGGAAAACATCCTGAGGTTTTATTTTGGGTAGGTTGTGCCGGTTCTTATGATGATAGATATAAAAGAGTAATTACAGCGTTTGTTAAAATTCTCAACGAGGTTAACGTCAATTTTGCTGTATTAGGACCAGAAGAAAGCTGTACAGGAGATCCTGCGAGAAGAGCAGGAAATGAATTCTTGTTCCAAATGCAAGCAATGCAAAATATAGAAGTGTTGAATGCCTATGAAATCAAGAAAATTGTAACAGCATGTCCGCACTGCTTCAATACCATCAAAAATGAGTACCCTGCCTTAGGTGGTAATTATGATGTAGTTCATCACTCTGAATTCCTTCAAGGATTGATTAATGATGGAAGATTGCAAGTAGATGGAGGTCAAGCTTTCAAAGGAAAGAAAATTACGTTTCATGATTCTTGTTATTTAGGCAGAGCAAATGGCGTTTATCAAGCACCTAGAACTGTCATCGAAGCTTTGGATGCGGATCTAGTTGAAATGAAACGTTGTAAGAAAAACGGTTTATGCTGTGGAGCTGGAGGAGCTCAAATGTTTAAAGAGCCAGAACAAGGAAATAAAGATATCAATATTGAACGTACAGAAGAGGCTCTTTCAACAGGTGCTGAAGTAGTTGCCGCAGGGTGTCCGTTCTGTATGACCATGATTAATGATGGTATTAAAAATAAAGAGAAAGAAAAAGAGGTACAAGTAATGGATTTAGCAGAGCTTGTTGCCGAATCAAAAGGACTTTAAAATATTTTTCCAATTCAATTCATTCCATTAAGGGGTCCTAAAAAGGCCCCTTTTTTAATTGTTTAAAACACTTAAACAGACATTCAGTTCAAAAGATTAAGAAACTAAATGTATATTGCATAAAAAAGAGTTATCAAATGAAAAGTATAAATCAGCTACCGGATTCTTCCCGTATTTGGATTTACCAATCAAATAGAGCCTTCACTACAGAAGAGCAAGCCAATATTGCTCCTCTTCTAGCACAATTTATTTCTACATGGAACGCCCATGGAAGTGAATTGGATGCCAGTTTTAGTATTGAGAAAAATCAATTTATTATCATCACTGTTGATGAAGGAGTTCATGCAGCTTCGGGTTGCTCTATCGACAAGTCAGTCGGTGTTATCCGTTCTATTGAAACTTCATTAAATGTGTCTTTATTTGAAAGAACTAATGTAGCTTACTTGAATGAAAAAGAGGAAGTTGCTACTTTCAAAATGACAGAAGCAAAAGGAATGGTAACTGAAGGGAAACTTCAGCCTTCAACATTAATCTTTGATAATACAATCCAAACGTTAGGAGATTTCCGTTCAAGATGGATTGTGGAAGCTAGTGATTCCTGGCTCAAAAGATATTTTAAAATTACAGCTTAGAAAGCTTAAAGTGACTATCACCACATAGTCACTTTTTTTTATAAAACACATATACGTTTGCATATTAACTTAAACCTAGTGTTATGAATGAAAAAAACTTATTGATCGTTAGCACATCTACCGTACACGGAAAACCTTATTTATCTTATTGCGAAGAAACGATTCAATCCTTCTTTGAAGGGGCAAAAGAAGTAATTTTTATCCCTTATGCCCGACCTGGGGGAATCTCACATGATGAATATACAGCGATTGCCGCTAAAAAATTTAATGCATTAGGCTTCAAAATGAGAGGACTACATGAGTTTGACGACCCTAAATCCGCTCTTGCTGTTGCATCAGGAGTGTTTACAGGAGGTGGCAACACTTTCGTTTTATTGGATCAATTACAAAAACTTGGTTTAATAGAAACGATTAAAACTCGTGTGAGTGAAGGTATGAAATACATGGGAACAAGTGCAGGTTCAAATATCACTGGCTTAACCATCAATACAACCAATGATATGCCTATCGCCCACCCTGCTTCATTGAACGCATTGGGTTTGGTACCCTTTAACCTAAATCCACATTATTTAGACCCTGATCCAACTTCTAAACATATGGGGGAAACAAGAGAGACAAGGATTAAAGAGTTTCACACTTACAACGATCAAACGGTAGTAGGACTCCGTGAAGGATCATGGTTGAAAATTAAAGGTGATTATATCTGTCTGGAAGGTCCTCTTTCTGCTAGAATTTTTGAAAAAGGAAAAGCTCCTTACGAATTAACACCAGAGGATGACTTTAACTTTTTATTAAAATAAATACTATACTTTAGGATCATTACTCTATTCACCTGAGTAATGATCCTAATTTTCTTTAATAATTCTCTCTATTCGTAAGAAATGTTCTATTTTAGTCTTCAGTAACAGTTAATTTTCATTGTTTCAGCTATTAGTATGAGTGTATTCTGACGTAAAGTAATTCGCCTTCTTCAGATACATCAACATTCTATAAACTACTTTATGGATAATTATTATAATATATTGGGGATTGATAGAAGTGCAAGTAAGAAAGAAATAAAAAAAGCTTACCTGACCTTAGCCAAGAAATACCACCCCGATGTCGACAAAAGTGATTCAACACTTGAAGATAAATTTAAGCTCATCAATGAAGCTTACAATACGCTTTATGATGACTCTAAAAAATTTCAATATGATAATGGCCTAACCTATTTCACATTCCATAATACGACTTCTTCTAACACTACAGAAAGAAGAAATTACAGTCAAGAAACAAATAGAAAAAGAGAGGAATATAAAACGCACGTTCAGGCGGAAGCCAAAAAAGAAAGGAAACAATACAAAAAGTTTGTACCCTATATTGTTGGAGGTTACGTTGTTGCGATGATTGGATTAATCTCTTTTTTCGTCCATCGCCAGAGTAAACTGGCGGATGAGGCTTACAGTTCTGCCTTAACAAATCTAAAAGAAAACAGGGTTCGTTTAGCTCACCAAAATGTTCAAGAACTACTTGAATACGAAGACTACACAAGAGCCGAGGTTATTCAGGCAGGCATAGAAGTTCTTTCAAAAAAGCCCTCCACGGCACTCCATTATATCCATAAGATTGAAGACGATTTAAAAGAAGAAACGCCTTACTCTGGTGATTTATATTATTTCAAGGGAAGAGCAATGTACCTTGCAGGAGATGGAATTGGTGCCGTTCAAGCTTTTGAAAAAGCATATAAGTATAACAATGGTGATGATGTGATTGATTTTTGGTTAGGAAAAACCTATAATGATATTTTATTGGAATACGATAAAGCAGCAAAAGTATTTCAAAAAATCCCTCAAGGAAGTCCTTATTATGATGAGAGTATATTGTTGATTGGAATTTCACTACAACATAATCGTCAATTTAATCTATCGCAG
This sequence comes from Flammeovirga sp. OC4, assembly GCF_000812565.1. Classification (GTDB taxonomy): domain Bacteria; phylum Bacteroidota; class Bacteroidia; order Cytophagales; family Flammeovirgaceae; genus Flammeovirga. Next base: position 22,155 of record NZ_JTAM01000089.1, on the reverse strand, counting down.
AGGTATTTACTCCAGGCGCTCAACGCTAAAAAACACCAAGCATTAGCCAATTATTATTTAGGATGGCATTACAAGTTAAGTCAGAATAATGCCAACAAAGCATGTATTTATTGGGAAACTTCAGCAAAACAAGGTTACGCTGAAGCACTCTATCAATACAGAAGGCACTGTCAATAACTACTGACAGTGCCTTCTCTTTATTGTATACATTTTTATTAGAAAAGAATTAAAATTGGCAGCCTCAACTGCTATTTTTAATCAAGGATAGATTTTACAACCTTCTTTGTTCTTTCTAACCTATAGTGACTATCTATTTTCCAGGATATCAGCGGACAACTTCATTCCCATTTCTGTCAAATTTGCGAATGTCCCTTTCGGACTGATTTGTACATTTTCAACAATCCCTTTCGTCTCAAACTGATTGACGATTGAATTCAATTCATAAGTTGAAAAAGGAATTCCTAAAATTTTAGAAAGGTTCTGCAAAGACATGGCTTTGTGTGTATTCATTGCTACTATCAGCTTTCTTGATCTTCTAGAGGTTGGCATGCGATGAATGTTTAAATGGTAAAACGGGTAAGATTAATTATTTATGACTCAAAAATCTTATTATGCCACTTAAATAACTCTGACCCAAATCACTAATTAACAATTATATAAAAACATTAAGCAGTTGTACTGCCTAAATTTGAATAAGTTAAATAGAAATTACTTGTTTGGTTTCAAAATTGATCACAATACCAAATAAATAAATTCATAAGAGCTCCATCATTATTGGAACTCAATAGTAACACACCAATTTCTCATGCATTCTTTAGATAATATCTTAAAAACTGAGACTTCTGATACTTTCAAACCACTAGTGGGATTAATAAGATCCATTGCTCAAAGAAATAAGTTAGGTTTCACTTTTAGCCTCACTACAAAAGAAATTTTCAAAGCAGAAAAAGGCTACATCATTGCTTATCAAGCTACTCAAAATGAATTCGATAATGATGGTATTGTAATTTGTATTGAACACGCCCAAAAACATCATCACCTTATTGGCGGATGGCAAGATCCAAAAACCTTTCTCTATTACTTTGATTCTGTAATGTATGTGGAAGACAAAGAAGAAGCCATACAATTGGGTCGAAAAAACAATCAGATTTCAATCTTCGATTTTAAAACGAAAGAAGATATCTTCTTTTAAGAAACCTTTCCAATTTATTTCAAATAACTAACTGAATTAGAATGAAACATATCAAGCACCTCACTACGGAAGATAAAGTAAAAAAAAGCATTCAACATCATGCTGTTCATCTCAGACGTATTACTAATACGCATGTGGATTTACTAAAGGTTGAAGACAAAGCAGTCACCATTCTGGTGGATATTTCATCTTCCAATTTAGAAGAAGCAGAAGCAATTAAAAGAGGTGAAAATATCTTTAAAAACCATTTATCAGAGGAATACACCGTACATGTCGAAATCAAGAAAGAGAAGGAAAAAGCTTCTTTTGAGGAAATACATCTCGGGATTATCCCTTCAAAGGGAATCGTTGGAACTACAATATCAAGTACTAAAGCACCGTATTTCACATGTGAATTATTTAGGAATCATAATGAAGGTGCTCAACCTGTACACATTAACAACCAACACTATCACATCAACTTTATTGATTATGACGCCAGCCTATCAATACATGAAATGAACGATAAACTCAACGAAGCTGCTTCATTTTGTAAAACTTGGTTTGTAGAATTCGGATATCTGCTAGAAAAAAAATAATGTTTTCATGATTTTATAGTAAGGTTCTTTCCAATTCAATTCTTTAGCAACTCTTTCACAAAGTTTACAATGCGGATATTTCTGATTTTGCTTTAATTTTGTAATTTTGTCATGACTAAAAATAAGGACAATTTTTTTGATAATCACATTCATTTTATACCGCAAAAACACCTATTTCTACTATAATATTCTTTAAAAAGAGATAATAAAAACTTCTATTTTTCACTTTACTAGTATCACATTTAGTATCACACGTACCAACAAAAAAAAGTGTGCTACTAACGTGAATACTATGAACTTTATCAGTCCAATGAATCTTGTCACCTCATTGTTTTACCGTACAAACAGATCTAATAATAAAGGATCCATACTAATGTGGATCACTGTAAATGGAGTTAAAGCTCGTTCTGGACTAAATACAGGAGTTAAATGCTATAAAGATCAATGGAACGAAAAGGTAAAATAATTAATCATCCACAGGCTCATACATTAAATGAATCACTCTTTGTAGTAGAGGCCAGTATTAGATCGATCGCTAACACCTTTCAGCTTTCTCATATTGCATTTACAGCGAACGACCTTGTAGATATCTACAGAGGCAAAAAAATGTCTTTAAACCTAAAGGACGTCCTTGATATGTACATGGATCGTGAAATGAAAATCAAGACAGCTTCAAGGATTCGAAATTTAAACTCCTGTAGAAATAGAATTACTGAACACCTCACTGAATTAAATATTAATTCTATTGAATATCTTGACACAACTAAAATCGAAAGTATTTATGAGGACCTTATTTCAAAAGGTGTTACAAAAAGCACCTTGAAACAGGATATTACTTTCTTAGTCAATGCTATTAATAACTATGCAGAAAAAAATAAGATTTACCATATGCGAGTTACACCTCCTAAATATGGTAAAAGAAAGCCAAGTGACATTACCTTTCTTGATGATGCTGAAGTAGAAATATTTGAAAACTACAGTCCAAAAAATGAGCACGAGTTAAAAGCAAAAAATTGGTTTTTACTATCCTGCTATACTGGCATGCATTTCAATGAATGTAAAAACTTTGATTTCAAAAAGCACTATAGAACCAATAAGAAAGGCCAAAAGTATATCTCAATACAAAGGGATAAAACTAGTTTAGTGAGTAACCAAAGGTGTACGATACCCCTTATTAAAAAAGCCATTATACTCATTGAAGACTATTTCAAAAATCGAAATCTAAAAAGTGATTATAAGCAAGTGAGGGCATATAATTACACGCTGAATAACATTGCAAAAAAAATTGGTATTGATAAGCATGTTACTTCAAAAATTGGCCGTAAAACTTTTGGTACTTTAATGATTTTGAAAGGAATGACTTTAGAATCTGTAAGTAAAATGCTTGGTCATGCTTCTGTTGTGACCACTCAAAATCACTATGCCATTATTTTAGAGGAGAGGATTTTTAATGAATTTGAGAAGATTGACAAAAAATAAAGTTATGTCCATTTTTGCTATTCTAAGATTTCATTACCCTACTAGACCTTAAATTAAAATAGGGACTCTTGTGAAATAAATCCCAAGAGTCCCTATTTAAAATTTTTTCTTCAGACCAATCAAAAAAGACCATATTCTTAATATTAGCCAGTTTATTTCATTACTTTCAAAAGACTTGCTATTTTATCAACCCCATCCAGAGTTGTAGGTAGTTTTTCAGAACTCGATGTAAGGTCCGAGAAAATAACTCTTTCAAAACTTTCAAGGGTGACATCACTATTCTCTTTTATTTCTTTTGCATATTTTGAATAGTCTTGTATAAATTGACAAAGTGTCATTCTGAGTTGCACTTGTCTTTTTTCAACCATTGTTACTTTATAGTTATGTAGAACAACTCTAAAGAAATAGAGCATCAAAAAGGTAAGAGAAATAACTGGGAATGTAAACATTAATACCTCTGCAATTGAGGCATTTTTTAAATCAATTTTTCCATCCCCAATTAAACCTAAAAAATAGGAAAACTCTAATATTACCGGAGTCAATACACCAAAAGCAAGAAACACCATTAAAACAACTAATCCCCATGCAGTATTACTTAACTTAGATTTCAACTTTGAAAAACCTTCATATAAGGCAACGAAATTGAATGCGTCTGTATATTGATCTAAAGTTGATTTTAGACCTTCGACCTTTTCTAGTTTTTTTTCATATTCTGTATCCCATTCTTCTATTGTTGAAATATTTTTATTTATATCTTCATCAAGTTTCTTTAATTCTTTAATCTTTAAATTATTGAATTGTTCTCTGTATATAGTAGATGGAGTTTCAAAAATGATGAATTTCAAATCAGATTTTATCGTTTCTGGAAATGATTCAATATTATCAAAAATGAAACGTTTATACTTTTGATATGTAGGATTTAAAGGTTTATCAAACCTTAGGTTATACTCATAAATCAAAGGAAATGTAACCGATAAAAGACGATATATATAATCCTTTTGTTTCTCAACATCTTTTGACTCAAGATTAATCTTTGGTAGAACAGTGCTAATTTGATCCTCTAAACTTTTCATACCAATACTTGCATACTCTAACCAGTTTTCAAAATTAGAGTTAATCGATTTGAGTATTTCCAAGTTAACTTTTAAAACCTCATTATCCATTTCATTATTGAAATGAAAAAAATCTAGATTTTTGATAACATTAGTTAGGTCTTTAGGAACAGTTAAAATCTGTTCATCTGATAATGTAGTTTGCATGATGATACTTAAAAAATGTAATATTAATAACGGATTTTCTCTTTTAACTCTTTCAATTCATTTATCAAACATTCAAAATTGTCTATAAAATCATCAAACAACTTCCCATACTGCTCATTATATGTGTTTTTTTGAATGACTAAGTAGTTTATTCTTGTTGATAGCTTATTAAGAGGAAGATATTCTTTAATAATAAAAGGATTACCTTCATCAAGGTATTTTTTAATTAAGCCATTAATATGCAATAACATTTCAATAATATCATCTGGGTATTTATTTTCTTTATTCAAATATTTCGAAATTGATGTTTCAATTTTTTTTGACAATTCTTTATAACTCCTTTTTTCATCAATATTTAATCTGAATAAGGTTAGAACTTCATCTATTTCAAAGTATAATTCATTCCATTCCTCTGTTAATTTTTCATATTGACATTTCCTTTCATTCAAAGTTGAAGTTAATTTCTCATAAATGAATTCATCATTTTTAATCAAAGTTGTTAACCTATGGTAAAGTTTTTCGTCATCTTTTATTCTAGATTCTAATAGTTCAAATAAATCATCATAAGTAATCTTGTTAATCTGAGAAAGTGTAGAATGTACTACCCTCATACCAATTGGAGTAAAATCTTTTACCTCTCTACTTTTTTTTATTAAGTTCCATAATCTTAATCTAGTCAATCTATATGGTCTAATATTTTTAGAGATATATGATTGTACAATGTCAGCTAACTTTTCATACTTAATTTTTTTTTCTCTATCCTCATCTATTTTTTTGACTACTATACCAAGTATAAAGACAGTTAGTGTTGTAACTGTGGGCACCATAACTTTATCTAAATCAAAGCTATTGTTTTCATGTTTTACAATTAAAATTAATCCAAAGATTATCAATATTGCTACAGCTATCGATATTGCAATAAAAAGATAATGCTTTTTGAATTTTATTTTGTCGATGTATACAAATACAACCAGATAAATAATTACAGAAAGTATTCCTATAAACAATAGAAATACCGTTAAAGAGAGTAGCTCAATTAAGTTCATTTTGTTGTTTTAGTTTAATTGGTAATTTGTATCCTCTATAAGTCATTCAACACCTCATCAATCTTATCTTTTAATTCTCCTGAGTAATCATCTATTTCATAACTATCTTCAATTCTAGATTGAGTATAAATCTCAGTTTTTATAGCTGAGAGAATTTCATCCGAGTTAGATTGTTTTAATGATTGAATATTTGGAGACCTTAAGTTTCCAATTATATTTTTATTGATGGCTGTAATAATTGTATTTTCAGTTATTGTTTCATCCACAAAAGACCCTTTCGCTTTCATAAAATCATAGATCTCTTGTGTTAAGTGATTTCTTTCTTCGAAAATGTTCATTTTTTAATTGTGTTTAGTTTAATAAAATATTTTTTGATATTGATTGATTTTTTGAATCTTAGAATTTCCTACAAATTTTGTTTTTATTGAAACTGGATGACATGTAAAAAAAACCTTTTTCGAATTTATAATCATTTCAGCTGCCTCTTTTTGATAATCATTTTGACCCCAGACTAAGCATTCCAAATTATTATTTATTGTATCTATATAACTTATAACATTACCAATAAATATTTTCCAAAGGTTTAAATTACTCTTAGGTTTTCCTTCTTTTACTGTTAACCCAACATTCAACATAAATACTCCATTAGTCTCCCATTTTTTTATAAGTTGATTAGGAGTTGAAATATTATATTTTGAGGTATTAGCCCTAATGGTGTTGATATCATCACTTTTATTACCACTTTTTAGAGCATAGACTTCTTTTAAAATATTACTCAAGGATTTTGAAACATATTTATCCCATATTTTAGGTTTATTGACATCAAAAGCTAATCCTGTAGCTACTCCTTTTTGATGATAAGGATCAAGACCTAAAATCACAACCTTAATATCTTTAATTGGCATTTCAAATACTCGAAAAATTAGGTCAAGAGTTGGGCATATATCATTCATAATTGGACTCAATTTATTCTCAATTATTTGTAAAGTCTTTTGATTAGCTTGAAAAAAGCTATCCCAAGAAGGATCTATTTGAATATTCTGCCCTAAAAAAGTAAAAGCTCCGTTGTTTATATTAGTCATAAATCTGTTTTTATAGTTGCTTAAAAATGCGTTGTTTCCACTAAGTTCTATACATATTAAAAAAACTCTTGCTAACCCTTGACTGGGGGAAGTCTAAACAGCATGCATAATATCTAATTTATATAACAAAAAAAACAATGCCCTTTTTCCAACACAAAGCCATTAAGATATATTAAGTACCCGTTATAAATATTAGATCGTTTATCAATTCTTTTTTTAGCATTTCAACACTGTTTAAACTAAATTCGTAACACTCAAATTAAGGATGTAATTTTTTTATGCTTATAATTTTTTATCCAAATTCATAAACAGGTTTTAAGGTTGTAGGTGTATCTAAACAAGATATAGAATGATGAAAAAGAAATTAACTCTTTCCTGGTTAGAAGGGTTTTTAATGGATGCTTGTGATGTACTTCGTGGAAACATGGATGCCTCTGAGTTTAAAGAATATATTTTTGGAATGCTTTTCTTAAAACGTTTGAATGATAAGTTTGAACAAGATAGGACTACCAAAAAAAACGAATATACTGCCAAGGGATTCGATGATGCTAAAATTGCTAAAGCACTAGAAATGGCTAATCAATACGAATACTTTGTGCCTGAAATTGCGAGATGGAATCATCTAACTACACTAGAGGATGGTAAAGAAGTAAACGATGGCATTCTACATATAAAACAAGATGTTGGAAATACATTAAACAAAGCATTAGAAGCATTAGAAGAAGCTAATCCTGATAAGTTAGCAGGTGTTTTAACTAATATCAATTTCAATAGAACTATTGGTAAAAATAAGAATGCGCTAAGTGATGATAAACTAATCGAGTTTATTCAGCATTTTAACGGGGTTGAATTGATTGATGAAAACTTTGAATTTCCTGATTTATTAGGTGCAGCTTATGAATACTTAATTAAATATTTTGCTGATTCTGCTGGTAAAAAGGGTGGAGAGTTCTATACACCAAATGAAGTAGTAAAAGTACTAGTAAACATTCTTGAACCATCGGAAGAAACGACTATCTACGACCCAACGGTAGGGTCTGGAGGTATGTTGATTGAAGCGAAAAGTTATGTACAAGCACGTTATGGCGATGCAAGTAAAATGAGCTTCTACGGCCAAGAATTAAATGGAACTACATGGTCATTATGTAAGATGAATATGTTGTTTCATGATATCTATGATGCAGAAATATTACAAGGTGATACTATAGCCGACCCACAACATATTGAAGATGGGGAGCTGAAACGCTTTGATATGGTGATTGCCAATCCTCCGTTTTCTGCCAATTATTCTGATATCAAAAACTTCCGTGATCGATTTAACTATTGGATGCCTAAGAAAAAGAAGGCAGACTTTATGTTTGTACAGCACATGGTAAGCGTCTTAAAAGATAATGGACGTATGGCTGTTGTAATGCCTCATGGTGTACTTTTCCGTGGTTCAGAAGAAAAAAGTATGCGTGAATGGTTAGTTGGTCGTGGATACTTAGAAACAGTTGTCGGTTTACCTTCTGGTCTATTTTATGGCACAGGAATACCTGCTTCTATCTTAATCATCAATAAACAAGGTGCAGGGGATCGTGAGCATGTACAATTTATTAATGCTGATCGAGAGTATAAGGAAGGTAAAAACCAAAATAAACTTCGCCCTGAAGATATTGCTAAAATTGCCTACATCTACCGTAAAAAAGAACCTCTTGATGGATATGCTCAGTCTATTCATAAAGACAAACTGGAAGAAGAAGAGTACAACTTCAATATCCGTAGGTATGTAGATAATAGTCCTCCAGCAGAACCACATGATGTTCATGCCCATTTACATGGCGGTATTCCTACTGCCGAAGTAGAAGCATTAGCTGATTATTGGGCAAACTATCCTTCTCTTGAAGCCGATTGTTTTGAAGATCTTAAAGAAGGCTACAAGCAATTTAAAATTGCTTCTAAAGATGAGATTAAGACATTGGTAAACGACCATAATGATGTAGCTGCAAAACGTGAGCAATACAACCAATGTATCACAGCTTGGTGGAAAAGTAACTTACCAAAATTAGAAGCATTACCAACAGAGAAAAATGTATTTGAATTATACAGAGACTTCTCTAAAAGTATTGCACAAGACTTTAGTGCTTTAGGCATCTTAGATATGCACAAAAGCCGAGGGGCTTTTGCCGCTTATTGGGATAGCTTAGAAACAGATTTAAAGTCGGTAGCGGCTAGTGGTTGGAATGCAGATTTGATACCTGCAGATGACATCTTAAAATCTCAATTCCCTGAAGTACTCGAAGAACTAGAAACAAACGAAGCTCGTGCTACTGAATTGGAATCGATGTTCAAAGAAGTAAATGAACTAGAGGAAGACGAATATAACGAAGAGGATTACGAGGTTTACCCAAAGAATACTTTAAAAGAGTTTAAAGCACAGATTAAAGCGTTTAAAGGTGAAATCACTGGGATCAATAAGGAGATAAAGGCTTTAAAAATTAGAATTAAAGCCAATGAAGAAACTACTACTTTAGAACAAGAATTAGTCGAAAAAGAAGCAAAACAAACAACTATACAAAACCAATTGGATGCAGTGAATAACAAAATTGCTCATCATACTGGTTTAGAACAAGAACTAAAAGTTTGTAAAGCGACCATTAAAGAGATAAAAGCCAAAAAAGACGAATTGGTTGAAAAGGCTAGAGAGAAAATAAGCCAAAAAGAGGCAAAAGAGTTAATACTTGAACGTTGGGAAAAAGTATTAGCCAGTACTGTATTGGATTATGTAAACCGTTATGAGCGTGTTTTAGTAGGAGAACTTGAAACAAGGTTTACTAAATACAAACATACGCTAAATAGTATTCTTGGAGAGAGAGAAACTGCTGCTTCTGAATTATCAAACTTTTTAAAGGAATTAGGTTATGAAGGGTAATTGGGCTATAAAAAAACTTGAAAGTTTGGTGATTAAGAAAGGTGAATATGGAATAAATGCAGCATCTTGTGAATATTCGCCAAATCTTTACACTTATTTAAGAATTACTGATATCTCAGAAGATGGTAGATTTATTAAGGAAGGAAAAAAATCAGTTGATCATCCAGAATCAGAAAAATTTGTCCTTGAAGAAGGTGACATCGTATTCGCAAGAACAGGTGCGAGTACCGGTAAGACGTATTTGTATAACAAATCTGATGGGGTTTTAGTATTTGCTGGTTTTTTAATACGATTTAAACCTAATTCAGATTTACTAGACTCTTTATTTCTAAAATATGTTACCCAAACATCATATTATAAAAATTGGGTCTCAATTTATTCAGCTAGGACAGGTCAACCTGGGATTAATGGTAATGAATATGGTAAGTTTAGCTTTAAACTCCCCCCACTCCCCCAACAAAAAAAAATAGCCAAAATCCTATCCACCTGCGATGCAGTCATCGAAAAGACAGAAGCAGCAATAGCCAAATACCAAGACATCAAACAAGGAATGATGCACGACTTGTTTACTCGTGGTATTGATCTTACTACTGGTAAACTTCGTCCAACTTCAGAAGAAGCTCCAGAGCTTTATAAAGATTCTGAATTAGGGAAGATTCCAAAGGATTGGGAGGTGGACATTTTGTGTAATGCTTTAAAACCAGGTAAGAATATAACTTATGGTATTGTACAACCAGGAGAATACGTTAGCTCTGGTGTATATATGATAAGAAGTCAAGATTATACGAAAGGTTGGAATGGTATTGAAACAATTATGCAAGTTCATCCCAGTATTGATAAGCCTTATGAGAGGTCAAGGGTTTATTCAGGGGATTTACTAATTACCGTTGTTGGTGCCAACGTTGGACGGATGGAAATTGTTCCAGAATCTTTAAATAAAGCCAATATTTCTAGGTCTGTCTCTAGAATTTCAATTAACCCTGAATATGCGAATAACAAGTTTTGTTTTTACTATTTAAAAAGTCAAATGGGTAAAATTTTATTTTCTAACCAGGTGGGGGGAGCACAGCCTGTAATTAATTTAAAATCCTTGGAAAAGTTCAATTTTAAACTCCCAAATAACAGAAAAGAACAATTAGAAATTGCCAAAAGAATTAATTCTATTGAGAATAAAATTCAAGGTGAAATCAAGACATTAAATAAGTCCATTGAAATCAAATCAGGCTTAATGCAAGATTTACTAACGGGTAAGGTAGAGGTTAATGTATAAAATATTAAAGTATAGTTTTTATGAACACTACAGTAGCAAACGCTAATCAAGAAATACTAGCAGACAAAATAAACATTAGTACCCTTTTTAGTGATTTTTGGTTTAGAGTACCAGAATACCAAAGAAGTTATGTGTGGGGCAATGAGCAAATTGACGAATTATTAGATGATTTAAACTATGCCATTAACGTCAACCCCAATAAAGAATACTTCTTGGGATCAGTAGTATTACAGAAGCACAGTGTACAATCTAATAATGTAAGTTTTGAATGTTGTGACATTCTAGACGGCCAACAACGTATGACCACGTTATTTTTACTTATGGCAGTGCTGAGAGATATAAGTACCAATGACAATTTAAAGAAAAAAGCCAGAGAATCCATTTTCCAAAACGAGGATATCTTTAGCAATCAACCAGAACGCATTCGTATTGAGTTTTTAATCCGTGATGAGGTTGCTGATTTTGTAAACAATTTTGTAAAAACAGACGGTGGTACAGATAATGCTAACCAATTAAAACAATACAGTACTTCTAAGAATGTTTCTTTAAAAAATATGGCAAACAGTATGCTGTATTTAAGAGAACAGTTTGAAAAACTTACGCCAGAAGCTTTAAATAAACTAGCGGTATTCTTATTCCAAAAGGTCATCGTTATTTATGTGGCTTCAGAGAGTTTAGAAGATGCTTTCCGTCTATTTACGATCTTGAATGATAGAGGTATTCCATTATCTAATAGTGATATCTTAAAATCATTGAATATTGGTGAAGTACAAAATACACAAAGTAGACAGCGTTTTGCTTTAATGTGGGAAAAACTTGAAGGTGAATTTGGTAGAGATGATTTTGATAGATTCCTCGGGCATATCCGTACCATAATCACTAAAGAGAAAGCGAGAGAGAACTTACTAAAAGAGTATGAAAAAATCTACGAAAGCAATCTTTTAGCTAAAGGTGAGCCTACTTTATCTCTAATACATAGTTATAGAGATATTTATGCAAAACTGATTTGGTTTGATGATGAGGTTACCACAGATTTTAAGCTAAGAAACCTAATAACGGTCATGAAGAGAGGTTTAGCTTCCGACTGGATTCCTCTCTATTTAGCTTATTACAAAAAATTTGAAGACCAAAATTTACTTCAATTTGCAGAAAAATTAGAATCTAAGTTTAGTGCCGATTGGATACTTCAAGAAACACCAACAAAAAGGCTTACTAATAGCTATAGTATTTTAAAAGCAATAGAAAAGTATAAAACCCCAGAAGAGTTACTCCAAGACGAAGAAGTATTTAAATACGACAGAGAAGAGTTAGAAAATAGATTAAGTGGTGAAGTGTATGGGAAAAACTTTGCTCGTTACATATTACTTAAGCTAGAGTATTTAATGCTAGAATCAAATCAAGCTTTTTCTGATTTTAATAAGATAAGTGTGGAACATGTTCTTCCTCAAAAACCAAAAGATGATAGTCAATGGAAGAGAGACTTTTCGGATGAGGATAGAGAAGAATGGACACATAAAATTGCAAACTTGGTGCTTTTAAGTAGAATTAAAAACTCTCAACTCAACAACAAGGATTATACTACCAAGAAATAACGTTACTTCTTAAGCTCAATTAATGTTTTCCCTAACATTAGTACGGCAATGCAAAACATCAATTGGACTGTAGAAGTTTTAGAGACAAGACAAGCAACTATTATTGACAAACTTTTAAATGGCTATAAGTAATGGCTGAATATAAAAACGTAGAACTCCCATTTTTAGAAAAACTAAGCACTCTCGGGTGGGAGATTATTAACCATGGAGCTAGCGGGATACCTCAAGACCCAACTACCTCAAAACGAACTTCATTTAAGGAAGTAACTTTAAAAGCAAACTTTAAAAAAGCAGTTGCTAGAATTAATACTCACGATGGTAAACCATGGCTTACTGACCAACAATTAGAGCATTTATACGAAGAAGTAACCGCTTTAGAGAAAAGTCACAAGGCACTTTTGGAAGTCAATACAGAAGTGTTTGAAAGGTTAATAGGGAAAACTAAAACCACAGTAGCAAAGAATGAAGTTACTGGAGAGCAAGATGCTTTGGTGAAACTAATTGACTTTGATGATACTGAAAATAACGACTTTGTAGCTATTAATCAATTCAGAATAGATACACCACATGGAGCCAGAAAAGCGATTATTCCAGACATTGTACTTTTTGTCAATGGATTACCGTTGTCAGTCATTGAGTGTAAAGATGTTGATGTAGCAGACCCACTTTCGGAAGGAATCAATCAAATTCAACGTTATGCCAATACCCGTGATGATGATTTTGGAATAAAGGAAGGCGAAGAAAAGCTTTTCCATTATAACCTATTCTCAATAGCTACACATGGTGAGGAGGCTCGTTTTGGTACGATTACAGGTGATTTTGAGTATTACCTAAATTGGAAAGACATCTTCCCAACAGAATATAAAACCTTTGATATTACTTCTTACTCTGAGGAAGAAGAAGAGCGATATAAAATCAATGGATTAAATAAAGAACCTAAAGTTCGTCAAGAGGTGATCATCTCAGGGATGCTGAACAAAGAGGTGCTTTTAGATGTATTAAAGCATTTTACTTTGTTCAAGACATTTGATAATGGCTTCACTGCAAAAATTGTTTGTAGATATCAACAATACCGAGCGGTAGGTAAAATTATTGACCGCTTAAGAAAAGGTACTTCAGGTAAAGAACGAAGTGGTGTAGTTTGGCATACCCAAGGTTCGGGTAAATCCCTTACTATGGTTTTCTTTATTAGAAAACTCCGTTCACAAAAAGACTTAAAAGATTTCAAGGCTTTACTTACAGTTGACAGAACTGATTTAGAAGAACAATTGTCGGAGGATGCCAAATTAACTGGGGAGTTCAAAGATAAAAATGTCGTAAAATCTAGGAAAGAACTTCGACCTAAATTAAGTGGCAATGAATCAGACCTTACTATGGTAATGATTCATAAGTTTGTGCAGGAAGAATTTGCACAGTCAAAAGCAATACTAAAAGTATTTGAGCAAGAAGGAAGAGTACCTGAGTTCAAACCTTTTGAAGAAGTCAACCCTTCAGAGAGAATTGTAATTCTGATAGATGAAGCACATAGAACTCAAGGGGGTGAAATGGGTGACAATATGTTTACAGCATTCCCTAATGCAGCAAGAATAGCTTTTACAGGAACTCCATTACTAACTGAACGTCATAAGCAAAAAACACACGAACGATTTGGGGAGAACAAAGAGTTTATTGATACCTACAAGATTCGTGAAGCAGTTGATGATCGTGCTACCTTAGATATTATCTACGAAGGTAGAACAAGTAAAGACTCAATAAGAGAGAAAGAGGAGTTTGACGAACAGTTCGAAGACATGTTCCGTGAACGTACCAAGGAAGAGCGTGAAGCTATTCAAAAGAGATACGGCACAATGCAAGCATATCTCGAAAATATGGATAGGCTTCGTAAAATCTCTAAAAACTTAGTCGATCATTATATTGATGAAATTCTACCAAATGGTTACAAAGCGATGGTCGTTGCATCTTCTATACTTGCAGCAGCGAGGTATCAATACCTAATATTACAAGCTATAAAAGAGCGTTTAGCTGTAGAAGAATCAAAAGAGGAAAGAGATGAAGATCTAATAGAAAAAATTAAGTTTATTGAAGCTTGTACTATTGTTACGAAACAAGACAATAACGAAGAGGCTTTTATATCTGCCGCAAGAACAAAGGCTAAGGATATGAAAGCTATCGACAACTTCAAAAAAGACTTTGATTTCACAAAAGATGCTGATGGTAATTACACCAAACCAGAAACAGGTATCGCTTTTTTATGTGTTTGTGATAAATTATTGACAGGTTTTGATGCTCCAATTGCACAAGTAATGTACCTGGATAAAAACATTCGTGAACACGATTTATTACAAGCAATTGCAAGGGTAAACAGAACTAAAGGTCAAAAAAGTCATGGTTTGCTAGTAGATTATTACGGTGTGGCTGAAAATCTTAAAACAGCTTTAAATATTTGGGGTTCTGAAGATGAAGAAGATATCAAAGAACTGTTAGAATACTTCCGAGATATTAATAAAGAAATACCAGTTTTAGAAGCTAGGTTTAACCGTTTAGTTCAATTATTTGAAGATAGAGGAATCAAAGACTTCAGAGATTTTGTGAATCAAAAAATGTCTAATAAAGACGAAGAGTTCCAATTAGCCGAAGCATGTGTTGAAATGGCTGAATCTATTCCATTTAGAGCTCAATTTGACACCTATTTAAAAGCCTTTTTTGATTCTTTGGACCTATTATTTAACACCAAAACTGCAAAGGATTATTATATCCCAGCAAAACGTTTTGGTTATCTATTGATCAGAATGAGAAATAGATACAAAGATGCAACACTTGACTTAAAATGGGCTAAAGCAAAGGTTCGTAAGTTGATCGATAAACACTTAGAATCATTAGGAATCAATAGTAAAGTTCCTCCTGTCAGTTTACTTTCTGACGATTTCCCATCTGAAGTAGATAAGGTGAGTAGAAATCCAAAATCTAAAGCCTCAGAAATGGAACATGCTATACGTAAACATATCAAAGTGAATATGGATAAAGACCCTGCATTATATAACAGGTTCTTAAAACGTATGGAAGAAATTCTTGAAAGATATAGTAATAACTGGGATATGATTATCACAGAGTTCAACCAGATGCGTGATGATCTAAACAAAGGACGTGATAATGAAAATGAGGAATCAGGGTTATCCATTCAAGAGCTACCATTCTTTGATTTAATTTGCATTGAAGCTTATAAAGAACAAGAAATAGAAGACGAAGAGAAAGAGGCTGTCAAATCTTTAACTGTTGAAATTGTTGAACTGCTACAAGATGCAATCAACAAACCTAATTTCTGGAGAGAAAGAGATTCTGAAAGAAGAAGACTTCAAGGAGAATTGACAGAAATCTTATTATTTACAGATATTGAAGCGGTATCAAATATTCATGCTAATTTGTGTGTTGAAATAATGGCACTTGCTAAAAAAAGACATGAAGAATTAACCACTATTTAAATGAAATTTGGAGAAATAGATATAAAATTAATTCGTAGTAAACGTAAAACAATAAGTATTTTTATTGAGCGTGATGGATCTGTATCTGCAAGAATTCCTGAGAAGCTATCTGATGATGAAGTAAAAGAAGTATTCAAAGCGAAAGAATATCAGATACATAAAAATCTAGCAGAATGGGCACAAATGAATGCAAGTAAAATTACTCGCGACTATGTTTCCGGTCAATCATTTTTATATCTAGGACGAAATTATCGTTTAAAATATGTTGAAGAAAATTTCAAAGGGGTTAAGCTTCGCAATGGCAAATTCCTCATTTCAAAAAGTCTCCAAAAGAAATCAAAAGAGCTATTTATCTCTTTCTATAAAGAGAAGCTTCTTGAGAAGTTAATACCAATAATTAATAAATATCAAGATCAACTTGGTGTCAAAGCTTCCGATATTAAAGTGATGGAGTTACAAAACAGATGGGCATCTTGTACAAACTCCGGTAATGTCAATTTTCATTGGAAGTGTGCTATGGCACCAATTGATACTCTTCATTATATAGTTGCTCATGAACTAGTGCATCTTATCCACCTAAATCACACTCCAGAATTTTGGAATGATTTGGATAAAATAAGCCCTAACTATGATAAACATATACAGTGGTTGAAATTGAATGGTGCTGGGATGGAATTGTAGTATTCTTGGTGTTTTCTAGACTATCAAATGTTTTAATTCTATTGATGAAAAATGACAGATTTAGCATTACTAAAAGATTTGAAGAAATTATCTAACCTAGGTAAAAAACTAATAAAGGATATATCACTTCAAAGAATAGAGAAAAAAGAAAGACCTTCAAGATCTTCAGTCAATCATATCTATTCCAATATTTTATTAACCAGAATACAACAGAAGTCAGGGTATTATTACTTTTTCACTTTATATAATTTATATGGTGAAAAAGCATAAATTAGCTTAAATGAAGACGATTTAGAATTAATATTTAATTCGTACATCAATTCAATTGAAAAAACATCGAATATGATTTATGGAAACATAAATACATTTAAAAATCCACAAGAGGCTATTGAATATGAACAACTTATGATTTCTACTAGAATACTAAACCGATAATCAAAGACTTTATTATATCCGTAAGAAACGCAGTAACTTAACAAGCTCAAAACCATCTTGACAAATTATAAAGAGTTTAGTAAAAGGTTTGAAGCAGAATCGTTTGAAAAGGGATAATTATCTTTATCACTTAGATTGTCCGAACTACTGTAGTAACTATACTCCGTGATGGTGCATGGTCTGTCACCGAGATCTATGTTTGTAAAAAAATCTCCAAGGAATAAAAAGATAAGTATTGAAGAGGTTAAAGAACTACATGAATATAATTTTAAAAAAATGTAAGATGAAACTAGGAATTTTACTACCAGATACAAGTTTATGGAATAAAGAATGGATGTTGGAAATGTTTAAACAATTTTATTCTCATCCTGACATGAGAAATAAAGCTCATGACAAAAATGTGGACAAACGTGCATTAATTTTAGCTTTAAATACTACTATAGCTGCACAGCATCAAGTATACGATATTATATTTAGACACAAAGTTGACCATAGAACTATACCATTTAGATTTGCTGATAAAGTATCTAAAAAACATAAAACAGGAATGCTTTATATTAATGATGAAGTTGATGAAGTAATCAATAAAATCAAAAATGGAAAAATAAATAAAGAAGCTGAAGGGTTTATTTATTTAGAAGCTACACCTGGAGAATCTTGGAAAAGAGGACTTTATGTAGGAGGAAATGATGTAATCTTTAAGAAGTTTTTAAAGCAAGGAATTAAAGAAGAATGGAATCATTATGATTATAAAGGAAATTCTATATAAAAAGTATTAAAGACATGAAGGACATCTATGGAGCTCCAAATATAAAAGCTGTTAGGGAGACTCTTGATTTTCTATAGAAAAGATGGATAGATAAAAATGGATATACGATTCAGAGTTGGAGGAATAACTGGAATGAATTGACCGTATTTTTTGAATTCCCTCTCGAAATCCGTAAAATTATATATACCACTAATCTGATAGAAAACCTAAACGGTAATATCAAAAAATACAATAAGAATAAATTATCTTTTCCAATCGATGATGCAGTAAAAAAAATCTGTTTTCTTTGCTTTACAAGAGGCTACAAAAAAATGGACAATGCCAATCAGAAATTGGGGAGTAATATTGAATCAATGTCAGGTATTATACAAAGAAAGGATCAAGCTTTAAAGCTCAATCCTTCTTTTATATACTTACACACTTAGTGAAAGAGTGTCAAAGAGATGTTTTTTATTTATTCAAATATATTTCTCCAACAATACCCCAAGACTCTAATGGACCGTCAGGATCTTTTAACATTAAAATTATTTTCTCAAAAGATAACTTCTTCATCAAAGCTAAATCAAAATTTTCTAGAGAATTGGCAAATGTTTCTAAAACATCTTTTCGGTTCTCATCAGAAGCAAATATTTTTTTATATTTATCACGAGGTAATGCCCTATCAAAATACATATATAATGTATTTCCTTCATATCTAGCATGACCAGCACCTTCGCCAGCATCCCTTATTATTACTAAATTAATTGCCTCGATGTACTGATCCTTAGTGATATTGTTTTGCCCAAAAACTGATGAGTTTAAAAATAACAATATTGGTACAATACATATTATTTTTAAAAATTTGGAATATCTTTTATAACTTCTAATAATCATTATAAACTCGATTATGTTTTTTACATTTATCGTAATCAAGTAACATTGATTGATTTTCACTATCAGTTATTGATCGATTTAACATTTGAGTATATTGTAGTAATGCTACTGTTGTTCCCATAAATTGCCTTAAATTACTTCCTCTCATAAAAAAGAAAATTTCATTTAACATTGTCATTATGGAATATGTTTTTGGCAATGTATTATTGGCAACACACTCGTTTAAATACCTTTGAATAGTATTACTTTCTTGTACTTTTCTGAAAACTTTATTAGCCTTAATATGCCCTTGTTCTCTATTATATTTATTGTAAGCGATCAACACTTCTCTTTCAATTGTCATGATTTGTTGTAATTTTTTGTTTGTTAAATTACAGGTTATCTAGTAACCCATAGCTTTCTTTCTTAACATATCTCTTAGTTCTGTAAACTGAGGAGAATTTGGTTGAATCCCAATTCTTGATAGTTCTAACATTACTTTAAAATGTAGTTTTTCAAAGTCTTCACAATCTCCTTTAGTCACAATATCTTTGTCAAAAGCATTAAAAACTCTTCCAAACTCTTTTTCTATATCAATAGTTTTTGATTTAGGTAAAATATTGATTGCTGCTACAATATCATGAATATGTGCATTGAAAATTAAATCTACTTTTCTAGATTCAACAGGTCTATTTCTATCTGACATAATAAAAAAATAATAATTTACTTAAATAATATAACTTTGTTTTTAGTAAGTATACTTGTATTAATAAGCTGATATTGATTCCGGATATTTTTCAGCTTTATAGTTTAACTATTTTAGCAATAAATAGCATTTATATTTGACTACAATATATTACTCATTAACGAGATATTTATATTCATTTCGAGTATTTGTGTTAATATTTACAAATATTGAGAATGATTTGTAAACACTGTTGAATGTTGCATCTTTATCTAGGTTACTTCAAATTACTTTGATTTTGATTGTTTACCATTAATTTCACAAAATGTACATTTAAAAATTTATGAAGAGTATTGAGTTTACACTTTAAAAAATCATTCATTATCAGACATCAACCTCAAGCCTTTAATTTCTCCTTTAAGTCTATTAATTCTTGCATCTCTAATATCTGCTTCTCTTTCCTGTTGGATAAGTCTTTTAGACTTTTTACTTCGTTCTGTCCCGATTGCTCCTTCAAGGTTTTTAATTCTTGCTCTAGCTGAGTTATTTGAGAGTTCAAATTGGTATTTTCTTGTTTTAAGTTCTCTATATCTCTGTTCATACTGCTGCTGTTCTTGCTCTTCAAACAACTGAATTTCTGTTTTATAAGGTTCTTCTCGTTCTCTAAATTGTTGATCAATTCTGTCAATTCTTGTTCTCTCTCCTTCTGATAGTTCAATAATTTGCTCTCTATATCCTTGTTCTTCTTCTCTAACTCTTGTTTCAGATCTTCTATGTTCGATAAGTGATTGTCTATATTCTTCTTTTTTTGCTCCAAAGTTTCCAATAATTTCTTCTCTAATCGCTCTGGTTTCTCTATTGAATTCTTTCTTTCTGTCTTCAGCTGCTCTACATCCCTTCTGTATTGATTCTGAATATTCTCTTTCTCTTGATTGTAATTGCTCTTTATATTCTCCAATCTTTCTCTCAATTGTTCCATCTCCTTTAGAGGTTTCCCAAAGGTCTCTTCTCTTTGTTTTAATACTCTCCAAATACTGTTCATCCTCAGCTTTCGCTGTTCTAAACTGTAGTTGTCCATATTCAACTTCTCCTTCAAGCTCTCCAATTCTTTCAATCTGAGACTCTTTGGTTTTAAGGAGATTTCTTCTTTCTGTATCGTATTTTTCAACCTCTCGATTAAGTTCCTCAATTCGACCTTCTTCGTCTCTAATTGTGTCAGCTCTAAATCCGTATTTAGCATCGTAATGTTGTCCGTTGATACTAATGCTTTTAAGAATTTCCTTTTCGATGTAATTTTCATTTGTTAAGATTGTTTTGTCGTCAGTTTTATAATTCTTTTCAATCAATAATATATTAGCATTTAGAATTGCCTTCTTCTTTGATGAATCTACTGGATGTGTAACCGCAAACTCTATTGCTATATATGGTTTTTCTTCTCCTTTTTTAACGATCGCCATATCAAACCTGATAGGTTTTCCGTCAATCTTGTAGTAGTACTCTTGTTTTATTTCTTCTTTATCAAAAGTAAAAAGTTCACCATGTATATCCAGCCTCTGCGTTCGTAGTAAATCAAACTTTAACGCCTTGTGTAGAGGAGATTCACTTTCACTTTCTTTATATCTTTCATAATATTCAGATTTCATAAAAGACTCATTGTAAGTAATTGCAAAATGAGTTCTTGCTCCTTTCCTTTTCACCAAATGAAGTGGAATATTTTGAAACTGATCTTTATAATAGTCTAAATGTTGTAAAGCTTCATCAGGATGAACAACATTACCCTTCTCATCATAAGCATATAAATGTTTTAAACCTTTATTACTCGTATTTGCTTTCAAAGTAGCTACAGCTTCTCTATAGCTATTCTCTTCATCTAAAATGATTCTCTTCCAACCTTTTGCCTTAATGATTTCCTCTAGGTCATACCCAAGTTTTAAAATATATTCTTCGGTTAATAAGCCTCCCTCTAATGCTTTTTCAAGTTCTCGAATAGCCTTTTGAAGTTTAATTTCCTCCTTTTCTCTTTTCTCAAATAAAACTTTCTTCTTATCAAAAGCAGCTTGCTGTACCTTTAAGAGATATTCACGCCGCTCCATCTCTTTTCGATGTTCTTCTTCTCTTATTTTCTAATTCAATTTCATTTTTTTCTTTAGCTAAAAAGTACCCATAGTACTTCGTTCTTTCTTCAGAAGAAAGAGATAAATCGGTTAAGAGTTCGTTACTAGAATTATACTTTCGGAATACCTCTTCTTTGGTTAGAAAATTTTCCATGATACAAAATGGTTAGGTAAAATATGTTGTTTAGTTAAGCTTAAAATGTGACGTTTGGATAAAATTGTAGTCTTTGTTTGTTCATTTTCAGTCCACCGTCATTCATACATTATAAACTTATCTTATAAAGATAAGGAGGTAGAACGTAATTTTGATACGTTCATTTATTTTTATTTAAGTACAGTTTTATGAAAGTTTAATTAAAATAACTCATTTATGTTAGGGTTTTAATCAGATTTGTACACTTCTATAAATACAGGTACTAAATCATTTTTAAAATAATATCGTTATGAAAAAAAATACCGTTCTATTTCTAATTGCAATTCTCTTTTCAAGTATTTCATTTGGTCAAAATTCACATAATCAAACGAATAACATCGATTTTAAACAGGTTGTTGAAATAATCAACAAGAATTGCCCTACCAAGATCGATGAAGTAACAACTTTAGAGGAAGTATCATTTATAGATGAAAAAAATAAAATTGTCTATTTATATACTGTATCAATGAATATTCCTGCTTCAACAAATAAAAACTTTTTACTAAAAACTATAGTTACCCCATTAGTTTGGACTGTC
>NZ_JTAM01000088.1 GCF_000812565.1 Flammeovirga sp. OC4 | reverse complement strand
GATAATTTAGTTTACAATGTAATAAGTATGGAGAGGTAGAAAAATAACATTTGAATTGATAACTATTTCATTCTAACCTCATCCCTCAAATTCAATAAACCTTAATTCCCACCAAATATTTTCCTCATTCTTCACTTCATTCCTATCCAAACTATTAACTTTGCCAAAATTTCAAAATTTAAAATGACAGCAGAATTTACTCCTGAGCAAGTGAAACTTCAGAAACGCTTGCATAGAAATGTTTGGAAAGCTATTGATGATTATAAATTAATAGAAGATGGTGATAAGGTGATGGTTTGCTTATCGGGTGGAAAAGATAGTTATACGATGTTGGATATCCTGATGCATATTCAAAGTACAAAGAAGTATGACTTCGAAATTATCGCTGTAAACTTGGATCAAAAACAGCCAGGCTTTCCAGAACATATTTTACCGGAATACTTAGAGAAGGTAGGAGTGAATTATAAGATTTTGAATAAGGATACCTATTCAATTGTTACGGAAAAGCTAGGAGAAGGGAAGACAATGTGTAGTTTATGTTCTCGATTGAGAAGAGGAACATTGTATACTGCGGCAGAGGAACTAGGAGTAACGAAAATTGCATTAGGGCATCACCGTGATGACATTGTTGAAACTTTTTTACTCAATATGTTTTTTAGCGGGAAGCTAGAAGCGATGCCTCCAATCTATAAAACAGATGACCAAAAGCATGTAGTGATTCGACCTTTAGCCTATTGTAAGGAATCCGATATTGAAGTGTTTTCTGAATTAAGAGCCTACCCGATAATACCCTGCAACTTGTGTGGGTCACAACCAAAACTTCAGCGAAAGATGGTGAAAAGCATGTTGAGAGAATGGGAAGAAAATTATCCGGATAGAACGGAGATTATTTTCAACTCCATAAAAAATGTTTCCCCATCCCATTTGATGGATAAAGAATTATACGATTATGAGCTCTTTAAAATGATTGAGCCACCAATCAAATCTTAGATAAGAAAAGGTAGTCTGTTAAATTTGAAACGACTACCTTTTTTTGTACTTTATTGCAAAAGTAGGTAATTGTGAATTCTTAGTGTAGTTTACAAATTTTGTAAGGTCTAATAAGTAATTACGACTAATTATTTCACGATGAAGTACTAAGCCAAAAATAAATCATAGTTAATTCTAATTTATTTTTTGTGAGTACAACGCTAAAAAACGTATAAATAGTGGTTCTATTGAAAGTTTTCTGAAGGAAGTAATCGCAAAACAATAAATAGAATTAGTATTAAATAATTTTGTCTTGGTACTTACTTATCTCAATTCATTCAATTAACGATATGCAGGAATTTTGGGAAATGCATAATTTTGATCTCTATTCAATATTATGTCCAACGAAAATTAATAACTATTTTAAAAAAAACGGATTGCTCTTTAAGAAAGGCGATATTATATATTTTCCAGAAGATGATGAACAGAAGCTATTTTTAGTTAGTAGGGGAAAGGTGAAGCTTTGTAAATACAATGCGGATGGAGAAGAAATGGTGAAAATGATTTTATCTAAAGGGGAGATCTTTGGAGAGAAGGTACTGTTAGGGCAAGATAAAAGAGAAGAATATGCTATTGCAGAGGGGAATGATACAGCTTTGTGTCTTTTATCTATTGACAAAATGCAACAATTGATGAGAAAAAATGAAAGGTTTGGCCTTTATATATACAAACTCATTGGTTTGCGAGTAAAGAAGATTGAAAGACGTTTAGAGATCTTGGTTTGTAAAGATGCAGAGTTACGATTGCTGGAATTTCTAAAGGATCTTTTCGAAGGGAACTTCAAAGATGAACAAACTATTAAGCACCATTATTCTCAAAGTGATATTGCTAAGCTTATCGGTACTTCTAGAGAAACGGTATCAAAATCGATGAGTAAATACAAAAAAATGAATATTCTCGATTATACCCGTTCAACCATTACTCTTTTAGATAAAGAAAATTATGTTGCACTCTTAGAAGAAGAGGGGTGAATTTCTTAAAGAAAAATTAATAATATAGCGTAAAAAGTACAATTTTTTATTCGTATGAATTGGTGTTGTATTTATAACATCAATTCGTTTTTTTGTGAAAGAATAACCAATTAATGATAAATTTTCATAGAAAAGCCCCTTTTCTTGATGATTTAATAAAATATACTGTTATATTTGAAAGTGTTGTGAACGGAAAACTTTGATATCATTGTCGGAATTACTTGGATGTATCAATGCTAATAGTCTTGATATATTGCAAATTTTATTCTACAGCTAACAAACCGACGATCAAAGACCAACAATTATCGAAAATCGGAAGACGCTTTATTATGGAACACAGATTAACCGCCTTTAAGGACAATTGTGGTTTTGGTATGCTTGCCAACTACAAAGGAAATCCTACGAGGCAAATGACTTTAGACGCTATTGAAGCTTTGTCACGTATGATTCACCGTGGTGCGATTGCAGCAGATGGTGTGAGTGGTGACGGTAGTGGATTCTTATTTTCAATGCCAGATCGCTTTATGCGAAAAGAGGCCGAATTAAATGGAATTGACTTACCGCAACGTTATGCAGTGGCAATGATGTTCCTAACGGAACCTGAAAAGCAAAAGGAGGTATTTGCAGAATACTGTGAGAGAAATGATTTAAAAGTACTATTCTTTAGAAAAGTACCTTTAAATACAGAGGTATTAGGAAAGCAAGCATTCGAACTATTGCCAGAGATTGTACAAGCATTTGTAGTACCAAATGCATTGATGTCTACAAAAAGATTCTCAGCGCTTTTATATCTAACAAGAAAAGAAGTAGAACACGCTTTAAGAGAAGATGAAGGATTCTATATTCCATCTTTCTCAGAAAAAGTGATTTCTTACAAAGGTTTGGTAATGCCAACGCACATTAAAGAATTATTCATTGACTTGAATCAAGAAGAATTTGAAGTGTCGTTTGCAGTATTCCACCAACGTTTCTCTACAAACACATTACCTCAATGGAGATTAGCTCAACCATTCAGATGTCTTGCACACAATGGTGAGATCAACTCCATCCAAGCCAACCGCTTTAACTTCTCAATCAAAGAAGAAGTATTAAAGTCTGAGGTATTTACAGAAGAAGAATTAGACAGAATTTTCCCAATCTTAGTACCAGGAGGTTCAGATAGTGCATCATTAGATAATGCATTTGAATTCCTTGTTACTTCAGGAATGGACTTTTTCCAAGCGGCTCGTTCATTAGTGCCTGCACCTTGGCAAAACGTTCCAAACTTAGATGCTAAATTAAGATCATTCTACGAGTATGCGGCAAGCAACTTCGAAGCATGGGATGGTCCAGCGGCCTTGAACCTTTGTGATGGTCGTCACTTAGCATGTATTTTGGATAGAAATGGTCTTAGACCAGCAAAATATATTGTGACCAATGACGATAGAATTGTTATCAGTTCTGAGTATGGTGTAATCGACTTAGAGGAGCCAAACATTAAAGAACAAGGTAAACTTCAGTCAGGTCAAATGATTGGTATTGATTTACGTTATGGTACGATCTTAAAACATGACGAGATTAATACTTACTTGAAAGAAGCTCGCCCTTGGGGTAAGTGGATCCACGAAAACAGTGCATATCTTATGGAGCACGTTGATAAGAACTTCTTGTCAATGGAGGACTACAGATATGATGATATCGTGGACAAGCAAAGATACCACAACTACACGAATGAGGTATTAGAGCAAGTGATTCGTCCAATGATTGAAACTGGTAAAGAAGATACTGGTTCAATGGGTGATGACACGCCATTAGCTTGTTTCAGTAAAGTACAAAGAAACTTCACGGATTATTTCCGTCAAAAATTCGCCCAAGTAACGAACCCACCGATTGACCCACTTCGTGAGAAAATGGTAATGTCGACTTCAGTTACTTTCGGTAGAAACAATAACGTATTGATTGATGGACCGATGAACGCTCATCGTTTGAAGTCAATGTCGCCAATTTTAAGTTTCGAACACTTCGACGTTTTAAGAAGATTCGGTACTGAAGGTGATTCATTGTATGACTATCAATACAACTCAAAATCATTCAGCACAGCATTTACATCAGACTTAGAAGCTTCATTACACCGTTTAGGTGAAGAAATTGAAGTGGCAGTAAGAGATGAGGATGTAGCGAACGTACTTTTAGATGACCGTTCTTTATCAAAAGAACAATTCTTGATCCCAATGCCAATGGCAGTAGGTTATGTAAGTAATTACTTAGCGAAAAAAGGATTAAGATCTAAGGTGTCAATCGTTGCAGTGACGGGTGAAGCACACGATTCACATTCTTGTGCAGTATTATTAGCAATGGGTGCTACAGGTATCTACCCTTACTTATTATTTGGTACTGCTCTTCAAATTGCAGAAAACATTGGTGCTAACTCTTACATGTCACGTAAGAAAGCATTGATCAAAGTGCAAAAAGCCTTAAACGCAGGTTTATTGAAGATCATGTCTAAAATGGGTATCGCAACTATTGAGTCTTACCAAAACTCATCGTTATTCGATGCTATTGGTTTAAGTAACGCAATCGTTGAGCAATGTTTCGTAAGATCTGAAGCGTTGATCCCAGGTTTAGATTTCGCAGATATCGAAGAAAGAATCAAGTCTTACCATAAGGCAGCTTTCAAAACAAGATATATCAAGAAGATGTATCCGTTGGAAGTAGGTTCATTCTACAAGTATGCTGAAAACGGTGAATACCATGACTTTGCTCCAACTGTAGCAAAATCAATCCGTAAGTTTGCTGTAACAGGTAGAGAAGAGGATTACAACGATCTTAAGAATCAAATCAACAATAGAGGTTTACGTATGATTCGTGACTTCTTTGAATTCAAATCAGATCGTAAACCAATAGATATCTCTGAAGTAGAGCCAATCGAGGCAATTACAAAGAGATTTACTTCTGCTGCGATGTCATTAGGTTCAATTTCACCTGAGGCACACGAAGCATTAGCACAAGCAATGAACCAAATCGGTGGTCAATCTAACTCTGGTGAGGGTGGTGAAGATCCAGCTCGTTTTGGTACAATCAAAAACTCTAAGATCAAGCAAGTTGCTTCTGGTCGTTTTGGTGTCACTCCACACTACTTAAGAAATGCTGAAGAAATTCAGATTAAAGTAGCACAAGGAGCGAAGCCAGGTGAGGGTGGACAGTTGCCAGGTTCTAAAGTTACTCCTTTAATTGCATCATTAAGATGTACAATTCCAGGCGTAACATTGATCTCGCCTCCTCCACACCACGATATCTACTCAATTGAGGATCTAGCACAGCTGATCTTCGACTTGAAGCAAGTGAACCCTAAAGCACGTATTTGTGTGAAATTGGTATCCACTGCTGGTGTAGGTACGATTGCAGTAGGTGTTGCGAAAGCATACGCAGATAAGATCATTATCTCAGGTGCTGACGGTGGTACTGGTGCAGCGCAATTAGGTTCAATCAAATTCGCAGGTAACCCTTGGGAGCTTGGTTTAGCGGAAGCACACAATGCATTGAAAGTAAACGGTCTTCGTGACTTTGTAGAAGTACAAACTGATGGTGGTTTGAAGACAGGTCTTGACCTTGTAAAAGGTGCAATGATCGGTGCTGAAAGTTTCGCATTTGGTACTTCATTATTGACAACGATCGGTTGTAAAATCTTAAGAGTTTGTCACTTGAATAAATGTTCTGTAGGTATCGCAACTCAATCTGAACAATTGAGAGCTTACTACATGGGTACTGTAAAAGGTGTGGTTTCATACCTACAAGCAATGGCTCAGGAAGTAAGAGAGATCTTAGCAGAATTAGGATATACATCAATGGATGAAATCATTGGTCAAACACACTTATTAAAAGTAGTTGACAATGAGTTCGCTCAGAAGTTTGACTTCAAAGATGTTCTTTACTATGCAGAAGGTAAAAACATCAGAGAAAAAGCTTCAAACGATCCATTTGATCCAAACGAATTCGAACAAGACATCTTAGAGGAATTAATGCCAGTCATTAAAGGACCTCATTACAGAACAGTCTTGAACAAGGAGATTGTGAATACTAACCGTAGTTTCGGTGCTAGAATTTCTGGTCAAATTGCGGAATTCCACGGTAAGAAAGGTTTACCAAAAGAATTGATCACAATCAACTTAAAAGGTACTGCAGGACAATCATTTGGTTGTTTGTTGAGTCATGGTATGTTGCTTTCATTAAGAGGTACAGGTAATGACTATGTAGGTAAAGGTATGAGTGGAGGACAAATCATCATCACTCCAAGAGATGGTGAGTCTGAAGGTCGCTCATTAGCAGGTAACACTTGTTTATATGGTGCAACAGGTGGTAAGTTGTTCGTAAGAGGTAAAGTTGGTGAAAGATTCGCCGTAAGAAACTCTGGAGCCCTTGCTGTTGTTGAAGGTACAGGTGATCACCCTTGTGAATACATGACAGGTGGTACTGTAGTGATCCTTGGTGAAACAGGTAACAACTTCGGTGCTGGTATGACAGGTGGTGTCGCTTTTGTTTACGACAAGACGAACCGCTTTATCGACAAGATGAACCAAGAGTTGATCAAGGCTACTCGTATCGATACTGATGAGGGAGACGAAGGACGTTTCTACTTACAGCGTATCTTACGTAGCTACTTGTTCCGTACAGGTTCTACGAAAGCAAAACATATCCTAGATCACTTCCGTGAAGAAGTACGTTACTTCTACATGGTGACTTCAAAAGATATGAAATCTCCATTAAACCCTATGGAGGGCAACTAAGCACTAGGTCGTATGTAGCCGGATATTTTAAGTTTTTATCCTAATTATCGAGAGATCTTAACTTACTGAGAATGAAAACAATTTTCTGAAAATATCCGTTTACTTTTTGCCTTGTACTTAAATGATTTGGTGGTCTGAGAAGGCCACCACATTCTGATACCTTTTTAATAGAAAACGATATGTACGAATTCACTAAAATAGAAAGAATTACTCCTACACTTCGTCCTGCAGATGAAAGAGTTGGAAACTTTAATGAAATCAGTGAGGTGTACTCTACATCTGAAACTGCTTCACAAGCAAGTAGATGTGTGCAATGTGGTAACCCATATTGTTCATCAGTAGGTTGCCCTCTAAGTAACTATATTCCTCAATGGCTTCGTTTTATTGCTGAGAAAGACTTAGAACAAGCTTTCAAAATTTCAAACGAAAGTTCACCATTCCCAGAGATCTTAGGTCGTATCTGTCCTCAAGACCGTTTGTGTGAAGGTGCTTGTACGTTAAATGACGGTAATGACGAAGAGACAATTGGAGCAATTACAATTGGTTCTATTGAGGTGGCAATCTCTGAGAAAGGATTCAAAAAAGGATTCAAGCCAGAGTTTGCTGAGAAAATGACAGGTAAGAAAGTTGCGATCGTAGGATCAGGTCCTGCAGGTCTTTCTTGTGCAACATTCTTGTTAAGAGCAGGAGTGAAGCCAGTTGTTTTTGATAAAGCGGATAGAGCTGGTGGTTTATTGACATATGGTATCCCAGGTTTCAAACTAGAAAAAGCAGCAGTTGAGCGTAGAGTTGAATTGTTACAAGAAGCTGGTATGGAATTGAAATTGGGTGTGGATATCGGAAATGATGTAACACTTGAAGAGTTAAACAAAGAGTATGATGCCGTATTCTTAGGAATCGGTGCAATGGCTGGTCGTCAATTAGATGACGAGGCTTACAACTCTGATAACATTTATATGGCAGTACCTTTCTTGACAAACATCCAAAAGAAAATCGATGAGCAACAATTCGATAAGAAATACGATGTAACAGGAAAGCGTGTAGTAGTAATCGGTGGTGGTGATACAGCAATGGACTGTGTACGTTCATCTATCCGTGAAAAAGCTGCGAAGGTAACATGTTTCTATCGTCGTGACGAAGAAAACATGCCAGGTAGCCGTAAAGAAGTTAGAGCAGCAAAAGACGAAGGTGTAGAATTCAATTTCTTAAAATCACCTAAGAATTTTGTAGCTGATGATAAAGGAAATGTTTACGGAGCGAAATTCGTAGACATGGAGCTTTCTGAGCCAGATGCATCTGGTCGTCAGGCTGTGACAGAAGTTGCAGGTTCAGAGGCAATTGTTGAGGCTGACGTGTTTATTTTAGCATTAGGTTTCAGCAATGAGAAACTAGGATGGATCACTGACGCAGGTGTGAAGACGAACCAATGGGGTGCGATCGAAACAGATGCGAAAGGCGAAACATCTTTACCAGGTGTATTTGCAGGTGGAGACTCTGTTCGTGGTGCTGACCTTGTGGTTACTGCAGCATTGGACGGTAGAGAAGCTGCCATGTCAATCTTAGAATCGATTTTCGAGAAAGAGCCGGCTACTGTATAGTTCCTATACAAGTTGGTTCTATATACTCCCACTGAGAAAAGCGTCTCTCAGTGGGTTTTTTTATGCCTAAATAAAATTATAAATCATGGTATAAAAAATAGGCTGCATTCTATAGATAAAGATATTTGGTAATCAATTAAAAGTATTTAGAGTATATTTTAACCAATATCTTCATATAGAAAACAAACCTACTTCATATGACTTTCTATAATCGAATTAATTACATTTAAATAGATAATTTTGAAATGTGATTAAAGCAATAATTTTGTAGTTCTTTCATCGGCCTTGAAGGGAAAAGCGTTAAGAATTTCATACATTGAGCCGTTAAAAATGATTTTGCTGTTTGAGCAAAGCGAGTTTAAAATCATTTAGGCGAAAGGGATGAAATTTAGCTTTTGACTTCTAAGCCTAGCTTTTTTTGCTTCGTTTTTTCAGCAATGGAAAAAATGAAGAAGAAGGTAACTTGGAAGTAATGCCTTAAAAGTTTTCTGAAAAGTCACTTTATAGATGAATAGATTTTAAAACTACTGTTCCCTCCAACGATTCATGTACAAACCACTTTTTGCAGTTTCTATTACGTCGAAATAAATGTTCTTATATTTCTTTCCGACTTTCTGTTTCGATGGAAGTTGATCAATTACCTTAGAATAGATACCATTATAATTTTCTTGATTTGGGAGATAATCAAAGATATTTCTTAGTGCATGCCATTGATCAAAATAATCATTGCCTAAAGCATATTTCTCTAAAGTCTTAAAGGCGTGATGTTTCGGAGTATTAATACATAAAATGGTTGCTAATTCAATTTGTACATAGCTTTCAGTCTCATTTTTTAATAATTCATGAATTAATTCATAATGATCCGATTGAAGTGACGTTTGACTCTTCAGGCCATAAGCTGCCCAATATCTCACTAACCCATGTTCAGATTTCAAACCTTTCAATTGTTTCTCAATGAACTTTTCACCTTCACCAGCAATATTGATTTGAGCCATCATTTCCTTTAATGGATAAATAGACTCATCCGTTTTAAATTCATAGGGAGTCATATTATGTTTTTTAGACATTGCCATCATTTCGCCATAAGGAATAAACTGAAGGTCTCTTGTCTTTAAAATTTCATTTTGACAAAGTTTTCTAAACTTCTTCAATTGTTTAGCATAAGCAGGATCATTGGCTAGGTTTCGAAGTTCCCATGGATCATTTTGAAGGTCGAAAAACATTTCTTTGTCTCTCTTCTGAGTGAATATATTTTTTTGATCATCATTAAGACGATTATTTTTCAAGTCATCTCGCATGGTTTCATATATCTTCGCAACTCCGGTGTAGTGTTTGAATTGCATTTCAGGTAGAGCAGTATTATAAACTCTAGAGTACATAAAACGGCCATCAGAAACTTCTCTTGTAATGTCTCTTGCGTCATCAGCGCCATCTTTATGACCATAGAAATGGGTTTTCTTATAATCATTAGCAAGTAAGTTAGTTCCTTCCATATAAGGTTGATAAGGAAGATTTGCGATAGACATGATAGTCGTAGCAAGATCTTCAAAACTTCCAACTCTTTCTGTTTGCTTACCCATTTTTAAACCAGATAAATGTTGGTATTTTTCCGGAACATACACATACATCGGAACACGGTGTCCTAAGTTGATCCCATTGCCCTTACCTCTTGGCATTGCTTCGCCATGATCAGCAAAAATAAAGATAATCGTTTCATCCTCTAGTTGATCTTCCTTCAGTTGCTCTAATATTTTTCCAATACGATAATCAGTGTAGTTGATGCAGTTATAAATACGAGCCATGTGATGTCTCATCTCAGGACTATCTCTGTAGAAAGGAGGGAGGATTAAAGTTTCCTCATCAGTTCTCAATGTTTTTGGAAGCTTGTTGTAGATCTCTTTTTTGTATTTTTCTTCCTTCCAAACAAAAGTTCTTGAAGCATGTGATTCATTCAAGTTGAAAACTGAAAAGAAAGGTTGGTTGTCTTTTCTATTTCTCCAATGTGCTTTGTTGCTTGATTCACTCCAGCATTCCTCAATAAATGCTTTTTGATTTCTAATATTATAATCTGTTTTTACATTGTTAGAAGTATGGTAGCCCTTTTCTTTCAAGTAATAAGGAAAGCCTTTGATAGTGGATGGAACAGGAATATTGCTACGATGATTTCCTGTACCAATTGATGAAGCGTGTAAACCTGTAATGATAGCTGATCTCGAAGGAGAGCAAATAGTAGCCGTAGAAAACATGGCATTGAAGCGTACGCCTTCTTTCTCTAATCGATCCATGTTAGGAGTAATTGAAGAAGGGTTGTCGTAGATTAAATGTGGAGAAGTATCTTCAAAAGTAATCCACAAAATATTAGGTTGCTCTTTAGTTTGGGCTATGGTTTCCCAAGTGACCATTAATACAAGTAATGTTATAAAAAGTTTCATTTCAATATGATTTGATTTAAGCACAATTTGTCTTTTTTGTTGGAAAACAGTAGCATATTAACTCATTTGATTCTATCAAGTATTAATATTTCACCCATTGAAAATGAATAATTACCCCTTCATACGAGATTGAAAAAGGTAAATTTGTTGTGAAGAAAGCGGTTTAGTTGTACTTTTACTAAACCTATACGACCCTGATGACTTCCAGATCAATGAATTTAAATATTCCAGCTAGGAAGGACTTTTTAAATAAGAGAATGGTTCTAACTGAAATGAAATGAATAAAATTTTACTCACACTACTAGTTTTTTTTATCACATTAAACTCCTTTGCATCTACATCTTTTGACCTTAATAAAATTACTGTTGAAAATGGATTATCTCATTCAGATGTAAGAGCTATCTGTCAGGATGATTATGGGTATATTTGGATTGCCACTTTGAAAGGTCTCAACTTCTTTGATGGAAGAGAAATCAAAGTATTTGATAAGTCTACAGGTTTCAAATCCAACCGTCTCATTGAAATGAAAAAAGGACATACAGGGCGTTTATGGATATTGACAGAAAATTCTGGTATTAGTTCTTTTGATCCTTTAACACATCATATTGACCACTATCAATTGTTAGAAGATTCAAAAAGTAAGAAGCTTTACGACATTCAAAACCTTTCCATCAAGTTTATGACTATCTCTCATAAAAAGGATTGTTTGTATCTTCTTTCATCAAATAGTAAGATTTATAAAATACCTTTAACAGAAGAAGGTAACGCAAAACACATTGAGGAAATCCCTTTTAATTTAAAAGTAAAACCAGACAATTTTGTTCGATCAATCTATTGTGACGATCAAGAAAATCTTTGGGTTGGAAAAAGAAATGGTTTATACTTTAAGAAAAATGGAAAAGTAAATTTTAAGAAAATAAAAAACTCAGAGAAGCTTTTAAAAGGAGTTAGATCAATTATCAAACTTAAAGACGATAAGTACATCATTGGTGCTTACAACGGTATTTTTAAAGTTTCTTTATACAATAATTCTATTACAAGATTTCAGAGGGGAAAAGGAATTTATAAAGTAAATGCCTTATTGAAAACAGCTCACAATGGTATTTTAGCGGGTAATAATCAAGGATTATGGCTGCTGAAACATAATCTCAAACCTCAATTTATTGAGATGGATGAGAGTAAAAAAAGAGTGAGTGTTTTTGCTTTATTGGAAGATCAATTTAAATCGATCTGGATTGGATGTAATTCCGTAGGTATTCGTTATACTGATTTGAAAGAAGCCAATTTTCAGCATGTTGATTTTGAAAAAAATGATACTTTCCAATTCAATTATTCAAGGTGTATGAATGAGGTGGATAATTATTACATCCATGGCACACAAAACGGTATTCACTTTGTTTCTAAAGATTTCAAACAAGAACATTATTTTGATGCTTTAAATAAGAATGATATTTGCCCCGTTTCTGCAATTGCAGTTTCAAATTCCAATTACATCATTGCGGGTTCGTCAGGCTATGGACTTTATATTTCAAAAAAACCTTTTTGCGGTTTTAAAGACTTGACTTTTGAGCAATTAAAAATGCCAAAAGAGTTAGAACTTCCTAAACGTTTTCATATTAAGACTGTAACGACCGATAAATATGATAATGTTTGGATTGCGACTAATGATGGGGGACTTTATCGATATAATTTGTTGACGAAAAAGGTGAAGTATATACAACAGGCAAAGAACATCTCTTTAGCAATGATCAATTCTATGTTGTACGAAGAAAGCAAGGATTTACTTTGGTTGGGGACAAGAAACAAAGGATTACTTCGCTTGACTTTAGAAGGAGATAGTATTGTCGATGCAAGACAGTATATGCATTCAGTGGGCAATGAACAGACTATCAGTGCTAATTTTGTGTATTCAATAGTAAGGGATAAGGAAGGACACATTTGGGCAGGAACTATTGGTGGAGCACTGAATTACCTTGTCAATGAAGAGGAAGGTATTTTTAAGCGATATAATCATTCAAATGGATTGTATGAAGACGATGTTGAGGGGCTTTTAGTAGACAATCAAAATGGTGATATTTGGATTGCAGGTACTTCGATCACGCGTTTTGATAGTAAAACAAAGACGTTTACACGTTATAGTAAATCGGATGGCATACATGCTGAAAATGGTTTTAAAGTAAAGACCGATTTTAAAGATGTCAATGGCCGTTTGTTCTTTGGAGGGGTTGATGGGTTGACTTATATCGACATTGGAAGTTGGAGAAAAGAAAAGCAGAAGATCAATATCAATATCAAGGAAATACAGATCAACCATCAAGAACTACTGTATCAAGAGGAGCTCAATGGAAGAGTCGTACTGGATAGTCAGGTAAGAGAAAAGAAGTTTTATCAACTTCAGCCAAATGAAAAGGATATTTCAATAGAGTTTATTGGGGTTAGCCCTAGTGAAGTTCCAAAAATGGAATATTCTTATAAAATGGAAGGGTATGACAATCAATGGATAAAAGTATCTGAGGGAAACAGTTTTGCCTACTATTCTAACCTTTCAAGTGGGAAATATACTTTTAAAGTAAAAGGAAGATTACATAACGGCCCTTGGTCTGAAGTACAGTCCACCTACTTTGAAATTGAAAAGCCATGGTGGCAAAGATGGTATTCTATTGGTTTGTTTGTGTGT
This sequence comes from Flammeovirga sp. OC4, assembly GCF_000812565.1. Classification (GTDB taxonomy): domain Bacteria; phylum Bacteroidota; class Bacteroidia; order Cytophagales; family Flammeovirgaceae; genus Flammeovirga. The sequence continues at coordinate 16,574 of NZ_JTAM01000088.1, read as the reverse complement.
ATATTAATATTGGTTATTATTTTAATAAATATATCATACATTCATCAACATAAATTAAAAACGCAATTAATTTTAGCACAAAGTCAGAGAGAAAAAGATGAGGAGTTGATTGAGCAAAAGCTGGAATTTTTCACAAATGTAGGACATGATTTAAGAACACCATTGACGTTGATGCAAGGACCTTTGGATGAGGTGGTGCAGAATAAATCAATCTCTCCTGAGATCAGAGAAAAAATTTCTTTGAGTTATAATCAAACGAACAAACTCTTACGCTTAGTCAATGAGTTGATGGACTTTAGAAAGTTTGATAAAACATTGGAATTGAAATGTGTGAAGTTCGAATTAACGTCTTTCATTGAGAATATTTATAATTCTTTCCGATTAAAGGCAATGGACAAGAAAATCACATTCCAATTAGATCAACCCAAGGAAGACCTCAATGTGTATTTTGATGCTGAGAAAATTGAATCCGTTATATATAACTTACTTTCAAATGCCTTTAAGTTCACGGAAGAAAACGGAAATATTACGATCAAAGTAGATGTTGATGCATCGGATAAAATGATCAAATTAAAAGTAATTGATGATGGCCTTGGTATCGATGAAAATGCTCTAGATAAAATCTTTGACCGATTCTATCAAACCAAAAATGCGAACTCCATTAATATAAAAGGAACAGGTTTAGGGTTGTCAATTGCCAAGAGTGTCATTGAGGCACATGAAGGTAAAATTGAAGTGGAAAGTAGAAAAGGACAAGGTACAACTTTCATCATCGAATTACCTTTAAAAGAGGCACCAAATGAAGAGGTAATCCCTCAAAATTTCTTTGTTCAACAGGAAACTAATATTGAAATCAAAGGAGCCACTTTTGAAAAACAAACCGTGTTGTTGGTAGAGGATAATGAAGATATATTGCTTTATTTATCCAATCTATTAAAAGATACTTGTACTATCAAAGGAGCTTCAAATGGTAAAGAGGCACTTGAAATATTAAAGGAAGATCGAAATATTTCGCTTGTAGTCAGTGATGTAATGATGCCAGATATGAATGGTACAGAACTATGTCATGAAATCAAAACCAACGAACATTTATGGCATATACCTGTTTTCTTATTGACGGCGAAAACATCTCTAGTGCATCAACTAGAAGGTTTGGAAACGGGAGCTGACGATTATATTACCAAGCCGTTCAAACCGAGTATCTTGAAGCAGAAAGTCATCAATGTATTGAAAAACAAAGAGCATGTAATGGTGATGTACCAAGGAGTAATGCAATTACAGAAACCATTGAGTAAATATTCTAAAGAAATGGATGACAATTTCTTAGAAGAGACTATTGCAATTGTGGAAAAGCACCTTCCTGATGCTAATTTAAATGTACAGTTGTTGGTAGATGAAATGGGGATGTCTCAGTCTGCACTTTACAAGAAAATGAAAGATGTGACAGGGAAATCTTTAGTGGAATTTATCAAAGATGTTCGTATGCGAAAAGCGGGAGAGTTACTCTTATCCTCTAACTTAAAAATCTTTGAAATCGCTTATGAAATTGGTTTCAATGATGTGAAATATTTCAGAAAATGTTTTAAAGAACATTATGGAATGTCCGCTTCAGAGTATATCAAGAAGATGTCTGAAATTTCGGAGAAACAGGATATGGCGAGTTAAGTACACTGTAAACGAAATTATCGTCAACTTTCAAGCTTCCTTTATACAAGCATTGATAGGATCTACTTTCAAACGTCTTTCTTCTTCGTTTTTGTCTTGAAACAAAAAGAAGCAAAAAATTCAAGGCTTTGAAGTCAAAAGCTAAATTCCATTCCATTCGCCTTTTGAAAGGATAACTCGATCAAAACTTCATCGTTTTGAGATGCTCAGACAGCAAAATCATTTTTAACGGCTCACTTCATGAAATTCTTGACGCTTTTCCCTTCAAGGCCGAGGGAAGAAGTAGCAAATGAATAAGATAGAAAGTCCACTTGCGCGAATGTTAAGCGATAGCGTCATTCGTGTCCTAAAGATCAGCAGAAATCTCCTGATTTCTAAACACTTTAAATATTCAAAAACTTAGTTTACAATGTATTAAGTTATTGGGGTATAATTCATTCAAATACTTTTTGATTAAAATGTAGGCCTATTTGTACGAATAAGAACCCTAACAAAACCTACTTTTTAACCTACATTTGATTGAGGTATAAACGAAAAAGAAATGGGAGTAAATAACATGCACCATGCCTAAAGTTGTAAGCAGGTGATACATACTTCAATCTTGATGAGGTTGGATAATCATCTACCTATAGTTTTAACGATGGTGTGTGATACAACCATTTCTTTATTCCAATACTTATTTTTTATCAATTAAGAAAGATGCAAATGAATGTATTACGAAATAACATCTTAAAAATAGCGGTGGTTTTAGCCGTGGTTTTTGGGGTCTCTTCTTGTGCAACTCCTCATAAGAAGTCAGTTGACAAAAAAATTAAACAACCTAATATTATTTATATCCTAGCTGATGATGCAGGTTGGGGAGATTTTAGTTGCTATGGCCAAGAAAAATTTTCTACACCTAACATTGATGCATTAGCAGAAAGTGGTATTCGATTTACAGATCACTACGCAGGAAGTAGTGTTTGTGCTCCATCAAGATCAGCATTATTAACGGGTCAGCATACAGGGCATACACCAATTAGAGGTAATAAAGAAGTATTGCCAGAGGGGCAAGTGCCAATTCCAGCAGATACATACAGTTTACCAAAAATGCTTAAGCAAGAAGGTTATGTAACGGGTATGTTTGGTAAGTGGGGCTTAGGTTATCCGCAATCAGAAGGAGCACCTAACGCTCAAGGGTTTGATGAGTTTTATGGTTATAATTGTCAGCGTTTAGCACATACTTATTATCCATTGTATCTAAGACACAACGGAACGAAAGTGCCATTACCAGCAAATTCAGAAGGTCAGATGACGTATACACACGATATGATTCATGAGCAGGCGTTGTCTTTTATGGATCAAAATAAGGATAAACCTTTCTTCATGTACTTGCCTTACACTATTCCACACGCTGAAATGGTTGTGCCACAAGATTCTCTTTTCCAGGCGTATAAAGAAAAATTCCCTCAAGGAAAACCGTATGTCAATAAAGCGAACCATGATCCGAATTTAACGCATGAAGATCGTTTTTATAGAGGTGCTTATGGTGATCAAGAATATCCAAGAGCTGCGTTTGCTACTATGATGCATTATTTGGATCAATCTGTAGGAGAAGTAGTTCAAAAAGTAAAAGACCTCGGGTTAGAAGAAAATACAATTATCATTTTCAGTTCTGACAACGGTCCCCATAAAGAAGGTGGAGCAGATCCTTATTATTTCAAATCTTTTGGTCCTTTTAAAGGGGTAAAAAGAGATTTGTATGAAGGAGGAATTAGAGTTCCAATGATCGTTTCATGGCCAAAAACAATTGCTGAAAAAACGGTTTCAGATCATCCATCAGCATTTTGGGATGTTTTACCAACTGTTGCAGAGATTGTAGGTGTTGAAATTGCAGAAGATAAAAATATCGACGGTATTTCTTTCTTACCTACATTGTTAGGAGAGGCCAAAAATCAAGCACAACATGATTACTTATATTGGGAGTTCCATGAAAAAGGGGGACGTAGAGCCGTAAGAATGGGTGATTGGAAAGCAGTACAATATAACTTGAAGAAGAAGAAGAAAATTGAGATTTATAATCTATCAAATGATCCTTCAGAAAGTAACAACCTTGCGAAAGAACAACCTGAGATCGTAAAAAAAGCTCAAAAAATCTTTGATGAAGCAAGAACAGTATCTACGGCATTTCCATTCCAAGCTGAAAGCTTATAATCATGCATCTCAAATCAATTTTATTTATTTTCTGTTTTCTATCTATTTTAACAGAAGGTATAAGTCAAACCAATAAAAAGCCCAATATCGTTCTATTTTTTGTAGACGATATGGGTTGGAAAGATCCTGCTTTTATGGGATCTGATTACCATGAAACACCTCATTTAGATCAATTTGCTTCTGAGGGAATGGTATTTCATAATGCCTATTCCGCAGGACCCAATTGTGCTCCATCAAGAGCTTGTATGATTTCTGGGCAGTACACACCAAGACATGGTAAAGTGGCCGTTTGGAATTCAAAAAGAGGAATTGAGGAACAAATGAGGTTGGAACCAATACCTGATCAAGGTTTGCCATTAGAAAACTACACTTTGGCAGAAGCCTTAAACGATGGGGGCTACAAGACAGCAATTTTTGGGAAATGGCATATTGCAGGAACTCCAGCTGAACAAGGTTTTGATGTCAACGGAGAAACGGATGCAAGCGAAATTAATTTTAAGGAAACTGATGATCCGAAAGACATCTTCAGCCTTACAGAGAAAGCTTGTAATTTTATGGAAGAAAATAAAGACGAACCTTTTTTCTTATTCCTCTCACACCATACAGTACACACCAAATGGGAAGCTAGACAACCCATGATTGAGTACTTTGAGCAAAAAGAAAAAGGGAAAATCCATAAAAACGCCAAGTATGCGGCAATGGTCAAACATACAGATGATAGTATGGGAATGATCATGGATAAATTGAAATCTTTGGGGTTAGATGATAATACAATTGTATTCTTTACTTCTGATAATGGAGCTATTGGTAAAGTAAAACAAACACCATTGAGAGGAGCAAAAGGGATGTTGTATGAAGGAGGTATTCGAGTACCATTGGTTGTAAGATGGCCTTCAAAAATTAAACCTTCCAACTCAACAACACCAATTATCAATATTGATTTTTATCCTACAATGTTGGATTTGGCAGGAATCAACAAAGCAAAGGACAAGGTATTGGATGGTGAAAGTTTTACCCCAATTCTTGAAGGTAAAAAGGAAAAGCTTTCAAGATCGACCATCTATTATCATTATCCTATTTACCTTGATGGTAAAAATGCCAGAGGAGCAAGAGATGCTTACTTTAGAAATCGACCGGTCACGGTAGCTATTCAAGGAGATTGGAAATTACTTCTTTTCCATGAAGAATATGTGTTAGATGGAGGTGAAGCTAAAATTGCCTCTAATCAGATGGTGGAGTTATACAACCTAAAAGATGATCCTTCTGAGAAGAAAGATTTATCAAAAATTGAAACGAAAAAAAGAGATCAATTGCTGAAGGACTTGAAGAAGTGGATGGAGAAGACGAATGCTCCTTTAGCAATGAAGAAAACGCCGGAAAATTATCGTCCGGTATATAAACGTGGGAGTAACAAAAGCAAAATGACACATTAGTGTTGTGTTCGAGTTATTTTTCACCTAATTACATTGTAAACTAAGTTTCGAATATTTATGGGATTTAGCTTTTGACTTCAAGGCCGAAGGAAGTACTACCTAACGAATTGAGTAAAAAGACCACTGGCGCGAATGTTAAGCGATAGCTTCATTCGTGTTCTACAGATCAGCAGAAATCTCCTGATTTCTAAATACCAATAAAAGTTGACGATAACTTAGTTTATAATGTACTAATTGATAATAAGAGAGACTGAAAAATGAGGATATTTTTGTAATTTTATGATTACGAAAATATCCTTTTTTTTTGATTTTTTAATATTTTCGTTATTGAGGTCCAAAAAATACGATAAATAGCCACTATATACATAAAAACGCACTTTTTATTAGTTTTTCCCCCTTTTTTAATGAAAAATTAGGGGATTATACTCCCTTTAAAACTGTTGTTTTGTAATGAAATGAAATAGAATAGGTTCTATTCTCAACAAGAACACTTTAACATTTTTTGAAATTATGCACAAGAAGTTTACTCATTTTAGAGTGACTCACAGCATTACTAGAAAAAGCATTCTGTATCTGACTTTTTTACTACTATTTAGTTTTGATACTCTTGCCAATTCAGAAGCTGATGATAAGACTCTTCAAGCGCTTCAGGAAAACATTGTTGTTTCTGGAGTAGTAAAAGATGAAATGGGAGAATCACTACCAGGTGTGTCTATCCTTATAAAAGGAACTACTAAAGGAACAATTACTCATTTTGATGGTTCTTACAAACTATCTGTTAATACTAACGACGTATTAGTGTATTCCTTCATTGGTTACAAAAGCAAGGAAGTTGTTGTTGGTACGCAATCTGTTATCGATATCGTGTTGTCACTAGACGAGGAACTACTCGAAGAAGTAGTGGTTGTAGGTTATGGTGTACAAAAGAAACAAAGTATTGTTGGAGCCATTGAAACTACGCCAACAGAAGATTTATTAGAATCTGGCGGTGCAACGAACATGACTAGTGCATTGACAGGTAGAGTAGCAGGTATGACGGTGATGGAGACTACTTCAGAACCAGGACAGAATGAAGCACAAATCTTAATCCGTGGTCGCTCTTCATGGAATGATAACTCACCACTTATTCTAGTAGATGGTGTAGAAAGAAGCTTTAATGATATTGACCCTAATGAAGTAGAATCAATTTCGGTATTAAAAGATGCTTCTGCAACGGCGGTATTTGGTGTGAAAGGTGCCAATGGTGTAATCTTGGTGACTTCAAAGCAAGGTTCTGAGGAGAAAACAAGAATTAATATCTCTCAGGAAGTGGGGATTAAAACTCCAATGAATACTTCATCAAGATTAGATATGCCTAATACATTTAGATTATCCAATCGAGCATTGGCAAATGATGGACTTTGGGATCAAATGATTCCAGAAAGCTATATCAGAAACTGGGAAGATCCTAATAGAGATCTTGAAAGATACCCAGAAGTAGATTGGTGGGACGAGGTTGTCGGAACAGGTTACCAATCGAAAACCAACTTCAATATTTCGGGTGGAACAAAGAAAATCAAATATTTCACATCAGTAGGCTATTTAAGAGAAACAGACGTTCTAAATTCTCAATCGAATCAGGATTATGATCCAAGTTTTATGAATGATCGATTAAACTTTAGAACCAACCTTAAGTTTAAAGTAACGAAAACAACAAGTGTAGATTTTGGTATTTCTGGAAACCAAAAAAGGTATTCAAGTCCTGAGGAAGTAAAATCAAGTGAATATCAAAAAGGTGAATTTTTTAAGAAAATCTACAGAACACCTTCTTACCTTTATCCAGCAAGATTTGAAAATGGTACTTATGGAGGTATTGACCCTAACGGAGCAGACAACCCTTTATCAATTCTAAACGAATCAGGTAGCGGACAAACAAGACGTTCGGAGCTGTTTACAAACTTACAACTCGATCAAAAACTAGATTTCATTACAAAAGGACTTACGTTTAGAGCTAAAATTGCTTTTGATACTTATACAGAGTTTAACAAATCAATCGTTAAAGACAGAACATTATTTCACTATCCAACTCCTGACGCTGAAAACCAAGTACGTTATCCTGATGCTAACTTCGTTGAACAACCAGTCACTATTGAAAATTGGGAATATGGTTGGTTTAGAAAAACGATGTTGTATGAATTTTCTTCTCGTTATAACAGAACATTTGGAGACCATTCAGTAACCGGTTTATTACTTTTCTCAAGAAGAATCAATTCACCTGATGTATCTTTCCCATTCTATGAAGAAAACTGGGCAGGTAGACTAACTTATGACTTCCGTATGAAGTATATGGCTGAAATTAACGTGGGTGTCAATGGATCTGATAACTTCGCTCCTGGAAAACGATTTGGTGTATTCCCATCATTTGCATTGGGATGGGCCATTTCAGAAGAAAATATCTTTAAAAGATTGGATTGGTTGAATAGTGCTAAGATCCGTTATTCTTATGGTACCGTAGGGCGTTCGCACATCAACAACAATACAAGACACCTTTACTTTGGTGAATACTATCAAGATGGTAACATCAACTGGAGATTAGGACAAGATCCAAGAAACTGGGCTCCTCACTATTATGAGGGAAGAATTCCTAACGAAAATGCAACTTGGGAAAAAGCAGTGAAACAGAACTTAGGTTTTGAAGCAACAGTCTTAAAGAACTGGAAACTGACCGTAGATCTATTCAATGAGTACCGTTATGACATCTTGATGGAAAGAAGAAATATTCCAGCTTGGTCAGGTTTCCCTGAAAACCCTTACGCCAATATTGGTGAAGTGAAATCAAGAGGTTTTGAAGTGGCATTAAGTTATGACTTTACAGTAGGCGATTACTTGAAGATTGGCATTGCTCCAAACTACTCAATGAATGAAAGTAAAATCATCAACAGAGATGATCCAGCTTTACTTCCTGAATCACAAAAAGATGCAGGTAAGCCTATCGGATGGAAAAAAGGATACGTTACAGATGGTTTATACCAAAACTGGGACGACATTTATAACTCACCAAATACTAACTTGGGTGGTTCGCCAATTCCAGGTGATATCAAATATGTTGATTTCAATGGCGATGGTAGTGTAGATATCAATGATCAAACTGTACTAAAAGGGTTGGATGTACCAACACAGACGTATGGTGTGAACCTTTCATTGAGCTATAAAGGGCTTTCTGTTTCAGCATTATTCTACGGTGTAAGTGGTAATTACGCAAATATCTCAGACGATATGATGTGGGGTTTCTCAAAAGGTTTTTATGTATTGGATGAATTCCATACCAATACTTGGAGTGCAGAAAATCCAAACGCAAATGCGAACCCAACTCTTCACTTCCAAAACAGACAGCATAACAATAACCCAACGGAATACAAGTGGGAAGATGCTTCGTATTGGCGTCTGAAAAACTTAGAAGTTGGCTATACGCTGAAAGGCAAGACAGGAGCTTTCTACAGAAATATGTACATCTATGCATCAGGTAATAACTTATTTACAGTTACTGATTTTGATGATAGACTGGACCCAGCCAACTCAAATGCGGCTTATCCTCTAGTGAGAAGATTTAATCTTGGTTTACGACTTGGTTTATAAGAAAAGGAAATGAAAAGATTTATAATATTATTACTGGCAATTGGTTTTCTTTCTTGCGAAAGATTTTTAGATCGTTCACCAGATCAAGGTGTGACGGAGTCTGAAGTGTTTACCAATTATGAGTCATATAGAGCCTTCAATGACAAACTATATGCTTATTTAGATGATTATTTTGATTGGCGTCGTCGTTTTGATTCAGGTAGTTTCAGTGACGAAACGGAGAATAATTCAAACTGGACCGTTCAAAACGATATGAATGCAGGTGGTTTTTACTCAAAACCAGGTAATGCTAATAATACAGAAGTAGGTTGGGAAATGAGCAATCAAGGTATTGGTTCTCGTTCTCCAGTCATTGCGAATAGTTTTCAGGCTATTCGTACTGCAAACATCACGATCGAAAGAATTGAGATGTTAGAGGATGCTACTCCACAACAAATTGATGAGCTTTTAGGACAAGCCTACTTTATGCGTGCATGGCATTATTTCCAAGTGTTGATTCGTTGGGGAGGAATGCCAGAAATGAAGGCCTCTTTTACACCGGATACTGATTTTAACCTTCCAAGAAGAAACTTTGTAGAAAGTGCTCAAGATTGTGTGGAAGATTTAGATATGGCACTAGAATTATTACCCAATCGATGGGAAGCCGATCAACTAGGTCGTGTCACTAAAGGTGCCGCTTTAGGTTTAAAAGGAATGATTCAGCTTTATATGGCTTCACCATTAATGCAACAAGATGCAGGAAATGGAGCGGTTTATAATAATGAGTTACTTCAGCAAGCTATGGCTACTCAAGGAGAGTTGTTCAGAACTGCTGGTGAATACGGTATTCAATTGATGAATGGAAATAACTACAGTGATATTTTTTACAATGAGTTTGAGCCAGCCAATTCAGAATTTGTATTTTGGAGACATACAGGTATCCGATCTTCTACTGATGTAAGAAATCACTTTATACCACAGTCTTATGGAGGTGCCAATGCTACCACTGGCCCAACGCAAAATATAGTAGATCGATATGAAATGAGTAATGGATTACCAATCAATGATCCTGATTCAGGTTATGATACGAATAATCCATATGAAAATCGTGACCCTAGATTCTACAACAACATTTTGTATAATGGAGCACCTTGGGGTAAAAATGGTAATACACAATTATACATTGAAACATACACTGGAGGCAGAGAAGATAAGTTACCGATCAACCAAAGATCATTGACAGGTTATTTTGTCAAAAAATACTGGCCAGTAGGCAACAACCGTTGGGAGAATAGATACGGTATGCACTATATGCCTTGGGTGTTTATTCGCTATGCACAGATTTATTTAGATTTTGCAGAAGCAGCCAATGAGGTATACGGCCCAACGACAGTAGCGCCAGAGGCAGGAATGTCAGCCGTTCAAGCCATCAATATTATCAGAAATAGAGTAGGGATGCCAGATGTAAACGCTAAATACACTTCTAGTAAAGATATTTTTAGAGAGAGAATTCGCAACGAAAGAGCTATTGAATTGTGTTTTGAAGGGCACCGTTGGTTCGACTCGCGTAGATGGAAAACAGCTGAGCAAGATTACCGTTCGATCCGAAAAGTAATTATCACGAAAGACGGGGATAACTATACTTATGAATACCCTGAAATTCCGAATGCGAGAAATTTCTCGGAAAGAAATTACTGGTACCCGATTCCATTGGAGGAAGTAAGTAAAAATGAAAATTTCACTCAAAATCCAGGATGGTAAGAAAGTTATGAATTATACGAATAAAATATATAAATGGACTTTTGCTTCCCTCGTATTTTTTATGGGTGCAAATGCTCATGCACAAGAAGAAGTTGAAGTGCCATTACAAGAAGTACCTTCAAAAGTGACTTCTGAGGGGACTGAAAGGTTCAAGAGAACATTGAAACTAAGTAGTGACGAAAAGGTAGAAACTACTTACAGAACGCTTTCGAAAGAGCAGTTTATTGGAGTAGCCAACGGAATTTATGGAGACGATCTTTCCACTTCCAATGAACTCAATCTTTCTAACACATTACAAGGTAGAATCCTTGGCCTGCAAGTGACTACAAATGCTAACGTACCTGGAGGTGGAGGAGCCTCTATTACCGTACGTGGAAAAGACAGTAACAGTGGTAACTCACCTTTGGTATTGGTAGATGGTATTGACAGACCTTGGCAGGATTTGAATCCTGAGGAAATTGACAAAGTGGTAGTTCTTAGAGATGCTACTGCGAAGATTCTTTATGGATCAAGAGCAGCCAATGGTGTAATTTTGATTACAACCAAAAGAGGGGAGTCAAGTGGTCTACAAATTAGTGGCGGATTTGAATTTGGAATGAAAACGCCAACCAGTAACCCTGAATTTTTAAGTGCTGATGAGTACGCTCAGTATTACAATCAAGCGCGTTTAAATGATGGTCTTCCTGCTTTTTACAGTGAAGAACAGATAGCAGCGTATAGAAATGGTACAGATCCACTTTTATACCCTAATGAAAATTACAGAGATTTTGCTTTAAAAGAATCAGCACAGTATCAAAAAGGGTATTTGAACTTCCAAGGAGGAACAAAAAAGGCAAAGTTTTTTGCTCACTTAGGATACACTGGTGATGGAGGATTAGAATCTACGGGTTTTGAGACCACTTACGAACGTTTCAATATGAGAGCCAATGTTGATATTGAGTTATCAAGCTGGGCTACTTTAAAAACGGATGTAGCAGGTAGAGCAGAGTTCAGAAATAAGCCAGCAATGTCTACGGCTAATTTCTTTACGGATTTAGCTTCAACAAGAGCATTAGAATATCCTATTTTTATTGAACAAGGCGACTCTAGAGAAACGACCGTATTGGGAGGTAGTTTAAATCACCCTCAAAACATTTATGGTCAAATGAATTATGGCGGATATGATATTCAGAATGATAGAAATATTCAAACAAGAATCGGTTTTGATTTTGATTTAGACGATTATGTCAAAGGTTTATCAGCGGATATCTATGCCTCTATTGACTATAACTCTATGTTTAGATACGGTAAAAATGAAGGTTATAACAGTTATGCTGTTGTGATGCCAGGTGAGGAAGAAGGATATAAATTACAATTGGTCAATTCTGGTCTTAAATCGGATGACCAAGTGCGAAAAGCATCAAGTGATTACTACAGCAATACGTTTTACGGTTCTATTAACTACGACAGAACTTTTAATGACAAACACCACTTACTTCTAACAGGTGTAGGATATCTTCAAGGAACTTCGGACAGTCAAAGCTTCCAAGTGCACAAACACTTGCATACAGGACTGTCGGCAAATTACATGTTTAATAAAAAATATGTAGTGGAAGGATCTTCTGTTCTTGTGACTTCTAATACACTGCAGAACCAAAATCAATCGATGTGGACTTACTCAGGCGGTTTAGGTTGGATAGTTTCTAATGAAAACTTCCTCAAAAACAATGATGTGTTGACTTACTTAAAACTAAAGGGTTCTGCAGGTGTATTAGCACACAATAATTCATTGAATTATTATACAGAAGTACTTCGATACGGAGAAAGTGGCGACGCTCGTTTTGGTCCTACCAACAACAACAGATACCCTGTTTGGACACCAACGGCATACGGTAATGAAGACATTGAATATGAGAAATCAATTGAGTTAAACTTAGGTACTGAGTTGGCATTATTCAATAAAATCTACGTGGAGGCAAATGTATTTAGAAATGCCCGTAAAGATATGCCAGTAGCCATGGACGATTTTTACCCTGACTATTTGGGCGGAAATCAAATGATGATGAATTATAACGCTACATTAAGTAATGGTTTTGAGTTAATGGTTTCTTACATGAAGCAATTAGGAGCATGGCATATTGGTGTATCATCCAATTTCATGTATCAGCAAACAGAGTGGGATGAGGTGTTGGAATATCAGTTTGATGAAACTTACTTGAGTCAAAAAGGAATGCCGATTGGTAATGTATACGGCTACAGAAACTTAGGTTTCTTCCAAAATGCCGGTGACATTGCAGGTGCTACCAACCAAACATTTGGTGCGGTAAGACCTGGTGATTTGAAATATTCTGATTTGAACAACGATGGTGTGATTGATGAAGACGACAGAACGTACTTGGGCACAACAGATCCTACAATGACGTACGGTATCCAATTGAATGTGGGTTACAAGAATTTCAACTTATTCGTTCATGGTTCAGGGTTAGCAGGTCACTACGTTAACAACAACAGTCAATATTATCAGTTTGATGGTCTGATGAACTACTCTGAGATTGCAAGAGGAGCATGGACGGAGGCAACAGCTGGAGAGGCGTCTTACCCTGCCTTAACAACAGCGCAGTCTACCAACAACTTCCAAAACTCAGATTTCTGGTTAGAAAAAGGTAATTTCTTCAGAATCAAAAGTGTAGAGTTGAGTTATACAATGCCAGCTAAAATTGTACAGAAAATGGCTGGAATTCAATCAACATTTACATTGAGAGGTAATAATCTTTATGAATTCACAACGATTGGAAATAAAAATTTAGATCCTGAAAGACCCAATACAGGGATCACGAACTTCCCGATTATGAGAAGTGTGACTTTGGGAGCTCATTTTAAATTTTAATTGATGTAATGATATGAAAAGAATAAAATACATAGTGCTAAGCTTGATTATTGGATTATCAACATCAGCATGTTCAAATTACTTAGAGTTAGAGAGAGATAACCACAGATCTGAAAAAGAAATTTGGGCTCACCCTAGCACAGCAGAAGGTGTATTGCTTTCCGCTTACCAAGCACTTCCATCAGTGTATACTTCTTATGGAAATGATATTTTGGATTGTGCGACTGACAATGCCGTCACAAGAAAAATTGAATCATCGCTTAGAAGAATGTCCGCTGGCGGATGGAATCCATCAAGTAATCCTATTGGGGATTGGTCAGGGTCTTATGAGGTGATTAGAAATATCAATGATTTCCTTCAGAAAGGTTTAGCCGTGGATTACTTTATCTCTGATTCACTCCGAAACGCCAACTACAAACAACGTTTATATGGTGAGGCCCACTTTTTAAGAGCTTATTATCATTTTAACCTTTTAAAAAGACATGGCGGAGTAGCCACAAATGGTAGAGTATTGGGTGTTCCTATTATGCTTGGACAAACATCAGACAATACCACATTGCCAAGAAATACTTACGAAGAAGTAGTGGTACAAATTCTAAAAGATACCGAAGTAGCCATGGAGAACTTGCCATTGGAATACACGGGTTCGGATGTAGATTTTGGAGAATCGAATATTGGTAGAGCCTCTCAAATGGCTGCTCAAGCACTTCGTTCAGTCGTTACACTTTATGCTGCGAGTCCTGCATTCGCAGATCAACAAGACCAACTTTCCGCTGAAGAGAAGTGGGGCAGAGCATTATACGAAAGTCAGAAATTGATTGATATCATGAACGGACTTCCTGCATGGGATGATGATATTTTCTTTGATGACCGAGTGGGCGAGCCGATTATGAGAAGATATGCGAACAACAACGACATTGAGCGCAAAAACTATCCACCATCGCTAAATGGACAAGGAAGTACGAACCCATCACAAGAGTTGGTAGACGCCTTCCCAATGGCCAATGGTTATCCGATTGATCACCCAGATTCTGGTTACGATGCTACAAAACCTTATGAAGGGAGAGATGAACGCTTTTATGCAACAATTATTCACAATGGTGCTTCATTTAAAGGCACAACAATTGCAACACATGTAGGAGGAGAAGACCATGTTCAAGTCAATGATTTTGCCACAAGAACGGGGTATTACCTAAAAAAGTTTATCAACCCTAATGTGAGCATTACGCCAGGTTCTGTCTCTAACGGGCGTCATTATATTGCTTTATTTAGAAAAGTAGAAGCGTATTTAAATTATGCAGAGGCTGCCAATGAGTTGTCTGGTCCTAACACTGTACCACCGTTTGGTAGAATGACCGCCAAAGAGGCGATTCAAGTAGTACGTCAGAGAGCCAAAATTACTTCAGACGCTTACCTTAATTCCATTGCAGGGAGAGAGGCTTTCAGAGACTTTATTCACAACGAAAGACGTATTGAATTGGCTTTTGAAAACCACCGTTTTTATGATATCCGCCGTTGGAATTACAGTTTAGATGCAATAAATTTACCTGTAAATGGTATTGAAATAAATATAGATCAAAACACACTGACAACTTCCTATCAAAAGATTCATGTTGAAGATAGAAATTACCAAAGCTACATGATTTACGGGCCTATTCCATATCGTGAAGTATTGAAGGGTGATGCTATTATTCAAAATAAGGGATGGTAAATGAATGAATTATGAGAAAATTACTTTATACTTTTATCGCAGCATTGTTTTTATTGACAAGTTGCGAAAGTTACAATAACTACCTTAACGACTACGATTATTCAACAGTCTATTTTCCGTATCAAAAACCAGTAAGAACGGTGATTGCAGGAGAGGGCTTACAGTTTAAAATGGGCGTAGTGCTTGGAGGAAAAAGAGAGAACAACAGAACAGAAGTGGTAAGCTATACCATCGACTCAACCCTGTTGGAAGGTACCGCATTTGAACTTTTACCTTCGGAATATTACACTTTGAGCAATGATAATGAAATGTGGATTCAAGAAGGAGAATTCAACGGCTTAATTGATGTTGTTTTAGATTCTGCACAATTCCTTCAAGATCCTAATGCATTGATCAGAAATTATGCTCTACCCATCCGAATTCTAACTTCCACTACAGACTCAGTACTGACAGGAGATGAAACGAAAGGGGTAGAAGCTATGGACTATATGATTCCGGTGATCAAGTACATTCATACGTTAGATGCCGTTTGGTATCATCACGGCGTTGATTCCGTTTTCAACACAACAGGAGGCTTAGAAGAGGTGACTGTAAATAGCAATCAAGACATGGTGAACAACACCACTTGGAATCTTTCGACAGTAGGTGCAACAGAGGTGATCTCAAATGGACTTTCAGGAATTCGTTTTACATCCCGCTTGCATATGAATATGGATTTCGAAAGCGGTATCATTGATGTAACAAGTGCTTCAGATTCTGAAATCCAAGATGTTGAAAATATTGCTTCTCGTTACGTAAAAGAAGACCAAAGAGTGTACTTGAAATATAAATATGAATTGGACAATCAAACTCATATCGTTACAGATACTCTAACATTCAGAAACAAAGAACTTTCATTAGAACTTTGGGATTAAGCTATACTAATTCAAACTACAAAGTGATGCTGTTTTCAATGGCATCACTTTTTTTGTGTTTGAAATTAAATAGCAGGTCCAAATGGTAGAAACCTCACTGGCGCGAATGTTAAGCGTAAGCGTCATTCGTGTTCTTGAGATCATCAGAAATCTCCTGATTTCTAAACATAATAATTAACGATAGTTTCGTTTACAATGTAATAAGTTGATCTTAGTTTTAATTCTTCTTTAGAATATCTAATTTTATTTATCTCTTAAAGAATCTATATAATAAACTAAAATTAAGAATGAGCAAAGCAATCAATGGAAGTTCAAATAAAACTAAAACAACATTTCTATTTGGAGCGGGAGCAGCAATACCGTTTTATGGCCCGAATACTTCGTTCCACTGTTTGAAATGACGCCCCCACTGTTCTTAGTGTCAAGCCGTCAGGCGT
>NZ_JTAM01000087.1 GCF_000812565.1 Flammeovirga sp. OC4 | reverse complement strand
CAGTCCAAACTAATGGGGTAACTATAGATTTTTATCGATTATGCAATCGATAGGTTTCATGAAACTTAATTTTTCCTGTATCAAAATTTCATCTAAAGGATTAAATTTAAGATAATAGATTTCTTTGGAAAGGTATTTCATATGATATTTTAATTAGTATAATTACCAACGAATTTGCTAATCTACGATCAAGGTCATATCCACTATGCCAAGGAGTTCTAGCTGTTATTAATTTATCTTTTAAATATTTTTTCCCAAATTGGAAGTTTAATCTTTCCCTATTTTTAAGGAATATTCCTAAAGTCAAAATTCAGGGAATTCCTCATTTATGATTTTATCGAGTTCTTCTTCTTCTTCAATTATCCTCTCCACCTCTATAGAATCTACAACCGTGGTATCTCTATAAAATAATTCTACTAAATAAGGAACCGAATCATTCACTAAATCTTTTATTTGATTACCTACTAGATTATCTAAAGCTTTATTATAAATTGAATCAGCTGAATGTGCCCAAATTACTTTATAGGCTTCAGTAAGTGATTCTAAATCTGATTCAATTGATGAAAGTTCAGTCTCTAATTTATAATTCAAAAATATTAATGCTTTTTTAGGCGATTCAGACAGCTCCATTTTTTTTGAGTTATTGAGTATAAATTGCTTAATAATTTGCTCATCTATAATTAATTCAGTCTCCACTCCATATATATTCCTTAAACTATAGTCGCAAATAGCAAAGTTATTACACCATATAACATCCAAGGC
Source organism: Flammeovirga sp. OC4 (assembly GCF_000812565.1). Classification (GTDB taxonomy): domain Bacteria; phylum Bacteroidota; class Bacteroidia; order Cytophagales; family Flammeovirgaceae; genus Flammeovirga. The sequence continues at coordinate 32,852 of NZ_JTAM01000087.1, read as the reverse complement.
TACAGGTATAAATGTATTTGTTGTCTCTAGTATCAGAAAGCGAGATTTTTTCTCAATGTATTGATTTTCCACCAAGCTATCAGCTTTCTTGTAGAGCTCAATGTAGCTTTCAAACTCGCTTAGTTTTAAAGTATCACTTCTATCAATTTGATGAAGATATGTAAATGGATGATCTAGTTGTTTAGTCTTACAAGAAGTAAACAGAGCTATTAATGATAGAAGTAAATACCTCAAAGTAATTCTTTTTATTAATAACATTAAATAAAAAGTAGTCTCAACAACCCTTAAGTTTGCTGTTAGATTGTTGAAAACCAATTCAATTTACAGTTTTATGTATTACAAAACAAGCATTGCTTTGTCGTGTGTATAAACGGTGATAGCCCGTGATTTATGGACTTTACAATTCTAGTTTCTTGATTAATTCATCTACTTCAGAGCCATATTTATTTCTAAATCCTAATGATTTCGATTTGTATAATGAATTCAATGCATCATCTACTTTATTTAGTTCCAAATAGTATAATGCTAGATTTCGAAAAGCGTATGAATTATTGGGGTCTAATTCAATTGATTTAGAGATGTCTTTAAATGACTCGTCAAAAGCGCCTATTTTTAATTGAGCATACCCCCTATTGTTATAGGCAAAGGCATAATTTGGATCCAATTTGATTGCTTTATTCAAAATTAATAATGCCTGCTGATATTCATTATTATTTAAATGTAGAAAACCAAGGTTATTAAGTGCAGTAACATTGTTTGGGTTCTTTTCAATTACAGTTTCAAGAACTTGCCTTTGGTTTTTATTTTTACCTAGCTTTGAATAACAATCCGCAATGCATAAGTTTATTAACTCATTGTTATCACTGACCTCCAAAGCTTTATAGAACATTTTTTTAGCATCATGATATTTTCCTGCTTCAAATAACTTCACTCCGAAATATGGGAAATTTTCCTTTGCTAACTCTCCCCTATTCAATAACTGTTCAAGTTCACTTATTGTCCGTGCTAAATCACCCATTTTATCATAAACTAATGCTCTAATCATATACTGAGAACCAGCAGGTTTTTCTTCATTATTGATTACTTTATTGATATGTTGTAGAGCATCCTGATAATGACCAAGATTGAGTAAACATATAGAAGCACCCACTAAAGAAGCTTGATAATTTGGGTTTTTAGACAAAATCTTCTTGTGAAGATCTAGTGATTTTTGGAACTCCTCTCTTGATTCTAGCTTATTCGCTTTTTTCAATAGTCTAGATAAAATAAAATTAGTGAATAGCTTCATTTGATATTTTTAGCCTAATAACTGGATTACTGAACCCCTTAAAATATTGCTGCAGATGTAACGATTTATACACAAAGAACAGTACTAACCCTCTCTACTACAGTTTTTAAAATTCAATCTTTAATGTGCTACCTATTTTATTCATAGTAAAGTTTGTCTGTATTTTAATTAACGTTTAATAGATGAGGTATATATTAAAACTATGTTATTTGCCTAAATTATTAGCTTGCGTTAATTTTATGTTTAATTAGCTTTTTGACTGTCACTAGGATTTGTTCCAAATTTTGAAATATTTGAGTGTTGAAAATCAAACGAAACTTCTTTAACCATTTTGTAAATAGTCAATACCTCTTTTATAGAACTCCATTCATCATATAGTTTTGTTGAACTGCCTTCACCATTCTTTATTCTACCACTAAAAAATTTTATCGTTCCAACTTTAAAAATTTTTTCAATAAAATTAGTCTCAACTTCTAATTCTATAATTTTATCCAAATCTATTGTCTTGAAATCAACAAAAGAGTACCCTGAACTAAACATTATTCTTTTATTTGTCAAGGCAAATGAAGTATTAGAGTAATTGAATAGGTTATAGAATGTTTGATATAAACCAGATAGTATTGGAGCAATAAAAACAAGCATTAAAAACCAATAACCAGAATCCATATTTCTATCAAAATTCCCGAAATAATAAATTAAAAAAATAACAGCAGGTATAATCAATCCTAATAAAACGTGATACAAACCAACTAAGATAAAAGGTGTAAATTCAGGTTTACTTTCCCATAAGATTTCTTCATCATTATCTTTTATTAAATCAAATTTGCTTTTGTCGTTTTGTCTTTTCATTTGTCAGTTATTCAATTGAAGATTCTGAATTTATAGTTTATGTAACAAGCTAACTCTATGGCAAAAATACGACCAGCGGGTGCGTCAACCGAGACTTGGAGTTTAGCATATTCGTTAGCTAGTGAATTAATTATATTTTATACATGAGAAAAAAACAGTGAACCTAGTACTATTTTTGACTTTAATTTCATTCGAGATAAACCAATTTAATAATTTCTTTATTAGAATATCATGGTTTTTAATTTCATGACTACTACATGTATTTAATATTTTTTGTTCTGATGTTAAGACAAAAGAAAAGTATACTTTTGTAGGAGGTAATTTGTCATAATCTTTTGACCATAAAACATTCTTTAAAAATACCTTATTTAATTTTGATTGATTAAAACCAATAATATCGTCTTTTCCATATGAATGAAAAATTTGTTTTTTTTCAATACTATCCAACTCACACTGTCTTGCTTTTAGAATTGAATCCTTAGAACCTTGACTATATGAATAGTTTATATTAAAAGCTAATAATATTATTAAAAGAAAAAGCAATTTATTCATTTCTTCGATTTTTTAAAGACAAATTTCATTGAATTACTTTTATAGACTAATCTCGAAATTTAGTTGCTAAAAACACTATACTAGCTAACATCAAATAAACACCACTATGCCTCTTTATATTTATGATTACACCTTGGTATTTTTACAATAGTTAAATGTGGTTTCAACGTCCCTTAAGTTTGCTGATAGATTGTTGAAAACCGTTTCAAGGTACAGTTTAATGTATTACAAAACAAGTATGGATTCTTCGTGAGCCATAGAGAGGGATTATATTTCTTTAAAGTAAGACGTCTCACAATATTGATTCAATCAAGTGGGTTGAAAATAGTACGTACTTATTAATGTTTATCGATATATAAAATCTCCATTCCTATCTACAACATCGAAAAAATAATGCTCACACCATCTTATGAAATCTCCCTTGATAACAAAACTTGGTAATGAGATATTATTTAATTCAATTTCATTTTTAGTATCAAGCTTTACTGCCACAACATTAAACCTATTCCTTTTAGAATCAGGTGAAGTATTTTCAACTTTTTCAATAGATATTATTTGATATTCTCTTCCCATACCATCAATTATTTATTCTCATCTTAAACGATTTGATTAAGTACTTTTTAATATAAGGCGATAATGGTTTAAAAGCTAAGTTCAGATGATGAGGTGCTATTCTCAGAATAAGAACGTGGCATAGCTCATAACTGGGGATACCTATGAAGATATAGTCGTTAAGATGAGCGAACACTGCAAAAAAATACCCTGCCCAAACTTAATTGAGCAAGGTATTCCAAGTGGAATTTATTTTCCTTTTTATTCGATAATTACCCTTTTCGATTTTACAGTTTTACCTGATTTCAATCTTAATAAGTAAACACCTCTTGGTAGATTATCAACTTTAAGTTCTTTAGTCTGACGATCTCCATAAGTCCATTGGTCACTTATAACCTTATAACCTAAAGCAGTGTATAAACCTATTTCAACATCTCCTTTCCATGATTTTAATAATACATTTAATTTACCATCATGTACCGGGTTTGGATATACAACTAAACCTGCTTCTGCTGCATCGCCTTCTATAAATACAGGAACTGGATCAAAAACAGTTTCGCTTCCATCAAAATCAGTCTGAATTAATCTGTAGTAAGACATTTGGTTCATCACTGGATTATCATCTATAAATAAGTAATCCAAACGAACAGACGAGTTACCTGCTCCTTCTATCCTACCTATACTACTCCAATTCTCTCCGTCTATTGATCGCTGAACCTCGAATCCATCATTATTTACCTCTGAAGCGGTAGACCATTCAAGTTTTACTTTTGATACTTCTGCAATAGCATCAAAAGAAATTAATTCTACTGGTAAATCTGTTGATTCATCTGTTGCTGCAATTGCTAAATATTTTTCACTAAAATCAACATCATAAGTTTCAAAATAGTCATCAGTATTATGTAAAGGGTCATTCGCTCTACTCCATTCTGATGAACCAAATAATGGGAAAGGATCCCAAATAGCAAGTGCATAACTTGAACTTTTTCCTAGTTCTTCGTAATAGGCATAGATATCTGCTTTACTTTCATTATCGTTAATACCACCACCTGCTAATATATCAGTAACTCTCCATTGAAAATCCTTAGATACAACTGTAAAGTTTGCGTCTTCATCAATAGTCAATCTTGCATCAGTATCATCTGGGGAGTGTTCTACAGTCCATTGCTTTTCAGCAGTTCCTGATTCATTCTCTCTATAGATAACTTCTAACTTTCTCTGAGATCCATTACCACCGACTAAGAATACAAAACTCTCATCAAGATTTAATTTCTTAGACATCGGTCCATCAACATAAGAGTTACCTGTTGCATCACTAGTTTCACCAAGAATTAGTAATGAGCCATCATCGTTACCAGTATTATTCAGAACAGAATTTAACACTAGCTTGTTCACTTCTTTTGTATTACTTCCAGATAATACGACTTCTCCACTTGATTTATCAATTTTCAAATTATCAATTGATTTACTATCAGCAGATTTAAAGTCACCACTGAAGTTTTGATTTCCGGATGAACCGTTAAAAGTAAGAGTAGCACCGGATAAATTGGCAACTGTTGTAGAGTCAATAAAATCTCCTCCTAATGCTAGCTCTGACCCAAGGCTTAAATCTAAAGTCGATCCATCTCTCATAATGATATCATTATCTACATTTAGATCAGATGAATTTTCAAGTTTTAGTGTACCCTGAATAGTCGCATTCTCTCCTTTTACATTGAATGATCCTGCTGTAACATTAAATGAAGAACCTGAAGCTACAGTAAGATCTCCATTTGCAACTGAAGAAGATGAAGTATTTGAGGTAAATATTCCTCCACCTTCGACAATTATGTTATTTACAGTGGATGATGTTCCAATTTCAAATTCAACGTTATTAATAGTAAGGTCTCCCGATGCCATATTTAAACCATTACCATCAGGTAATTCCCAAACTTGATCAGAACCCGTACCTATTAATTCAAGGCTTCCTATTGTAAGTTGATCATCACTTACTGGTGCATTTAAACTTAATAGAGGGTTGGTAGCATTACCTTCAACAATAATACCTCCACCAGAAGTATAGAAGTCTTCCCAGTCTGCAAATGGCATTTGCCCAACTGTATCTGAATTGATATAGAATTTTACTTTTCCATCTCCTATTACATCATTAAAAACTATATCTCTATCTCTAACGTGGACTTCTAATGTACCATTAATGATGGCTCTATAATAAGACTTGAAACCTAAATCACCTAAGCTTGTTGTTTCAAGATTTACTCCTGCTGGAACTTCTAAAATAGTACCTGATGTAAGCGCAGATCCCAAATCAGAATAACTTCCACCCCCATCAGTGGATACTTCCCACTTACCAGAACCGACATCATCTAAACTCGCATCTGTTACCCCATCTTTTAATTTATATCTAATGATATTATCAGGAGTAGCATCATCTTCGGCTGCAAAATAATCACCTGTAATCAATGGACTATTTAAGTTGATCTTGATTTTATTATTCGTTAAATCGTCACTTAAACCGTCTGTAATATTAATAGGTTTTCTAATATTCGCATCGTTATCAATAATAACACCTTGATAATTACTCTTTGTTCCTTTTACGTTGATAGCATTAAAGTATAAAGAAACATATCTTTCTTTAGCAACTCCTTCTTCTGAGAATTCAAATCTCCAGAACTGCTCTAAAGCATGATCAGTCACTCCGTCATTAGCCGCAACTGTGTGCATTGTATTGATTGGTTTAATTACCGCACTTGCACCATCAAAATCACCAAAGAAACCAACTGGAGCATAAGTTCCAGGATAACCAATTGGAATTACTTTTTCTGTTGCAATTGCATCTGACGGTAATTCGATTTGAACACCTTTAGCATTTAAGCCTCCGTTCAACTGAATCATATTATCTTTATCAAATGCTGTAGTTGCCACTAATGAGATATCTGATCCTAAGTTCAACCCAAAGATATCAATGTTCAATACACCATTTGTAAATACGATTTCTTCAGCTACTAATGCAATATTATTTTCTAGATTGATCCCATTTGAATTGTCTATTTCCATACGGCCTAAGCTTCCAGAAATATCAATCGACTGAGCACTTGATCCATTTAATTTAATTCTACCAGTTCCGGTTGTCGTATGAGACCCTTCAACAGTCAGGTTTCCTTCTACATTAACAGTATTGTTATTATCTGAGAAAACACCTGAAGTAATAGTTAGATCATTCAATACCGTAATATCAGCGTTCATCGTTACTGTAGATCCCTCCGTTGCTACAATCATATTTTGAGTCGTAATTGCATTAGAACCTGAAATAGATTGGGCATTTGAACCTACCATACTAATCGTTGAAGTTGAAGCATTCAGTGTACCTTCATTTGTTATACTACCAGCCGTAGATAGATTTCTACTATTCAAATTAAGTGTTGCACTAGAAGGAATCTCTAGATCTCCCGCCATTTGTATATCATTAATAACAACGTCAGCGGTAACATCAGCTATTAATTCGATCTTACCTACTTCATTTGCTAACTCAACATCAATTGTTTCAGTCGTAGTATTATTACCCAATTTAATTTCAGCACTTTCTACTACTGAAGATGTGGCTGCATCTAAAGCAATTTTTCCAGAATGAACGATAATTTCACCACCACTAAAATCAAATGATGATTCAGTACCTAATACTTCAAATGTACCTCTAGTGGCACTATTAGGGTTTCCTTGAAGACCCGTTGTGAAAACACCACCAGATTGTTTGTAGTATAAGCTTGCGTCATTACTTGCTAAGTCTCTTCGTAATTCTGACCCTACATTTATCGCACCTCCTGTTAATTCAATTTCTCCTGTTACGGAGTACACGATTGAATTTTCCTGACTTGCATTTGATAGATTTAAAGTACCACCACCTACAGTTAACTTTCCACCTAATAGAAGGTTTGATCCGTCACCTGTAATATTTACAGTACCCTGATTTATTGTTAAACCAGCAGTTGAAGCTAAATTCCAAATAGAACTTGTTACTGCAAATGGAGTAATATTAATATTACTATTTTCAAGAATAAGTGTCCCGTTTTGAAAAGTAATTAACTCTTCTGTTGTGCTCGATGGCAAAGTAAAATTAGTATTCATCGTAAAGGTTGGCACGTTAGAGGTACCTTTATTCATTACGATTTTATACAATTCAGGAACAACTTCGCTTGTATATGCATTACTGAATACTCCATTATCCTCACCTTGTAATTCTAATATTACTTTATTTCCAGTTTCACCGTTATACAAATCAAATTCAATATTATTTTGATCACCCGCACTTATAGAAACAATCTCAATTCCTCCTTTCACAATCAATCTATGTTCTATATCATCAGTTCCCTCCGTTAATATTTTATTTTCTGCATCATTAGAATTATTATAAATATTATCAAATTTAATATCATGACATGATAGTTGTATACTTTCTGAAGCATCAAAAATTAAATCACCATCTTGAGCTCCTCCTATATTTAAAGTACCCTCAATTTCAAGGCTTTTATCTAATCTTAATACCAAACCTTCAATTAACATCCTCTTAATTTGAACTGCTTCAGTAATAGCATCATCAAAAACATATTCGCCACCTGAAGAACCTCCAAAAAGTCTTAGTGTAGGATATTTGGGATAAGATGGAATGATAAAGTCATTGAATGGATCTCCTCCATTATTTCCTGATTGATTTTGAATCATTAATTCACTTTTACTTTCACTTAAGAAGTCATTCATATCATTACCAATCAAAACACCTCTATTAGATCCATCAGCATCTGTTCCTCCTTGCATTCTAAAACGGCCAATACCTTCTGCAACGTTAACTGTTAATTCAGAATCATCGTTTATTCTTATTTCTGGAAGTCCATTGCTATTTTCTTCTATATAAAATGTACTAGATTCATCACCTTCCTCAAATCTCACTAGTGCTACTTCCCTAGTGATACCATCTAATAGAACCCTATGCCCGGAACTATTTACATATTTTGATCCATTCCACTTACCAAAACCAATAATTGCAATATCACCTTTACCGGGTTCTCCAGTATTCTCTAGTAATGTACCAGGACCTGTTGTTTTCCAATCAGCGTTAGTGGTCCATCGCTGGTTGTCATCCCATGAGGCATCACGGCCAACATCATTTCCATCTGCTCCAGGACCTTGGTATGAATAATACACTTGTAATTGGCCTGAGAACTGATCAGCATCACCTGCTGAATACATACCAATATATGGCTTTGAAGAGGTTGAGGATATTATGGAATTTGAAGCCTCAGTTACAGTACCTAATACAGTTCTTGAGAAATCTCCTTCTAATAAAATACGTGATGCAACATAGTCTGATTCAGTACCTACTACATCTTCATCATTATAATTAAATGTAAAAGTAACATCAGGTTTACCAGCATCATTAGTGTAGTCAAATGTACTAGACTTCCAATAATAATCTAATATATTGGAGGCATCATCTGAATCTGTAGCAAAGTCGACTACACTACCATTGTTTACCGCAAACTGAATAAAACCTTCTTCAGTTACATTAGAAACATTTATGGTTACTGGAGTATATTTATAACTACCAACTACAGGTGTATCAAAATCAGATGCAAGTGGGTAATTAAAAATTCCGTTTCCGTTTACAAAGTAAGTCAAACCTCCATCAGAAGAATTTCCATTAGTCAGAATATATTTGTTGTTTGTGCCAATAGCATTCACACCTTCACTAACAATCCCGTTTGCTCCAACAACAACTCCAAATTCATTCGTTTTTACCAACCCTTCTTGCCAAGTGAATTTAGTTAGGTAAATGACATCTGATAATTCTACCCCATCAGCATTGTTTAACCATAGGTGAGCAATACCAACATTCGTAGTATCTGCAATTTGGGCATCTACTAAATCATAGCTCGATGATATTTTTTGTGCTGTACCTGCTGAACCGTTTAAGATAATATGACCAGGAGAATCTGATTTACCTATTTTCCCTTCAAAAGAAAGGTCTCCTTCAACTTCAATAACATAATCTGTGTAATCAAAAATACCCTGAGTTAACGATAATGAGTTCATTACTTTCAATCGAGTATCTCCAACGGAAGCATTATCACTAATATCCCTTAATTCCAAAACATCAGTAGCGTTTGGTAAATCAATCACTAAGTTATTGATTTCATAAGGAGTGTCTGTATCTCTAATATCAATATAGTGATTCAATACATTCCCTTCATCATCAACACTTGAACCATTGAATGTCAATGTATTATTCTCATCAATATTCAATTGAGCATCATTATATAAAGTAAGGTCACCACTAATAGTAACATCAAACTCACCAACTTGTAGATTACTGTTCTCTTCAATTACAAGGTGATTTAATACATTCAAATTACCTTCATTAGGTAAAGCATCACCAAAGGTACCTGAACCATTAGTTAAGGAGACATTTCTTGATGGATAATCTGTGGTTACTGTAAGATTATAGAATGGAATGGAAGAAACAAAACTTGCATTTCTATCTGAATTAATATCAAGTACAATTTCACCACCTGTTACATTATAAAAACCATCTTCCATTGCAAACTTCGCAAGGTAACTTACATTACTTCCTTGGTTATGGATCGTAATTGTACCTCCAGACATATTGAAAGAGTTCGTTTTATACGGAAGAGAAAAAGCAGCTACATTACTACCAGGTACATAACCATAAATAGTCATTTCACCACCTGACATAGTAAATGAACCTTGGTGATCTACACCTAGATTTGATGTTTTAATCTGATTTAAGAAAACTTGTCCTCCTTCTTGTACAAAATATCCCTTTTCTCTTAATGTGATACTGTTTTCATTTCCATTACTTGTTCCGTCACTATTGAGACCAATGTTTAAACGACCACCAGTAACCAAAACATTACCATATACTGTTAATGCATTTACAGGTCCAAAATTGACATCTGCTCCTTCATCTACCCAAATTCTACATCCAAATCCTAAATCATAATTGCCAGTAGTATTTGCATAGCTTGGGAGATAAATATTTTGTCCAAAATGGATAGTACCATATTTCATCACAAACATGCCATTATTAGTCGTCATTGATCCATCAGTACCCCCAGAACTTCCATTGGAATGCGTGTTGTAACCATACATCTCAAAAAGTTCTTCTGATCCTGCACTAATATTCAAATTGTAATAATCAGAAGTTCCTTTGTCTACCACAATCTGATATAAGATTGTTGATCCGTTGGCAATTAGATCTTGGTCTTTATTATCAGCATCAAATGTTATGATTGCATATTGACCAGACAAATAGGTTGAAAAATAGGTTTCTAAATCCGTTAAATAGTCTTCCGACCCAAAATCTTCTGTGATTTTTGCTCTGTTTGTTAAAGCAATCGTTCCTGAATTATATAAACTACTTTTTAAAGTAATTTTATGTACTACATTGTCTGTTCCAACTCCTAGAGCACCATTACCAGCAATTCTTACATTTCCGTTTACTGTAAGGTCAACAGCTTCACCTGTAGCATCGCTTGTCCCTAAAACTACTTTTCCTTTAATAATTAGGAGAGAGTCATAAATGCTTATAGGATCCGAAGTATCTAAAACTAATTCATCAGAAGTATTATCTAAATCAACGTGAACTATATTATATGTGTGACTATTTGTTAGAGTGCCACCTGAACCAATAAATTCTACAATACCTCCATCAGCGGTAAGAAATCCACCGACCCCAGTGGCTGAAGAAGGTGAAGGGAAGTTATCACCCTCAACTTGGATTGTGCCTTTTCCACTTAAACTTTCAAATGTGTGGCCAGTTGTGCTACCTACAATCAATTTACCTCCTTTATCAACAGTCACATCTTTTAGAGTAACATTATTATCATCAATTGTCACTACATGTCCTGATTTGATAATAACGTTATCTTCTATTCCAGGAATAAGATTTAAACCATCAGATGCACCAGAAGGGTTGGTTGTCCAAATTGGATCATCCCATTTACCAGTACCTTTTGTATATAAAGCTTCGGGTGCTTTTGATGCTAAAGTGTAGAAACCATCTCCATTCACATCATAATCAGCATCTGACAGGGTAAACTCTACAAAGTCATCTCCATTGAAAGAAGCATTTACACCATCTAAAATAACATATTCCGAAGCATCATCTGAAGAGTAAACTAAAGCATAGTCCGCCTCACTTCTTTCTGCACCATCCCCTGTATCATAATCATTAGGTTTTCCTTCAAAAGTCTGTACATCAAAACTTAAGGTAAACTCTAAATCTCCATTTTTTTGTAAATAGAATTTCTTAGCCCAGATTCTTTTATCCTCCGGTGCATTTGTAAAAACTAAACCTGATTCATCTGTTTCCCCTACAATTAAATAATCATCATCAACCGATGAAGTAACTGATACATCGAGCGTTGTTGAAGGGTAAGTGCGATCAGGTGTGTAAACTCCCCCATCATTACCATGTACAACTATATTTTGATTAGGAGTTGTATTACCATTAAATAGTTCATCTGTATCAGAAAACTCTTCGTGTGTAAATCCATACTTTGCTGTTAAATAATCATTGACTCTCAGTCTAGTCACTGGGTCTAGGCCTGTAGTTTTATTGTAAATAATTACCTCTGCAATGTATCCGCTCCATCCTAAGTTTGTGTCATTATCAGCTCCACCAATAATACCTAATCTATTATCCCCTGCATCGCTTGAGTTAATCGGAAGGTTTGTAAAAGTTCCGCCATTTGCAGTAAAGTCCGTCTCGTAAGATGAATTTCTTTGGAAACTTACTAAACCCCATACATATTTATCAGGTGCAATTGGCCAAGTATAAATATCGGTATTACCTCCGCTAGATTCTTGTGCACCTCTCATGTAGAACCTTTCACTACTCCACATACCATAGAGTGAACGGAAATTATTACCTCCTGCAAAAAAGCCAACATCCGTTAGTCCCGAATTAGCTTTTAATACAACAAACACTTCATAATTTTTAAGCAAGAAATTATCTCCTGAATGTCCCGTTAGAGTTAAACCTCTTTGAGATCGACCAGGAAATAAAACAGCTGGTAATGTTGAATTCACAACATTACTTTCAATGACAATATCATCCTCGTTGTCATCATTGTTAAAGTAATAACCAGTATTGACACCTGTAATGGTGTGAGACTGATCGGCCCAACTATCCACTCTGGAGGTTCCATCACCATTGTCTGTAGTTGTCAAACCTGCGTCGGCTTTTAGCCAAAGTATTAATCCATCGCCAGGAATTTCATTTTGGGCAAAGATGTCGATGGTTAATAGAAAACACAATAATACAAGAAAGCCCCTCCTTATTTGGGAGGTCATAAGTGTAATTTGCAGCATATTTAGTTATTTAGTAGAGTATATTTTGGTCTTGAAAAATAAAGTTTTTCTTTGAATCTATTAGAGCAACAATTATAATTCACATTTTATAAAAACACATAGTAAATCAAAAATCTCCTTTTTTTTTAATTTTTAAAATATTTTTGAAGATTTTTTTAAGTTTAGGGAACTTTTTTTTTAAAAAAATAAATGGCCTTAAATTAAGATTATATTACTCAATTTAAGGCCATTGTAGAATAAGTTATTATTTATTACACCAACTGAGACATTATTTGATCTTCTAAAATAAAATCAATTTTGAAAGTTTTATTTGTTGAAACAGATATCACTTCCGAAATAAGCTTCTGTTGATGTTTTCTTTTCTCTAATAAAATTGGATCATAAAAATCATCACCCGTAGGTAAAGACTGATTCACTACCCATGCATAAGGAATAATACCCGCTCTTTTCAAATCATCTTGTAAACTCTCTGCCTCTCGAATTGGAGTGGTCTCAGGTAACGTCACCAAAATAACCTTAGTAATCGTTTGATCTTGAATCATTTGATAAGGTGTATGTAATTTTGATGCATCAATATTACTTTGTTTTACCACCTGTTTGTGATAACTACCTGTAGTGTCAAGTAATAATAATGTATGCCCTGTTGGCGCAGTATCAACAACGACAAATTGTCTCTTAGCACTTCGTATTGCTTTCGAGAAAGCATGAAAAACAGCGACCTCTTCAGTACAAGGGGAATTTAGATCTTCTCTAATGAGTTTAATTTGATCTTCCGTTTTTCCTACACCTCTTTGTGCAACCGCTTTTTCAATATAGATTTCTGTTTCCACTTTTGGATCAATCCTTTCCACTTTTAAAGTTTCAGGCAAATCAACAATTTGACCAGTATAATCTTTTAAATGTGCCGCAGGATCAGTCGTTGTAAGCGTTACTACATGCCCCCTTTTGGCCAACGCAATTGCAATCGCAGAAGCTGTAATGGTTTTGCCGACACCACCTTTACCCATAGTCATAATTAAACCATGCCCATCTTTTTCAAGATCATCCACTAGATCATTGAACGCAGCTGTGTCGCTTAGTTTTACTTCTTCTATATTTTCATTCTCAACAATCGCTTGTTGTTTATCTTTAGAAAAAACAGAACGTAGTTTTTCTAAACCAAGGATATTATAAGGAAGCAAAGCGAATTCCTCCTTCGGCAAATGGGCTAGATCAACAGGAATATTGTCTAGTTGTTTCTTTGCTTTACTAGCAATTTCAATGGCATATTGATCTGATGTGTCTATTGGAGAATAAATACCATTAAGTAATAAACGTTGGTTTTTCATTCCTAAATCTGCTAATTCTTTTGCAGATCTAGCCGCTTCTTTTAATGATGTTTCTTCTGCTCTAGCAACTAGATAGAATGTTGTTTGTTTCGGGTCTTTCAAAACCTCAACTACTTCTTTGTAACGTTTATGATTACTTTTTAAAGCAGTAGATGGACCTATACAAGAGGCACCTTCATTATGATCCAAAAAGTCATTCCAAGCATCAGGCAATTCTAACAACCTCAATGTGTGACCTGTTGGTGCTGTATCAAATACAATGTAATCGTAATCCTCTTGGTTTGCTTCTCCTGAAATGAATCGTGTAAATTCATCAAAAGAGGCAATCTCAACTGTACAAGCACCTGAAAGTTGTTCTCTTACTTTATTTCTGTATGAAGGAGTAGCCAACATTCCTAAAGAAGATATAGCTCTATTCTTATAAGATTCTCCCGCTTCTTCTGGATCAATATTGATTGTTGATAATGTATTTAAATCAGGGTGCTTTACGATCGTCTTATCACCCACTTCCGTTGCTAAAACATCAGTAAGGTTAGATGCTGGATCAGTACTAATAAGTAGCACTTTATGCCCTTGATCTGCTAATTGAACCGCTACCGCACTTGATAATGAAGTTTTTCCTACTCCCCCTTTACCAGTGAAAAATAGGAATTTTGTATCTCTGAAGTCCATATGTCAAAATAAAGTAATCTAACCTTTATGTAAGGTTATGATGATAAAAATTCACATCACAACATTACATAAAAATTAGATCACTTTTTTGTTATTTATTAGTATAATACTTTTTTCTAAACCAGAATGCCAAGTTGACAAGTGCTATCAATGCTGGAACTTCTACTAAAGGTCCAATAACACCTGTAAAAGCTTGTCCTGAATTAATTCCAAACACACCAATTGCTACTGCAATAGCTAATTCGAAGTTATTTCCTGTTGCAGTGAAAGCGATAGAAACATCTTTTTCATAATCTGCCCCAAAATATCTTGCTAACATGAAACTCACCACAAACATAAGTACAAAGTAAATCACTAACGGAATAGCAATTCTAACTACATCCATTGGAATTTCTACAATCATTTGTCCTTTCAGGGAGAACATTACTACAATTGTACTTAGTAATGCAATCAACGTAACCGGTGAAATTCTTGGCACAAACTCTTTTTCAAACCACTCTTGACCTTTTGCTTTGATAAGGATTTTACGACTTAAGAAACCCGCTAAGAAAGGAATACCCAAGTAAATAAAAACACTTTCAGCAATTTGCCCCATCGTGATATCTACTACAGTACCATCAAAACCAAATAGAGGAGGAAGAATTGTGATGAACACATAAGCATAAACACTATAGAAAAGTACTTGGAAAATACTGTTCAATGCAATTAGACCTGCTGCGTATTCTGAACTTCCTTCTGCTAAATCATTCCAAACTACCACCATAGCAATACATCTTGCTAAACCAATTAAGATTAAACCAGTCATATATTCTGGGTAATCATGCAAGAAGATCAATGCCAAAGCAAACATTAAAATTGGACCTACAATCCAGTTCAATACTAATGAGACAGTCAATACTTTTACATTTGTAAAAACTTTACCCATCTCTTCATATTTCACTTTTGCTAATGGTGGATACATCATCAAAATCAAACCAATAGCTAAAGGAATATTGGTAGTTCCCACTGACATATCATTGATTGAATCAGCTACAGTTGGGAAGAAATATCCTATTCCAACACCAATTGCCATAGCCAAGAAAATCCAAAGTGTAAGGTAGCTATCTAAAAAGGATAACTTCTTTGGTTGTTTTTGAGGACAAAGCGGGTCTTGTTCCTCAATTTTTAATTCTTTGTTCATTTTTTGGAAGTTTTTAAATCAATTGAATCGATTAAATAACAGAAAATGCATATAATAATTCTCTTGCAATCTGACGACATCTTTCGTCATACTTCTCTTCCTGCTCAGGAGTTCCATCAAATGCTTTTGGATCTTCAAATGGTAATGAGATTCTAGTTGCACCAGGAATAAAAGGGCAATTTGCATCTGCATGACCACAAGTCATCACAGCACCAAAACCAGACTGAGCATTAAAAGAATGATCATATTTTTTTGAAAAACCAATGATCGCAGGTTGATTTTCATCGTACTTAATTGCATATACAGGGTTGGCTTCATCAGATAATTTCTGAACGCTTAAACCTGCTCTTTCTAAAGCATTTGCAGCAGATGGAAACAATGCTGTAGCTTCAGTACCTCCAGAATATGCAAATACATCTGAAAATCCATAATGATAAGCCGCTACTTGAGTCCATACTTGAGACAAGTGACTTCTTCTAGAGTTGTGGGTACAAATTAGAATCAAGTTCGCTATTCCATCTTCCGCTAACTTTGTTTTCACAAAGTTCGAGATTACTTCTAAAGCTTCTTTTCTTTCCTCTGAAATTAAATGAAACTCTTCTTTTGCAGAAGCAATGTACTGCTCTAATGTTGATACCGTAGTGTTTTCCATTTTTATATATTCTATTTTAAAATAATTCAAACTAACAAGCACAGCTTTTACCTGGTGTAATCTGATCTGATGAGGTATTGAAGAATACTTTTATTTTATTCCATACTTCATCATTGATACAGTACGATATACAGTTTCCTGTAATTGTACCTTTGATTAGACCTACTTTTTTCAATTCTGAAAGGTGCCTTGAAACTGTAGATTGAGCAAGTGGCAAATGATCTACTAGATCACCATTGATACAATCTGGACTATTTATCAAATATTCCATGATAGCTAATCTTGCAGGATGCCCCAATGCTTTTAATATTTCTGCCATTTGAGTTACTTCAGAAGTAAACCCATCTACTTTTGTTATTCCCATATCGCAATATTACGATATTAAAATATAGAATGTTGAATTTTCTATGTTAACAAAAAGTAAACGAACCATAAATTAATGAATATCACCACGGTAAAGTGTAATTTAGATCAAATGAGAGGCTGTATTCATGTTGTGTGATATTATATTCCAGAGAAGATGTAATAGAGATTACATGCTTTGGAGTTATTTTTAAAGTATGTGTGGCGGATAATCCTGTTGACCAATCACCATTAACAAATTGGTATTCTTGCCTTTCATTTTCATTATTCATAAAGCCTTTGGCAACTCCAGAGCCAATAGACCATTTGTCATTTATTTTGTAGCCAACTGTGTAAGCAAAAGTTAGGTTCTGCAGGTATCTTTTTTTGTCCTTTTCTTCATCCCACATCAGAGCAACCCCTGTTGAGAAACGGGTATTTTTTATCGACCTCGAATAATCTACGCTAAATCCATAAAATGGATTGTCATTAGTCATATTAATACCCTTACTCATTGAAAAAGAAAAAGCATTGTATTTTTCTTGAGCACTTGTAATGGTTACCAATAACATGAAAGAAAAAAGAAAAAGTATTTTTTTGATCATAACACTCTAGTTTATAAACATAAATGTGTGTTAGATCACCTTAACTCCTATTCAATTGATAATTATTAATCTTTATTCTTCTCAGGTAATTGCCATTCCTCCCAAGTAATTAAGTTGACGAACTTAGTAGTGAATTGATGACCTCCTAAAAAAACAAAGCCCACAATAAATAACACATCAATGATCAAATAATAATACCACATAAGTTGATCAAGGTGTAATCGTTCGATAAAACCAGGAATGTATAAGGGAACTGTCAAAGAAATAAGCCATATAAACATGATGACAAGTGCAAGGTTATATTGTGACTTGGTAGCAGGGTATCTTCCTTCAGGAAGTCCCATTAACTTCTTTATTCTATTTTGCACTATGGTTATTCCTTTTTTACCGGCTAAAGCAGTCCCTATCACTAAAAACACCTCTGGGCCACCCACCATCAATAACGCGATTAATGATGATGTTAATGTAGAAGAAAGATTTAAAAATGGGACTCCTAATCCAATTAGTGGAGAAATAAAACCCAAGATAATAAAGACTATTCCAATTCTATTTCTAAGAGGAGTTTTCTTTTCGGTCATAAATTTATGGCTTAATTTATTCTATAAGTTTACTACTTTATGTATCCTTCTGGCTTCTCATTACTTTAATCAAATAAACAAAAACGGGTACAAAAGTTATGATGAATACAAAAGGTAAAAAGAAATTTCCTAAACCTTCTGGGTTTAAAGAAATACTCTTGTAAACTATGAATAAAAATACAATTAGAATTGAAAGCTTCAAAAAACGTATAAACCGAGTTGATAGTGTATACTGTTTTAATGCATTTTCCTCTGTAATTTCAACTGGGTAATTAAAAGTATGCGGATATTTATTTAATATCGTAAGCAATAAAAAGAGTAATAATGAAAAAATGGGCAAACTGAATAGTGAACTTTTGGGGCCATAGCTATCAGGAATACCTTTCGCATTAAAGTGAATGGCAATCTCTTCTGGTAAATCGTTGTAAACAACTAGAGGTAGAATCCATGTAATAATTAATATCACGATACAAACTAACTCAATAGTTATATCTTTTAGTGATAGGGGTAATTTGATTTTAGGCTGACTTTTCATGACACGAACTAATTAAAAAGAGAACGTAATTTCTATATATACGTCTACCTTAATGTAAACGTCTGTTAATAATAGTCAAATAATTCACTTCCAGCTTCGTTCTTCTCCCAATTTCATAAAATATCAACGCTCAAGTTTGTAGAATTCAAAAACATCACATTATATTTGACCTATCAGTCAAAAACAAATTTTTAAACTATGAAATTAAACTTAAAATTAACCCTCAGCTTTTTAGTGGGCTTGTTGATGATGGGCTCTTTATCTTATGGACAAGAAAAAGCCATTTATGAAAAGTATGGTGTTGTTGTTTCATCGCTTCAACCAGGTCTTGAAGTGGGTGATGACGCCTTCGTTTTTGAAGGTAAAAACCAAGACAACAAGAAATTTGATCTTGAAAAGGCTTTAAAAAAAGGACCTGTAGTTATTAATTTCTTTCGTGGAAGTTGGTGTCCCTATTGTGCGAAACATTTGATTAATGTCAATGATTCGTTAAGTATGATTGAAAAAGCAGGTGCAACATTTATTGCCATTACACCAGAAACACAAGAACGCTTTTCAGCCTTTGCATCTAAAAAGGGATTTAACTTTGATTTAGTTGGTGACCCAAAGCTCGACATTATGAATGGCTATCAAGTCACTTTCGATGTGAACGAAGGATATCAAACGATGTTGAAGAAATATGAGAATGATTTAACGAAAACAAACGCAATTAAAAAAGCGACTTTACCGGTACCGGCCACATTTGTGATTGGTCAAGATGGCAAAGTTATCGCAAGACATTATGATCCTAATTACAAGGACAGAATGAGTGTGAAAGATATATTAGCTGCTTTAGAAAGTATTTAATTATACAAAACAGCACAAACAAAGAGGCCTTCCAAAACAAATTGGAAGGCCTTCTTTATGTGTGCACCTCTATATTTAAAATAGAGCCAATGAAAAAAGTTTATCTATAATTTTTTCTTAATACTTATTGTCTGAAATTTTCCAAGTAGCAGTGGAGTGCGTTCTTGGCTTATAATTCAATTGATTACTTGTCAGGGTAACGTTTTGTACATAATTTCCTGGATCTGCAATGGTCATCAAATGATTTATTTCAAAACCATGAATTACTGAATAAGAAGCATCAGTATTGCCATCTTCTATTTTTTCAAGGATAATTTTATCAATTTTAGCTGTTGAATGATCCGTTTCATGAAGGAAAACCTTCTTGGCAATCAATATTACTTTTTTTGTAATTGAGATTTCGCCATAGCTCTCATGAGACATATTTACATAAATACTATCACCATCTGAGGCTTGATTAATGGCGTCTTGCAAGCTACTAAAATCTGCATTTTTCGATTGATTACATACATAGATAGCCTGAGCATTGATTGAAGTACAAATTCCGAAGAATAATATAAGGGTTGTTATCAGATTTTTCATAAGTACAATAGTAAAAGGGCGAGAATTTAGATATGAAATAACGTACACAAAACATGCCATACACATCTGTTTATCAATACAGTACAAAATTATACAGAATACTTAATATACACCATACCCATAAATAGGTATTTTGCAAAAAAGAAAACTACTATCAAATTAATCCAAAATGATTCTCCCTTATTGTCTACTTCTGGATTGTTTGATAGTAGTAAGATCTTGTGGGTTCTAAATCATGGTTAATACATTGAAAAATAGCTCTTGGGTTATGAAAGTTTTTGTAGAAAAATTTTAGTATTCAATGGTCAATTGTATCAAACGGTTTTCAATACTGCATTATAAAGAAACTGTAAATCGATGATTTGGCTTTAGCACCTCATCTTTATATTTCAACTGATGATAACCTTTTACCGTATCTACCAATTCCCAAGACCAATTCACGCCTGCCACTTGGGAAAGTTGCTTTGATATGCCAAAATATGTGGCACCTCTACCTACATTAATGGTATAACTATTAGCAATAATTTTTTTATGTCTTAATTCTTTAGACGGTGTCTTTGGTGATGACGCACTAGGAGATGTTTCAGAAATAGCATTATTAGTGAAGCTCAATAAGCACATTATCAACATGGTAATTATGAAATTTCTCATTATATATTCTATTTAAATTACAAACTCTTTTTAAAAACAACCCTTTGTGATTGTTTGATAGTTCAAATTTATGTAATGATTATTTTTTAAACAAATTAAATGTTTATTTTTTTATCATTAATTGTAAATAATTTAAACAGAGTACTTTACAAAGCCTATTTTCATAAAAATTTGGCAAAAAAAAGAGGTACCAAATTAATGATACCTCCTGGAAAGCGTTCTTTCCTTTTTTGCGCATGCGCACTTAGGCAGAATACTTCGATATATTTTGAATTAACCAACTATTAGGTTGATTAATGATAATGCTCCTATTACATACATTGCCACTGGCAATTCCTTTCCCTTTCCTCCCATCAACATCAGAATGCAATAAGACAAGAATCCAAAGGTAATACCCATTGAGATACTATACGTCAAAGGCATCATAATAATTGTTAAGAATGATGGAACAGCTGTTAACATGTTATCGAACTTGACTTGTTTGATGTTGGAAAACATGTAAACTCCAACCATCATTAATGCGGGTGCTGTAGCATACGAGGGAACAATCGAAGCCAAAGGTGCAAAGAATAATGCTCCTATCATAATAATTGCCGTAAAAACTGAGGCTAAACCTGTTCTTGCACCACTCGCGATACCTGAAGCGGATTCAATAAAAATCGTCGTTGTGCTTGTTCCAATTACTGAACCCACAACTGTCGTGGCAGCATCTGCCTCCAAAATTTTCTCTAACCTTGGCACTGTACCGTCCTCTTTCGTTAACCCGGCCTGATTTGAACAAGCAATGATGGTAGAAAGTGAATCAAATAAATCGACGAACATGAAAGAAAAGATAGGACCAATAAAAGCAAACTTTAAAGCACCCATAATATCCAATTTCATAAATACAGGCTCAATGGAAGGAGGTAAACTTACAATACTAGATGGCAACTCTACATAACCTAACGTGATACTTGAAAGCGTAATAAAAAGAATACCAATCAAAATTCCACCTGTAACACGTTTATATTCTAAAAATGCCGTAATAATAAAACCTATTAAGGCAATGATTACTTCAGGAGTAAATTTACCTAATGTTACCAATGTAGCAGGGTGATCAGTAATCAAACCCATGTTTTTCATTCCAATAAATGTAATGAACAAGCCAATACCAGCTGTAACGCTAATACGAAGTGACAATGGAATTGCATTGGCAATTTTTTCTCTGACACCAAGAAATGTCAATAGCACGAAAACTACACCTGAGATAAAAACAATACCTAAAGCCGTTTCCCAAGGTACATTGGCCCCCATCACAATAGTATAAGTAAAAAATGCATTGAGCCCCATTCCTGGTGCCATCGCAAAAGGCATTTTACCCCAAAAGGCCGCTAACAATGTACCGACAATACCTGCTAATAACGTGGCAGAGAACAATGCGTCTTTGTCCATCCCTGCTTGTGATAATATATCTGGATTGACGAAGATGATATAAGCCATTGTAAGGAAAGTTGTCAAACCTCCAATGAACTCTTTGCTGACTGTTGTGTTGTTTTCTTTTAGTTTGAAAACTTTATTAAGAAATTCCATGATCTCAATTTAATGATTCTTAGTATAACTTTTTTGGCGATAATGATTATACAAAGAAGAGGAAATGATTATTTAACGAATTGGTAAAGAATAAATTGACAAATTAGAATGTCAGTCTCACACATGGTTGAGGAACAAAGGCATTTGAATTATTTGCCGCTAAATTCTTATTGAAGTGCATGTAAATATCGACACCAAATTCTAATTTAGTATTTTTATCGTTTTTGAATAAAGTATTTCTACCTACATCAAATAAGAAACGAGTTTGAGAAATAAAATCAGTTCCCATGTCAGTACTTCCAAACTCTGCTCTATTGGTAGCATTTGGAATTAAATCAAAGAAGCCTTGCATTCTGAAACCTAGTTTTCTCCATAATGGCAAATCAAAAACACCGGTAAATTGCACCGCATCATGTCTGATATTATCTGTTCTCCAATATGTTGATAATTTTAAAAAACCTCCTTTGGGTGCTTTGAAAGTAAGACCCACACCAGCAAGCCCTGCCATAAAACCATTGCCAAAGTTGAGCTGTCCATCTATTGATACATCAGCGACTGGACCAAAAGAAAAATCTTTGCCTGTCACACCAGATAAACTCACCCAAGGAGAAACCTCAGAATACAAACGATAATTGGCAGCTCCCTCATCAGGAATTTCATTATCAAAACCAGTCATATAAAAGCCACTAGGTGCTCCCATGTAATTAACAAAACCATAGACACCACCCCATTTTGTGACGGTTGTATGGTCTAAGGTAAAGAGGTTCATCCCTCCATTTTGAGGGTTGGCTCCAGTAACATAATCGGTATTGTTCCAACCGTATGCATATTCAATAAATGTACTTGAAAAGTTTTGAGCTTGTGAATTGTATGATGCGAACAAGCTAACCATCAATAAGAAAGGCAGTAAAAGTTTCTTAGAAACCATTATAAAATTAGGATAAGACGTTTTTTAATACAAACAGAATTTTTCTGAGTGGGTAAGAAGATGGTAATCGCCAATACATCTTTCATTACAATACAAATATCTTATTAAAATCTTAGATTCTACAATGTGTTATATTACACTTCTACACCTTTACTATACGTTGTTATATAAAAAAATATTAAAAAGCTTTATTTATGATTCAGAATAAGGGATTTACTGCAATTTCTTAAAGAGTACTAACATTGGTTAATATTCTAAACCATACTAAAATGATGCTCAATCTCACTTGAAGTAGACCTTATAATCTGCCTTATAGTTTTCAGAGGTAAGATAGATTTTCAAATCAGCTTTGTACAATTCATCGACTAAAATCCAGTCGGCACTTGTTTCCCATGATTTGGAAGATATTACTTTATCGGCTTTATAAGCTTGATCAACAGTTACCACTAAATAATCCGCTTTCCATTGTTCAGTTACAATGATCACCCGTGGCTTTTCTGGTGTTATTTCTCCAGTAGATTCACAACTGAAAAGAAGAAATAATGAAAACAATAAATAGGTCTTCAATAATAGATTTTTAAATAATGACATGAATAAATATTGCTTTTCTAACTAATCAACTCAATCTAATGCATTTATCTATATCATTCCATATTTATTAAGAATTGTATGAATTAAAAAGAAGCCAATACAAAACCTCTTGCTGAAAATTACATTTCCAACAAGAGGCTTTCATCTATAAAATTGTAAACTGGATTAGGAAACTTTATTAAATACTTCCATATCCATTTGCTTTTCTTTTTTGGAAATAAAAGTGGCAGCAGAAGATACCCCAAAAATATTGGTTGCTGTACGACCCATATCAATTAAGGAATCTACAGACAACACAAATGTCAATACCATACCCATTACTTCTGGTGTAATACCCATAATAGTCATTGCTGTAATAGCCGCAAATGAAGCTGTTCCTGGTAAACCAGCAATACCAAATGATGAAATAACTACAGAAATAAACATAGTAATTATAACTCCTGGTGACAAAAGGTCAATCTGTTGAATACCCAAAGCATTAGTGACTCCCACAGAAAGGATAATCATAAATACTGGCCACATTGCACCACAAGCATTCATCCCCATTGTAGTTCCGAGGGAGGCTGAAATGTTAGCCGTCTCAGTATCTACACCATTTCTTTCTATGAGTGAATTAATAGTTACGGGTAGTGTTGCACCAGATGATTGTGTGGAGAAACCTGTGATTATTGCAGGCAATAAATTTTGAAAATGTTTGACAGGATTATTACCTATTCCCATTTGCACAAGAAGATGCATCACAAAAATCAGTGCCATCGTCAAATAGGATACACCAATAAACAGTGCTAAATCACCAAAAAGTGTAGGTCCATTTTTTGACACCGCAATTGTCATCAAAGAGAAAACACCATAAGGAGTCAACTTAATGATGGTCATCGTGATGGAGTTTATTATTATTTTAGTGCTGTCTAATAACTTTATCACCATGCCCATTTCCTCAGGCTTACGTTTTTCCATTCGACGAATCGCTAAACCAATTAGAAGTGCAATTAGTAACGTACCAATAATGTTATTTTCAGAAAATGCTTCAAAAATTGAGGTAGGTATTTTCTGTGTAAAACCATATATCACTTTTCCTAAAGAAGCATCACCAATACTTTCAATTCTATTAGCGTATCCTTGAGCAATATTCCCTTCAGAAAGTTTTTTAATATCAATCAACGAAGTAAAATTAAACATATTGGCCATTACAAAAGCAATTGATGCAGCACCTGTTATTGACACCACAAAATAGGCGATCACTTTCCCTATTCTATTTCCAATATTTGATTCTTTATTCAAATTTACCAGTGTAGATGTGATACTGATAAAAACAATAGGTACAATCATTAATTTAAGAAAACGGATATATACATTGGATACCGTTTTCATATAGTATTGTAATTCTTGATAAGTTTCTTTGGGTAAAAACTCAAAGAGACTCCAGCCAAAAATAATCCCTAACCCAATGGCTGAAAGATTGCGATAATGGAACTTAATTTTTCTATCCGATAAAAGTTTTAAGACACCGAGGAGGCCTACAAAAGCTAGTAAAGCTATGATTAAATACATGGAATTTATTTTTGATAATCTTAAATGGTGGAGAAATGTACTGAAAAAAAATCACAAATTATTGGAATTAGTAATTGTTTGAAGTTGATTTCAGCTATAAGTTTTCAAAAAAAAATCAGCAAGGTGTAATAATTTCATTTTTGAGCCACTAACCAAATAAAAAAGTATTGTGAGCAGTGATTTTTATACTACATACATTCAGCCTCATAGTGGAATTATCATTAAGATATGCCGGGCGTATACTAATACGCAAGAGGACTTTGAAGATTATTATCAGGAGGTTTGCCTACAAATTTGGAGAAGCAAAGACAACTTCCAAAAAAAATCGGATTGGTCCACTTGGGTGTATCGTTTGTCGGTAAATGTTTGCCTGACATTGTTGAAAAAAAAGAAAAACAATGTTCAAAATTTTGCCAGTGATTATTTACCGCCAGAAATGGAAGCAGAAACTAAAGTATTTGATGATGAAGACCTCTCTCTTCTTTATGATGCGATCCGTAAGCTCTCTGAAATTGATAGGGCTATTATTCTGCTATACCTGGAAGAAAAAAGCTATCAGGAAATTGCTGAAACATTCAATGCTACACCCAACAATATTGGGGTGAGAATCAAAAGAATTAAAGAACGATTAAAAAAATTATTACATGGAAAAGTCAATTGAAAACATCTGGAAAAAAGGGTTTATTAATCAAGAAGCATTAGTTGCACCCAAAATCAATGCACTTTATGAGAAAAAATCTATCAATTTTGTTGATAAATTTATTAGGGATTTCAAGGTTAACCTTTGGGCTATTGCTATATTTACTATTGTCCCTATAGTATTGAGTATTATCGGCAATGTTTTAGGCTTAGGAATTATCATTTGTTTGGCGCTTTGGTATGTAGTATACTATGGGTATAAACAGCTTATTGTACTTCAAGGATTAGAAAAAACGAATACAAGTTATGATTATATCAAACAATTTGATGGTTGGTTGAAAAATACAATTAATGGTTATACAAATATTTATAGATTCGTGTATCCATTAGTACTTATTATCTCAACTTTTGGCGTTTGGGAAACATTTTTGAAGCAACAAATAATCAATAATTATGAGGCTCAAGAGTTACTATGGGGAATGCCCAAAACAGGATTGCTGATTGTGGCAATTGGAGCTGTTTTACTTTCTGTTTTCACCAAAAAAATATATCATTTTGATATGAATTTGGTTTATGGAGCTCAGTTTAGAAAATTGAGGGAGATGATTGCGGAAATGGAGGAGTTGAAAAAAGAAGAATAAAAATAGGTGCTAAGCATCTCAAAAACTAAAATTAATATATGGAAGGAACTTATTATCTAAGTAAAGAAGGAGTTGAAGATTATGTCAACATGGCTAAAGAAGTCAATAGTGAACCACTAATTGAAAAACTTAAAGAACATCTTGCTCCTCAAAGCATATTGTTGGAACTAGGGTCTGGTCCTGGAACAGATTGGAGAATTTTGAGTCAGACTTTTACAGCAGTAGGTTCTGATTATTCAATGGAGTTTGTAAAATACCTGAAAAGAAATAATCCTGCTGGTACATTCCTTCACCTCGATGCGATTACTTTAGATACATTTCTTCGTTTTGATGGTGTTTATGCCAACAAGGTGATGCAACACCTTACTGATGATGAAATCAGAAGGTCTTTAGAAAAACATACTGTTATTTTAAATAAAGGAGGAATCATTTGTCACTCTTATTGGAAAGGTGAAGGTGATGAAATCTTTAAAGGACTCTTTGTAAATTATCAATCAGAGGAAACACTTCAGGCTTTATATGAGGAGCACTTTGAGGTGTTAAAAGTGGAAACTTACAAGGAATTTGATGAGGGTGATTCTTTGGTCATCATAGCAAAATTAAAAAGTTAAGAGGGAAGAATTGGTTTGTGTTGAGGTATTTAAACGATAAGTACTAAGACAGATGAAATAGGTTAATATATCGTGCACCATGACTAGAAGGTATGGGCTTATGGGAAGCTGTTCCATTTTTCAACTTTCATAAGAAACTTGATATGTCTCAAACGTATACAGTTATTACATCTTTTTTAATAAGTCAATTATTATAATCAAATGTTGAACCCCAAAAGCCCATAATTGAAATTATGGGGCTACAAAACACCCATTTTCATTTGTCCTAATACTTGAGTCATCTTAATGCATCAAGCAATGTCTTTTCAATTTAAATTGAAAGATTTACTCAGACCTCTCCCCTCTTAACTCTTTCCTCACAAAAGGTGATTTCATTTGTATGAAGTCACCTTTTTTTAGTGATATTGATTAGTGTAAAATTCCTTTTTAAGTGTAATATTTACATATATAAATTAATGAGCCGCTAGACAACCTAAAAATAATAAAGCCATGGAACCTGATATTTATAATTACCTGATAGATATAGAGAATAGACAAGTCAAAACACCAGAATCTAAGGGAATGATTGTCACATTATCTCGAAAGTTTGGAACCAATATTAGACCTGCAGCTGAGCAATTAGTACAACAGCTGAATGATGAACAAGTTGGTTTTGATATGCTTAAAAGACCTTGGAAACTGATCGATAAGACTGTTTTATATCAAATTTCAAAAGAACTCAAAGTTGGTATTGATAAGTTGAATGAATTTGTTCCAATACAAAATAAAAGCATTTTTGAACAAATCATGTATGGCTTGGACATCTACCACAACAAATTAGACGATAACCTAAAAGATGCTTTACAAACTGTAGTCAACTCTTACCTTGAAAGAGGCAACGTAGTTTTCCTCGGTAGAGGAGCAAGCTTCTTCGCTCAAGGATTGGATAACAGTTTGAAAATTAAAGTAAAAGCATCTGATCAATATAGATCAACACAATACGCTTTAAAAAATGATCTCCCTAAAAACTACGCCATTGAGGTGGTGAAACGAAAAGCCAGAAAGCGTAAAAACTTCTTGAAATTTATATCCCAATCTATTCCTATTACCTATGATGAAATTATCGATAGAGAACACATCTCTAACGATGCTCTTGCTGATGAGCTTTTTACTCTTGTCAAAATGAAAGAGTATGAAATGCTCAGAAATGTTTAACGTTTAATTATACAACACTTTTTTGACATCAAAGATCCTAGTATGCTAAATCGTTTCGATTTAGCATACTTTTTTTTAAAAAAGTACCTGTTCAAAATTATCTATAGCTAAAATGCATTTTAACGAAACCTGAGTTTAATTCATTCTACATTTAGAAACTAAATTTAATTATGATCAGCTACTTTCATTATAAACTCAATTAATAGTCAACTTTCAATCAATCTTTCTCTTATTTCCTGTAACCTCAACCAATTTTGATAGAACAAAGGAAGATTGACCACATTTTCCATATACTGAAAAACATACATTATAAATGAAAATAAAGCACCATACTTCACAATGCCATCATCTACTGATATTACGATGGAAGCAACAAGAAAGGCAATCAATACCATCCAAGAGATAGAAAAATTGATGGCTTCTAAATCGGATAATTTGATATTCCACTTCATCATTGCCCTTAGATGAAGATTCAATTCTTTTTCGTCGTTTTTTGAAATGACATCAACTTGTTTTTCAAATTCATCATTTGACGACTTGTTGAGTTTAATCGTTTTTGTGCTAGACACCCAATAAATTAAGAAAATAACAAAGGTGGTGATTAAACTACCATAAAATGCGTTTAGGTTCAGCGTGGCGATAATGCCTATCACTCCAATTAAGCCAATGATATTACTGATCAATTCGGGCAAAGCATTTTCTAAGAACTCAACTAACTCTCTTATCATACCCAAACGGGCTGACTTTTTGGAGGGAACATGGTTTTTTATACTCGAAATAGCACTCGTGCCAATACTTTGATAAACTTTGGCATAAAAACGGGAGTCAAATACCCTTCTCCCAACACCAATAATAAGGACTGCTAAACCCAATAATCCTAAACAAATTGCTCCTTGGTGGTTTCTATTTATGGCGTCATCAATAGCATAGCCAATGAACAAAGGAAATAAAATCGATAATCCAGCTTCCAATAAAATTAAAAACAGTACAAAGCAGAACTTATGTCGGTATTTTTTTAAAGTATTTTTTAAGCTCATTTTATTCAACTCTTTTCCAAATTTCAGTATCCGAATACCCATAATAGGAATCGCTTACTTATAAAGTTTTTGATGATATCTATTTCAAGGTTTTCCCTTCGTATTTGAGGGTATTTTTTACTTCACCGATTCCATTACTGAACTAATGGATTGTGCCTTTGTATGCATAATATTAATTACCTTGAAATCTTACTTAATTCTTGGTTTCCAACCTGGTGGTTTTGTTACATAATTCCATGCTTCCTTTATGCTTTTTGCTTTTCGCAAATCCCTAAGTATATCAATATATTCTACCAAATGCACCATAATAGGATTGATGGTATTGATGGGTTTAGTAATTCCGTAAGTAGGTTTATGTATTTCCTCCTGATAAGTACCAAACATCCTGTCCCAAATAGATAGCAAAGCACCAAAATTTTTATCAAGATATATTTCATCAGAACCGTGATGCACTCGATGTTGGGATGGTGTCATGAATACTTTTTCGAACCAACCTAATTTGCCAATGATTTCTGTATGTAGCCAAAACTGGTACATTAACACTAAGAAAAAACAGAGAAATACAACATAAGGATGAAAACCTATAAAGACCATAGGCAGATAGAATATCCAAGTAATAAATCCGTCAATAAACGAGACACGTAATGCAGTAGTATAATTGTAAATAGGCGAACTGTGATGGATACTATGATAACTCCATAGAATTCTCACTTTATGTTCTATCACATGTTCCCAATAATAAATAAAATCAATCAAGATGAGACACAGTAGTGTAGTCCAAGTATTTACGGGTATTTGCCAAGGGATATATTCACCAATGAAGAAGAATGCACCTAGAAATATTAAAGAAGAAGTTTTTTCCAAAAGTTGGGCAATAATAAAGACACCAAAACTTGCCCACATTTCACCTAAACGTTGTTTGTTGATTTTTTTCTTGTACAATTCGTAAAAAAACTCAACAATGGCTAGCAGCAAAGATAAATAAATTATGATGTAGATAATCAGCCCTATATTATCTTCCATTTGTTTTACTATTGTTTCCATTCACTAATTTTTATAGTTTCATTAGCAAAGGTAGAGACTCACACAAAGAGTCTTGTGTCATTTTTGGACATTTACAGTATAGGAATATAAATCTCTATAAGTGTCTCTTCCGTAGTGTTATTTTGGTCAGCATTTGGATAAAACTCTAACGTGGGCAGATCTGCTAATTCTAATGCGACATCTAACATCCAAAGTGCATAAATCTTATTATAATAATCAGAATGGCTATGGTAAGTTCCTTTGTGACAAAACTTGACATACTTTTGCCTCTTATGCACTTTTGTTCTAAATAACCCGTCTAATTTAACTTGTAATGGCTGTTCCAAAATAAAACCTACATTGTATCGAAGATGGAGGTTATCACTGATATCACTATCATCCATAATTTCCGTCATAAATATAGAGCGATCACTAATTATATTATTGTTTTTTACGTATTGATATAGCGTATCGGAAGCTGCTTCGATAGCGGAGTAATCTTCATAATCTCCACGATATTCAAAAAATAAATAATCAAAAGTAGGCAGGAATTCTATTTCAAATTGAAGTTTTTGTCGGTTTTCATCTTCTTCTTGTAATATAGACTCTTCTGCTATTTGACGGAGTTTTTCGCTACTTTCTCGAAAAGCAGAAGGTGCATAATTGTATTTCTTTTTAAATGCTTTACTAAAAGCAGCCCTATCTTCAAAACCTACCTCATAAGCAATTGCAGAAACGCTAGCATTCGAATATTTCAGATATTGTGCTGCTTTCTCTAAACGAAGCCGTTTGACATACTTACCGATGGTTTCATGATGTAATGCTTCAAATATTCGATTGATATTGCGATACGAATAATGACATATTAATTCTACTTTCTCAATATTAATGTCTTCCTTAAAATTTTCATTCAAGTAAGAGAGCAGTTTATTGTACCTATCCAATTGGACTATATTAGTCATATCTAAATGTCAAATTTCTTAATTGTCAACTGTTGCAATAAAAACATCTCCTCTTTATAACTCAACTTTTTGAGTTCCCTTTTTTCCAAATCGTTTATCAAATATTTATATCTATTTAGTACCGCTTATGTTACGTTGTAGAGAAAGGCCTAATTAGCCCACTCCAATTACTATCTTTTGATGGGTCTACTTTTAGGTTTTAAAAAGGTGAAATGATCTTCAAAAAAGTTCTCAATAAAAAAAGACTTCCCGAGTAATCGAAAAGTCCGTCCTAATTTCCATACAACTAAATGCACGAAAAATTCCACCGCCTTTGTTCAACTAGGGCTTAATCTTTGGGTCTGAAGACCAAACTAAGTCCTAATTATTACCAGCATTTTATATTTTTAGTTCAAAAATTTCCTCAAAGGATTTATCTTTTTCAATGTCAAGACCTTTAAAATTTTGTCTTATAGAATCAAATGTCTTATTTCTATGATAAAATGCGTTAATTGACCCCCCTATATCTTTTGCATATGACTTATATTCTGGAATTAATAATTCATCAAGAATAATAGGTAACCAACTTTTTAAAAGTGTATTTCTTAAAAAGTCTTTATTCTTAAATAGTTGTGTCTGTTCTGTCAATTTTTCAACATAATTACATTCGTCTAAAATTAGCTTCAAACAGGCTATAACTACATATTTACCATTAGAAAATGGTGCATACTTTCGTATTTTTTCAGTATTAGTTTCTCTATTTGATTTAAAAGACTCAATTGTATCAAACTTCCTTTTTAAGGTGTTATTGAAAATTATTGAGTTTATAACAATATTTTTTGCTTTTTCAAATTTTCCAGGAGCATCAATATCAGAAATTAAAGCCAACAATGAATTCACTCCTCTAAATATTTTTGTTTCTTTCTCCACTAACTCATATAAATTATATGCTAATATCATCTCTCTTACAAGATTATCCGTTATTTCAGAGATAGTAGAGGGAAACACAAGTTCATAATATTTCGATTCGCCAAATATTCTTTCAGAACCAACCTCTTTTGAAGTGGGTTCTTGGACGTGATATGCCATCCAGAGACTAGAAAGTGTTTCTATATCACGCTTTTCATTTTTAAACTCGAACTCATTCAGAGTCTTACCTAAAATATTATGAGGGTTCTTTTTAGCTATAAAATCTCTATCCCCCCTCTTTACTTCATAAAAATAACCGTGTTTACAAAAAAGTTTTTGCAGTTCTATTTGTTCTAGAGCGTTAGCATAAAAATCTCTTTTTTTAATAGCGTTTTGAGTATTATTACACTCAATCACCTTATGCTCAAATTTATTTTCTTTTTCTCTATCATTTTGAATTATACGGAACATTAGCTTTAATTCTTTAAATTCATTTATAGCCGATTCTTTAGACATCTCTTCATTTTTTGTTTTTCTCTTCAATTGGCTTAGTCTTTCTCGATAAGCTGAGTAAATTGCATTAACTGTTTGAGTATAGTTACCCCATCAAAACGGACTGCAA
>NZ_JTAM01000086.1 GCF_000812565.1 Flammeovirga sp. OC4 | reverse complement strand
AGACAGTCCGAACTAGTGGGGTAACTATAATAAGAATTAATATTAAAATCTATTCCTGCTGACATGTAGTCTGGTATTGTTAATCCTGATTTTTTGACTACGTATTCTTTTACTCCATCTTTATTCAATTTTGCTTTTTCTTTTAAAATCAAATCTTGATCAGAGTTCATATTTTTCATATCAGCTAACGATATTGAATATAACGTACCAGGTAATTCAACTTGTTCAATTGATAAAGGAAGGTCCATATCAGAATCAATAAGAAATTTTTCTTGTGCTTCTTCTAAAGAACCAAAACCCAGTTTCTGAAAATCTTTTTTGAATTTTTTATCTGTCGAATCAAGAAAATGAATAGATTGCTTAATTTCATCATATTTCATGCTCTCTTTTACTTTCTTAATTTTTTGTTCTATGTCTTTTTTAGCATAATATTTTTTGGTGATATTTAAAGCCTCTTCTAAAGATTTAACCTCCTCTATTTTAGTTTGCCAATCATCAATAACTTCCTTGTAATATTGCACCGAATCTTTTGCTTTATTGACGGTCTTGAATGATTCCTTATTTAATAAACTATTCACTGAATCTTCCAGTAAATTTGTTACCTTTTCTTCTGGGTTTATTCCTATTGAAGAGTTACCTAGATTATTTACATCATTAAAAGATTCATTTAAATTTTGCTCTGTTAAAGATGTATCAAATTTTCTTTTCAGTATATTGGTAGATACTGAATCTGGAAGAATCGCATCCTTTTTTTCTTCAAATAACTTAACTTTTGATTTTACTTTGTTCTCATATTTTTTTAGTTCAGTATTTGAGAACTCTTTTGTCAAAGAATCCAAAGATTGTGCATGACATGTTAAGCTCAAAATAATACAAGTGATTAAAACCGTAAATCTCATTATAATAGATTCATTTTACTCTCCTCTAATAGATTGAATTCTAATTGAGTTGAATCTGATAATACTATTAAAAAAGGTAGCGACTTTTTAATTTTAGTTTCATCAAATACTACATCAAGCCTAAAGGTGTTACTTTTCATCAAACCTGACTCTAAATGAAAGAAAATATTTTCTATTTCCATTTCACCTTGTAAAAGTCTAATGTCTTTTGGAAAAGTGTAAGCAAAGTAGTTTTTCATCATTGAGTAACTTGAAAACACACTTCTATAATCATTACTAACTTGAATATCAATCAGAAATGCCATATTTCCTTCAGCATTATCCAATGCTGTATTATAATCTAAGTTTTTATTAAGTTTAGAATTTTTTAGAGCAACATACCGCTTAGGTTGTAATTGAACATTAAATGACAGCATTTCACCTTTAAGTGTTTGTCTTAAATGTTTTTCCACCCAAGAGATATAATCATCACTTGTATAAAAAGAACAAGAAAAGAAAATTATAGAAAGAAGAAATATTAAGTTACTTGTTTGTCTCATTTATTATTGAAGTTGGTTTATATTTCTTAAAATCACCTTAGTCAGGTCTTAAAAAAAATCAAAAGTATCTAGCAATTTTAATAGTTTACTTAACAAAAGTAAAATACTGTATCATAGAATCCAAATAATTTTAAAATCAAAATTTGATATTTTCTACATCAACTATTAATTTCTAAAGTTATTGTTTGTACTAACGTATTTTTGATTAGTGAAAAGGATAAAATATATATCATTTCCAATCTAATATTCATAACTATCGTTTCATGTTGTATGTCTCCTACACTAACCCTAAAACTACTTTTTTTAAACATGAAAGACATTTCAAAGGATTCAATCTTGAACACATCATCATAAGAAAATTCATCAAAATAAGTTGGTTAAAAAATAAGCAAATGATACTCGATTTATGAAAATTAATTATTTTTTGTTTAAGATATTTAGCAACTGTATTATTTGTTTTTGCTGTTGAATTATAGTTTCATTTTGTTGATCTAATCTTTCATCTTGACGGTCCAAACGTTTTTCTTGCTCAATTGTATGCAATGTCAATTCTTCCACTTTCTTTAATAATAGAAGATTCATTTCTGCTAAGTGAAGCCCTCCCTTTTCAATCTCACTTGCTGAACTCACCTCTGGTAGATGACTGTATGTTTTAATATACTTTTCAACCTCTTCCAATGACATCAAATCATAACTTTCATCAAAAACATAATCTGGTACAGCCCCTGCTGAAGTGGTTACTTTTACCTCTTGAGCATGTATCTTTCCTCTTACAGTCAATTTTGAATCTGGATCAGTTGTACCTATACCAACAAGATTATCTTTACTTACAAAAACCGAAATATCATCTCCTTGACCTGTAGTTAGCGTGCTTAAATTATCTGTCCCGAAAGCAGCAAAACTATTTTTATAAAAAAAACCACATATTTCAGCATAAGGTTGACCACCAATATTTGAATGAAGAACCTCTACTAGTTTTGTAACTTTTGTTCCCGCTTCACTTCCTTGAAAAATACAAGCATAAGGTCTTCTATAATTATTTCTAGAATACGTAAAGATCTTTTGTAAACCTAACCTTTGAAATGACTCTTTCAATTTCGGGGTAACATTACCTTCCCATGCATCATAGCTTGTTAAAATTCCAATTTGCTGATTATTAATCCCATTTAGTTGATCAGCTATTGCATCTGATTGCTGGGAATTTCCATATGTATCATAAATTACATCGTGTAAAATAACAGTAGGGTCAGTTTCAATAACATCTAATCTATTTTTATCAATAATTGTAAGTCGTAACCCTCTACCGCCAGATGTATATACTTGTTTTGTACATATTTTAAGTTCTCGAGTTTGTTTATTATTTAACCCTGTTCCTTTTATTACAAAAGGTATCATTTCGGTTTGTGAATAACAATACTTAGAACTTATCAATAAAATTAATATTAAATAAGCTTTCATAGTTGAATTTTAATGATTTAATGATTTTTCTAGCTGAGTAATCCTTTCTAACAATTGCTTATATTGTTGCTTCTCTTCTTTTAGAGAATTGATTTCTTTTTGTTGTTCAATAATGTACAAAGTTAATTCCTCTATTTTCCTTAATAACATTGACTCTGTTTCTCCGACATTCACACCATTTTCTTTAACATCTTTTGCTGATGGTACATCAGGTAAGTGTCCTTTTTCTTGAATATGTTTCTCCACTTCTGAAAGTGGTCTTAAATAGTAATCACTTTTAAAAACATAATCAGCCCAACCTGTATAAACTTTAACTTCGTTTGCTCTAATTTTACCTTTTACTGATAACTTATAATCAGAATAAGTTGTTGAACCTATACTTACGTTTCCTTTGTGGTCTAATCTCATAGCTTCTGTCCCATTCAAGATAAAAGCTAAAGGGTTATTTGTACCAGTGGTTGAAATGACTTGCCTTCCAGCAGATCCCTCACCATAAATATTAATTGTTCTACTTGCTAAATCTTGAATTGATATTCCTGATGTATTATTTTCAGATGATTGTTTAATAAATAATTTCGAAGTTGGCGTTGTACTACCTATTCCTACTTTCCCATGCTGCGTAATCCTCATACGGTTCTTACCACCTGTAAAAATATCTGCTCCAAAATAACCTGACATATATATATTATCTCCATTCAATGAAGAACCATCATCAAATTTATGAAAGCCTAAACCATAATGATAAAGATATTCACCATCGAAAAGAAAATTGTCATTTTTATAAAGTGTAATACCTGCTGATTGTTCTTCAATACTACTTGCTGATCCCATAACTAGAGTTCCCTTAAAACTTGAATGACCATTCACTGTAAGGTTATAATTAGGATTATTTGTTAGTGTATTGATAAAAAGTCTACCATCCTTAGTAAACATGCTATGTGCACCAGTATTACCTTTACCAAAAAAAATGTTATTGCCTTGATAAAAATTCAAGTGTAAGTCTTTACCATCCATGACATCAATATGGGCATTTCCGCTATTAAACTTTATCATTTGCATTACAGAAGCATTATCACTTCCTCCATAAAGCTTTACAATTCCATGTCCGGTTTTACTTCCTAGTTCTGTAACTTGTGCATTCATTCTAAATGCAATAAAAAATAAGACGATTAAGAGAAGAGATTTCATTTTTAAATTAATTTCAAAGTTTTTTTATGTTACAAAAGTCTGTGATTTAAAAGTAGGTTTACATTTGTGTTAAACTACTCACACGTTATAAGATTTGCTATATTATTTCACATCGTTTAGTTTATTTTCTATTTCTAAAAGCTTTTCTTTTAAAGCAGAATTCTCTTCACCTGTTTGTTTAACCATTTTGTTTAGTTCAATGATATACAGTGTTAATTCTTCTATTTTACGTAATAACATTGCGTCACTTTCACCTAAGTTAACTCCCTCATCTTTCACCACTTTTGCAGATGGAATATCTGGTAAATGACCGTAATCTTGAATATACTTTTCAACTTCTGAGAGGGGTTTCAAATCATAACCTTCCTCAAAAACATAGTCAGCCCAACCTGTATAAACTTTTACCTCTTCAGCCCTTATTTTCCCTCCCACTGACAATTGATATCCTGAAATATTTGAAGTATTTAAACCTATCTCTCCATTTGTGCTTGTGTAAGAAATTATTCGAGGAGTAATACTTGATGTAATATCAATCGCTCCATTCGAGTTGTAGTATTCTGGTTTAAAATATTTTATCTCTTGAAACAAAGTCTTTGAATTAATCAAAGATGACTTTATCGAAATACTAGGATAAATATCCGTGATACGTAGCACAATATCATAACCACCATCAGAAGATTGGTAATATTTAATCTGATATTTACTATTACTTCCTCCTCTACGTTCAAAATTTACCTTTAAACCATCTCTTGATGAAATATAATATGTAGACAAGCCTAAGTTTGAAGCATGCCAGTTACCTCCAAATATTTCCAGCCTCAGTTTATGAAAGTTGTTACCGTCATTTTTGGGTACATAACCTACAAAAAATTCTGTCCCTATATCACTATTACCTAATACAATTTGATATTCTTGTGAGAAAGACTCCCCCGGAATAATAAAGCTAGCAAATAGTAATACGATACAGGCTGATATGAATTTGTTAGTTTGCTTGAATAGTCTCATTAATTGTTTGATAAATTAGTTTTCATATAGAAAATAGGTATAACACAGTATTTTCAATAGCTCAAAAGTAAAACATAATTTTTACAAAAAATAAGTTTTAAAAAAATAAAATTGTTTAAGGAAATACTACAACTGTTTTAAATGTATATTTAAAAATAACTTATGATTGATTTAAGATGAAAACCATGAAATCAAATAACACATTTTATTACCTGTAATTTCACCTATTTAATTTTCACTTTCTAATATCCACTTTTATATCATTGTTTTATGAACGATAGAAGTTTTTCCTATACTCACTTGGGCTTATCCCGTATTTTTCTTTAAAAGCCGTAGAGAATTTTTTTAATGAAGAAAAGCCACAATCTAAAGCAATTTGAGTCATGGAATATGTTGTTTCGAGGATCAGTTGTTTTGTGGTTTCAAGTCTAAAATTTTGGAAGTATTTATACACTGTAGTGCCAAACATTTGCTTAAAATCTTTTTGCAATTTACTCTCACTTATCCCAAAGTTCTCACACAATTCAGGAATATAGGGAAGCTTACTCACATCCTTGATCAGTGCACTTTCCAATTGTATCATTCTTTGAATGTCATCAGGGTTCATTGTCGAATGTTCTTCTACTTCTACCCTATTTTCAATCAGAAATAAAAACCTAGTAGTTAGTTCCAACAGACGATAAGTCATAAAGCTTGCCTCAAGCGTCTTGTCTCCTTGATAATGGATCAACTTATAAAGTGACTTACTAATTTCAAACGGTATCAATTCTACATAAGCATAATTCTTCTCATTAAGGTACTTTTCGATATTGAGGGAATGATGATGTTTGATATTTTCAAAATAATTGGAGGGAATTTCTATGCTTATCCATTCTCTTTTTTCTTGGGGTTCAAACTGCAAAGTAACTTCCCCTATATTTTTCTCAATTAAGGCAATAGATGAATTTGTATTTTGAATTTCGGATTTATCTTCCCAATTTTTCCTATGGAAATGAAGCTGAGGATAAAAACTAAAATAAAGATTTTCATCATTTTGATCGGTTTGATAATGGAGGTCTACAGGGGTATAAAATGTGATAGAATTGACAGTAATCTTGACTCCTTCAATCCACTCCAAAAGTTTAACATTCAAGTCGAAGGCAGTATTATTTATGCTTAAAGTGTTATCTACATAGTCTCCTTGATACTGTTCCGCTAGTGATTTTAAAAAATCTTCCACTGAAAAATTTCCTTTATAATGAAAAGTGAATTGTTGCCTATTTTCTATCATCTGAGTCCTCAAAAAGTGAATGCTAATACGATCTAAGTTAAGTACTAAGCCAAAAATTAATCAAAAAAATACCTCCAGCAAAACCGGAGGTATTTAGAATACTACGAAACTTAATTTCGTACCAAACAAGACCATTTCAGATTCCTTTTAAAAGAATCTCCTCAAAACTATTTTCAGTTTGGCACTTTTTAAACTAATGAAAACTACTTGTAAAACTCATTATACCTGTTAATATAAATTGAACGCCCATTGCTAAGATGATTAGTCCCATAAAACGGGTCGTGATTTGACTAGTCTTGGAAGCTTTTGTTTTATTCTTTTTAGAAAGTAATGCAATAATAATCCAAGTGATCACCAACACTACGGCGATTGAAATCAAGGCTACAACAGGAACATGACTATCTGCTTCTGATATCGATAATGTAATTACACCCGTAATAGTACCCGGACTTGCTGCAAAAAGAATCAAAGGCATTAAACTTTTTTCATTGTTTTCCTCTTTTTGATTTTCTTTTTTATTCAACATTCCAAAACCAATAGAGACCAATACCAATCCACCTGCAACTTGAAAAGCATCTAAACTTATTTCTAACATATTCAGCAATTTTGCTCCAAAAAACGCGGATATTGCTAATATTAAACCTACAGTAAAAATTGTTTCTGTAAGATCTGTCAACTTATGTTTGTATGATTTTCCTCTCTCAATCCCGCCGAAGATTTGAGAACATATCACTGGATTGATCAATGAGAAAATAGTTAATATACCTTGAAAATAAACTTCCATTTTTTTATTGTTTTATTGATTGATTGTGTTTTTATAGATTACTCCGTCTTTCATAATCATCAAGAAATTGTTTTCAGGATCTGCCACTAAATCAAGATTCTCCAACGGATTACCGTCAACTAGAATCATATCGGCATCTATATTTTTGGCAATTTTCTGAACTTTATTTCCATGAATAAGAACATCAACGCCTTTCTTTAATTTTTCGTTTTTTCCATCAAAAACATCTACATTTTTTATGAGAATGTCGTTTTGTGCAAAAAGTTGTGTACTAGCCAATAAGCATAGTAGAATTAGTAATTTTTTCATAATAATGTTTTGATTTAATAGTTGTGTAGTTCTGTAAGATTCCTTTCTTTCTCTAAATCTCACATTACAAAGGTCATAGATTCACAAATCAATCATTTACACTTTTTGATTAGACATTTACATAAAAAAGTCAAAGATGACTTTTGTAACTAACACCGTGTAAACTTGTGGGGAAAAGGAATTTTTATAGTAGATTGCTGATGAAATTAAAAATGATCTCAAATGATTTTGACTACAGCATTAATCATTAATGACATTGTAAACTAAGTTTTCGGATATTTAGAAATCGAGAGATTTCTGCTGATCTGTAGGACACGAATGACGCTATCGCTTAACATTCGCGCCAGTGTAGTACTACTCTTTTAATTTGATAGTTCTACCCCGGCCTTGAAGGGAAAAGCGTTAAAAATTTCATGAAGTGAGCCGTTAAAAATGATTTTTTTGTTTGAGCTTTAGCGAGTTTAAAATCATTTAGGCGAGAGGAATGGAATTTAGCTTTTGACTTCTAAGCCTTGAATTTTTTGCTTCGTTTTTGTTTCAAGACAAAAATGAAGAAGAAGGAAGCTTGGAAGTAGGCACTATAAAAGCTGGTAGAAAGATCGATTATAAATTAATCGTTAATTTAGTTTACAGAGTATTAACTTCAATCTATTTATTTCAGGTTTGAAACCTAATTGCTATAAAAAGTCGAAATCAGATCCAACAAAACAAACTTTATGAAAACTATCACATTATTAATTTTCAGTAGTATTCTCTCTCTTCAAATGACCTTCGGACAAAAAAGCAAGCCCGTTGAAAATATCAACCCTACTCCTTCTCAAAAACAGAGAAGAGAGCGATCGGAAGCCATTTGTCAATCCAAGGGAATTCCAGTTTACAAAAACAAAAAAGCCTTATTTATCAATTCCGACGATGTCGTTACTTTAAGAACGAAAGAGGAAGTAGTAGACAGAATTTTTGCCTTATTGTACTTAGGCCTCAAAAGTGAAGGTCTGGAGGAAGCTCATCTAAAAAACCTTGATCAAATGTATAATGTTGAGGAAAAGCTAACACACAATGAGCTGAAATATTTTAATGCCATCAACCCTACCGAACAGCAAAAAGTAAATGCCAATTGGAAATACGAATGCATGCACGTCCTTTTGTGGTCAGTGGGATATATCGATCAACTTTCTTATCCAAGTGATGTATGCAGCGTGGCTGATGATGTAGGAATCATTGTCAAAAAAGGCCCTAAGAAGTTTAGAGAAGATGCTGAATTAAGAAGCAAAAAAGAGATCCTTGATCAAGCTGACCTTATATTACGTTATGATTGGGCTTGTGTAAATGCTCGTGTAAAAGGAGAAAAAGCTCCTGGCAACTTAGATTCAGGTGTAGTTTATGAATGGCATTATGCCTTAAATTGGTTAATCCAATATGCCAATCAGAATTGGGATAATGTATCTACAGATACTTGATTTTTAGTGTAAGCAAGCACGTTGTAAACTAGATTATCGTCAATTATAAATTAACCTTTCTGCAAGAATTTATAAGAGCAACTTTCAAGCTTACTTCTTCTTCATTTTTCCATTGATGAAAAACGAAGCAAAAAATCTAGGCTTTGAACGCAAAAGCTAAATTTCATTCCTCTCGCCTATTAATAAGGATAACTCGATCAAAACTTCATCGTTTTGAGATGCTCAAACAGCAAAATCATTTTTAAAGGCTCAATTCATGAAATTCTTAACGCTTTTCCCTTCAATGCCGAGGGAGATACTACTAAATGATGGTCTGATTACATATCAAAGACAAAGGTTTTATAATCATCTTCTAAAATGCAGTGCTGTAGGGTCGTTGCATTGCAACGACCTCGCGAACCACATTAGCCAACAATTTAAATGAAGAGGTAATCAACCGTTATTTTTTTAGCACAAGAGTATGATAACAACTACTCTTGTGCTTTTTCATTTTGATGTTGTATGGATTAAAAATCTCCAATGTAATTGCTTAGATTTTCATTTCTTTCCAATCCCATTTTCTTTCGTATTCTGTGTCTTGAAATCTGGACACTATTGATTGAAATATTAAGCAATTGTGCCATTTCTTTCGTATTGAACTTAAGTTTTATCAAAGCACAGTGTTTTAATTCTGTTGGTGAAAGTTCTGGAGTATTCTTTCTCAGACGTCTATAAAAATCAGGATTCACTTCTATGAATAATTTATTAAAGCGTTCCCACATATCCGCATTCCCTTGAGAGACTTTTTTATTGATTTTATTATAACTTGAAGGAAGTTCTTCTCTGATTACATTCATCAACTCCGCTATAATTTGCTCCTTTTCGATAAAGAGAAGTGTGTTGGCTGTTAACTCTTTACTTTTTATCTGCATTATTTCTTCGGATCGTTCACGAGCAGATTGCATTTGCAATTCATACTGCAATTTTTCCATCCTCATTTTCTTGATTTTTGATCTAAACCGAACAAGGTAAGCACTAAGAATTAACGTAAATAATAAGAAACCAATTACAATGATCAAGCGGGTTTTGAGTAATGCATTTTTTTCAATTATTCTTTCTTTAGATATTAATTGAGTATTTTTTTCTTGTAGTGTTTCTCTATACTTATCTTTTATTTGAAATAAACGGTTATTGTAGATGCTCTTAATATTAAATAAACTATCAGAAATAGCATTCGCTTCTTTAAGACTCTCTAGTGCGAGTTGTGTTTGTTGCTCCTGCTCATAAAGAAGTGAAAGATTTTGCAAAATATCTATCCTATAATCTTCATGTGTGTGAAATAATTTCATCAGTTTCAATGCCTTTTTATAGGCCGTAATCGCTTCTTGTGTATTTTCTTTTTTCACATACAAATCACCAAGGAAATTGTATATAATCACTAAAAAGGCATTGTTCCTTTTTTCGAAATGTCGTTCCGCTTCCAATAAATAATACTCTGCTTGTTTCAAATCATTAAGATACAAGGATACAATCCCTTTTTCAGTACCCACATAAGCAGTATTATTCAACGGATTTTTGGCATGTTTGAGACCTAAAGTTCTGCAACTGTCTAGGTATACTAATGCTTTCGAAAAGTCTTTGGCTTTACGGTATTGCACTGCCATGGAATAATATAAAGAAATAGTATAATCAGGAGGAACCTTTTTGAAATCAA
Organism: Flammeovirga sp. OC4; assembly: GCF_000812565.1. Classification (GTDB taxonomy): domain Bacteria; phylum Bacteroidota; class Bacteroidia; order Cytophagales; family Flammeovirgaceae; genus Flammeovirga. The sequence goes on along the minus strand of NZ_JTAM01000086.1, from coordinate 24,049 downwards.
CCAGTATTTTAGCTTGATTCAAGGCTACATTTAAGTACTCAATAGACAACTCATATTTATTGAAAAGGCTATAGAGTACACCAATATCTGCATTAATTTCACTTTGTAATAAAAGATCTTTACTTTGTTTTGAAAGTGATAATCCCTCCCACAAATGATCATAAGAGAGACTGTACTGTCCTTTGTTTTTATAGACATCCGCTATACCGATATGGCACTGCACTACTTTCAAAGTATCCTTTATCTCATCAAAAATTCTCATCGCATCCTGAAATAAAAGGAGTGCACTATCAGGGTTTGAATTGAGAAGAGAATTAGCCGTTTGCAGTTGATAGATTGGAGAAAAGTTCTGTTTGCTTTCTTGTTGCGTTTGTCCAGATCCATTGATCTGAAAACCTAAAACAAAAAAATACACTAATAGATAGTTCTTATAAATTTTCATTTATAATTGGTTAAAAGTCCCAGTATCAGGAATAACATGGAAGTGAATTATAATTATTCATTCTCAATTAAAGGCTTGGGTGTTTCATTTCATGTTTACCATTCCAGTATTCACCTATTAGAATACAGTCTAAATGGTTTAATTCATCATTTCATTTCTTATTTTTTTCAAGCCCCTTTACATCACCTCCTTATTTAAACCTAATGCTTTATAAATATTACACGTAAAATATACACATTTGAATTTTGAGTTAGATGTTGTAAAAATAGAAATAAAAAACACCCTCGGTAAACGATAAAATTCACCCCTACTTTCTATCCCTGAGGGGTATAATTTTTCATCGTTAGCGTTTAAAAGAAAAATCAAAAAATGATCATTACAAATTATACTAAAGCCTTGTAAAGTTTTTGTTAAATAGAAAAATAAGCCTTTCTCAATACACTCCACTACTTTTGAGTATGCTTATTAGCGACACATAATCGAGCTTATTTGATGAGTGAAAATTCGACTTATATTTTAGATTATTAGTAATAAAAGTACTTGACAATCGAAGCCGTTTTATTTGACATTTTAAAATCGGTTTCTGAAGTGGGAAGAAAGAAATGGAGTGATACCGCCAAAACACAAGAGATGTTAGCACTTTAATCTTGTGTTAGAAATAAGGGACTACCATTGGGATGGATAATAATAAATTGCATTATTCATGACCTTTGATCTCCGAGCCTCCAACTTCTATTTTGTTGTCCTTGTACTTAAGTTTCATAACCTATTCTTTTCATTTCAACCATAGAATTTTCCTCATCAGATTTGCTCATTTTTCTAATTATTACAAACAACTGATGAAAAAGAATTTATTACTTCTAATACTGTCTCTTCTGCTATCGGGACAGTTATTAGCTCAATCACTGGGCTATGACAATCATCGTATTGCCATCAGTGCAGATGGTAATAACCAACCTGACAATCATCCCGAAGCACAATGGCCAAGAGCAGATCCCGATGACTGGGGAGGTACGCCTGCTTCATTGGCGATCATTGCCAAACTAGGTTTACAAGACAAAGTAGTTCACTTTTCTTACAACAACTTTATTGATGCCCCTGCCCACACTACTGAAACCAACTATATGAAAGAAGCAGCTGAAGGTGGTATAGAAAAATGGAATTTCAAAGAAGGGGTGTTTTTTGATGTTCCAGAAGACCCTGCCACTGCTATTACCCACTTAGCAGAAGAAATCGGAAAATCGACCGCAGATGATCCATTGTACTTTATCCATATGGGAACTTCAGAGTTCTTTTACAGAGCGGTGCAGGAAGTGATTGACGACGGTAAAATAGAAACTCTCGCTCATGTACAGATCATTTCACATAGTGGATTCAATGATAATCATTTACGTAGAGAAGCACATCACACCATGCAAGAAGCAATTACTTTGAGTGGTGATCGATTAAAATATAAGAAGATACAAGATCAAAATGGATGTGAAAATCTTGATCAGCTTTGGTGTTCAGGCACTAACTTTACCCCCTGGAAATGGATGGAAACGCATTCTGACCCCAATATTCAATGGGTATACAGCAGAATGCAGTTTCATCCACAAGGTAAAGGAGCTGATATTTCTGATGCAGGAATGGTTTATTACTTGTTATTAGGAGATGAATTTGGTAGCCCTGAGAAATTTCAAAACTTTATTGGTGACGGTATTCCATTAGGAGCCGTAATTCCAGTAGAAGGTATTGACATTTTCCCTGAAACAATGAATGCTTATATCGGCAGAGGCGTTCACATTGGGTATGCTTTACAACCTGCTGATGCTTGGAACCAAAAAACTACTTGGAAATCTTCCGATTCAGAGGTTGCTTATGTCTCTGACAAAGGCGTAATATTTGGACAAAAAGAAGGAACAACGACCATTACTGTCACAACTGATGAAGGAAATTTCTCGGATGTTGTGGAAGTAACGGTAAAACCTCTTCCCGAATGTGCCGACTTAGAATACATTGCGATTAAGGATTTTGAAGTGGCCCAAATTGATACTTTTGTCACTGCATACAAAGACAACGGACGTAATGCCATTGCAGTAGATGCCGGGCTTTATAAAGATAAATTTGCAGCTACTAAAAAGGTGTTTGATGGCTTCACGGGATTTTACAATATCAGTATGACAACGCTGACTGAAGAAGATGGTGAAAGTACATTTCGACTGAAAGTCAACGGACGTTTGGTGGGTGAATTTCAAAACCCTGTAGCTACCACTGATATGGAGCCTTATACACATGAATTCAAGAATGTATTGATAGAAAAAGGAGACGAAGTACAGATTGAATCCAATGCACACTCCAACGGTTTAATACCTGAAGGTAATGGCTTTGCTTATGCCAGAGGCCGATGGCGTTCTTTAAAATTTGAATGCCTGGGGGAGTGCGAAGTGGAGGAAGTGAACGGGCTACTCATTTTTGAGGCAGAGCGCTTCTCCTTGGCAGGGCACTGGAAAGTAGGTACCGATACAGAAAAAGCTTCTGGTGGTAAATACATCTATTATGATGGTTATAATTCTTATCAGAAAGTACCTGAAGGACAGACGATCTCTTATACTTTCAAAATCAATAATCCGGGTGGTTATACTGTAAAATGGACTATGAGGCAGCCTGAAGGTGAAAGAGGTGGTGATTTAGGCAACGATGCCTGGATTTATTTTGATGGTGATATTGGAAGAGCAAAACAACAACCTCTTACCCATTTTGAAAAATTTGTAGGGAGAAGTACAGATGATTTCACACTCAATGGACAATTGGACTTACACAATGAAGGGCAACCTTGGATGTCTGTCGTTTTTCCAGAAGCGGGAGAATACACCATTAATTTAAGTGGGCGTTCTGCTCACTTTCAAGTAGATCGAATTATTCTTTTCAAAGGAATGACCATTGATGACGTAGCTGTTAAGCTAACTGAAATCAAAGAAACCAACAACTGTGATATCGTTGATATTCCTGAGGAAGAACCTGTTCTTGCTACTCCTAAAAAATTCACTTTACCGTATACTAATACCCCTCTTGAAATTGATGGCTTGATGGATGATTCTTGGAATTGGACACAATGGAAAGAAGGAAAATTTGAAGGTAATGGTAAAGATTTGCCGGAAGCATCTGACTGTAGTTACAGTTTTAAAGCCATGTATGATAGAAATAACGTCTACTTCTTAGTAAAAGTAAAAGACAACAAACGAGTAAAATATACTGAAGGTTCTGCCTTTTGGGATTCGGACAATATTGAACTGTTCTTCAATCCTGACAATGAGCATAATCCAAAGGGTGAATATGGAGAAGATGCTATGCAAATCCGATTAAATTATGGGTTGAACAATAATTTATACTCCGGAAATGGAAATTGGAAAAAAGGCGATGATTATAGTGGGTTTATCTACAAATCAGTCAATACCAATGAAGGGTATATTATAGAAGCTCAAATTCCATGGGACGGTATAGTCGCAAACGGTAATATTACTGAAGGCATGGAAATGGGATTTGACATCAGTGTTTCTGATCGAGATGACGAGGCCATTAAAGAACATTCTATATTTTGGACAAACGACACAAAAGAAGGAAAATCTGAAAAAGATACTTATAAGTTTGGGAACATGATTTTAGGTTCAATGCAATACAATTACATGGACCAACTCCCTTGGGAAGTGCTTTTTGTGGATAGTGAATCCAATGAAGAAGGCAAAACACCTAGCTTAAAAGAATATGCGGTAGATGGTGATCCTGGTACTTTCTGGCATACGCAGTGGTTCTCTGCCCAACCTCTTCCCCCACATGAAATCCAGATTGATTTTAAAGATAGTTTCGTGATCAGTGAAATCCATTACCTACCAAGACAAGATGAGTGGGGACCGAATGGTGCTATTGGTCAGTATGAAATTTATTTGACGGATGACCTTGAGAATTGGGGAGATCCTGTTCATACCGGTCAATTGGATTATGGTACATTACCTACCAAAGAAGATTATAAAAAGCTTCAAATGATTTCACTTCCTGAAGCAGCTACAGGTAGGTATCTTCGTTTAGTAGCATTGACTGAAGCTCAAAATAACCCTGAAATACCATATACAGCCATTGCTGAATTGAACTGTATTGGTAAGCCACTGAAAACAGAGGAAGACCCCATCTTAAATCTTTCTACATCCCTGCCTACAATGGTACTGTATCCTAACCCTACTCAAGGAACTCTCCATATTAAAGGTTTGAATGCAGAAGTAAAAAGTGTTGTCGTTTATAATATGATAGGACAAGAAATGATCAATACACAAATCGAATCCAAAGCCTTTCATCTTGATGTACAAGCTTTAAAAGCTGGATCGTATATCTTGAAAATTGAAACTAAAAACACTATTATTTCTAAAATCTTCTTAAAAGAATAAATGAAAAAAGGTAACTATCCTCTTCTGTGGGGTAGTTACCTTATATTTTCTGATATCAGTTTGTTATCTAATGTATTATAACTAAAAACATTGTAAACTAAATTATCGTCAACTTTCAAGCTTCCTTTATACAAGCATTGATAGGATCTACTTTCAAACGTCTTTCTTCTTCGTTTTTGTCTTAAAACAAAAAGAAGCAAAAAATTCAAGGCTTTGAAGTCAAAAGCTAAATTCCATTTCTATCGCCTAAATGATTTTAAACTCGCTAAAGCTCAAACAAAAAAATCATTTTAACGGCTCTCGCGAATCTCAATACACTACTATTTGTCCTTCACAAAAGGAATTACTATAATTAATGAATTCTTAGTTTACAATGTACTAAATTACATCTAGCGGAAAGTAAACCAGCTTCTTCTCATTTTCTAACACCCAATGGTATCAAAGTAGGCTACAATTTTCACAAATTCATTTTCATCTGCTTTACTAGATAAAAAGAGATTTATTGAAGTAGCATTGTAATGTGAGGAAAGATCAAAAAGAAAATCTAGTTTTCCATCATTATCAATATCTCCAACCCAAAGTAATTGAGGCATGGCATCATCAAAGTTTGCACAAGCAAACAATAACTGAGGAGCCTTCGTCTTATTCTCGTTATCTATGAATAACCGATAATTGGCAATTTCATAGTAGTCGCCACCTAAAAGCTGTTTGTCTCCAGTAGCGTATAACTTTATTGTAGTGTTGTTATAATTCAAAATCGTAGAATCACCAGGAAGAGGGCATAGTATGTCTTTTAAAGAATCAATAGAATGAAGCGTTCTATCTTCTAAAGGAAAGTCTGAGAATAAAAACAAACAGTAATCTTTTTCATTCACACTTACCTTAACTGCCGAACTATCTCCTTCTGAATCTATAATAGGATCAAAATCTTTTTCAAAAGTAACATCTACATTTTTCAGATAATAATTAGATGAATCAGCAAAAACACCAACCCATTGTTTATTCGCGTAAGACTTCTTTATTTCATCTCCATGATAGGAACCTGTCTCTATTATATTAAAGAAATAATTAGCGTGTCTTTCGGGGTAATAATCTACAAAATTAGAATCGATCTCAAGTCTTTTTCTCTCCTCCATCACTTCTTCAACCACTTCCTCTTCCATCTGAGCACTATCTTCGACTATTTCAATGGCTTCTTTAACAACCTCGATGGTGTCAATATTTCTTACTTCCTGTACTACACTTGCTACTATGGGTACAGCAACAACTTCTGGCTTTTTTTGTTTTTTCTCACATGAAAAAAACGAAAAGAGAAAAATAATGATGAGTAGTTTGCGATACATTTCTGATGTTGATTTAGTAGAACAATATTAAATAGCACAATGTAAACTAAATTATCGTCAACTTTCAATCGGCCTTTTTGCAAGCATTTTTAGGATCAACTTTCAAGCTTCTTTCTTCTTCATTTTTGTCTTAACACAAAAACGAAGCAAAAAAGTCAAGGCTCTGAATGCAAAAACTAAATTCCATTTCTCTCGCCTAAATGATTTTAAACTCGCTAAAGCTCAAACAAAAAAATCATTTTTAACGGCTCAATACATGAAATTCTTAACGCTTTTCCCTTCAAGGCCGCCATAGAACTACCTAATATAAAGAGTAGTAATACCACTGGCTCGAATGTTAAGTGATAGCGTCATTCGTGTCCTACAGATCATCAGAAATCTCCCGACTTCTAAATGTTAAAATATTCGAAAACTTAGTTTACAGTGTAATAGCTTACCTCTTTAAAAATGAATAGTCATTTTACAGAAAAGAGGATACAAATGTAAATTTAGAATAATTTCTTTACAGGCAATCCTTGACTTTCTTTTTTAAATACATTCTCTAAATCTAAATCTTTCTGATGTTTAATATCAGTTGCTTCCGCTATAAATGATCCTTGAGAAAGATGATATATAAACTTTAAAGGAATAGCACCTGTTCTACTATAAATCTCTTCTATATAATTAAACTTTGCTCCCTTAAAATCTTCTTTATTGATGGCAGTAGCATTTTTTGCAAAAAAGATCTCTAACAAAAAACTTCGCTCTGGAATTGGAGAAGTAATTTCCAAGGTCAGTTTATCACATAGAATACCTAGTACTTTCTCAACATCTTCCTCTATTTCAGCAGAGGTTAACTTAGAGTTATTAGCCATTCTAGTATTAAAAAGGTATAAAGTATCATTGCCAAAATATTTAATACTGTGGATCAATGTTTCTGCATCAAAATAATCAAAGTCATAAGCTTTGTTATCGTAGGTCTGATAAAAACTACCGTTCTCAAAATAAAAAGTTGATTTTGAAATATCTCCTTTTTTAGAAATTTCACCTGTACCGTGAGTATCCTCGATGGCTTGTGTAGAATATTCTATTACGCCACTAAACTCATTTTGACAGAATGCATTTATTGAAAAAAATAGGATAATAAATAATGTCGAATAATATTTCATGAGGATCTTATTTTTATGATTGATCGAAGAAAAAATACACTGTAGACTAAGGTTTCGGTTATTTATGGTTTTGAGAGCTCAAAAGATTTCCGATGACCTAGTGGACACGAATGACACTAACGCTTAACATACGTACTATTGGAATTACTACTCTTGTAGTTTGGTAGTACCATCTCCAGCCTTGAAGGGAAAAGCGTTAAGAATTTCATGGAATGAGCCGTTAAAAATGATTTTGTTGTTTGAGCTCTAGCGAGTTTAAAATCATTTAGTCTCAAGGAATGAAATTTAGCTATTGACTTTTTTGCTTCGTTTTTGTGTTAAGACAAAAATAAAGAAGAAGGAACCCTGAAAGTACATCCAATAATATCTTGCAAAAAGACCAATTAAATGTTAACGATAACTTAGTTTACTGTGAGTTAAACTATATAAGCCATGTTAGAAATAACGTCCCCCATCAAGGCTTACAATTACTCCTTTATTAGTTATTGAAAAGTCCCTGTTTCTTTCTAGAAGAAGAATTTATAGCCAACGTTATCAATAGCAACTGCTTTAAAGTTTTCATTTTTCTTACTTGTTAGATTTGTTTATTAATTATTTTCTTGACGAGTTATAGCAATACACCAACTTATATTACTCTAAAATAGATTGAGAAAAGGGCTACAATTATTAAAAGTGGTATTCCAATGAAGGCTACATAAATTAATGTTTGAGTTTGCTATAAGAATTGAAATTTACTAATCATAATTAAATGATGAAAGGGGTATTCCATTTTTTATCTGCATTACAAAGAATTAATAAACCCACATTATTATTCTCCTATTTACCCACCTGTTTTTTTGAAAAGAGGATGTAAAATTGTTTCAAAATTCCCCAATATATTGACTTTTTAGAAATAAAATACTGAAATATACACTAGACTATGCTTGATCAAAACATTCAGAAAGTCTCCACCACCTCAAAAGACACTCTATATTAACTGAACAAGTACTCAATCTGTCATTTACTCCCTTGTATTTATACCAATTATAAAACTTCTTGAAACTCGAAATGAGAAATTTACAACTAACAATTATTACTTACTTATGAAAAGAAGGAAATTTTTTAAGAGCACAGTCAAAGGAGCATTAGGAGCAAGTATCCTTCCTTTACTGGGAAACTCTGATAGTGTGGACATTACTTCAACTTCTTCCAAAAACACTTCAACTTTAAAAAATAAATATAATCCCAAAGAGCAATGGCATCAGATGGGAACAGGTAAAAAACCAAGGCCTGACCGTCAGAAAACAATGGAATATGACGTGGTCATTGTAGGCGGTGGTGCTGCTGGAATGTGTGCCGCTATAAGTGCTGCTAGAAATGGAGCGAAAGTAGCTTTAATTCAAGACCGCCCTGTATTAGGAGGCAATTCATCTAGTGAAATTAGAGTGCACCTCAATGGAGTAAATCACCTGAAAGGAGGTGAACCAGAAAGAGAAACAGGGATTATTGAAGAAATACTTTTGCACAACCGTTTTCACAATCCTCAGGATTCCTATCCTGTATGGGACCATATTTTGTATGATTTTGTGACAAAAGAAAAAAATCTAGACCTCTATTTGAATACCTCTGCATTAAGGGCTGAAATGAAAGGGGATCGTATTGATGCGGTCTACTGCTGGCAACTTACTACAGAAACGGAATACACTTTCAAAGGTAAACAGTTTATAGATTGTTCTGGGGATGGTCTTCTAGGAGCTACTGCAGGGGCTTTTTATCGTACAGGTAGAGAAGGTGCTTCTGAATTTAATGAGAAATATGCCCCTAAAGAAGCCGACGGTTGGCAGATGGGTTCAACAATTCTACTAGGGTCAAAAAATATGGGTAAACCTATGCCCTTTGAAGCCCCTCATTTCACACTCCCTTATGAGGCTGAAAAGTCCCATAAAGGACGTAAGTTGATGCCTTTCGAATTGGGCTTTTGGTGGGTTGAGCTTGGAAGTGATGATGATATTATTGGGGAGTTTGAAGACAATAAACACACCCTGATGGGATATGCTTATGGTGTTTGGGATTATCTTAAAAACTCTGGTAAATATCCTGAAACTGAAAACTATGCCCTTGATTGGGTTTCTTCTCTTCCAGGAAAAAGGGAGTCAAGGAGGTTTATAGGAGATCATATATTAAGCGAACCTGATCTGCTCAACAATGTAGACTTTGAGGATGCAGTGGCTTATGGAGGATGGTCATTGGATGAACATAACCCAGGAGGTATGCTCAATTTGGAAGAACCTCCGAGTTATTTTCATGAAAAATTCAAAGAAGTTTATCAGATCCCATTTAGAAGTTTATACTCTATCAATGTTCCTAATTTATTGTTTGCAGGTAGAAACATTAGTCAAACACATATTGCATTGTCATCTTCAAGAATTATGGCTACTTGTGCATTGGAGGGGCAAGCTGTAGGAACGGCAGCGGCTTTATGTATTCAAAAATCAGTAATGCCGCGTACTTTGGGACAAAAACACATCAACGAACTTCAGGAGCAACTTCTTCGTGATGATGCTTTTATTCCAAACCGTCCAGCAAAAGATAAAAATGACCTTATTCAGAGCTCATCTAGTCTTTTTGCTTCAAGCACTTCTTCTGGGTCAGTGGAATCATTGAAGGACGGAATGTCCAGAGATTTTAAAGAAAAGGCACATCATTGGCAATCCAAAGGTCTTCCCGCAACTGTACAAATTGAGTGGAATCAAAAGCAAACGATCTCTAAAATTGAAGTAAAATGTGATACCAATGTCAAGAAAAACATTATGCTGAGAAGAGATAGTTTGGAAAATAAAACCTACTCTACTAAGGTACCTGAGGAATTGATGAAGGCATTAGAAGCAGAGGTTCGTGTGAAAGGAAAATGGGTAAAAGTAGCTGAAATCACAAAAAATAAAACGCGATTAGTCAAATTTGATTTTGATACCATAGAAGCTACTGCTATTCGTATCCACCTCAAAGAAACATATGGAGCAGTAAATGCTAAACTTTTTGAAGTGAGAGCTTACTCTTAGCTGTTAAAAGCTTCACCCTAAATCTATGGTTTAAAACATGAATTTAGGGTGAAGCTCCGAAAAAATACTATTTATTTCGAAATGAAATTCTAGTGCCTATCAAAGCTATAAAAACATCAAATAACAAATTAATTACAGATGAGGCTAGAATGATTAGAATAATAAAATAGGTGTAAAATATATTTTGATTTTGCTTTACTAGAATACCCTTATCCTTGATATAAATATCACTCATATAAAAGCTCACATCATTAAAATATAAAAATGAAGATCCTATTAATATTGAAATAAAACCACCTAATAATAATTGATAAATTGCTACTTTCTTTGATTTCTTTTGAACAAAATACGCAAATGGAACTCCCAAAATAATAGAAATCAATAGTATAGTAAATATTACAGCTCCTATATCTAAAAGGTCTTGAAGCCTAAAATAAGAAATGGAAAGAAGAGTAATACCAATAAACCAATAAATTGAAATCACCTTAAAAAATTGTTGCATTTTAATGTAAATAGTTTCTAAAAAATTAACGGTCCCCTATTTCCATAATTTCGACCTTGCCCTCATTATTTTTGAACTTCATTTCTCAGCTCAGCAGCATAAGCTTTTATGGACGGATGTGAAAAACCTTCAATGATAAGTAACCCAATAAATAAAATAGCAACAGAAAAAGCTATTCCTTTTAAAAAGGGAGAATGAATAAAAAGAATTACAATAATGGCTGCAATTGCAAAAGCAGCAAAAGTCAATTGATACGTTAAGAAACCTTTATCTACTTTTTCCATGCGTTCATACTCTGACTGAATAAATTCATTGCTACTTTTTTGAATAGCAATCTCACCTTCTTTAAGTATCTTATTATTGAAATTACCATAACCAAAACCACCAAAGATGATCAATAAACCTGTTACTAAAGCTCCCCATTTCATACCCGAAGCCAAAGGTGTTTTAGTCACAAAAAAAGTAATAATACCTGCTAATAATAATAACAGTGTACCTAATATAATAAAGTTGATCCCTACCCATTTTTGAGCTGAAGTGTAGGCTTCAAGAGATTGTAGAATATTCATTTTATGAAGGTTAAAATAATAAGGAAATTATTCAATACAATTTACTTAATTATTCTTGAAATAGATCTTTATAAAAAGGAAAGAACAAGATCAGGTTTATTCCTAAATGTACATCCACTGGCATCACTACACTGTAAACTAAATTATCGTCAACTTTTAATCAATCTTTCTTCAAGCATTGATAGGATCTACTTTCAAACTTCCTTCTTCTTCATTTTTGTCTTAACACAAAAACGAAGCAAAAAAGTCAAGGCTTTGAACGCAAAAGCTAAATTCCATTTCTCTCGCTTAAATGATTTTAAACTCGCTAAAGCTCAAACAGCAAAATCATTTTTTACGGCTCGCTCCATGAAATTCTTAATGCTTTTCCCCTCAAGGCCGAGGAAAGTACTGCCAAACGAATTGGGTAGAATGCCACTGGCGCGAATGTTAAGCGTTAGCGGCATTCGTGTCCTACAGATCAACAGAAATCTCCTGATTTCTAAAAATCATAAATATTCGAAAACTTAGTTTACAACGTACTTAATTATTCTTGAAATAGATCTTTATAAAAAGGAAAGAACAAGATCAGATTTATTACTAAATGTACATCCACTGGCATTACGGTCAATATTTTTTAGTATCATATGAAATACTATACTCTAGTCTTTGAATAGTACCTTAATGATTTTGAAGACACTAATAAAGACAAAATTATTATCAAGACGATCAATAAAACGATATGCGGTATGAAAAATCTTTAGCTACATTACTTAATACCATTATTTCAAATGGAATACTCAACAATGTAAAAACTATTAAAATGGTTCTCACATATCTCCATTTTAACAAAAGTCCAATGGCCAAAACAGATCCGATCACTCCAAATAGAGTAAAGTTACCCCTTTTCAATGAAAAATTTTCATTCATAATCTGTTGAATCAATTAGTTTTTAGATGTTATAATTTGATGTATAAGAAGCTTAAACTTATGATATTCATTCCTGTATTTTAGCGGAACTAGAATCTGAAAAGTGAATACCAGGTTTGAATTTTTCTTCTTAATTGTAGATAATCCTAATAAATCTGCTTTGTTATGATAAAGTAATTGAAAAGATCAAGAGATCAAACAAAATATGAGTCTATTTTATATGCATTACATTATTCTCTTTTAATGCTTTTTGGCTTTCTCTACTATTTTGTCAAAACGACTATCCATACAAACACTAATATCGGTCGTTACAAATTTTCCATCTAAAAAGAGACTAAAAATTGTTGCTGGTGAAGGTGCGTTTTGTGCTTCCTCCATGGTTTCAATTTTGATTACTTTGAGTGGTAAATTCCTATTGTGAGCCGTTTCAATAATTGAATTTTGAGCGTGAAACTCTGCAAATGGACATCTATTGGAATAATAAATTACAATTCCTTCTTTATGGCAACATTCACCACTTTTTACAGAGAGATTAAAAAACGGATCTTCTTCATTTTCAGAGAACTTCAGTACCAATAAACTAAACCCACTTGATGTTCGCTCTACTTCTACAAAACCTTGTTTCAGCAACCATTTTGTATCACTCATAAAATGGTATTTCTTTGTACCAACAACTGTCACAAGTCCAGCTTTTTTTTGCTTTTTAGCTTGATCAATCGCTGATTTTAATAGCGCTTTCCCGTAACCACTCTTTTTATATTTACCGGAAACCCAAAAACAATTAATATTTAAATAATTATTGGCTGTTATTGGAACCCAAGCACTTTCCGCTGGCCCATATTCGATAAAAACTTTTGCTCTTTCGTCCAGCTTCCTAAAAGTATAATCATTTTCAAACTCTTTTTTTAACCAGTCTTTTTTAGCTTGATAACTTTCCGCACATTTCTTATCAGATATAGCACAACAAATATGCTCTGAAGTAATATTTTCCGTATTTAGTTCAATAAAATTTCCCATTTTCAATCAGTTTTTGTCATGTAAAATTAGCTTACAGAGTAGTATAACACTTATTTATCTAGAGGCAAATATCTTTCATTTATCACATTTAAATGATGTATTTGATGAGCTGTAATAGTATAGGCAATGGCAGATAAAGGCATTTCATATTCAAAAAACTCACAAGTTGTATCAAGAATTTCTTGATTAAAAGAATCAAACATCATCTTCGAAGATTGACGTACAACCTTAAGTTCATTGATAAGTTGATCAATCGTTAATTCATCTGCATTGGAATGACTTGCCATAACTTCTTGATCATTTGCATCAGGTGTTGACCCTTCGTTTCGAGCAAAAATGATTGCCCTATAGCACCATATTCTTTCCCAATCAATAAGATGTTGTATAATTTTGTGGATCGACCATTTATTATCAGCATAAGTTTTCAAGCCGATTCTTTTCAATTGAGCAATATCAATACTGTTGATTTGATGAACACTTAATTGAAAAGCTTCATCTAGTGTTCTACCTTCATTAAGTTGATAAACATAGTCTAAAAATGCAGGATTTTGTTTTGGCTCTGATTTCTCCATTTATATTTCGATTGAAGTTGTCTATAATTTATGTTGGTTCATTGATCAAGTTAAAAAAATATAGTCAATATTTCTACTAGGTGTAATTTTAATGAAAGTATAGTTCCATAACTATAGATTCACTACGCTGTAAACTATATTTTAGTTATTTATAGTGCTTAGAAATCAGGAGATTTCTGATGACCTAAAGGACACGAATGACACTGACGCTTAACATTCGCGCCATTGAGCTTTCTACCATTTTAGTTTGGTAGTATTCCCCCTGGCATTGAGGGAAAAGAGACATTTAAATTAAACTTATTTTTACTTAATATTGAATTTTCAACTCATGTAATTGTTCCAACTCTGTATTGGTATAGGAAGTTATTTGTGTAGTTCTTCCACAGTGATTAGTCCAAAATTCATTCGAAGCGACAAGGTTATCCGCTTTTAACCTTAAAATAGAATGATAGAGTAAACTATTTGATGATCCATAAATTATGGTAGGATTTATTGACTTCAAAAGCAAAACCACAAGAAGCACTTCTTGGTGGTGTATAAATCGTAATTCGAGTATTAGGTGAGATATTTGAATTCTTAAATACAGACTTTACCTCCAATACAATTTTCTTTACAGGTAAACTTAATTTACTTTCAGAAACCTTCTGTTTTATACTAGATAGACTATCAGAATTAAAAGTTTCTTCAATAGGTACATAAGAAATCTCTACCACCTTACCCGTAAATACTACTTTAGCATTTTTAAAACTATTTTCAATATTACTAGGACCTGAACACTTACAAGCCATTGTTTGTACATTGAGTAATAGTAGTGCAAATAATACAATTGTTATGCTTTTCATTTCTATTGTTAGTTAACAGTGTTTTAATAAGAATCAGGAATTTCTATTTCAATTTCAATATCTTCTTCCTCTTCTTCAATGTCAATTACAACTGGTCCCTTTAACGCTCTTCTTAAAGCAACCTCTTTTTCGTTGGGGTAAAACCGTTTATCTTTTTTCATTTCATTTAAAATAAGAGGTAATTTGGTTTTATCCACCAAATAACTGTCATTCAATAAATCATACAACGAATGCCTACAGGAAAACTCTTGAAATATGCCCATCTTTGGACTAAAATAAAGAGTGGTTAAAGTATCCAATTGCTCTCTCTCAATACAGTCAATCTTTTTTTCCCTAAAAGAATAATATTTTTTCAATTCAAATTCTTCACCCTCTACCTTCAATTGCATTTCACTATCAAAAACATAATCTACTATATTACAGATTGTATCATTAATAAAAAAAGTTGAACTCAACTGATTTGAAGTTTGATTGAAATTATACTCTGAAAAGCCTTGTGGATGCCATTGGTATCTGAAAATTTTTGAATCCTGATGCTGTTCTACAGACAAGAATACCTCTCTCTGTTTATTAAAAAAAGATGCACTTTCTAAAACTCCTTTTGTCTCTAATTGAATAAAACCTTCTACTATTTCAGGTTTTGAATTGGCGATTTGATCCGACCTTGTACAACTAAAAGTCATAATAATCAGGTTAAGAATAAAAATACGCTGAAATTGTAATTGATAATTCATAAGGTAGAGCTGATTAGTTTGCTTTGACTATCTGAAATCAAGATAGCTATTTATTACCTATTATTTTCAACAGAGACAAGAAGTAACTCATTTTAACGAAAAATATTTTATCTATTCTTCAACTCGATTTTCCTACCGTCTAAATCTTGGATAACAGCAACCAACCCCCATTCAGTTTCTTTTATCTCTTGGGTGATTTTCCAATCCGAATCTTTGATGCTATCTATCACTTCATGTAAATTATCAACTTCGAAACCCAATCGAAGAGACCCATCCGCTTTATCCATCGATTTAGTAAAGGGATAGATTTCAAATACAAATCCGTCCACTTCTGAAGCAAAATGAAAGGGACCATTACCATGTTTATGATAATCGAAAGTAAGTCCAAGCATTTTATACTGTTCGACAAGAAGTTGAGGTTCTTTGGTTCTAATGACAACTAGATTGAGCTTCATTTTTTATCTATTTTCAAAGTATTTTAATTTTACTGTATTAGTCCAGAACCAAGCAATTCAGTGCATGTATCAATATAAGGGTTTAGGCAATTGATTTTTTATACATAGTGAAGAAATAGAAGGGAAGAAACCCGAATGCAAAAAGGAAAGCACCGAATAACAATAACAGGTCAGCCCCTTGCAAATGCATCATTTTGAAAACGGCTGAAAGTCCCGTGATCACCGCCGCAGCAACTCCCAATATAAATTTTAATCGTACTGAAATAGTCTTAGAAAGTATCACCTTATATCGATCTATGGCCAATAAGGGAATAAACACTAGCAACAATACTAAGAATCCTAACATAAAGAGTTCTGTGGCAAAAGCCATATGGAGCAGTTTAAATGTTATACCTGCAGTGAGTGCTACTGCTCCAAGAAGTCCGGTTAAATACGTTAATTTTTTCATCATTATTATGCGTTTAGAGTTAAGTAAAAAAACGGTTTTGTTTTGTATCTCCAACAACCCATCAGGAGCTAAATCTAGAATTGCCTGCTCAAAAGATTGATCAAAAGGTTTACCCTTTCCCAATTCAGATTCAACAACACAACATAAATGATCTATGATATCATCCCGCAGTGTCTGAATTTTCAATCCTTGTGCATCAACATATTCTTCGATTGCTTTTTCTTGTTCACTATTTAATTTCATGTGATATTTAATTCTGAGAAAACAAGCTTATTCAGGGTAGCTAAGAAGTCCTTTAATTCCTCTAAAGAACGGTTTTTTTCAACTTTACCTTCAGGTGTAAGGAAGTAATATTTTCTTACTCGCTTTCCTATATATTCTGCCTGATAAGAAAGAAGACCCTCCTTAGTCATTTTTTGTAAAGCAGGATATAACGAACCATCTTTTAATAAGATCTTACCTTCAGATTGTTCTTTTACATGCTGGAAAATTTCGTAACCATACATTTTCCCTTTTTCCGACAATAAGTTTAAAATGATTGCGGAAAGTGTCCCTTTGAGTAGTTCTTTTGAATACATAGAGTAAATATACATAATTTATCAATACATCGTAATTCTATGTATTGTATTGTGATATTTCATAGAAAAATAAAATTACATTTACATGCTATATATCAGTTGATTAGCAAACTTTTAAAAAAAAGAATAAATACACTGTAAACTAAGTTTTCGTCAACTTTTAATCTATATTTCTACTAGATTTTATAGGGTCTACTTTCATAAAGATCAGCAGAAATCTCCTGATTTCTAAACACTTTAAATATTCGAAAACTTAGTTTACAATGTAATAAATCACTGGTTTTATTAGTAATGATGATAATTTTTAGTCTTCGATTTGATCAATAAATTCAATTCCACCTACTCTTCCACCTTTCAATATATCCAATATAATAGTCCCTTCCGTGTTGTGCTCTAAGACAATATTTTCATCAAATTGCCAATCTGATCCTATTTGATTAGGTTTTTCAGCTGAAACAAAATAAATATAAGGTTGTATGAGCCACTTTCTAATTTTAGAGTTTTTTAAATCCTCAATTAGATCCTCTCTTTCGGGTTCTTGTTCCTTCAGTAGTGCAATGATTTGCTCAGTATAAAACTCTCTTTTCTGCATTTGTATGGAAGAACAACTTAGGTTCATTTTAAAATTGACCTAAATGTACTATACAATTCTCATTGATGAATACTATTAAAGATAAAAAATCAATTACACTTCCATGTCCACCTGAAATCAATGGTTAGTTTTTGATTCCATTTCCCACATTCCGGATGAAGAATACTCTTTATTTTCGAATTCGTACCTTGTGGTCCACTGTCCAATAAACTTATTCATATCTTGATAGTAATGCCCTACATATTTGGTCAAGACAGGAGAACCTATTCCCTCTTTTTTAGATACCTTACCCTGCTCATCCAAGAGATACGAATACCTAGAAAGCTTTTGAAATTCAATTTTATTATCTATTAATTTTCCATACACTACAATCTGATCCTCAATTTCGCCAGTAATTATTTCTTCAGATACAAAGCCTTCAAAATTATCGCCTTTCAGCATTAATTCCATATCAAAGTGAAATTTCCGGTTCCTAAGTAATTGAGGTGAGGCTAGAGAATAGGTATAAAATCCATTCCACTTTCCTTCAAGATCAATCTCAATAGGTGTAGAACTCAACCACTTTTTTAGTGTATTAATAATTTGCATTCAAACTGTTATTTGATGTTGAAGTAACTTCACAATTAATGAAAAAGATTCTCCTTTTCCTCCTCTTGTAGACTAAAAGTTGAAAGTATTTTTTGAGTTTCCTCAGTGCGGCTTTCAATAGGTTCAGTAACAATTATTGAATAGAAAGATGTTTTATAGTCAAAGAAGTAATGAGTTTGCAGAATGTTTTTATCGATCAATTCATAAACAACCTTTTTACAATGCACTTTATTGAGGTCTACACTCTCTAATGGCTCCTGTAATTTATAATTTTCTTTTTGACTAAGCATATAATTGATACCAGTATAGTATTCGGAAAAACTCTCTATTTCTCTTAGTCTTAGTTCCATAGAATCCATCCCAATCAATAATATATTGGATTGTGAACCTTGAAATAAATCATTGTCAGCAATACCGAATAATACTGTAGAATGATCAAGTTCTTTCCAATTGGATGGATACTGAAACGAGATCCCTAAATAATTAAAATCTATCATTTGTACCTCCTCCTTTTCCAAACAGCTTTGAAAAAGTACAAAGATTAACATAAAAAGAAGAAGTGGATTGTTTTTGTTCATGTTTGTTAGATTAAGTTCTGTCACCAAGTTTTCACACACAATAATTATACTAGTAACAAGTCAAAAAGATTGTGAACTATGTTCTAGTCAGTTTCCAATAGAACTTTTTACATGATTTTATAGAAACTACTTTCTAGCTTCATTCTTCTTCATTTTTGTATTTATCCATTAATCCAAAATCAAAAGGAGTCCACAAACATGCCTTCAATCCGCTTTGCAGAAATCCAGTGTTCACCCAACTATTACATGTTTTAAAACACGAATAACTACCCTTTGCTTTATAGAAATTATCGATTGATGAATAACCTTGATTCTCTAAAAGTATTTTCTTTCCAGCTTGACTTGTTTGAAATGATAGTTGTATGTAAGTATTAAGTTTAGTCAATTCGGGTTCTGATACTTTAATTTCAATCCAATTCGAAAGTCTATATCGATAACGAGTCACATGCATTAGCGTTGAACTTTTAAGGAATAGTGCCGTAAAAGCATTATCAAACGTAAGATCCCCCCATGTTGGCGTATTAATATAAAAGTTCTCATCTCCCCAACCAAAAGATAAATAATGATCCGTTGACTCATACTTTAAGTTTGATAGCAGCTCTGTATCCATTGTTTTAATTGGCAATACTATATCCAAGTGAACTCCGTTTGTGGTCAAGTATATCGATTTATCTTTCACCTCACCATCAGCTTTGCGATCAATTGTAATGGAAGACAGTAGTAAGGAAATAACGAAATAAAACACTGGTGTTGACAAAAGAGCAAATCCCCATTTTACAATTCTAATACTTAATTTCATAACCTTACTTTCACTTTATGGATAGGATGATTTTACAAATGAATTATTTTATGTCTGCTTTCACTTTTTCTAAATCTTGAACTACTTGAGGAATTACAAATTTCCAATACTTCTCATCAAGAATTATAGAATTTCTGATAAGGTTGATTCGTTCCTCCTCATCATTATTATGAGATTGATAATAATACACAAGAAGACGTAAATATTCAGTAAAAAATTCCTTTTTAAAACTATCATACTCTTTATTCAATGCAATTATTACACTAAAATCCTCTTTAGCCAGAGTATTGTAGAAATAAAACTTTTTTCCTTCAAATAATGGGTATTGGTTAAAATAACTTCTTGCTTTTGAATAGTCTGAACCATTACTAAAACCGATCATTTCACTAAAAATTTCAAAACGATAAGTATTTAGGCAAGCCATAAAAAATATGTTTTTCTCTTCAGAAGTTTTTAGTTTCAGCTTTCTAAAGTTGACCTCATATTGAGCTAGACTCATCTTTTGATTTTTACCTTGAAAAGAAGAAAAAAGCATATCATAGTAAATATACAACAACTGTTTATTCGTCCTTTCCTCATTCTTTATTTCATCAAACACTTCTTGATATTTAAGTTGCCTTTCTTCTCCCTTTAATTGATCAAATCTGTAGAATTTTTGATACAAGCGAAAGGTAAAATTGAAATGATATAAATCGATCTCTTTTGGCTTTTCTAAAAAACGTTGAGAAATTAATTCATTTGGGCTCGAAAAACTCAGTACCAAAAAATCTTTGACAAATTGTAATTTTTTCGACTTCACCGTATTCAACTTATCAATAACCTCTTGGTCTGCTTTACTATTATTGTGAATCTCATTATCTATGATTTCTGCTAATGTTATTAAGTCATCATCATAATTTTGTGCATAAATATTTGAAGTAGCAAAGAGTAAAAATAAAAAGATGAAATTTTTCATTTAATTAGATATAATAAAGTAAGAGTTTGCTTTGAAGAAATACCTCAATAGATAATTTTTCAAACATGTATGAGGTAAATTCCACCTTAATTTAATGATGCAAAAATCTATTTACTCTTAAAAAATGATGCAACAAAAGGGTGTAAAATTATTGGCACCATAAAAGAAATATATTTTCAACATCCTTCCTTTATTTCACTGAAAGCGTTTGTATAAATTCTTTATAACTTTCTGCTATTTTTTCCCAACCTCCTTTATCACTAAGCCAAATTACAGAGGGTTGTTTTAGACTAGATCGAAAGTCTAAGCATAATGGCACATCATAATCAAGGTTGCCTATGACAAGCATTTTTTCATAATCTAAAATACCGGGTTCCAAGCCTTCTTTTTGTTGACCAATCCAATAAGATTCTTCTTGGTTTTCATCTTCATAACAAAGTTTTTTCACTCCTGTAGTTTCGTCTATTATGGTCTTTTCTGCAAAAAGATGAATTTTATGGAATCCACGTATCCCATAATTAGAAGTTAAAATCGTGTCTATGTTATCCAAAACTAGATTCTCCTGAGGTATCAGAGGTTCTTCCTTAATGAATTGACTAAGCATCTATTTCTTCTTTTGTTTGATTAATTTATCAACTACTACTCTTTAATAATTCAAGTATCTATCAGGGTTTATACGACTCATTTGTTCCATATAATCACCAAGATGTACTTTTGCTTTTTCCAAAAGTGCTGACTCTTGATTCTCTTGTTCTGTCATATAGAAATCTGTTCCAAAAAGTACTCGATCGCTCAGAGAATTGCCCTTTTCATCCTTAGAATCTAACCAATCCTTTATTTTATTAGTGAAATCCGAATCATTTAACCGGTACAATGTATAAGAAATATCAGTATACAATGAAGGATAATCTATCATTAACTGTTTGGTAAGCGAAGCCCAATTATAACCATCATTCTCTATGATTTTTCTCGCTTTCTTATTTTTGATCTCTTCTAATGTAGAATTCATCAAATCAATTTGATCATCACCTCCCATATGTGCTAGACAAATTTTCAGTTTAGGGTATTTGAGCATTATGGGCACATAATTTTGTGGATGTCCAAAAAGATCACATGCCATATCGTTGGCACCCTTTGTATTATTTTTGATCCATTTTACTTCGTAGTATTTCTCTATTCTTTTATGAATTTCTTTCTTTACCTCTTCAAATGTAGCATGATTTGAATTAGGTTCAATCATCTCTACTTTTCGAGGGATTAAGCTCTCAATGTTATCACCAACATAAAGTGAACCTACTCTAGTACAGTGTGTCATAATAGGAATTCCATTTTCTTCTGCATAAGCGTAAAGCTCGTCTAATCGAGGATCAAAAGGGAAAAAACCTAAAGCGGGATATAGTTTAATTCCTGAAAAGTAAGGTCTTACACTACCTGATTTTGGACTTCTTATCCCTTTTTCAAAATACTTCTTAATCCAATTGACTAATTGTTCACCTGCATACGCTCTTGGGTCAGCACAAACAAAAGGAAAGAAGTTATCTGGATATTCCTTTTTAATGCTTTTAAGTTCTTCCAATTGTGTATTGAAACGTACGGGAGGAAGCAGCTTATTATCCATATAATCCATATTCAAACTCAAACCTATTAGTTGAACATCACTATATTCGGAATGATAGAGTTCATAAGGTGACATGAAAACTTCCTGCTGCGTTCGTTTGGTTCCTTCTTCTAAAAACGAAAGGTATTTATGAAGTGATTTACGTTGATGACTGCCAATATTGCCCCACTTCGCCATTCGGTCTAGCATAACGATCAACTTTCGGACGGCGTTTTTATCTATTATTTTTTTAAGTGTTTTCGGATATTTCCTTAGTAAACGATTCGGAATGATTTTCAAAAAGCTATCAGGTGCACATTTCGTAGTGAAGACGTGAATATGTACGTTTGTAAAAGGTAGTTTTTTCATTGTATTTCTATTTAGTTTTTAGGTTTTTTACCCGAACGTCTAAAATTGATAAAACGGTCTAATAGATCAAACCAGAATGGTGCTCCAAAACTTAACATAAAACCGCTCATGATTATACCCAAACCATACAAAAAGTAATCTTGTGCACAAGGAGTGTAATTGCGTTTGTAGACATATTGTTTCAAATTATCATCCTTTACACTCACCGGGGCCTTATGAAAAATCCAACTTAGTGGAGCAGTTTCACAAGACCATCCCAAAGGTAGTTTCAGTTCATCAATCGTTTCAAGTTGGCTTTTTACATCTTTGATAAACTTTTCATTGCTTGTATTTTTTTCTCTGTTTGGATTGTTATCATTGAATTTTTCTGCTTCAGAAACTACTTGTGCTAAAAGATGATTGTCTTGATTAAAACTTTTGACCATGTGAATACTATCAAAATTCAAAAAGAGAGTCAGTGCAAAACCAACAATCATTAGTTTATTTTTTTGGCTTGATTGATACCACCCAGAAACGCGGTCCATATAAGCATTGTACCAGTCTTCTATGAAAACTAATAGTTTCTCTCGATCTCCATTGGAACGTGTATAAAAAGACCAAAGCAATTCTTTAAGTGTACTATAATTCATTTCTTGTACACTTTTCTCAAAAAGAGCCATTGTATCTGTAGATAGCCTTTGGTTGGGATTCTTTTCTTGATATTTCACCTTTCCATCTGTTTCATCACGATGTCGGACAATGTCAATTTCCTCGTCATATTGTTGACTGATGATATCAAAAAGGGCTTGACTAAACATCTTAGAGCTGATGTATTGTGGTGGTCTTTTATTGGTATTATTTCCCATTCCACCGACTAAAGGATGGTTAAATAATAAGTGACCATATTGGAGGTTGGAGGGGTCGTCTAACATCTGAATTAGTGCTTTTTTTAGCATTTCTCCCCTAGCCTTAGTTATATGATTTATCCACTCCAAAATAGTAGATACCAAAATACTTAGAAGAGCATATACAAAGCACATGGCTATGAGAAGCTCAATAAAAGAAAGAGATAAAAAATCCATGAGATTCGTTGTTTGTTATGAATAATAGTTACTTGTCATAGTCAAAATTCATTCTACATCAAATGAATTTTTGACATGCTTAAACGTAAGTAGCTGATTGTTGCTTTACATTTTAATTGATCTTAGACCTAAAGTTTGTTTAAGTATAAAAATAGGAATGATTTAGGAAAATGAAAGTGATTGAAAATTACTACATTGTAAACTAAATTACTGTCAACTTTCAATCGTTTTTTCTGCAAACTTTTTATGTTCTACTTTCAAACTTCCTTCTTCTTTATTTTGTCTTGAAACAAAAACGAAGCAAAAAAATCAAGGCTTAGAAGTCAAAACTAAATTCCATTTCACTCGCCTAAATGATTTTAAACTCACTCTGCTCAAACAAGAAAATCATTTTTAACGGCTCAATCCATGAAATTCTTAACGCTTTTCCCTTCAAGGCCGAGGGGAGCACTACCCAATGAATAGAGTAGAAAGCCCACTGGCGCGAATGTTAAG
>NZ_JTAM01000085.1 GCF_000812565.1 Flammeovirga sp. OC4 | reverse complement strand
AGTCCAAACTAATGGGGTAACTATAAATAATAGGCAGGGATAAGCAGAAAAATACTACTAGTGTGATAAAGTAACTGATAACTTTGATGTTGAAATTGATTTATTAATTTTTAGAAAAAACAGTCTATATTTTTACACTATCCTGTTTCTTGATGGTAAAGAAAAACTGACTGCCTTCATTTTGTTTAGGTTTAAACCATATACATCCATTATGCATTTCCACTATTTTCTTACAGAAAGCTAAGCCAACACCAATACCTTCATATTCTGATTTGAGGTGAAGCCGAGTAAACATATCAAAGATTTTATCTTGATTTTGGTCTGTAATACCAATGCCATTATCAGAGATACAGAATTGCCAATAGGTGCTACATTCTTTATAGGTAATATTTATTTCAGGAATAGCACTTTCATTTTGATACTTGATCGCATTGGTAATGAGGTGTTCAAATAGTAATTTGATAAGTTCTGGTACAGCATCAATTTCAGGTAACACGTTGTAGGTAAACACCACATTTTTTTGAGAAATCACATCTTTCTTTTCATTCCTAATTTCAGCAAGAATACCATTAAGGTTAGTGACTTTGAATTCTTGTTCATGGCTAAGTTTAGAGAACGTTAGCAAGCTTAAAATCATTTGATCCATGATCTTCATTTCATCATGAATATAGTCAAAATAGAGATCAAATTTCTCATTCGAACCTTGTGCTTCTTTTTTGATAAACTTTAGGAAGCTACTTGTTGTACGGAGAGGTTCACTTAGATTATGAGAACAGATGTAGGTAAAATGTTCAAGCTCATAATTTTTCCGTTCGAGTTGTTCCTGTTTATCTTTTATACTATTGATGTACTTATTATTTTCTGATAAGAAGATAGATAAAATGATTAAGGACACTCCTAAATTGATAAAATCAACAACAATTTGACTATATCCCTGTAACTCATCAGTTGTTGTTATGAATGGCTCAAAATGATAAAAGTGCCATCTTAGATAGGTAAACATTAGTACCCCTAATAATGCGAATATATTTTTTTTTCGAGTTTTTTCTTCTTCAAAGATGACTAATGGTAACCCTAAATAAGGTATAAATAGGTATTGGAAATGAAAAGTTTCTCCCAAAAGAATAGCCATGCCACCAATAATTATTATTGATAAAACACAATATATAAGTTGAGATAAATAATACTTTTGATAATAGTTGAGAAGTAGAATTATACCAAAAACGGGTATTAGGCAACCATTAATTATTGTAACATTTATAGGGGAATTGATGGATAGTGAAGTAACAAAAAATATTATGATTACAGCTACAGCAATTAAAGAAAGCTCATTTAATATACGCACTTTCTTAATTACAAATGGAGATTGTCCTTTTTGAACCCCAATGTTTAATATGTTATGCCTAATATTCTTCATTATGAAAGGGCAATTTTTAATCTACATTTTTATAATTTTTAGGCTTATAAAACAGAGTTTTAGTAGGTGTTTGACACATTTCAACAGGTAAATCTTTTTTGATGGTAAAATAAAATCGACTACCCTTTTGATATTGAGATTCAACCCAGATTTTACCTTTGTGTATTTCAACAATTTTTTTGCAGAATGACAATCCAATACCCTGACCTTTAAATTCATCATCTAAATGAAGTCGAGTAAACATATGAAAGATTTTCTTTAGGTTTTTTTCTTTTATTCCAATACCATTATCTGCAACACAAAATTCCCAATAGTCAGGTGTTTCTTCACAAGTAATATGAATGATTGGTTTTGCATTTTGGGGCTGATATTTAATTCCATTGATGATCAGATTTTGAAAAACCTGTTTGAGTTGTGTTGGTAGGCCGTGGACTGTAGGTAAAAAAGAATATTCAATATTGGCTTCCTTTTCTTGAATCAATTGATTTAAATCTACTTCAATTTCATGAATAATATCTTGACTATTTGTGATTTGGTAGGAATTTTTGTTTTGCAGTTTCGAAAAAGCCAAAAGACTTAATATCATGGTATTCATTCTTTTGTTGGCTTCTTGGACATAATGGAAATAGGTGTTTAGTTTTTCATTTTTTGGATCTGATTCTTCTTTTATGATACCAATAAAACCGTCAACTGTTCGTAACGGTTCACTCAAATCATGAGAGCAGATATAGGCAAAATGTTCTAATTCTTTATTCTTTTCTTCTACCTCTTCATTTTTCTTTTTTAGTTTCTCTAAATACTTATTGCTTTCTGACGTAAAGAAGTAAAAAAGGGCAATGATGAAACAAAAAAGGATAATTTCATTGAGTAATCGAGTTTCACATACAATGCTTTTATCCAGTACTATTAATGGTTCAAAATGTTTGAAATGCCACTCCAAATAGATAAAGCCAATAATACCTGCAGATGAAAGTAAAACTTTTACTCTATTCAATTTTTCATCGAATAAAATAAAAGGCAGCCCCAAATAAGGTACAAGTAAGAACTGAGAATGTAAGGCAGGGCCAGATACAATTGCGACAGTCATTAGTATAAATAATGAAATAATACAATGTACTACTCTTGCCGCATAGTATCTACCACAATAATTGAGAAGTGGCATTACTAAGATTACAGGAACCACTAATCCAGTGACTAGTTTTGCATAAAATGGAGTATTTACCGCAAATGCATAGAAAAGCATTCCTAAGGCTGATATACACCCTAAAAAGGCAATTGAGTTGGTTAAATGAATTTTTTTGACCGTATCAGCGTCCAATCCCTCATACGCTCCAATATTTTGAAGTGTGAGTGCAATTTCTTTGAATCTTAAATTTTTCAATAAAATAAGGGATTAATTATGAGTATTAGGTTTTTTCTGGTTGTACATTAATATACAATGAGATTGCAAGAATGTAAAAGATTGATTTGATTTCATTTCTCATTTACTATACAATGTTATAATCATACAATTTTCAATAATTCAAGGCCTTTGGGTATTGTACTATTTTTAATAGTGAAATAAAATTCACTTCCTTTGTCTAACTTCGAATCTATCCATATTTTACCCTCATGCATTTCAATGATTTTTTTACAAAAAGTCAATCCAACCCCAATACCATCATATTCTGTATCCAAATGAAGTCGGGTAAACATGTTGAAAATTTTTTGTTGATTATCATCACGAATACCTATTCCATTATCTTTTATACAGAATTCCCAATAGTGAGGTTTTTCTTTACAGGTAATTGAAATTTTTGGGATTATATTCTCTCTATGATATTTGATTGAATTAGAAATGAGATGTTTGAAGAGCTTCTTTATTAGGGAGGGTATTGCAATGATTTCAGGAAGGGTATCATGATCTATTACGACATTTTGAGCTGCAATTGACTCCTTCAATTCTACTTTTATTGAGGAAAGTGTAGTATTCAAATTAATATATTCGAATTCATAGGTTCTACTTAATTTGGAATACGCTAAGAGACTGATTATCATTTTATCCATTTTTTCTACCTCGTCTCTGATATAGTTAAAATAGATATCTAATTTCTTATTTGAATCTTTAATTTCTCTTTTAACAAACTCTAAAAAACTACTAGTGGTACGTAGTGGTTCACTTAGATTATGTGAGCAAATATAGGTGAAATGCTCTAACTCATAATTTTTATCAACGAGTTGATCTTGCTTTTTTTGTAGCTTTCTGATATAGCTTTTGTTTTCATTGATAAAGAAAAAGAATAATAAAAACACGATGCCGAATATAAGAATGTCGGTGAGAAAACGGTTACCTCCCGGAGTACCTTCAGGTATTATTATTAACGGTACAAAGTGACAAAAATGCCAGTCGAGATAGACAAAGAGAAGTATACCTAACAGTGAAAGGCCAATCTTTTTAAGGCCAATTTCATCTTCAAACATGACAAATGGTAGGCCAAGATAGGGGAGAAGTACATATTGAAAATGAAAGGAACGTCCTAAAGTAACACACATTGAGAAAATGATCACTAGAGCTAATAAACAGAAGGTAAGTTGAGCAATGCGATATTTTCTAAAATAATTTAAAGTTGGTATTGTCAACAGAACAGGACCAATACAACCAAGAAATAATTTAGCTTCAAGAGGGATGTTATAAGTTGCTGAGAAAAGAAATAGTATCGTTGCAGCTCCCATGCACATAAATGAGAGATTATTTGCTAGATGAACTTTTTTGATCGTCATATTATCTAACCTCTCGTCAACTCCAATATTTTGAAGTAGGGATAATGTTTTTTTGAATCTAGATTTTTTCAATGGAGCGAAATAAATTAAAACAAAATTAGGTAATCATACTAATCGGTTAGTAATAAGATACAAGGTGAAATGCGAAATATAAAATATTCCGATTATTTCACCTTTGATCTACTATACAATGTTATTATCCTTCAATTTTGTTTTTTTATTGACTATTGATTAGTCCTCGAAGTTCATATTCTTTGACAATCACGTTTGCTTTAGCCTTTAAAACCAAAGTTTTGCTTTCAAGGTTTTTCTCTTGGCAGTCTGAGTAGTCTTTATAATTTAATAACCCATTATCGAAGGCATCTTTTTTGATTTTCAATTCTCTATTTCTAAAATTCAATGCCTTTTGAGCTGTTTGAAGAATTACCATCGCGTTCCGCAGTTCTTCGGAAACTACTATAATATCTCTTCTGACTTCTTTTTTATTTTCATTCAATTGAAGCTTTGCCTGTTGTAACTGAATTTTAGAGATTTCGACATCTCGTGATTTTTTCCCCCATTGAAGAATGGGCCAACTTAATGTTGCTCCCACTAAAACATTAGTTTGAGGGATAAGAGGAATATTACCAAAATAGAAACCTTGTGCCGTTAAGGTAATGTCAGGTATATGTTGATTTTTATGATAGGTTAATCCTGCCTCTGCTTTTTCTATCATTAAACTAGATTCTCTAACACTATAGTTATCATGAATGATTGCAGAGTCGGTATTTACAGTACCCAACAATTCCATTACACCAATAGAATCAAAAGTAACTTCGGAGACCTTCCATAATGAGTCTTGAGGAAAGTCTAATATCGTATTTAATTGTAATCTATATTTTGATGCATCGATTTTAGATTGTTGAAATTTAGATTGATGATCTAATAAATCAGCTTCTAACCCGATGGCATATACATCTAATAATTCACCTGCCTCAACACCTACTTTAACATCCTTCAGCTTTTTCTCAATCAACTCAATCTGTTCTTGATAAGTTGAAACCTTTGCTTCTTCAATTGCGATACCTACATACAGTTTTGATACTCCAGAGCGGATTTTTTGTGCAGCTTCATAATATTTATTCTGAACGATTTTGTAATCAATCTCTTTGACTTCTGAACCTGCTTTGATTTTGAAAATTTGTGAGATGGGTTGATAAACACCAAGGTTGGCAACTCCCAAGAAAGTATTATTTTCAGCCAATGTAAATTCTGCACCAAAAGGAATAGGAGGTACCGCACCCAATACGGGTAGTTCATTTACCTTGAGGCTGACATCTGACTTTCTTTCTGTATGATAGTACCAAAATACACCTCCATCAAGCATCACTGTAGGCAAATAGTTTGCAGTAACTTTGTTGACCTCTTTTTGTTTTTTTTGAATTTCTAACTGAATCAATTGTAGCTGTTGATTATTTTGTTTGGCAATTTCTACACATTGATCTAGTTGTATTATTTCTTGTGCTTTTGTGGTGTGAGGTTGTAAAAGGAAAAGAATTAAGACGACAGAAGCACCTTTTGTAATATGTTTTTTGAGTTCATCGGTCATTCCAAATTTCCAATAAAGCACCGGAATTGTTAATAGCGTCATAAACATGGAAAACACAAGACCAACAGCTAATACAGTGGCTAACGGAGCCCACATTGGAGATCCCGAAATAATCATAGGAGTCACACCAATAGCAGCGGCCATGGTAGTAAGGAAAATAGGTCTGATTCTTCGTTTTCCTGCACCAATAGCAGCTTCTTTGATGGTGTGATTTTCTTTCACCACCAATTCATTTGCAAAATCAACTAAGATAATAGAATTTCTAACTGAGACGCCAATCAAAGAGGCTAATCCAACAAATGCAGTGAATCCAAAAGGATAGCCCGAAAGGAGCAATCCAAAGAAAGCCCCAAAAACACTAAGTGGAATGGCAGCCAAAACGATACCTACTTGATTGAGCGTTTTAAATTGCATTAAAATCACTAGGAAAATGATAAATACACAATAGAGAATTACGTTGTTCATTTCTTCAAAAGTTTCCCTTTGACTTTCATCTTCTCCCCCTATTTCTAGTGTGTAACCATGAGGCATTTCGTAGTTTTCGAGTTCTTTTTTGATAGAGTTGATTACTTGTGAAGGGAGCACATCAACCTTAGTCTGAGATTCGATTGTTAACGTATTAACTCCGTTTCTATGTTTGATATTGGAAGGCATCCAAGCCGGAGTAATTTCAGCAACTTGCATCAGTGGAAAACTTGCTCCTGTAATCATACTAGTGACATAAAAGTTTTTAAGTCCTTCAATATCTTTTTCTTTGACCGAAGGGTCTTGGATGATGATTGGTAATGCTGTATTACCTTCCCATAGTGTCCCAACAGACATTCCAGAATAAGCCACTGTAAGTTGTCGCATAATGGTGGCTTCACTGATTCCTAATTGTTGGGCTACATTCTTGATGGTATTTATCTCAATGCTCAGTTGGTTTTCAAAGTGGTCGTTACGTACATTAAATGAATAAGGTGAGCGTTCTAAAATTGCTCTAATATCTTTTCCGATGGTTTGGATAGTAGTATAATCTTTTCCTTTAATTCTTAATTCAATTGGAGCTTCATAAGGAGTACCCTGTTGCATTTTTTTGACATCAATCACTGCTTGTGGGAATAGTTCAGGAAGCTTATTTTCTAGTTCTGCTACCCATTCTTCAGTAGCTTCATTAGATACAGTATTGATCAATAATTGAGAAAGGTTATTTTGAGGAAACTTAGGAGCATAATTATAGTAAAATCTTGGAGAAGAAGTACCCACAAAACTTGCATAACTTACGAGCTTTTCATTACCATTAATATGTTTTTCAATTTCCAGTGTAATACTGTCAGTCACTGACAATGCTGTTCCTTCTTTAGTTCTAATCTCAATTACAAATTGATTACGTTCTGCTGCTGGAAATAGCTTTTGTTTTAATAGAAAGTAAAGACTTCCTCCTACCAAAAATGAAAGTATTGAAAACACAAAAAGTGTCTTTGGATATTTAAAAGAAAGGTCAATAGCGTGATCAAAGAACAGCTGTAAATAATCAAGCATGCTCTTTTTACCATTTTCTTTTTTCTCAAATTTCTTTTTAATGAATGTGTAGCATAAGTATGGAGTAAGAAGCATGGCAATTAAGTAGGATGCATTAATTGCTATAGCTACTGTCAAAGGTAAAGAGTGGATGAATTCGCCTACAGCACCAGAAAGCGTAATAAGAGGGAAAAATGCTCCCGCAATAGTTAAACCTGCCGTGAAAACAGGGATTTTAAGCTCATCAGCGGATTGCCATGCAGCTTCATAAGGGTCATGATCTTCCTCAAGTTTTTCAACATAGTTATCTGCTATAACGATAGCATCATCCACAAGCATCCCTAAAACAACAATAAGAGATGCTAGAGAAACTTGTTGCAGTTGAATGCCCAAACCATCTAGAATACCAAACGTAAATGCCACTGTAACTGGAATGGCCAAAGTAGCAATCAAAGCCACTCTAAATGGTAATAAAAGAAGAATGACAATGATTACAGAAACAATTGCAATAAAGAATTCACGAATAAAATCATTAATACTTTCTTTAACATTTTCCGGTTGATTAACGACAAAGTCAATTTTCACATCAGAAGGAATTTCTTCCTGATATTTTTCTATCATTGTTTCTACTTCCTCTCCAAAGTCAACGATATTAAACCCATTTTGCATTTCCATGGATATAAGAATGGAAGAAGTGCCATTTACTCTTATATGTTGGTCATCTTCCTTAAATCCTCTTTCTACTTCAGCTATATCTTTGATTCGGATTGTTTCACCTTTTGCACCAACAGCAATAATCTGATTTTCTATATCAGACTTATTTGAAAACTGATGTGTACTGATGAATTGTGTATGTAGACCATTTACTTCAATGTTTCCGGAGGGCACAATGAGATTTTCCCCTGCCAATGAAGCCAGAATTTGAGGAGTATAGATTTTATATTGACTGAGTTTTTTATAATCTACGTTAATGTAATAACACTCTTTTTTAGAGCCCATTTTCTTAATTTTTGAAAGAGAAGAAATCTCCCTCAATCGATCGCATAATTCATCAACATATCCTTGTATTTCTCTACTACTTCTGTTTTGACTTTGGAAAGAAACTAATAGTGCAACGGTATCTCCAAAGTCAGATTGGACTATGGGGCCGATGACACCAGAGGGTAACTCAGTAAGTTTAAGAAGATTAAGGCGATTCTGTAATTTAGACCAAAAAATATCAGCTTGGGTAACGTAATCCTGCAATTCTACTACAACATAGAGTACACCTTCTCTTGAATTGGAGTACGTTTTTTCTTTATTAACTTCTTCAAAGCTAAAAAGGACATCTTCAATTTTTGCAGTTACTTTTTTCTCTACATCAGTGCTACTTGCACCAGGAAAAAATGCAACTACTAATCCTTCTCTAATATTAAATTTTGGATCTTCTCTTCTTGGCATTGTTTCAAGGGAAAAGATGCCGTACATGACAATTAGAAAAGTAATAGTTAGAATAATCTGCTTGTGATCGAGTGCTTGCTTTACAATAGACATAATCGTTGGTTTTAAAGTTTAACAGCACTTCCGTCCATTAAATTAATAGGAGGGTTAAGGATTAATTCATCGTTGGTATATAAACCTTTATCAATAATGATATTATTACCACTGATTTTTCCAGTAAAAACTCTTTGCTTATGAGCTATATCTTTTCGTTTCACAAACACATAATTCAACCCATCAATATCTTTAGTGACTAATTGAATAGGAATACTTATCTTTTCTTCACTCCCAGTTTCAAAAACTTCTACATTACAAAGCATTCCTTCCCTGTATTTATTCTCTTTATTGTCGATAAGGATATCTAATCGGAAAGTTCTAGAAAGCTTAGACGCTGTAGGGTGTAGAGTTGTGATAGAACCAGAGAGAGTATCACGAGTAGCATTGATAATGATATTACAGTTTTTGTTATAGTCGATTCCGTTGACTTTATTTTCTGGAATACCTACTGTTGCCAATACAGAGTTGTTATTGATGACTCTAATAATAGGTTCTCCTTTGGAAATTCCTCCTCCGTTTTTGACCCAAATCTTACTTACAGTTCCACTAACAGCGGCCCTGAGTGTAGTGTAATTTAATTTATTTTGATATAAGGTGTAATTGGATTGAGCCTGTTGTTGTAAAAAAACAATCTTGTTATAATCTGCTTCAGCAAGGCTTCCTGCTTTGTACATCTTGGTGAGGCGTTCCAATTGATCATTTGCCTCATCCAGTT
Source organism: Flammeovirga sp. OC4 (assembly GCF_000812565.1). GTDB lineage: Bacteria > Bacteroidota > Bacteroidia > Cytophagales > Flammeovirgaceae > Flammeovirga. The sequence continues at coordinate 25,977 of NZ_JTAM01000085.1, read as the reverse complement.
TGGCTTTTGCTATTTTGAGAGCTTCTTGATAATCACTTCTATCTAATTGAGCTAAAATAGCCCCTTTTTTAACATTCTGTCCTTCTTTAACTTTGATCGTTGATAACTTTCCATCAATTAAGAAGGAGTGTTCATGCTTGCCTTCCGCTTTTATTTCTCCAAAAAGCTCAAGGGAAGGTTGAATTTTTTGAGCTTGAATTTTTTTGACATTGACAGTGTAAATCGTTGTAGGTTTTTTCTCTAGTTTTTTCTCACACTGAAAAAAAATAAATACACCTATTGTTATTAAGAATAGCGTCTTGTAAGTCATGGTTAAAAGATAGAGTTGTTTTTGGAGTTAATACGTTTTTGGTATAATTGCTTCGCAATTTGAATCAGAGAATAGATCTCTAATTAGTTAGAATATACACATTGAAAAACTGAAATAGTAGTCTTTTGTTTTTGTAGGCTCAAATACAACCTTTTTGTCTAATAACATCTATATATTATTATTTTTTGAGCCTGTTTTTTCTTTAACTTTCAATAAGATGTTATAGGATCTACTTTCAAACTTTCTCCTTCTTCATTTTTGTCTTAACACGAAAACGAAGCAAAAAAGTCAAGGTATAGTAGTCAAAAGCTAAATTTCATTTTTTTCGCCTAAATGATTTTAAACTCGCTAAAGCTCAAACAAGAAAATCATTTTTAACGACTCACTCCATGAAATTCTTCACGCTTTTCCCTTCAAGGCCGAGTTTCGAACTACCAAACAAAAAGAGTTGTGATTCCAATGGGCGAATGTTAAGTATTCGCGACATTCGTGTCCAACAGATCATTTGAAATTTCCTGATTTCAGTCGATAATTTAGTTAACAACTAAGTATTTGTAAAAATAAAAAAGCCGTTGATTCCTAAAAATGCAACGGCTTATACTACTGATAAAATATTTTATAAATCTTTAGAAAGTAGATCTTTTTTCAGTGACTGATTAAAAGCCATGTTCCCAATAAAGATATTGATCAGACATTTTTGAAATTCTTTACCGTGAATTAATGCCTTATCCTCATTATTTTTTGATAAATATAATTTATCATGGTGAAAAGTAAATCTAAAATGATCTCCTATTTTTATTTCATCTCTAAAAATACTCAAAAAAGCATCAATTTCTCCTCCAATTTCGTCTACTTCTCCTATGTTGGCTTCAGTTATTAATGTTCTGAAACTTTGGTCTACAGAAATCATTTTATGGGGTATAATACCATCATATTTTTTGATATTATTGACCACGTCACCTAATTCTCCAGACTTCATTAATTTCATATTTTCATCATGTGTTCTGTTGACTTCCTCAATTGTTTTATCTGATTGAAATTGATTTGAAGTAATGACCAATTCGATCATTTTAGCATGATCATCATAAATAATCTTAATAGGATCATCGGTCCTTTCATAGACATATAAACCACATACAAAAAGCTTAAAGACTCCTTCTGAATGCATACCATGTCCGTTTAGTTTTAGATTTTCGTTCTCAATATTAATTACGTTTGGAAATTTTACATTTTTTAAAAAGGATACATCGTAGGTTTGCTCTTGAGAGAATACATTTATTGATACTAAAACAAATAATAGAGTGTAATTGAATTTAGTCATAAATAGAAGTATGAAAATTAAAAAAATTTGTATTACTGCAATTATTGATATTTATATTTATTTTTTTGGTGATCGTCATCACTATTTACATTAAAAGCGTTGAAATAACACCAAATAATTGTAATTACATATTAAAATAATACAATATTTTGTACTTTAAGTACACTTTTGCTGACTTGGATGTGGTTTTAAGTGACTTTGTTCACCCGTTATTAATGAGGTTGGTTGGAAAATGAAAATACTTGTGTAATTAGTAGTGAATCAACCCTTCTGTAATAGCCATTCTAAAGCATCTTTATCTGAAGTGTAGTGTTGAATTAAAAATGATTCATTATGGTTAGCATCATCAATAAATTGATCAAAAGAAATTTGAGCAAAGAAGTCTTCCGATACAATCCATGCCATCTTTTCTATTTTGACTTGAGTCATCATTAATTCAAACTTTTCATTGATCCATTTTTGAGTTTCAGGTAAAATATGGTAATGAGCATTTTCGGTATTTACTAAAATGTTATTAGGTGCATATTTTATTGTTAGTGCTATCTGAGAGAGGATTACTTCTCTGTAAACTTCCTCTGACATGTCGATAGGGGTGTTCCATATTGTTTTTAAAACTCGACTTTCTTCATCCCAAAAGTTTGAGATATAGTCACTTTTTTGAACTTCTTTAAATTTCATTTCTTTCATTCTTATCAATACCTCACTTTTAAAAAATTTTCTTCAGTAGCATGGAAGTATTGTGCTTTACTATACGGAGGTTAAAGATAGAAAGAGTTTTTAGTACATATAAAAAAAGAGGAGTAGAACTCCTCTATAATTAAGATTTTTTATTGATATGGATCGAATAGTTATTGTATCAGCCACTCTAGGGCCTCATCTTCTGTAGTGAAATATTGAATTTTTAAAGCTTGTTGATCAGTGGCGTCGTCAATAAACTGATCAAAAGAAATTTGTGCGAAGAAATCTTCAGAAACAATCCAAGCCATTTTTTGAAGCCCTATTTCAGCGACCAAACCAACAAATTTTTGATTGATCCAATCTTGAGTTTCAGGCATTACATTATAGTAGGCATTTTTAGTATCTACTAGCATTCCTTGAGGGCCAAACTTTTCTGTAATTTCTAAATGTGATAAAACCTCCTGTCTATATTCTTCTTCTGGCATACTGATAGGTGTAGTCCAGATTGTTCTAAGAATTTTATTAGGAGCATTCCAAAAATTAGTGATATACTCACTCTTATAAACTAGCTCGTATTCCATTCTTTTTAATCGGTAATATTTAATTTTTGTACGGCCCTTGTGAAAAACATGAATAACAAGTTTTGTTCTTCTTGAGGACTAATTAAAGATAAAACTTTTTGTAAAGAAGTACTTGTTCAGTGACTATATCATTAGAAAAGTACAACAAATACTTCATTCAAAGCAATATAGACTATTAAGGTAATTTTTGGTCTTTTCAAGGAAATCGTAATGTGATCAAGTTGCGTTTAGTATTGTGTAACCTAGATAAATACAAAACCAAATGAATAAGATATTTACTATAACCCAACTACTGTCTTACAAGGTGCGGATGAAGTATCCGTACCAAGAAATTGATATATGAGATCGTTGTAAATGATGTATTATTAAGTTTATGAAATAACTAACCTTGCTTCAAGATTTGATTATTTACTGTTTTGATTGTAGATACCCTGCCTATGAATTAGGTGGGGTTTTTCCATATTCCTTTTTTTAGATAATGAATTGATAGCTAGTTTGTCTATTACTTTATTTCTCATAACCTTAACTATTGTCTAGTACTAACTTAGAGCATATCCCGTAAACGGTAAGATCATGTTATAAGTGCTTATTATAACTGTTTATGAATTGTTAAGAGCATCAATCCTTACTTTTTGTTAGTTTGCAAACAATTAATATAAACCAATTATCAATCTTTCTATTCTTGTGATTTAGGTGTAGCTACAAAATATCAAGCATAACAAGTTGTAGTTTGATACGATTTTATTCATCAAATCTGAAATCACAACAAGGTAAACATGAAGGATAATGAAACGTTATTCTGTTTGCCAATCGCAGAGAAATAGAGATATAAACCAACTTAAAAATGAGAAAGCTAAAACTACAAATTATGCTGTTGTTTACCTTCATGGTAACAAGTTTTACAATTAATGCACAATCAATTAAAGGTATTTCACTTGGAGAACGATATAGTCATTCGGTTGAAACAATTACAAGTTTAGGTGGGCACCGTGGTGAAATTACAGTGTTTAAAAATCAGAATGATATTATTTATTCGGCAATTTTCACGAGTAAATTATATATTAAATCAAGTGAATTTTATGATTTGAAAAAGAACATTGAAAACCATTATGATATCAAGTTGAAGTTTAGTGGTATGAGAGATGCTTATTATTGTCAAGTGAACAATGTGATTTATTCTTTACGTAAACGAGATTATAGAGATTCCGATAGTGCGATGTCAAGTTCACCTCAATTCATTTTTGAGTTTCAAATTAGTGACACCTCATTAGCTCAAACTCATTTATTATATTTAAGAGATTCAGCTGCAATTGATTTTTAGAAAAAGTTTGTGGGTTCTAAGGAAGGCTTTCAATGGTTTATGCTATTGAGAGCTTTTTTATTACTAATAATGCAGGGAATAGATCTATTTGTTGATAAAAGATTTGTCTTAAAATAATCTCATTTTTCAATTTATGGAACTTAAGATGACCTGAGTATGTTATGTAATTGAGATTTAGACATAAATATATAGATAAGTACAAAGAGAGTAAACAGTCTAACTATGATGTAGTTAGACTGTTTTTTTATATTTAACCTCATGGAGTTATTATTGAAATCGATGATGATTCAAAATGATATAGCATATCATTTTGATTTAGATTGCTCTTCAAAGAATTTCTCCTCTGTTTTTTTACTGTATATATATATCCTAAGTCATCCACCAGAATAAAAATTACATTAGGTTTAGTTTTTTTTTAGCCTCCACGTTGATGTTGAAGAGTAAAAGACTAAGAAAAAATAATGAATTAAAAATTAAGCTCTTCATACCTCTCTTATTCAGATTATTTCGAATGTAAATTATGATTTAAACTTGATGAAAATGAAGTTGTCACTTTTGTACTATGTTGATATCACAGTTTTAAAAATCAAGTTAAAATGTTGTTTAACAAATGTAATTTTTACGGTAATATTACTTTCTACTCATAAATGTCAATTAATGATATAATTCTTTAATGGGGATGATAGAGGTTCTAATGATATATTATAAGCCAATTTTGATAGTTAACAGCATTTTTTTTGAGTTGTATAATTCAAGTATTGAATTTCGAATAAACAATAGGATTTAATGAATTTTACCCGTAAAAAAAAGCTTGAAAGGGAACAAAAGTACCTATTTTTGATACTTTTTTATGGTGGTGAAAAAATACTTTTAGAAAAGTAACAAAATGAATATTAAAGAATTTTAAACTATGTACGACATTTTTTTTCATTCCTTTCGTACATTTTTAAACATTCCACTGTCTGTTATTGTGAGGTTTTTTGAAAAAGTTCATTTTATTAATCTTTTAATGGTAGTATTTACATTAATTAACATTGATATTTAGAGGCCTTTAACAAAATATGAAAAATAGTTAAAATTAAACGTAAAAAAGTCCTATCTTTGTTAAGTGTTGAATGAATAAATATTAGATGTCAATAAAAAAAATCATATATGGATTAGTTTTGCTGCTCTTTATGAGTTGTGAAGAGGATGCGATTGAAGAATCGCTTGCCGAGGATCTGCTGTATATGAAACAATATGAATTGACATACTCTCAACCTCTAAAACTAGACACTTTTAGTGCTGAATTAAGTGGTGATGATTTAAATTCTTCAATTCTTCATTTTAAGATCGTCCGTTATGATGGCATGTTACTTTATGAAGAATATGTAGACGGTGAAAATATCATTGGAGATGATGAAGATCTTGATAGTTTAGACATCGATACAAGAATGAAATTGGTACACAGTAGAGTTGATAACTTTTTACAAGATAAAGCGGAAGTTATTATTTTGTTAGAAAAATTAAGACCGCAGGTTAAATCAACTTTCTAGAAGACATAAAAACAAAAAACCTTCTCAAGTAAAATGAGAAGGTTTTTTTATGTATTTAAAATAATGCATTAGCATTCATTTAATCTTACTGTAATGGCATTTTTATGAGCATCTAACTCTTCTGCTGCTGCCATTCTTTCAACATGCGGTCCTAACGCTTTTAAACCATCTTTGTCGATTTTCTGGAATGTTATCTTTCTATAATAACTATCTAAAGATACACCAGAATAGTTTTTAGCATAACCGTATGTCGGAAGTGTATGATTTGTACCTGAAGCGTAATCACCTGCAGATTCAGGTGTATAATGGCCTACAAATACAGAACCTGCATTGACAATCTTTTCAGCAATTTCTTCAGCATTACTTAACGATAAGATTAAGTGTTCTGCTGCATATTCATTGACCAATTCTAAAGCTGTAGCTTCATCTTCAATCAAGAAACTTCTACTGTTGTCTAACGCTTTTTTAGCAATCTCCTGACGAGGCAGTACAGCTAATTGTTTTTCTAATTCTTCTTCCGTTTTACGTATAGTATCTTCAGAAGTAGAAACTAAAATTACTTGGCTATCTGTACCGTGTTCAGCTTGAGACAATAAATCGGCTGCGATAAAAGAAGGGTTGGCAGTATCATCTGCCCAAACCAATACCTCAGATGGTCCGGCAGGCATATCGATAGCAATACCTTCTTTAGTAGCGAGTTGTTTGGCAGCTGTTACATATTGGTTTCCTGGTCCAAAAATCTTTGAAACCTTTGGAATACTTTCAGTACCGTAAGTCATAGCGGCAATCGCTTGAGCTCCACCTACCTTAAATACTTTCTTTAAACCAATTTTATTTGCTGCATACAAAATAGCAGGATGAATCTTTCCTTTAGAGTTAGGAGGAGTACATAAAAATACTTCTTCACAACCTGCAATCAATGCTGGAGCACCAATCATAATTACAGTAGAGAACAAAGGAGCAGTTCCACCTGGGATATAGAGACCTACTTTTTGAATAGGAACGCTTTTTCTCCAGCATTGGATTCCCTTCATCGTCTCCACTTTCAAAGTTTCCGTTTTTTGGGCAGCATGAAACTTTGTGATGTTTTCAATAGCAATTGAAATAGATTCTTTCAATTCAGGAGCGACGAGCGTTTCAGCTTCGTCAAATTCTTCTTTTGAAACTAAAAAAGAATCAATATCCGCTCTATCAAACTGTAAAGAAAAAGCTCTTAAAGCAGCGTCACCTTCATTTTGTACAGCTTTTAGGATGGGCTGTACTTGTTTCTCTATTTCCTCAATACTCATGGCAGGTCTAAGTAATAGCTCTGACCAATTTTCTTTTGAGGGGTTTTTATATAATTTCATATTTCGTCTTCATTTAGAAGAGAAGTATGATAGAATAAAAAGAAGTTATGATGAGCTTTTACCCATCATAACCTCAATAGTAATTTTTATAAAATCATCTTCTCGATTGGAACAACAAGAATACCTTCAGCACCAGCAGCTTTCAGTTCTTCGATTTTTGACCAGAAATCATCTTCTGCAATTACAGTATGTACAGAAACGAAACTTTCGTCAGCCAATGGAAGAATAGAAGGGCTACGCATACCTGGTAATAAGTTGAGAATAGTGTCCAAGTTTTCCTTTGGAGCATTCAAAAGAATATATTTATTGTTATCAGCAGTCTGTAAAGCGTTAATTCTAAACATTAACTGATCAATGATTTCTTTTTTCTCTTCAGAAAGACCAGGAGTGGCAATCAATAATGCCTCTGACTTGAAGATGCTTTCTACTTCTTTCAAGTTGTTTTGCATTAATGTACTACCTGTACTTACTAAGTCACAAATAGCATCAGCCAAACCAATATTTGGAGCGATTTCCACTGATCCAGAGATCTCATGAATATCACATTTTACGCCTTTTTCAGTTAAGAAGTCTCCTAAGATTTTAGGGTAAGAAGTAGCAATGCTTTTACCGTCTAAATCTTGAATACCATTGTATTCTTGTTCCTTAGGGATAGCGATTGAAAGTCGACATTTAGAAAACCCAAGATGATGGATAGTGTCAACGTTTTTGTCTTTTTCAACAGCCTCGTTGGCACCGACAATGCCAAGGTCAGCTACGCCATCTTGGACGTATCCTGGAATGTCATCGTCTCTTAAGAATAAAAATTCTAGAGGGAAATTACTAGCTTCAGCTTTTAAAGCTCCCTTCATTCTAGGAATTTTGATTCCGCATTGACGGATTAAGTTAAGTGAACCATCACTCAACCTTCCTGACTTTTGGATTGCAATCTTAAGTTTTTGCATAATCTTTTAAATTGTGTCTTACACTTTTAGTGTTTACACTTGAAGTGTTAAATTGTTCATCTAGTTTTACAATGAAGTAGATATTTTGCTACTTCACTCTAATATTAAATTTCACATCAAAGCTACTTATTTTTTTACAGAATCGTATCAAAAAATTGGATTAATCGACATATTTATAAAAAATTAATCTATAGTTTGATAATTGTTGATTTAAATGATTGATTATAAGTACTTGTGTGAATTCTTAATAGAAATTAATATTTCCTTATTGAAAGTTAATAACGGATTAACGAGAAGTAGAATACTTTTCCGAAATGCTTTAAAAAGCAGGTTTTTCACTTCTTTTTATCATTTAAATAGACTTCAACCTAAATCAATTCCTTCAAAACTTTTAATAAATTATTATAATATTCATTTTTGTTTAAATTAAGTTCAAAATCTGTTTTGTGTCTATTGAATTGAATTACAAAAAAAGATAAACCCTAAAAATATATTTTTTAAAGCAATGATCAATTGTCTAAAAAAGAGCTTCAACATTCTAATTTTATTACTGTCAACCCTTCCTTTTGTACCGTCAATGGCACAAGAGTCATTATATTTTTCTGATGAGGTTAAACTGTTTAATAAAGGAATTGTTTTATATAACGAGCATAATTTTTCTGCAGCAAGAAGATATTTGTCCCGATTTCAACAGAAGCATTGTGGAGAGGATGAAAAGTGTATTGAAACGGAATATTATATAGCAGTTTGTAATCTTGAGTTGCAACATCCAGATGCTGAACGCCAAATAATAGATTTTGTCAATAGATATCCTGTTCATCCATTTTCAAGTAAAGCTTATAAAGTGTTGGGTGGTTATTATTTTGATAAAGGGGAATATGCCAAAGCATTGGATGCTTTTAATAGAGATCCTTTGTTTGATTTTTTTGACGATGATGATGTGAGAGTTGCTTATCAGGCAGCTTATGCAAATTTTGATCAAGGAAAAATGGAAGAGGCAAGTAAGCTTTTCCAAATACTCAAAAAAGGGACACATGCTTATGCTTTAAAAGCGAGTTATTATGCGGGATATATTGAGTTTGATCAAGGGAAGTTTGAAGAAGCGATTACTGACCTTGAAAAATCAACAACAGACCCAGAAATTAGATCACATGCTTATGCTCTTTTACCAATTGCCTATTACAAAACAGGACAGGAAAATAAAATGTTGGAAATGGTAAATGAAGCCAAAGAAACAGGAATTCATTTACCTCCGGACGCATTTTTATTCACCGGTAAAGTATATTATAAAAAGCATGACTACGAAAAAGCTTTATTTTATTTTGATGCTTACATGGCTGAAGTGCCTTTGCAAGCTATTGATAGGGTAACGGCTTATCAGATCGGTTTCTCAAAATTTAAAGTGAAGCTTTATCACGAGGCGATTCAGCCTTTGTCTATTGCAGCAGACGATAAGGATGAACTAGCCCAAGTGGCGTCTTATGATTTGGGGGTAACATCTTTATCGATTGGTGAAAAAGATAAAGCATTATTAGCCTTCGAACAATCGAGACATTTAACGTTTAATAGAGAGCTCCAAGAGTTAGCGGCTTACAATTACATTAAAGTATTATTTGATGTGGGGCTTTATACACAAGTACCAGATGCATGTGATTTCTTTGTAGCGTACTTTCCTAATTCAGATAAAAAAGGGGAAGTGGATCACTTGCTTCAAGTAGCTTACGTTAATTCAGGAGATTATACAAAAGCATTGGAAGTATTTGATCGATTATCTACCGTAAATGTTGATACAAGAAGAGCTTATCAAGAGGCGGCTTTTAATAAATCTGTAGAAAATGCCAATGATGACGATTGGAGAGGAGCTATTAATTATCTGATAAAATCACAGCGTTTTCCAATCAATGAAGATCTTTTAGATGCATCAAACTATTGGCTGGGTGAGGCTTATTCTTTCTTGGAAGTGTATGACTCAGCAGTAATGGCCTATAATAAAGTACCTGAAAGTTCTCAATTCTATGTTCCAAGTTTATTTGGAAAAGGATATGCCAATTATGCAGATGAGGAATTTGAGTTGGCTATTGAAGACTTGTCCAATTATATCAATAAAGGCAGAACCATTGAATCAAGAGATAAAATAGGTGAAGCAATGCTAAGAAGAGCGGATTGTTATTTCGGTTTACAGAACTATAAAGTGGCCATTCGTTCCTATAACATGGCTATTTCTTCTGGTGTAAAAGAATTAGATTATGTGAATTACCAAATGGCTCAAAATTATAAAGCATTGGGTCAGTTGGATAACGCTATTCGTCTGTATCAAAAAGTTGGGAATGACTATAAGAGCTCTACTTTTGCACCACTTGCGTATTATCAAATTGGATTGATTTATGCCGAAGAAGATCGAAATGCTGAAGCGATAAAGAGTTTTACTCAGATAATAAATCGATATAAAAATACTGAAGTATACATTCCGAGTTTAGCCAAAAGAGCATTGTGTTATCAATTGGAAGGGGAGATGTCATTGTCGGAAAGAGATTATAAAGAAGTTATTGACACTGACCCCACATCTCAGAATGCAGAAGCTTCAATTACTGCATTACAGGATATCAATTCTAGTGGATATGCAGTAAGTGAAATCAGTAATTATCAAACAAAATTCAAAGAGGCAAATCCTGAAAGTACAGCAACCTTGAGAGGTGATTATGAATTGGCTATTCAACCTTATCAAAATAAAGAATACGAAAAAGCTATCATTACTTTACAACAATTTATCGACAACTCTCCCTATTCTCAATATACTGATGATGCAGCATTTGCATTGGGGGTTGCTTACAAATTCAGAAATGATAAAGCGAATGCAATTGCCGCTTTCCAGATTGTCCAGAAAATGCCTACCAAAGAAAAAGCATTACGATACATTGGTGAATTACAATTGCAGACTGAAAAATTTGAAGATGCCATAGTATCATTTGTCGAATTAGAGAAAATTGCAACTAGAAAATCGACTTCATGGGCGGTATATGTTGGTTTAATGAAAGCCAATTATGAAGTAAGAGATTATGGTGCAACAATGGCTTATGCCAATAAAATCATTGAGAATAATGTAAAACGAAGTCTTTTAGAAGCTGAACTTTATATTGCAAAAGTACATTTGCAAGAAGAGAAATTAAGTGAGGCCCTGACACTATTTGATGAAGTGGCACAGAAAGCAAGCTCAAAGGTTGGGGCAGAAGCACAATATTTTGTAGGGTACACACTTAGGGAAATGGCTTTAAAAAATGAACCTAGTAAGGAAGTTTTGAAAAAAGGACTTGATCAAAGTACTACGGCATTAATTGATGTCCAAAAGAGGTACGCAAGTTATACCGATTGGACGAGTAAGGCCTATTTAATGATTGCGGAAAACTATATCAGTTTGGAAGATTTCTATCAGGCAAAAGCAACCTTAGAATCTGTTTATAACTTCACATCATCTCCTCAAGATAAAGCAGTTGCTAAAAAGAGAATTGCTGATTTAGAAGAATTAAAAGAGAATGCAAGTAACCAACAACCTACCAACTAAGAAAATGAAGCACTTTAAAATATATATACTTCTAGTTTTAGGCCTTGTCATTGTTTCTCCATTGATGGCTCAAACTAATGATAACTCTAATTTGGATAATGCTGAGGTTGTCATCGAAAAAAACTCTAGTTATGAGTTACAAACGATGGGGCGAGAGTATGATAAAATTCAAAGAATAGAGAAAAAAGTAAAGCCTTCACCTCAAAACTATGAATTAGAGTTGATTGGAATGGAGCTAAACGATTCTCTACCAAAGCAGTTGGCCGCTGTAATTGATGATCATGAAGAGAAAAAATATTATAGCAAATATATTCGAGTAGGGTATGGTAATTTTATCACTCCTTATATAGAAGGTGGATTGAACAGTAATGTTAATCCTGATTTTGATTATGGGATTAATTTCTTGCATAGATCATCACAAGAGGGAAGTGTATCAAGAAAGTTGTCGGCAGGAAGTCATAATGCCATTGATGGTTTTGGTAAATATTTCTCTGAATATGGCACATCTTCCTTTTCAATAGGTTACGACCGTATTGGAACTCACTTCTATGGAGTTGATGGTGATGAAACACAAATCAGTCAAGATAGCATCAAGCAAATCATCAATAATTTCAGCCTTAAAGTCGGGCATGAAATGCCATCTTATTTGACAGGTAATGATTATTCTGTAAAAGGAGATTTATTTTTTGATTATACAGGAGATCGATATAATGCTAATGAGTTGGAAATCGGTGTAGATCTCCATGGCGTTTATGAATTATTGAATGATGCAAAAGTCCATGTCAATCTTATTGGTGCTTTTAATCAATACAAAAATACCACTACGGAAGGGTTGGACTTAGACCTTAATAGAAGTTGGATGAAATTGGGAGGTGCCTATGAAGCAACGTTTGATGAATGGTACATTAAGGCGGGAGCTAAAATTGCTTATAGTGCAGACTCCTCTTCTTTTGATAATAATTTTTATTTCTATCCAGATGTTTTTGTAGAATATACAATTGCAGAAGATGAGTTAGCGGCCTTTTTAGAAATTAAAGGAGATCTCAACATCGTAGATTATAAAGCCTTGACAGGAGAGAATCCGTGGGTGAGTAATGATATTGCTTTATTACATGAAAGTAAATTAATAGATATCCGTTTGGGTGCTGATGCAATTGTAGGTGATAATATAGGGATAAGAGGAAGTTTAGGGTATGCTATTGTTCAGAATATGGGCTTCTTTGTAAATGATCCAACTGATATTTCTCGTTTTTTGATGACTTATGCTACAGAAGGAAATACGGGTGTTTTTAATTTAAACGTTGCTGGTTCATGGACTCAGAGGGAATGGATGGTAACAGCTTCAACAAATTGGGATTTTTACTCAATGGGTGATGATAGAATTGTAGAACCTTACCATAAACCATTGGCTGTTAACAATGTGGCCGTGACCTATAAATACTTGTCAAATTGGACCTTTAAAGCGAATATTTACAACAAAATTGGTTTAAAGGCTTTGAAAGTAGATACGGAAACTGCAGCACAAGAAACGGAGGATTTACCAATGATTTTCGATTTAAATCTATCTGCTCAATATAAAATAAATGAGAATTTAGATGCCTTTATTTTGGTAAATAATCTCTTTGCACAAACCTATGAAAATTACTACAGGTACAACGTGAAAGGTTTTCAATTGATGGCTGGTGTAGGTTATCGTTTTTAGTCTTATAAAGGTTTAAGTCATTTTTTATGGTTTTTATTCCCTAAATGGCTAAATTATCAATCGAATTACAAAATTAATACAATAAACACTATTACTTACGCTGAATAAGTGACCCTTTTACCTGAGTAATAGCGTTGTAAAGAGAATTGTTGCATGATTGCAGATGCTATAAAAAATGCTCTCCTTGATTGGGGTGTCGTAGTTATACCAGATCTAGGTACTTTTTGGTCTGAGGAAAGTGGTGCGGAAGTTTCCCCTTCAGGAAATATCATAAAACCACCACATGTTACCATCTCCTTCTCAAAATCTGAGGATGATGTTGAGATGTATTCCTTGGTCGTTTATATCTCAAAAACTGAAGATTTAGACGAAGATGAGGTGGCCATACAAGTGAGTATGTTTGTAGCCAATCTTCAACAAAGGTTAGAAGACGGTGAAACGGCTCCAATTGGCGATTTAGGTTATTTTATTCAAGATGATGATGAAGAGATTATCTTCCGTCAGAGGAATGAAAGCAATATTTCACCAGAAAGCTTTGGCTTACCAAAAATAACAGCAACTCCGCTTCTACAAGACGAGATTGAAGAAGAGGAAGAAGATTATGGAGAGTACGAAGAAGAAACTCCTTCTAAAAGACCTGTTTGGTTGATGGTATCTATCCCTGCCATTATTCTCTTGACAATAGTGGGATATTATCTATTGAAACCTTCTACTGATGAAAACCCAGAAGAAGTAATTACGCAAGAAAATGTAATTGAGGCAGAGGAAGAAGATCAAGTGGAAGAAGTTGAAGAAACAACGATTACTCAAGAAACAGTAGAAGAGACGCCTACCACAATTGAAGAAACAAAAGTGGAAGAAGCGGAAGTCGTGGTTACTGAAGAAACAGCCCCTGAGGCATCACGCAATGGTAATTACCATATTGTGATTTCTTCTTTTGGTGATGAAGCAAAAGCTGAAATAGCCGTGAAACAAGCAGAAAAGAAAGGGTTTGAACATGTAGGGATTATTGTTTCGAAAGGTAAATATAGAGTGGCTCTGAAAGGTTATAACTCTCATCAAGAAGCAAAAGCAGCATTACCTACAGCACAATCTAAATTTAAAGGTGCATGGATTTGGAGAAACTAATCTCCAAATTCATTTTTCATTACAGTGTCAAGCAAAAGACTTCAATTAAACGATGTGATTAACTGATATTCCAAGGAGTAGAATTCTACTTCATTTTTTCATTAGTAATCATATTAAACAAGCTAAAATAACTTCTTTTACTTGGTGATCAGAACATTAAAAAGAAATAAAACACTAACAATAAATCATGAATTTATTATCCATTTTACAAGGCACTGAGATGCCAGAACAAGGCATGCAAGGAACGTTTGAAGAAAGCGTATCATTAATCCAACTTTTAGAGAAAGGAGGAATCACAATGGCTATTCTAGGCGTTTTATTTATCATTGCCATGTACATCTTAGCGAACAGAGTACTTACTATTCGTAAGGCTAAAAAAGATCCATCCGTTCTTTTAGACAAAGTAAAAGCACAGGTGTTGAAAGGTGATATTGAGACAGCAAAAAAGTATTGTGCAAGAGATACAACTCCAATGGGCAAGATGTTGGAGACAGGTCTGAAACATATTTCTTCGAATTTGAATACCATCGAGAAAAGTATTGAAAATGTAGCGAAGATTGAGCTTTATAAATTAGAAAAGAATGTAGGTACTGTAGGTATGATATCCGGAGCAGCACCAATGATCGGTTTCTTTGGTACCGTAATCGGTATGATCAATGCCTTTATTGCAATCTCTCAAGAGGAAGGGTCAGTAAGTCCTAAACTGCTTTCATCAGGTATTTATGAAGCCATGATTACAACGGCAGGAGGATTAGCTGTTGGTATTTTTGCCTATATTTCATACAACTATTTGGTTCGTCAGATTGAGGATGTAGTTCACAAAATGGAAGTAGTGACTATTGATTTTATTGAGCTTTTACAATCACCAAACTAGAAAATTATGGGATTAAAACCTGAAAATAAAATCGATCCAACGTTCAATATGTCTTCAATGACCGACATGATTTTCTTATTGTTGGTCTTCTTTATGTTGACATCAAATTTTGTGACACCTTCAGGATTGCCAATTGCCGTTCCGAGTAGTAAAGCTTCAAAAAAAGTAATGCCCAAGGTTTATGTGAGTATCACAAAAGATCTTCATTATTATGTCAATGAAGTAGAAGTTCCTTTGTCATTCCTAGAAGATGAGCTGAAAGCAGTTTTACCTGCAAAGCAAGAAGGTGTGGTTGTATTGACAGTTGATAAGGATGTTCCAGTACAACACCTTGTAAATGTGGCAGGAATTGCTACGGCTTTAAAAGCAAAAGTTTCAATCGCAACAACACCAACCTCTTCGGTAGGAAAATAATTTGACGATGAAGAAAACGGAACAAGAAAAAAAGCAAGAACGAAAAAATAGAAATCTATCGATATTAATTACATTATTGTCCGTAGTAATTTTAGGCGTTTTTGCTTGGTTTACAATCGTATGGTCTCCACCTGATCCGCCAATACCACAATATGGTATTGAGGTGAATTTTGGTTTAGATGATGCAGGAAGTGGTGATGTGCAATCAAAAGCACCATCTACTGAAGAAACAGAGTCTGTAGAAGAACCAAAACCAACTCCTGAAACTGAAACGGTAGAACAACCAACGGAAGAAGTGGTAGAGGAGGTAATAGAAGAACCCACTCCAGCAGAAGCAACTCCTGAACCCACTCCCGTAGAGGAAGTTGACCCCATGCCGGCAGCAGTAACGGATGCACCTGTTGAAGAGAGTGTTGAGACAACGAAGGAAACCATACAGCCAAAAGAAGAGAAGGTAGAAGAAAAAGCTCCAGAAGAGGAAAAGAAGGTTACACCAGAGAAAACCACCGTTCCAAAAATAAATACACCCGTAACAGGTACTTTATTGAAGAAACCAGAGGGAGGTGAAGGTAATTCTTCAACGCCGAAACAAAATAACAACGGAGATGTTGAAGGGGCCAAAGGTGACCAAGGTAGTAAAAAAGGAACCTTAAACGCCGATGCTCTACTTGAATCTGCTGGAGGTGCTGGAGGAACAGCCCTCGATATGCCAGGATGGAACTGGATTGATCCCCCTGAAGTAGAAGACAGTTCAAGGGAGACAGGAAAGATTATTTTTGAAATTCAGATTGATGATTTCGGTGAAGTAATTTCTGTCAAAACGATCTACAGATCAGTGACTAAACAGGTTGTTGATCAATATAGAGAAGCAGTATCTGAATTAACTTTTGAACCTACTGATGCCGATACGAATATTCAAAGTATTACTACTGGTAGGATTACGTTTATCATTCGATCGCTCTAAAAACAAAAAATAAGATAAGAGTCATCTCACTTTAAAGTGGATGACTCTTATTTTTATAAATCAATTTTTAACCGAATTACCCAAAATAGAGATAAATGGAAAACTCAGCTACCATTGTTCCAATTCAATCCTCATAAGTAATTCTTTATTCGAAAGAGTAGATGACGCCAAAGTTGACTCCAAAATCATTAAAACCAGATACAGTCTTATAACTTAGTTCACCGAATAGGCCTAAACGTTCATCAATATCATAGATGATACCTCCACCTAGACCAATACCTATACGAGTTACCGAATTTTGTACACTTGTACCATCATGAATCCCTTCATCATATTGTACAGATATAAATCCAAAATTACCCTTAGCATAAGGATGTAACTGCTTATTTTTTAACTCAAAATGATATTTAAAGCTACCCATTACTGGAATAAAAGAAAGTTTAGATCCTTCAATGGAGACTGCTCCATAACCTACCTCTAAACCAACGCTCATGATGTCATTTAAGATATAATCTCCAAAAGCGGTAAAACCAAAACCTGTTGAACTTACATCATTAGAAAAACTCATGAATTGTGGACCAATAGAAAGTCCAGCCTTAACGGGAGATTGAGCGAAAGCTGTTGAACAAATTGTAGTAAATACGACCAATAATATGCTTCTGATGAATTTCATAAATTAAAATAATATAAGATTGAAAGTCATTCACTCATAACATGATTTGTAATGTAGGTATTGATTTCAAGTATGTTATGATGAATGTAGTTTTAGAATGTTGAATAGTTGCCTCTTAATATTAAAAGTACTTACACATCTTCACACAAAAATATTATAATATTCTAAGAAAAACTATCTTATCAATAGTGTAGTTTTTATTTCGTATTTAATATGAAAGGCTTCATAAAGAAAAACCGACCCCACCTCTTGGCCCTTGTATTTTAGTTTCACCTAATTGATAATATTGATAGCCTGCAAAGAGCTGAAACCTTTGAAGATATACTTTAAAATCTGTACTACCCTCTGTAAAATTAATATCTTCTAAGCTACCAAAGTACCAATTAGTAGAAATACTAAAAGGTTTTACAAAATAGATTTCAGTTCCAAGGTTTAAGTTTAAACCTGTATAATTATCTTCTAGCCATAAACTGGTATACCCCATACCCACCCATAAATCAAAACGAGTCAGTGCAAGACGGTGATAACTAACATTGACATGTAAAAAGTCAAGGTAAGAAGGACTTCCATTCTCTATTTCTTCCTTTAATCCAGAATATTGTAAATCAATACTTACTTTGGGCATAAATTGAAACCTTGAGAAGATTTGTACACCTTGTAATTCTTTATTCTCGATAAAGTAATTTGCTTGTAGATCAAAATTGAGCATTTTTTGTTCTTCAGCAACTCTTGTATAACGAGCATCTGATTGTCCTGAATAGGTGTACTTTGATAATTTTATTGGACTGCCATAGAGTTGTTGCAAATCGGACTCTTTGGGGAAATTGAACAAGATTGTTCCTACAATTTCAGATAAAACATTGCCTGTACTTTTGTCACTTCCTTTGTTAGGTTGTTCATAGGCATTGGGCATATCTTCATTTTTCTTTAATTCTTTCTCGATTTTTTGAAGTTTCTGACTATATGCATTGTTTTGGATAAAGATAAAGCAGAGTATGAAAGCTTTAAGAGCAATTGAGTTCTTCATTTTATTGCGTTTAGTAATAGGATCATTTTAAAGTAAGCACAAAAAAAAAGAATTTCACAAAAAAATTGTGAAATTCTAATAGAACACCCCCCTCAGGGGGTGCACTGCTTAACGATTCATACTCAAATATTGGAAATTGATTTATATTATGCAAGAAAAAAGAAAAAAAATATTAATATTTGATAATACAAAATTCAAACTTGTTAAGAATAAGGTTTTTTTAAGTTGAATTTAGGGTATTATAGTGTCATTATAATCATTGGTAAATGATAATAATGTAGAACACTAGTAATGAAGAATTTTATATAAATAAGTAAGACACTTTCATATCATCAAAACTTCTTTTTATTGTAAAAAATCCTTTTTAAATCCTATTTCGTCAGCCGTTAGACTCTAAATTGAAAAATTGGGCGCTATATATAAGTTGATTGAAAATAGGTTAACGTGTATTATGTATAAAGGCGGTCTATTTATTAGGACTAAATACGTTGTTAACTAAATTATCATCAACTTTTAATCAGCCTTTCTACAGGTATTTATAGGGTCTACTTTCAAACTTCCTTCTTCTTCATTTTTCCATTGATGAA
The DNA here is from genome assembly GCF_000812565.1 of Flammeovirga sp. OC4. GTDB lineage: Bacteria > Bacteroidota > Bacteroidia > Cytophagales > Flammeovirgaceae > Flammeovirga. Next base: position 7,010 of record NZ_JTAM01000085.1, on the reverse strand, counting down.
AAACGAAGCAAAAAATCTAGGCTTATAAGTCAAAAGCTAAATTCCATTTCTCTCGCCCTTTGAAAGGATAACTCGATCAAAACTTCATCGTTTTGAGATGCTCAAACAGCAAAATCATTTTTAACGGCTCACTTCATGAAATTCTTCACGCTTTTCACTTTAAGGCCAAGAGAAATACTATTAAATGATTGTCTGATTATAGGTCAAAAGACAAAGGTTTTATAATAGTCTTCTCAAATGCATTTAGGCTATAGATAATTTTGAACAGGTACTTATGATCGAAGTTTATATTTTAAATATATATATAAACTATGATCATTTTATGTCTTCTATTTAAGTACAATTGCCCATTGTTTTGATAAGCTTGACTTGTGTTTAATTCGGTGCTATAAGACAATTTTTAAGCTATTTTCTGTTTTTGTACTCTTACATTACATGATTTTTAGTGTTAAAAATATATTTTTTAAGTGAAATGTAATTGATACGTTTAATAAGTGTAAATTCTTTAGAGGTCACATAAACAGGTTGTTATGGTTTTTTATTTAAATGATAATTCCTAAAACTATCAATTTTTTACTTTCTAAAAGTTCTCCTAAGTTTGATTCGGGTAAAGTTCTTACCAAAGAATTTTATCTGTACCTATCGTCTATTTATGAATTAGAAAAGAATGCTTACAATCTATTTTCTGTGCACAAACAATTGTATGTAAACTGACCAAATTCGACCTTCAATTTAAAATTTTTCACAACTGAAGAAATTATTACTTATTTTATTTATGAGAAAGTTTACGCTGACATTCTCGGTCCTCTTTTGGGCGATAATGTCTTTTACTCTTCAACTCAACTGCATTGCTCAAATAACGCCAGTGGGGAGTGGTAGCTATACCACACAACACCCTGGAGTAGATCAAGCAGGTCGTAACGGAGAACCGGCTGGAAGTCCTCAATTAAGTGAGGCGGCTATCAACAAACCAGTACCCACAAATGATTGGTGGTCAACACTTATCCAAAGTGATCATGCAAATAACTTATTCAACTATCCATTAGCCATGAAGACCACGAACGAGGGGCTAGTTGTGACTTATATTCCATGGGGAGTATTGGATGATATTTCACCTATTTTAGTTGGTGTACAAAATTTAGATGCATCAAAGACTACGATTGCAGATCATTCCGACTGGACAGTAACGATGGATTGGAATGACGGATCACAACATTTCCAAGCAACTTCTGGTATCGGTATGCCATTCGTCTACTTCAACAAAATGGATGCAGATGTAGCAAGTGTAACGATTAGCCAAGGTACTGTAACGGTATCAAATGAAATGATCACGGTGGAGAATGCCCGTCATGGTGCAAGTTTTGTTATTTATGCTCCAACAGGTAGTACATGGGAACAAAATGGAGAAGTTTATACTTCGACCTTAAATGGTAAAAACTATTGGTCAATTGCTAAACTTTCGCTAAATACAACAGATCTTGCTCAAGAAGCTTTAAACCTTCAAAAATATGCCTATGTTTTTCCAACCAATACTACAGCTGATTGGACTTATGATGAAGCAACTTCAACTTTAGCAACGGTGTACAATGTAGAGGTAGATGTAAAAGAAGGAACTAACTCTAATGTGTTAATGGGGCTTTTACCTCACCAATGGTCAAATTTATCATCTAACTCTCCACAACCGATTGAATTGTCTTATTCGTCAGTAAGAGGTGAATTAAAAATGCTAGATGGTAACACGTTTACGACTGAAAATACATTCTATGGTGTATTACCAACTTTGCCTTATGTCAATAATTATAGTAATAGGTTTGATGTTTCAACATTGAACCAAAAGGTAGAAGCACTACAAAACGAAAGCTTATCGACTTGGACAGATTCATATAATGAAGGACAAGTAATGAACCGTTTGATCCAAACTGCAAGAATAGCAGATTTAACGGGTAATGATGCCGCAAGAGATAAAATGTTAGCCACTGTACAGGAAAGATTGGAAGATTGGTTGACAGCAGAGTTAGGAGAAGTAGCTTTCTTATTCTACTACAATACAAGTTGGTCTGCAATGATTGGTTACCCAGCAGGTCATGGTCAAGACTCGAACTTAAATGACCATCACTTCCATTGGGGATATTTCATTCATGCGGCAGCTTTTTTAGAGCAGTATCAGCCAGGTTGGGCGGCTCAATATGGAGACATGATCAACCTGTTAGTAAGAGATGCAGCTTCTTCAAATAGAAATGACGATACATTCCCTTACTTAAGAAACTTTAGCCCTTATGCTGGTCATTGTTGGGCCAATGGATTTGCTTCTTTCCCTCAAGGAAATGATCAAGAATCTACTTCAGAAAGTATGCAATTCAATACTTCATTGATCCATTGGGGAGAGGTGACAGGTAACAAGGAAATCAGAGATCTAGGGATCTACCTTTACACTACAGAACAAGCGGCTGTAGAAGAATATTGGTTTGATATGCACGAAAGAAATTTCAAAGATGATCAACCTTATAGCTTGGTTTCAAGAGTTTGGGGTAATAGTTATGATAACGGTACGTTCTGGACGGCAGATATTGCAGCATCATACAACATTGAGTTATATCCTATTCATGGTGGATCATTATACTTAGGACATAATACTGCATATGTAGATAAACTTTGGGCTGAAATGACTCAAAATACTCAAGTTTTGGATAAAGTAGATAATCCAAACCTTTGGTATGATGTAATGTGGAAATACTTATCGTTCTCAGATCCAGCAAAAGCAATCGAATTGTACAATGATCATCCTGATCGTACGATGAAGTTTGGAGTTTCTGATGCTCATACTTACCATTGGCTTCATGCTATGAATGCGTTAGGTCAATTGGATATGTCCAAAACAGCGGACTCACCAATGGCAGTGGCCTTTAACAAAGATGGTAATATCACGTATGTTGCACAAAACTACGGTACGACAGATAAAACAGTGACATTCTCTGATGGATATCAATTGGAAGTTCCTGCAGGACAATTAGTGACGAATAAAGATGTTAATTTCTCAGGCACAATCACTAGTAGTTTTGCTCAAGCGGCTGTTAATGGTGCTGTTGATTTGATGGTTGAAGTTAGTGGAGTAACACCTTCTAAAGTGGAGATTTTCAGTGGAAGTGAAATCGTTGGAACTGTAACTTCTGCACCATATTCAGTAAAAGCGACAGGTTTGCAAGCAGGTTTACATCAATTTTATGCAAAAATATATGATGGCGAAAACTTTACGGTAACTAATATTGTAAGTGTGACAGCAGGTTTTCAAGTACCTTTTGGTGGTAATGAAAATGTGATACCAGGAACAATTGAAGCGGGACATTTTGATGAGTTCCAAGGAGGAATTGGTCAAGGAATTACTTACAATGATCAAGATCCATCGAATAATGGAAACTACAGACAAGAAGAAGGCGTTGATAACGTATTAGAAAATGGTGAAGGTGCAACTGTTGGTTGGACGGCAGCTGGTGAGTGGTTGGAATATACTGTAGATGTGACAACTTCAGGTGTTTATGACATGACTTTCCGCTATGCAAGTGGAAATGGAGCAGGTGGTGGACCTTTCTATTTATCATTAAATGATACAAAAATTTCAAGTGATATCAGTGTATCTGGTACAGGAGGCTGGTCAAACTGGAATAGTCAGACAGTGAGCAATTTAGAATTGCCAAAAGGCTCGCATATTTTAAGAGTTTCATTTAATGGAGGTGAGTTTAACTTAGGAAAATTAACTTTTGAGAGAACAGGCGATTTAGGGTATGATTTACCATCAGCAGATGCTGGAGAAGATTTAGTGGTTGACTTATCAGGTACAGCTCCAAGTTTAGATGCTTCTGGAAGTTCTGACCCAGGCAATGCCAACTTAACTTATCAATGGGAGCAAGTGTATGGCCCTAGCGTATTAGTTTTCTCAGATGATAAGGCAGTTGCCCCACAATTGTCGGGAATGATTGCGGGTGAATATTTAATCAAACTTACCGTGTCAAATGGTACTTATACTAATTCTGATTTAGTGAAGATTTTTGCTTCATCAAATGGTGTTTTAGCACCAATCGTAACGTTAACTACTCCAAAAGAAGGCGAATCATTCTTTACTGGAGCAACAATTCCATTAGCAGCAGAAGCCTCTGATTTAGACGGTACAGTGCAAAAAGTAGAATTTTTCGTCAATAATGAAAGCGTAGCAATGCTGACTGAAGCTCCGTATACTTTTGATTGGAGTACGGATATGTTAAGTACATATAGCGTGTATGCTTCGGCGACGGATAATGATGGGAATGTAACTTCTACAACTCCTGTTACGATCACTACTAAAGCCCCTCCATCTTGTTCAGGTACAGCTGAAAATGGTCATTACGATTATGTACTTTCTGACGATAAGAATAATCCTACAGTAACTTTTGTTCCTAATGAAGTTGGGATGGGCTCTTCAGTTTGTATTTTATTCTTAAAGATTAATGGGGGTGGCCTTGCAGGCTTTAATGTTAAGCCAAATGAACCTTATACCATTAATGCTCCTGAAGGAACACCAATTGAATTCTATTATACGTATTCTCACCCAGAAGGTGGCGAAAGAAATACATTAGATAATCCACATTTTTATGTAATCGGAACGTGTGTTTCAGCTCCTGTGGATGAAACTTTACCAATGGTTTCCATTACATCTCCTAAATATGGGGATTCATTTAAAGAAGGAACTACAATTAAGTTGACTGCTGATGCAACGGATTCGGATGGTACGGTAACAAGTGTAGCATTTTATGCCAATGATCAATTGATCGAAACAGTTACTCAAGCTCCATTTGAAACAGATTATACAGTTGCATTAAACCAAAATCACATCAAAGCGGTTGCGACTGACAATGATGGAAAAACAAAAATCTCTGATCTTGTAACAATTACAGGTAAATCTGGAGATGTATGTGGTCAAGGTGCAGCGGCAAACGGACACTTCTCTTATGAAATCACTGGCGGAAGTGATCAATCATCAGTAACCTTTATTCCTATTGTTGAGGGTGTTGGTAATACAGTACTTATTTTCTATTACTCTGTAGATGGAGGAGGAATTGGAGGCCACAATGCCAAGCCAAATGAACCTTTCCCAATCAATGCACCAGCAGGAAGTACAATCGAATTCTATTATACTTATAATCACCCAGAAGGAGGTGAACGCAATACAGCAGACGACCGTCAAACTTTTGTAGTAGGAGATTGTGATACAACTTCTCCAACGGAGCCAATAGTAAAACTAAAAGGTATTACTCCAAATAGTAAATATGTATTAGGATCTGCTATCTTATTAGAAGCAGAAATTTCAAATGCAACGAAAGCGATTACAAACGTAGAATATTTTGCAGGTGAAACAGCATTAGGGTCAAGTACTACAGCACCTTATTCTTTTAATTGGACATCAAATGTCAGTGGTGAACTAAAATTAAAAGCGGTAGTTACTTTTGATGACCAAAGTACATTAATGTCATCGGAGGAGATGGTGGCTGTTGGTAGAATTTTACCATTTGGAGATATGCCATATGCAATTCCTGGTACAATTGAAGCCGGTAATTTTGATAAATTTGAATTCGGATCAGGTCAAGGAATCACTTATTTTGATCATTCTAACATCAACCAAGGTGGTACTAGACCAGAAGAATTGGTAGATGTAGTTGCTGAAGGTGAGGAAGGAAATACTGTTGGATGGGTGCAAGCTGGTGAATGGTTGACTTATACTGTTCAAGTAGGAGAGTCTGGCCTTTATAAATGTGAATTTAGATACGCTTCAGGAAATAATGAAGGCAGAGGACCTTTCTTCTTTGAATTGGACGGACAGAAAGTTTCAACGGATATTGATGTAGATGCCACTCAAGGTTGGGGCGATTGGGTAACAGCTTCTGTTTCTGGAATTCAACTTTCAGAAGGGAAACATGTATTGAAAGTTAATTTTGTAGGAGGTGAGTTTAACCTTGGTAAAATGAACTTTACACTAGAATCGAAAAACGAATTACCTACAGTAAGTTTAGTAACAGCTGATGGTAATGCGGATTACGATTTAGGGGCAACAATTACTTTCAATGCAACAGCTGATGATACAGATGGCACCATCACTCAGGTAGAATTCTTTGAAGGAACGAACTCTTTAGGTGTTGTAACTACAGCTCCATTTACATTGGATTGGACACCTTCAGTTGCTGATTCATACAGTATAACAGCAATAGCAACTGATGACAAAGGTGCTTCTACTACTTCTGATGCCGTTTCAATCATGATTAATACAGTGGTAGAAAATGTACCACCTACAGTAACGGTAGGAACATCAGATGACCTTGTAGAGTATGAATTGAATACAACAATTACATTAACGGCTGATGCAGCGGATTCAGATGGCACCATCACTCAGGTAGAATTCTTTGAAGGGACAACTTCTTTAGGTGTTGTCACTGAAGCTCCATATACATTGGATTGGAGACCTGTAAGTCTTGGAACTTACGCTATCACTGCTATTGCTACTGATAATGAATCTGCCTCAGTAACTTCAGAAGTATTAGAAGTAGAAATCGTGGAAGGTAATGTAACATCAATTGAGGATGAATCAATTTCAATTATTCATTATCCTAACCCTGTCAAGGATGTTCTGAATTTAGAACTTCTAGAAAACAAACAGGATGTGAAGCTTTATGATTTAAATGGTAGATTATTAATTGAGGAATCTACGAGTAAAAAAGTGTACAAAATGAATTTAGGACAACTTCAGTCAGGTGTCTATGTTCTAGAAATTGAAGGAACTCAATCTTATAAAAAGATAAAAGTGATCAAACAATAAATTGATATAAGAGACTGACCAAATCTACCCTGTTGTTGCATAAACGGCAGGGTAGATTTTTTATATCAAAAGCTTCATATTGGTGGGTTAATTCGTATCAACTTCTCCAGTTTTTACCTATAAGTTTTAATGTTGTCGTTCTTAATACACTGTAAACTAAGTTTTCGAATAT
>NZ_JTAM01000084.1 GCF_000812565.1 Flammeovirga sp. OC4 | reverse complement strand
AATAACGTAAACTTAGTTTACAATGTATTGGATGAATACCTCTATCTAATGTTTTGCAATTACTTTCTTCAAAAAAAGAAGAGCATGTTTAAGATTTTCTTTTTCCCACAAAAAGAAGAATCTCAACATGCTCAAATATAGCAATAAGAAATAGTCGCTTGTAAACTCTAATTCGAAGAAATGATTAGTTTTTCTAGTTTATCCAAATTCTTCCATTTGGAAGAAGACAATTTAAATTTTCTAGTTTTGTAACCTACTCCAGGCTTATAACATCTTACAATTAAAGAATAATACGTCCTAGTAGCTTGTATATGTTCTACCTTACAAATGTACTTGTGAGATAGAAACAGGAAGTTCGTTTTAAAAACGAGGTTACAATTTTCAATGGTAATTTCTTTCAAGTAGAAGATCTTTTTCCTCAAACTGATGATGCATAAAAGAATACCACCTATAAGACATAGTAGTAGGTATTGATTTATTGCATTAAACATTACCGTTAGACTTACGATACCCATTACATTCATCCCCGCAAGAAATGTAAAAAAGATATCTACACTTTTAATATCGTGATCTGAGTTCCTGATGAAAGTTTTCATTGTCGTCTGTTTTTTTGAGATAGCTTTAGTTACTGCCTCCCTAGAAATTTGTAACAATGCTATGTTCCGTCTTTTCTCAAAAGTAGTAGGTCAAAAACGAAACTAAAAACTATTTTTTTGAAAGAAATCTTTTGTCACTTTTTATAAAAATGATCGTTTATTCAATAAAGGCTAACTAAATTTAATGTACTGTAAATAATAGGTGAAAAAATTGATACAAATGTGTCTATTTATTGTAATTATGGTGTTTTTAGAGTTGCAAATAGTGACATTAGGGGGTAAAAATGTAAGGTTTTACCCATTATAATGAACATGTTTATGATGATTTGATATAATTGTTGTGAAAGAGAGTAAAAAATTATTGTCATTTAAATAATACACTTAAACTAACTTTTTGCTTACTTTCTTTTATTCAGACTGTTTTAATTATGTAATTTCTCATGTACTTTTGAAGTTTAAATTCAATTACATTAAAACCAAAATGATCAATCAAAAGTTATTTACTTTCATCCAATTTATAGCGATAGTATTCACCTTATTTTTCCTTAAAACCAATACAGTCTACGCTCAATTATTACATCATAATCATCAACATTTTACGGAACAAGATACGCTTAGAGGAAGTATCACTCCTGAAAGAGCATGGTGGGATTTGAGATATTATCATCTAGCGATTGAGGTCGTACCTGAAAAGAAATTTATTATTGGTTCAAATACCATTGAGTATACTGTCTTGGAGGAATATCAAGTATTGCAAGTGGACTTACAGGAACCTTTGATGATTACAAAGGTGATGCAAGAAGATGAAGATTTGAAGTTTGAGAGAAATGGCAATGCTTTTTTCATCCATCTCTCCAAAAAACAAATCGTAGGAGAAACAAATAGTATTGTGGTATTTTATGAAGGACACCCTAAAGAAGCCGTGAAAGCACCTTGGGATGGAGGTTTTACTTGGTCTAAAGATGAAAATGGTACTGATTTTATTGCAACTTCTTGTCAAGGTTTAGGCGCAAGTGTTTGGTGGCCTTTGAAAGATCATATGTATGATGAGGTAGATTCTATGAAAATCTCCGTGGAAGTTCCTCAACATTTAATGGATGTCTCCAATGGGCGTTTGATTAAGGTAGAAAAGAATAGAAAGAAGAAGACGTTTCATTGGTATGTGGACAACCCCATCAATAACTATGGTGTGAACGTCAACATTGGAGACTACGCTCATTTTGATGATAGCTATGATGGAAAAAAGGGAAAACTCTCTTTGGATTACTATGTTTTGAAGCCTAATGTCGAAAAAGCAAAAGTTCAGTTTCAGCAAACGAAACAAATGCTTGAAGCTTTTGAACATTGGTTTGGACCTTATCCATTTTATGAAGATGGTTTTAAACTGGTAGAAGTGCCGTATTTAGGGATGGAACATCAAAGTTCAGTGACATATGGTAATAAGTTTCAGAATGGTTATTTAGGTAGAGATTTAAGCCAAACAGGTTGGGGTTTAAAGTTTGATTTTATCATAATACATGAGGCAGGACACGAGTGGTTTGCCAATAATATTACTGATAAAGACATAGCAGATATGTGGATTCATGAGAGTTTTACAGCTTATTCTGAATCACTTTTCTTAGACTATTTTTATGGGAAAGAAGCAGGGCAGGAGTATGTGAGAGGGACACGCTTTAATATTCAGAATGATGTTCCTATAATTGGTATTTATGATGTAAATTCAGAAGGTTCTGGTGATATGTATTACAAGGGATCAAATATGTTGAATATGATCCGACAGATACTGGATAATGATGCTTTATGGTTAGAGATGATGAGAGGGTTGAACAAAACTTTCTACCATAAAACAGTAGATACCAAAGAAATAGAGGATTATATGATAGTGAAACTAAAGAAAAACTTATCTCCAATTTTTGATCAATATTTAAGAACTAATATAATTCCCACTTTTGAATATAGAGTTTTTGAGGATCAAATAATGTATCGTTTTACAAATTGTAATACTGATTTTGAAATGGAATTGGATATTAAAATCAATGGAAAACCTCAACGCATAATAGTAAAGAATAAGTGGCAGGAAATGCCTTTGGAAAAGGATTTTGAAGGGTTAGAAGTGAACCCCAATTATTATATTTCAATAATGGAAATAAAATAGGATAGAAAATACTTGAACGTACTTCTCATACGTTCACCTGATCTAAGTTTGTAGACGTTAAGGAATACAAGAAAAAAAGATCAGTAGATGAGATGCTCTGTCATGCAGGGCATCTCTTTTTTTCTATTTTCCCTTTTTCAAAACTGCCACACCATAAAATCTATTGACACTATCTCCTAATTTACTAGTAACTATATCATTAAAGGATGTAATGCTTTCCACCTGTAAATTCGTATCAGCCACTAAATCTCGAATAGCCTGATCATCATACAGTGTGAATTTATCCCTTACGAAAGGTAGTTTTTCCATAAAACTTTTCTGAGCAAAACTAATGATACAACTTCCCCCAACTTTCAGCACCTTTTCAATTTCTTTGATAAAAAGATGAGGAGCGGACCAGAAGTAAATATTGTTGACACTTAGAACAAAGTCAAAAGTATTGCTTTTAAAAGGGATGACTTGCCCTTCATAGAGTAAAAACTTCGCTGTGGTATCAGTATAGTTTTCATTACAATATTGCCACATTGTTTCAGAAATCTCTAAACCTGTAAACTCGATATCCTCTGCTTTCTCTAGAATTTTATATAAATGACCGCAGTTTCCATGACCGAGTTCAAGTATTTTATCTTGATTTTGAATATCCATCGCCTCAATACCACTTAGCGTCATATTGATATTGGACTCATTCATGATATTTCCAACATTGATTCCGTTGTCTCCTTCAGGGCAACTCAATTGCTTTTCGAGTTCTTGTAACTCTTCTTCCGTTAGTTTTTCCATTATTATTTATAAAGTTGGAGTGTTTGCTGTTATCAAAAATCCTTATCGTTTGATAACAAGATCAATTTAAAAGTAATGTAAAGCTATAGGAATATTTTGAATTGTGTGTTTATACAATGTTAAAAGGGGCTTTCTCATGTGTTTATTGTTAATACAAACGAATGGAGTTTCTAATTATGGAAACTAAATATCATATTTGTGTCATAAGTTTCTAAAAGAGGAAACAAGTAGATTTGAAATATTAATTTTTGTTGAGGGAAATAGCAATATTTATGATCACTTGATATTGAGTTAGTTTCAATATCAGTAAAAATAACGTTGATTATGAAGGTTGTATCATTTATTGATTCTTCATGTTAATGCAGTTGGTATTTTTTTTTAATATATGAAATAAAGATGTTAATGAATTTCATTAAGTTTCTTTATTAGGAAACTAATTATCATCTTTGCATTGTTAAGTTACTTCATCGGAAGTGAAATTTTTATTTCAAGAATTAATAAATTGGGATAAAAATTAAAATTGTGATTTAATCGTATTATTTTTGTTTCTGAAATTGGAAACTAATTTAACCTTAAATCAATAAAGAAATTAGAATGGATAAAAAAGTAGCATTAGAACAGTTTGTGGCAGCACATAAATTTGACGGGTTACCGCCATTGGCCGTTAGAATTATCGGAGTATTTTATATCTCAAATGAAAAGTACCTGACATTTGATGATATTATTGAGTTGGCTGATTCTTCAAAAGGTGCGGTGAGTAAAATGCTTAAAGTATTGATTGCTGTTCGAAGAGTGAACTTTATCCAAGATCCAGCTTCATCACGTAAGCGTTTGTTTTATTTGGATGCTCATGGAGTAGAAGAGTACATTAAACTAGTTGTGAATGGCTTGATGGATCAAAATACACAAATCAGAAGGTTGAGCGAGTTTAGAACTTCTGACAGTGATAAAGAAATCGATGAATTGATTGATAAAACAATTCAGTTTAACTCGGATGTAATCACTTCTCTTTTAAAGCTCAATGTTAAACATTATAAAAAGAAATAGTCTTTAAAATTATTAATAATCACTTGCTGTATCTTTGTGGTATCAAATAGAAACGAGACTAAAACTAAAACCAAATGAAAAACGAAATTGTATTTTGGGTAAAACGTTACCTTCCGATGGCTGTAATTTCAATTATTGCCATAGTACTCACAAATTAGTAATAGGATTATTAATAATGTTCTGTGTATCAATAATTCAGTTTTATAAGCTGATGATACACAGAGCATCATAATTCGAAGTTTAGTCATCAAAAATAAAATCTTAATTCTTTTCAACCTCTTCTTGTCTTAACTGAGACATGAAGTGAAAACTTATTGCCTTTTAGTTTCCTATTTTGGAAACTTAATATTAATCTCTATCATGAAAAATTTACTACTATTCATTTTTATTGTTTGCTACAGTTCCGTTTTAATGGGGCAAGACCAAATCAAAATTGGCGTTTTAGCCGAAAAAGAATCTTTACAGTCAGATGCTTTAGGTATGACCATGAAAGATGAAATTTTGTCGCTTTTAGGACATCAATATCATGTTGTATTTACTGAAGCAGTTTTTAATAGTTATGATCCAACGCTTGCAAAAACGCAATATGATAGCCTTGTAGCCGAAGATTGTGATATGATTATCGCTTTTGGTCCTACCAATGCGTTGATGTTTTATGAGGAGAACATTACGTTTGAAACTCCAACGATCTTGGCAGGGTTTGTCAATCAGGATTTTGTAGAATTATCTAGCCAAAACGAAACTTCAGGCATTGATAACTTTACTTACTTTATTACTCCTTTCTCAATGAAAGGTGATGTAGAGTCGTTCTATTCGTTAGCTAATTATAAGAACTTGGGAGTTGTAGTGGATGATTATCTTATTACTTCTTTTCCAATAGAACAAAAATTGGATGAAATTTTCGCTGAAATGGATGCGGAATATACATTAATTCCAGTCCATGAAACGACATCATCTTTAGAAATTCCAGCAGGGGTAGATGCGGTTTATTTTAGTAGTACTTCTCAGTTAGGAGAAGAGGGTTACCAGAAGATCATCAATCAAGTAAACGAGTTACAACTTCCATCTTTATCGGGGTACGGAGTTAGAGATTTAGAGTTGGGTGTGATGGCTACCAATCAACCAAATATCAATTTTAATCAGATTTTTAGAAGAATAGCATTGACGATTGAAGCGGTAACAAGAGGTCAAAACTTATCAGAATTACCGATAGAAATTGATTATGAAAATGGAATGACAATCAACCTTGATGTAGCGGAGTTTGTGGGTATCAATTTCAAGAATAGCGAAATCGTAAAGTACAACTACATGCAATCGAACTTCAAAGGTGAAGAGCACCGCTTCTCATTAAAAAGTTTAATGAGCATCATGCTTCACCAAAACTTAGCGTTGGAAGCAGAGCGAAAATCCATTGATCTTAAAGGTCAAGAAGTTCGATTGTCAAAGTCGAATTACTTGCCAGAAGTGGGTGTAAATGCAGGTGGTACTTATGTGAATGCGGAGATGGCAGAGTTGTCTTTCGGTCAGAACCCAGAGTATAGTATGACAGGAAATGTACAATTGAAACAGACTATTTACTCTGCGGATGCTTCAGCGAATATTAAAATGGCCCAACTATCATTAGAAGCTCAGAGAGAAGATTTTAATGCTTTTGAATTGGATCAAGTATTGGAAGTTGGGATGGCCTATTACAACACTTTAATCTATGAAGCCAACAAAAGTATTCAACTGAAAAACCTTCAGCTAACCAAAGAAAATTTAAAATTGGCAGAAGAAAATCTTCAAATGGGAGTGGGAGGAAAATCTGATGTATTAAGGTTCCAAAGCCAATTGGCTCAAAATACGCAAGGTATGATTGAAGCCAAAAATACAGTTGCTCAATCGTATTTAGCATTGAATAAATTATTGAACCTGCCAATGGATGAACGTTTAGTTTTGGAAGACAGCTTACTGCTTGGAGTACAAGAACAAAATGAAGCGTATGAGCAATTAATTGAATTGTTAGATCAGCCCAATGAACGCTTTTTATTGACGGAGTTCTTGATCCAAGAGGCGTTGACCAACTCTCCTGAATTGATGAGTTTGCATTACAACAAAGAATCTGTCGAGAGGAACTATAAGTTGAATAAAAATGGTCGTTTTATTCCAACAGTCGCTTTACAAGGACAATACAATCAGTTTTTCTTAAGAGAAGGAGCGGGGACAACAATGCCTGCGGGTTTTCCAAGTGTTCCATTGAACAATTACAATGTAGGTTTGAATATTTCTATTCCAATCTTCCAACAAAATACAAGAAACATCAACCAGCAGAAATCAAAAATTCAGATGGAAAAGCTGACTGTTCAGAAAAATGATTTTGAGCAGGACATGGAAAGAATGGTCTATGACAATATCATTGCTTTGATTAATGAATTGACCAATATCGAAATCTCAAAAGCCAACAAGGTAGTGGCAGAAGAGAACTTAAAAATTTCTCAGAGTGAATACGCTAACGGCATTATTCCAGTGATTCAGCTGATAGACGCTCAAAATAATCTTTTAGAAAATGAGTTGGCATTTATCACTGCACAATACAACTACTTTATGGTTTCACTTCAAATCCAAAGAGCGATTGGTTACTATTTTCTATTAAACTCAGAAGAAAACAACCAAGCCTTTTATGCTCGTGCTACACAATTTATCCAAAATAATTAATCATCCTATATCAATCAAAATCATGAAAAATACTACAATTTTATCTTTGCTATTCGCTGTTTTCATTTTCATTTCAGCTTGTCAAAAAGAAGAAAATCAGAAAGAAGAGACATATAGAAGTGTTCGTTATTTAAAAGTAGGAAATACTACTTTGAGTAATAATACAACCTACAGCGGGAAAGCTTCTGCGGATCAAGAAATGGAGTTGAGCTTTAGAAATAATGGCATTATCACAAAGAAATTGGTGAAGGTGGGACAAAAGGTGAAGAAGGGAGAATTATTGATGCAATTAGACAATATTCAAGCTCAACTTTCTTACGAGCAGTCATTGGCGTCTTTAAAAGCGGCGAAATCTGAGATGTACACTGCCAAATCAGAATATGAAAGAGGGCGCAAATTATATGAACAAGGCAATTACACTTTAAGTAAGTACGAGACGGTGAAAAACACTTTCGAAAATGCTTCTAATCAATTGACATCAGCAGAAAGAAAATTAGCCATCGATCACCAACAAATTCTCAACGGATACATTTATGCTCCAAAAGATGCAGTGGTGGCCGAGGTCAATGCAAATATCAATGAAACAGTAAGTTCAGGTCACAAAGTAATGGTCTTGAATGCAGGAAACGAGATGAATGTGATTGTGGGAGTGTCGGAAAGTACTATCAATGAAGTCAAAAATGGAATGGGTGCGTTTCTCAACTTTAAGTCAATTGCTCAAAAACTAAAAGGTGAAGTGATAGAAGTATCGCCCATTTTAAATCAGGAAAATGCCACTTTCCCAGTGAAAATTAGAATCAATAATCCTACAGCTTCTATCCATCCAGGAATGGCTACTGAAGTGAAATTTGACATGGGAGATTTGGCTTCTGAATATAACATTGTCTTGCCTTTGAGTGCTATTGGTGAAGACGAGCACGGCAACTTTGTCTACACTATTGAAGACCATAGTGATGAATTAGGGGTGATCGGAAAGCAATACATCAAAGTAGGTGAATTGACGGACGAAGGCATCCTTATCAATGAAGGTGTAGAACAAGGTCAGATGATTGTGACTGCTGGCCTGCATACACTGATCAATGGTCAAATCGTAAAGCTTTAATCTTTCTCTCACCTCAATAATTCATCAATCAAAATGGTAAACTTCGCAAAATTCTCCATCGAAAAGAACCGTATTGTTCTTAGTATTTTAGCCGTGGTCATGATCATGGGAGTCGTTTTCTACCAATCTTTATCAAGAGACAGTATGCCTCCATTTACGGTAAGAGTAGCCACAATTGTTGCTTCTTTTCCAGGGGCTAGTCCAGATAGAGTGGAGGAATTAGTAACGGACAAAATTGAAAAAGTAGCTCAAGAATTACCAGAACTAAAGAAAGTAACAAGTGATTCAAGAACAGGTCTTTCAGTGGTTACGGTAGAGTTGAAAATGGAGGTGACACCTGAAGATTTACAAGACGTTTGGGATCGTTTGAGAAGAAAATTGGACCGTATGTCAGACCTTCCTTCCAACGTTCATCCACAATTACAAGATGATGGAATTGGCGAGGTATTCGGTATTGCTGTCGGCATCACAAGTGATGGTTTCTCTTATGCTGAAGTCAAAAAATATGCGGATCAACTGAGAAATGACTTGATTAGTTTGGAAGATGCGGCCAAAGTAGAGATCAATGGAGAGCAAGAGGAGAGAGTATTTATCAAGTTTGATAATGCAAAATTGAAAACCTATGGATTGACTTCAAGCAGTTTGGAGCAAATGATCAGTGCTACAAACATTTTGAATACAGGTGGTGAAATCAATGTTCAAAATGAGAGAATTGTGTTAGAACCTTCCGGCAATTTTAATCATGTAAAAGACATCCGTAATATGCTGATTCCTGTAGGAAACAACGGCAATGTAATATTGCTATCAGATGTAGCAACAATTGAAAAAGGTTATATCTATCCGCAGAAACAGATTGTAAAAATCAATGGAAAGAAAGGTGTTTCATTACATATTTCATTAAAGGAAGGAAGAAATATTTTGAGCCTAGGAAAAGAAGTAGATCAAGTTTTAGCAGAGTACGAAGAGCAATTACCAATTGGTTTGGAAGTATTGAGATTGTCTTCTTTAGATCATTATATTGATCATAAAGTAACAGATTTTGAAGGCAATTTAATTCAGTCTGTAGTGATTGTTTTAGCCGTGATGTTGATCTTTTTAGGCCTAAGAACAGGGTTAGTGATTGCCAGTTTAATTCCAATGGTGACAATTGCCACATTTATGGTGATGGGTTTATTCGATTTAGGAATCAACCAAATTTCATTGGCGGCATTAATTATGGCTTTAGGGATGATGGTGGACAACGGGATTGTGGTCGCGGAATCCATCATGGTGAAAATGGAAGAAGGAATTGAGGTGAAAAAGGCGGCGATTGATTCCGTACAAGAATTATTTTATCCTTTATTAATCTCCACTTTGACTACATCTGCAGCATTTTTATCTTTCTATATGGCAGAGTCAATCATGGGAGACATTATGGGACCGATCTTCTCTGTTATTTCAATTGCATTGATTTCTTCATGGCTGATTTCATTGAGTATCATCTCCTTGTTATGTGTGTACTTTTTGAAAGTAAAACCAAACGGAGAGCAGAAAAAGAAGTTCTTAGATCGTATGATTGAGGCTTTAAAATTGGGTTATCATCAAGTGATTTTGATCTCTTTGAAATACAAGAAAACAGTTGTGACAGGAGTTTGTGTGATGTTTGTGGCCTCGATTTTAGGTTTTGGCTTATTGGAAGTATTATTCTTCCCTGATAGCGATAGAAATATGATCACGATTGATATCAATTTACCGCAAGGTTCAAGAATCGAATCTACTCAAGAAGTGATCCAAGAGTTGGAAGGTTTTTTCAGAGAAGAATTAATGGTCAATGATCATAGAAATGAAGGAATTACATCGTGGACTTCATTTATTGGAGAAGGTCCTTCGTCTTATGATTTAGGGTATACTGCAGATGAGCCGAACGCCAATTATGCACACATTTTGGTCAACACTTCAGATCAATTGATCAATAATGCATTAATTAAAAAGATTGACGAATACAGCTTTTTACACTTCCATGATGCTGATGTAAAAGCAGGTTTGTTAGGAGCTGGAAGTGGTGGAGCACCCATCGAAATCAAAGTTTCAGGAAATAATCCAGACCAATTACAGCAAATTGCGACAAGCATCAGAGCAGAGTTATCGAAAGTAGAAGGCACTAAAAACGTAAAAGACGATTGGGGACCGAAAGGTAAAAAGTTTGTAATTGAAATCGATCAAAGTAAGGCACAATCGGCAGGGATGACCAATCAAGATATTGCCGTGTCATTACAAACAATTTTGGATGGTTTTCAGACGGGCGAATTTAGAGAAGATGAGAAGTCAATTCCAATTTTATTGCAGAGTATTGAAAGTTCTGATTTGTCATTGTCTGCTTTAAAAACGGCCAATGTTTACAGCCAAAACACAGGAAAAAGTGTTCCATTAAATCAGGTTGCTGAGATTGTTCCGGTGTGGCAGTACACACAGATCAAAAGAGAGAATTTGAAGCGTACAATCACGGTAGAATGTGAGCTGACAGAAGATGGAAATGCCAATACAATCATGACAGCGATACAGCCTTGGTTGGATCAAGAACAAAAGAATTGGGGAGCGGGATATTCTTACTCTTTGGGAGGAGATGCTGAAGAAAGTGCAGAGAATATGGGGGCCGTTTTCGTTTACTTACCCTTATCAGCGTTCATCATCGTGATGCTACTGGTGATGCAGTTCAATTCTTTCAGAAAAATGACCATCATTCTTTTGACCATTCCATTGGGTGTTATCGGTATGGTACTCGGCTTGTTGGTTTTCCAAGTTCCATTCGGATTTATGGCTTTCCTTGGGATTATCTCACTGGCAGGAATTGTAATCAACAATGCCATTGTACTGATTGAGAGAATAGAGGTAGAAGAAAAGGAATTGAAAAAAGCACCTTTGCAAGCCGTTATTGATGCGTGTTTACAGCGATTCAGACCCATTATTTTAGCCACTTTCACCACTGTACTAGGACTTATTCCATTGTATTTAGGGGGTGGAGCAATCTGGGAACCAATGGCAGTAACCATCATGGTCGGATTGATGTTTGGAACCATCATCACCTTGATTTTTATTCCCGCTTTGTACAGTATTTTATTTAAAGTGAAGTAATCAAGATAAGTACAACGCAAAAAAAGGTATTAATAGTGGTTCTATTGAAAGTTTTTTAAAGGAAGTAATCGCAAAATAATAAATAGAATTAGTACTAGATAATTTTGAATTTGTACTTAGATACCATTACTCAAAGCATACTTTGTGATAATAGGATAATTATACCCAAAAAAGGTAGTAAGAGTGAAAATTAGTTATCATGTAAAACAATTGAGGCACCCTAATCTTTAAGGTGCCTCTTTCTATTATTATTTTATAGCTCTTCAAACTCAATATACTCAGAAATCTCGGCAGGTGCTTTTTGCTCATACACATAGTTCATATCTGGTCTTGCAACACTATGATTGTGAATCGTATATTGATTTTTTAGTTCAGTAATGAGAGGTATGATCAGTTCAACTTTTACAGGATTAACATGAATCATATAGGGCGTGAGTTTTACTTTTTTCTGTATGATTTCAGTTAAGTTTTTTACCACCTGATCTACGTCTTTATTGACAGAACCGATGATTTCTATTTTATCAAACTTTCCTTTTTCATTTAGGATCATCGAAAGAAAATAATGTCCATTACAATTCTTATCAATACTTTCTTGAAGTAATGAACTGTTCTCCATCATATACTTGTCAATAATTCTTTGAATAGGAGAAAAATCAAGTTCTTGAATTTGATCCGTATAAGAATATATTCTCTGATTGTTTTCAACTCTACTCAAAAAGATAAGCTTTTCATAGGAAAACTGAATTTCTGTTTCATTTTTTGTGTATGGGTCAGCGATTGTGAATCGTTGATTTTCAAATTCAATAGGGTTTCCATTTGCATCATTAAGAGCATCAAAAGTAGGGTAGTAGAAATTCTTATGGTAACGTTCTATCATCATTTCTACGATATGATAACTGTAGAATATTTTACTCGATCCTGGATAGAATATATTATAGCTCATTACATTTCCTTTTAAATCATATTTGTACTGGGCTATGAGTTGCTTGTTGGAGTAAAAAGAAGATGTACCTATTTTGGTATACAACTGATCTAGATTAGAACCGTAATTTATGACTGCAATTTTTTCATTATTCTGATAATAAGTAATCGTGAAATAACGGTTATTGAAAGCTGTCACTAACCCTTTGTAGCTTGTTTTTTGGGAGGTAGGGTGCCATGTTTTTGTAAAGTAAAAGGGTTTATTTTTCGTATAGCTATCATAATAATTTTTCAACTTAAAAAAGCGGTGGATCTTATCTGCATTAAATTGATTTCTATTATTCCTTAACTCAAAAGTACTCAACTGACCATGGTATACATCAGGTTCAGTATTGGTAACAGCTCTGTCTTCTACTTGGTGAGTAGTCAAATTTTTGATCATACGCCCCCAAAAAGTTGACCTTTGGTGATAGCTAAATATAGTGTTTTCATTCACCTCTTGGTATTTGTCAATTGATTCCCATAATCCATGCTTTTTGTTGAAGACAAAATTTTGAGGACGTGTCACACCAATACTTTGAGCATATTCGTGGGTGTTATCTACTTTACATTTGTAGCCTAGTACTAAAGGCTTTTGAGTAGCTTTTCCCTTTTCAAGAATGGACTTCACCGTAAAAATAGAATCTTGAACCGACACAAGAGCTTTAAAATTATAAGGTATTAACTCTGTTTCAAACTCAGTAGTTAATAGTTTTTTATACTTTATACTTTTGTTACTAATGTAATAAAAGACAGTGTCTTGTTTACCACTGTTGTAGGTTAGTATTCCCTTTGTATAATTGTGATTTTTTTGTTTTAATAATGTGAGGTGGGTAGCGGAGTAAATAGAATCGTTGATGAAAATATCTTCCAACACCGCAGTATTATAGGTAGACCAATAATTATCCGTCTTTTCTTTATAGAAAAATAATTCCTCGATTTTGCCTGATCTATTGACGATCTGTTCACCAAAAGCAAAATTGCCATAATTCATACTGGAAAGGATTGAATATTTCCTTTTCGTCATTTTACCTTTCACATAAGCATTGTAGACAATTTTAGTAGAGTCTTGCCCTATGGTTACACTATTGATTTGTCTTCCACTAATAACATTGACTTCTATATCGTCAATATTCTTTTTAAAGTGAAAATTACCATTGATATTTTTGATATATCCTGATAAAACACTTTCATCCTTTAGGCGTATTTTCCCTTTTGCAAAATCTTGGATCTCTGTTTGAAGGATTAACTTTTTCTTTGGAGCAAAGTTAAAGTCCATAATAACCCCATTGAGCGGTAATCCATTAACATCCGTTTTTATCCCCATAGGGTTTTGAGAATAAGAATGTAAGTTTAAAACAAGTAGAACACTTAGTAAATTAAAAAATCGTAGCCGCATAACATGTTAAATAATAGTACACATTTCTAGTATCGCAATCAATAATAGTACAATTATAGATGGGTGGTAGTAGAAGTGTGTTTCAGTAAATTAGTTAGAGATAATGGCAAAAATAATGATATTTTAAGAATATTTATGAAAATAGTATCGATTAATTATTGAATTCCATGCTTAAACTAATTTATTCACTACAAAATGTAAGATTTCGAATTCTTGCAAAGTAAGTACATTATAAACTATATTACTGCAAACTTACAATCAAACATTCTACGGGATTTCATGTCCAACTTTCAAGCTTCCTTCTTCTTCGTTTTTGGCTTGAAACAAAAAGAAGCAAAAAATTCAAGGCTTTGAATGCAAAAGCTAAATTCCATTCCTTTCGCCTATATGATTTTAGACTCGCTTTGCTCAAACAGCAAAATCATTCTTAACGGCTCATTCCGTGAAATTCTTCACGCTTTTCCCTTCAAGACCGAGGGAAGTACTACTAAACTAAAATGGTAGAAAGCACTTTTTGAATCAAAATGAAGTTTTATTGTTAATGAATTTATTTAAGTTTCCTTTTAAGGAAACAAAGTATCATATTTGTATTGTCAAGTTACAACAACGAAATCAAATATTATATCTAGAACCTTTGCAATAAAGTGAATTTAGTATTTGGTTGAAGTATAAATCATTAGTTTCTATTTTCAGAAACTTAAGTTGAGAGTTAGAATAACATTGACGAACCAAAAGATAGATTTTTGAAATTTTTTTTTACTGAAAATCATAATAAAAAATTGCCATAATCAATTGGTTTCCTAAATGGGAAACTATTTAAAATTTGCCTTATGAAAAATGAAATTAGACTTCGAATAAAACGATACGTTCAGTTAATAATTACCTGGGTGATATCGATAACCATTACAAGTTAATGGAAGTAATAACGAACCTTTTTATCATTTAACTTAACCTATTCATGTTATTTAAAATACATGAAGTAGAAACCTATTATCTAATTGTTTCCTGTTTTGGAAACTAAATCAATCTAAATCATGAAAAATATACTACTAGTCGTTTTTATTGTTTTTTATAGTCTTGTGTTAATGACACAAGATCAAACCAAGGCAGGCTTCCAAATTATTAAGGAGACCATTGAGGAACACTCATTAGAAAACAAATTAGATCAAAAAAATTATAAGTCTTTTATAGAATTACTTTTCGAAGCCAAAGACACTGTTGATTAATTGAAAAATTCTTCAAAAAATTTAATTGCTACCCTTATGTCAATCATCGTTATACAAGCCATTGCTTCTGCTATATCTATTCCAACTGAAATGGACAATATCAACCTTCACTTAAAAGATGAACAAGTGGTTTCCATTACCAAAAAAGAATGGAAAAGAGGAAAACGGTTTAGTGATGTGTCTACTTTTGTGTATATGCGTGATAAAAAGCTTCATGTCATCGATGTAGAGGATATAGAATCGATTCGCTATGAGTCAGTGGAGACCTACAACAAGACTGTTGATTTTATGGAGGAATACGCTAAAATTCAACCATTAAAAGAAGAAACCAAACAATATTATCATACAAAAAGACACAAAAGAGGCCGATTCTCTCAAGTGTTGGGAGTTGGGGCTGTATGTGTAGGGGTTACAGTGGCACCGCTGGTATTAGTAGTCTCGCCAATTCCGCTGGTGCAGGCCGTTAACCGATTAAAAAAAGTGGATTATCAATACTGTCTTAAAGGAAAAGAATGGAAGAAATTGAAATCCTATCACAAAGCACAAATCAAATATTTTAAAGAAAAAGCTACAATCTAAAAATCAAAAATCATGAAACTTAAATCAATTTATCTATCGTCATTAATGTTGTTTTTGACACTGATCTCTTATGCTGAAACGAAAGAAAAGGAACCCGCTTATGACCGAGGTATCACAAATAGAACCTTCATACCCAAAGGACAATGGATGGTCGGAGCCTCCTTTAATTACTCTCAGCATTTCAATGATAATTACCAATTTTTGGTTTTGAATGAATGGGATGGAAGCGGTTATAATTTAAGGATAAGTCCATTTTTTGGCTATTTCGTAAAGGATGATTTAGCTATAGGTGGGCGTGTGACCTATGCTAGAAAAGGATTGAATATTGATAATTTACAACTAGATCTTGGGGACGATATTAACCTATCGGTAGAAGGAATGAGTGACGTTTCCCACATGGTGTACACTACTTTCTTTATGAGGAATTATATCAGTTTGGGAAAGGGAAACCGATTCGGCTTGTTCAATGAAGTGAGTTTATCTTATGGTTATGGGCAATCTAAAAGTCTGAATATGGAAAACGGTCCCCATGATATTGTGGGGGTTCACTCTACTTTGCATGAGTTGAATATCGGAATTTCTCCAGGCATGGTGGCTTTCATCAACAATAACCTGGCCTTGGAAGTAAAAATGGATGTAATCGGCTTCAATTTCAAGAATACTGAACAGGTCGAAAATCAAGTCAATACGGGTTCTAGAACGACGAGCAGTGCCAACTTCGACTTGGATATTTTCTCTTTAAACATTGGTCTAACTTTATTTATCTAAACACATGAAAAAAATTATATTACTATTAACGGTTACTTTAGGTCTAGGGGCTTGTATTAAAAATGACATTCCATATCCCTATGTTTTTGGTAAAATCATATCTTTTCAACTGGAAGAACAAAGTGGCAATGCCATTATTTCAGAAGAGGATCAAAGTGTAGAAATAAGAGTGCCTTATGGAACAGATCTGTCAGTATTGCATGTTACAGGAATTGAACTGACAGAAGATGCGACCATAATCCCAGATCCTTATGAGGTTACGGATTATACACAAGACGTGAAATTTGTGGTCTCCACTTACCAAGAATATGAATGGACGGTCTCTGTCATTGAAGATGATTTTGATATTGTATTCCATAATTTCGAAATCGAAGGGCAAATCTCCGCAGATATTAATCAAAGTAATCATACAATTGATGTGGTGATTGAAGACAACGCAGATATTAAAAATCTAACTATTAAAACGTTTGACTACGCTCCTGAAGCTGTACCGGTAGTTCCTTATCCGTATGATGTTCGTGATTTTTCTGAGGGTGTCGTCTTTATTTTTGATGAGATTGAATGGACCGTCAATGTGATGTATGAAGATGGTGATACGGAGAGAATTGGCGATCAAATTCTGTACTCTGATTTTATGACTTGGTATTATGGAGGTCGTAAGTCCGATGAATCCAATAACAGTAGAAAGTTCTACATTCCCGGTGAAGATTTTGAAGGGACACCTTGGAGAACTGGTGATGTAGGAGCAGCGGATTTGATCATTCCAACGGGAGTAAGAACTGTGTACCCTTCCCCCTCAGAAGAGGAATACGAATACACAACTTTAAAAACCACTTCAGCTTTGGGTGTTGTGGCGGCAGGTTCTCTTTTTGTGGGTGAGATCCAAGGAAGTGGACTCACTAATGTGAGAACAGATTTCGGTATCCCGTTTACAGATCAGCCTAAAAGTTTTGAAACAGACATTCAATACATACCAGCACCTTACAATGGAAATATGGACCAATGTGATGTCTATGTTTTATTGCAAGTGAGAGAAGGAAGTGGTGAAGATGAAAAGCGTTATCGATTGGCGACAGCTTGGTATAGATCAGATGAAACCATGAACTCTTTTGAAACGATCAACATGCCGTTCCTATATGGAAATCATAATGGTTTAGAACCTTTTATGATGCCTTCTTCTTCCAATGAAAGAATGCCGGAACATGGATTTGCTTCTTCTGATCAAGAGCCCACCCATATTATTGTCGTATATTCTTCCAGTTTTGATGGTGCCAATTTTAGAGGTGGCGTAGGAAGTGAATTGAGAGTGAAAGATTTTCAATTGAAATACTGATAAATTAAGAAGGAGTCATTCTTTATCTGATAAAGAATGACTCCTTAAAGTTGTGAAGTATAATTTTTAAATTAGAATATCATCTTCATTTCCGAACATTCTGTTTTATAAATATACATCATCAATGCCTTCATAGCTTCTTGCTTATTCTGAGCTTTAGCTAACATTTCAATTCTTTTATAAGAAGAATCAACTGTCCATACTTCTTTTTTATTATACCAAATAAAAGTAATACCCTTTACAGTGAAATATGTTTTTCCGTCTTTATTTTTTGAATAAAGACTATTGTTTTCACTTTCAAATCGGTTTCCTTTAGGTGCTGTTACTTTTGTGATGATACTACCAGTATTGGGGTTAGAGTAGACTTCACAAGTACATTTCCCTTGAAATTGTTCCTCCTCTAATACAGTCACATTAAAATCTATTATGGACCATTTTCCTTTCTGAGCTACAAATGTAGCTGTAATGAATTCCGAACCTTTTGATAGCACTCTTCTACTTTGGTCGTTGATGAGGTTGTATTTTAAAGCAAAGGTACATATACCTAAATTACCTTGTACTTTGGTAGAAAAAATATCTAAGTCTGATTCTCTATGTACATTTTGCTCTATTTGATTATGCAGAGCATTTTTATAATCTTCTTTGCCCATGGAAAAATGACGTCTTTTACCATCAACAGATGTTCTTGTTACTTTGATGGTAAGGCTAGGGTGTAGGAATTGCATCAATTGTTCTACATTTTCTTTATTATACCCTTTTTTATTTTTTTCGACCATCTTAGTAATGATTTCTTTCATCTCATTTTCCGTCTGAGCAAAAGTGGAAGAAATTGTCAATGCTGTAACAAAAAAAGTGATAATTGCAGATAGAAATGTTTTTCTCATAGTTTTGGATTTATTATAATTTTATAGCAAATAATGATCTTAAAATCAGTGTTTTTGGTCTGACGATGAGTTAAAAAAGTAAGGGTTTTTAGCTTGAAATGCTTTTTTTTTTGATTTACAAACTAAGAACATTTTCTTGTCAAACTCCTTTTAGCTTCTGAACTATTTTCGTCTATTAGAAAGTTAATGATGATGCAAATGAAAACAAAATGTATTACTATGAATTCTCTAAAAAATTAATACTATTTTGAAGGCTTGGTAAAAGAGGTCATAAATGATGAAGTTTTCAACCTTTGCCTTTATCTATATATGAAGGCTTAGAAAATTCATTTTATTCTATTGGACGTATTGTAAACTAAATTATCGTCAACTTTTAATCAATCTCTCTGCAAGCAATTATAGAGTCTACTTTCAAACTTCCTTCTTCTTCATTTTTGTCTTGAAACAAAAACGAAGCAAAAAATTCAAGGCTTAGAAGTCAAAAGCTAAATTTCATTTCTCTCGCCAAAATGATTTTAAACTCGCTAAAGCTCAAACAACAAAATCATTTTTAACGGCTCAATACATAAAATTCTTAACGCTTTTCCCTTCAAGGCCGATTTAGAGACTACTAAATGATTGCCTAATTAAATGTCAAAAGACAAAGGTTTAATAATAATCTTCTAAAATGCAGTTCTGTAGGGACGTTGCATTGCAACGTCCTCGCGAACCACAATACACATTTGTCCTTCACAAAAGTAATTGTTGTAATCTACGATAATTTAGTTTACAGTTTATATATAACTTAAAGAAAAAGTAGAGCATAAAAAAGTCATTCAACCTTCTAATAAGACTGAATGACTCTTCAATAATACACTTTTTTATATTCTTCTTACTTTGCAAACTGATGGTATTCGATAATCTTAGTACCATGAGTAATATATAAGTATTTCAAGTTGTGGTATCGATCAAAACCAGTTGAATACTTATAATCTTTATTGTAAGTAACTGTATACAACACTTCTGTTTTATTTTCAATTAAAATATCTCCGTTTTTGTATACACATTGTAAATGACGTTGATGATTGTCTCTTAGTCGTTGATTGATTTTCTGAACGACTTCTTCTGGAGTATTATTTTCAATACTAATGATGTTCTCCATTTCTGTTCCTGCTACAAGTGGCGATAGATGGAATCCCATGGCAAAGATTGAAAGCGTGATGAAGATGGTTAAAGGGGTAATGGTTTTCATGCACTGAGGGGTAACTGATGAAAGTAATTATAATTCAAGTATATTTCAATGTAAATCAAATAATTATAAATTCAAAAGGTATGTGAGGAGAAATTGGAAAAAAAACCTAATTGTAGGATTTATTCAATGTTTGTATATAAATAAAAGAATATTATTAAAGTGTTTTATATTTTTTCAAGTCTTTATTTTGTTTTTGGAATAGGAGATTTTTGCCTAATTGTAAAACTATCGTGAAACCTTACATTTGTCTCATTTTCAATAAAATTGAAAAAAGTTTCCCCTCATAAAAACGAAGGAAAACTTTTTTATTTACGGCTTACCAATATTTATACTAGAAGCTAATTTTCAGCCCAATAGAGTAAGTTCGACCTATACCTCTGTAATAACCTCTTAGCGTTGGACGCCCCATCTCATTGAGTCCGCCTTGTTGTCCTTGAACTGCGTACTGTGTATCAAAGACATTGTTTACCTTAAGATTTATCATTCCAGTAAAGTGACCTATTTTAAAAGCATAGGAAGCCCCTAGGTCAACAAGGTCGTAATCAGGAAGTCTGTACATACTTGTATTTTTATAAGCTGGGTTATTGAGTTTGGTCACATCATAATCAGCATATAAGTTGCCATAGAAATTCCAATCACCCATCACTCTTAACCTCGGTAATACTTCGTAAGTCACGCCAATAGCGGCAGTAGTTTGGGCAGAGTTTCCCACATGTTTGTTTTTCATAAACACATTTACTTCGTCGATCTCATTTTGTTGATCATCAAAAATCTTTACATTTTCAAGATTGTTTAGCCACTTCCAATCACCGACTGAGGCCATTGCTGTTATTGTTAGTTTTCGGGTGGGTTGCCATACTGCATCGAGTTCAATTCCTTTATGTAAAGCATCTACTCCTAATAAATTGGCAGTGTAGGATTGTCCGTTGGTATCGTACACGGTTTTGGTAAACGCTTTATCTTTCCATAAAGTGTAGTAGGCATTGACATTCACTCTGAAGCCCTTTGTTCGATAACCGTATCCTATCTCTCCTGAAAGTATTTTTTCATTGGTTGCCTTCTTGTTGATATCGTTTTTATAATTGAGGAATACAGCGTTCATAAAAGGTTGGCGAGAAATAAAACCAGCATTGACAAACACATTATGATGTTCATCAATATTATAATTCGCACCAGTTTTGATGGATCCTCCAAAAAAACTCTGCCAGTCTGTTTCTTTTGTACCTTCTTTGTATTTGAAATAGTCGATTCTTTTGTAGGCTTGATGTGACGCTGCGGCAGACATAAACCAGGTTAACTGATCTTTAGAATATTCCACTTGCCCAAAAAGACCTTGCCATTGAACGATACCATCATTATTATAGCCCATTTTATCACCCACTCTCACTTTCCTTGGCCCCGTTGATTGATTGGAGCGATCAATATAATAGTCATTCCCCATTAAGTCTTCTACGGTTTGATAGTGTTGACCTTTATAATAGCGTAAATCAATACCGCCAGTTATGGTCCAATAATCATTTGCCTTATGCGTTAGGGTAGATACCGCACCAGTCCATAAATGATTGTTATGAGATTTTCGGAAAACACTAGAGTATTGACCGTTGGAATTTTTGAATTGTTCTTGATTGGCTCTTACAAAGGCATCAAAATCAATAATGCCATTTTCATTTCTAAAATCATTGACATTTAACTGCTGTCCATAAGGGGCGTTGGAAGTCAATCCTGTTCCACCTCCTCGGCCTACCGAAACATAAGCCGTTGTAGCTAAATCCGTTTTATCATTGATGGTCCAATACCAGTTTAATGACATCTGTGGTTTGTGATAAGAGTTGACGTTGGTATTGAACGCTTTACCATCTTTGTATCCCCAATCTGCATTATACCTGTTCCCATATTTGTTGTATTCCTCATCAGTGAGGTATGTTCTTCTTTGGCCATGACTTTGAGGAGCACCAAAAGTGGTGAAGGATAAAGTATGTTTTTTATTGATTTGCTTGGCGACATTCAGAAAGTAGGAATACCCCTCAAAAGGAGTACCGTCAACGTAGCCATTCCCTGATGTTCTTGATAAGGAGGTGGTCACTGCAAGACCATTTTTCATTAAACCAGTGGACAAGGTAAGCCCCGTTTTTAAATATCCATCGTTGCCCATACCCATGTATACACTTCCTCCTTTTTGAGCATCGGTGGCTTTGGTGATGATATTGATCGTACCTCCAACAGATGGTACGGCCAGTTTTGAAGCTCCTAATCCTCTTTGTACTTGCATGGTCTTCGTGACATCATTTAAGCCCGCCCAATTGGACCAATACACTTTCCCATTTTCCATATCATTGACAGGAACACCGTTGATCATTACAGCAACATTTTCAGAGTCAAAACCTCGAAGTGAAATTCTAGAATCTCCGAATCCACCTCCTGCTCCCGATACATATACGCCTGGAGTGGACTTTAAGACTTGAGGGAAGTCTTGATTTCCAACTTTGGTCTCAATATCTTCAGCCGAAATGGATGCCGCAGCAACGGGTGTTTTACGATCGACCGCAATAGAGGCCATGACTTCCACTTCTTCTAGCCCTATTGCATCGGCTTCCATTTTAAAAGTACCTAAATCCAAAAGGCCTCCATTGAGTAAGACATTTCGATAGATAGGTTGCATTCCTACAAATGAAATTGAAAGCTTTTGTTCTCCTGTTTTCTTTGCTTCAAAGCTAAAATGACCATTATAGTCAGAGATAGCTCCGGTGGTGGTTCCCACAATGGTCACATTTGCACCAATGATAGGTTCCCCGTTAGAAGTATCTACCAAACTACCCTTTAGGATAGTCTGTGAAAAAGCAATGCTAGAGAATAGCATGAATAAAGCTACAATTAAAGTTTTTCTTGTTTTGAACATTGTAATTGTAATTGCGTTTAGAATTTTTCTTGGTTATTAAATCCGTCGGCAAAACAATACTCACAATGTGAACTCTATGTTTACCTTTAAACTCATTGACTTTATTTAATCATAATTCACGCTCTCTTTAAATAACAATTGATAGAACGTTCGAATAGTTCTTAAAGTGATAAAAAATTAACTTCTATTCTTTAAAATCAATTGAATTACAATGCATTGGGAAATGCATTTGATAATATAGGAGAGGGAACAAATAAATTTTTAGAGCTAAAAAACTAAGCTCCTGAAGTTACTCTTAATGTTATTTTGTTACTGGAAATAATGGCTGAAATAGGATCTAGCAACACCTTTAATAACACTAAAAACAACGATTTTTCATTTTGTAATCAAATACATCGTAATAAAAGTGATGTATTACTTTGAGGTTGTTTGCTACGTCAAAAAAGAGTTTTAGTAAATATTATACGCTTATTCATATTTACATAACATTGGAATTTACACTCCATTTTTAATCAATCATTTGATTGTTTTTGAGCCTAAAAAAGTAGAATTATCAATTTTTATGATTTTGAATGCTGTTTTTCTAGCACAATTGGAAGAGGATAGAAGCTTGAAAGTTGATCCTATAAATGTTTGTAGAAAGGCTAATTAAAAGTTGATGAAAATTAAGTTTACACTATGGCCGTAGACACTATAATAAGTTCTTCGATAATCTTTGTTTGTAAATAAAAGACAATGAATTGATAAATAATAATCAACACAATTCTGTTGCATATAATATGTTTGTGGAGAAATGAATAGGTATTAACAACTGCTTTTGCTGGAAATACCCTAATAATTAATTATTGCCAAAAATGAAATTATTGAATAACATGATGAAAAATTTCATTACTTTTTTAATTTTATCTATCTCTTGCTCCAACTTATTTGCTCAACTTCCTTTACAACTTTGGGATTTTGCGTCAACTAATACGCACATGTATTTTCCTGAAAAATTAGGGGAAGCAACAGAGTTTCATATTCACACTGATTTCCATTTCTTACGTTTCAATCCACATGATCTCAAATTTACACAGTTCAGAAGTGTAGCTCCTTTTGAGAGAAAACACCGTATGAAACAGTTAGTAGAAGAGGTAGATTTAGACTTAATGACAATGTATTTGGAGTACAATGGCGAAAAGTTTAAAGTGATCAGAGGAGAAGGAACGGAAGACTATATGGGGGAGTGGGTTGAAGGAGGAAAGTTTTATCAAAGGAGATTTATTGATGGCTTACGCTTAGAAGATGGGCCGCTTTTCGAGTTTGGTTTAGAGATTGCTTCTTGGACGGATGCTTTTTCATTTACATTGACTTATGAAGAGAGTTTCCTGCCGGAAGATGAAATGAAACTTCATATTGAATTCAATTTTCCTGAAGAGATGTATAAAATCACTCGCTCTAACAGTGGTATTGTAACGGTACAAGGTAAACATGAAATGCTGTGGGAATTATATTCAAGTAATAGTGAAAGCTTCGTTAGGAGTAATGCCAATAGTGTAAAGATAGAAGGGAAGTTATCGAATAAATCGCTTTCAGCATTATTCAAAGTACGTCATACATTCCAAAAAAATGATGAGGTAACAGTAGTAGTGGCTTCTGATAAGAATAGACCTTTTGAACGATTACAAGCTTACAGAGATACTCAACGACAAGCAACGGTAGTAAAGTTAAATGGTAACATGGAGCCAAAGTTTGGAATGGAAAGAACGAAACTGATTCTCCATAACCCTTCAAATACTGAACAGTTGGAACGTTTTATTTTTGAAAAAACGGATAAAGTAAAAGCGATTACAGGCTGTTCAATGATTTTAAGAGATAAAGATGGACATCCAACCGGAATACCAATTCAAATTTCGAAAAACTGGCATACAGATTATTACAGTAGGTTTGTAGGGCCTTGGGTCAGAGGGTACACCATGATGGTGATTCCCCCTCATCAAACGATAGAATTGGAATTGACAAGAGTTTCAGGTTTTTGGGGAAGTTTGCCTGCGGTATCACATAGTCAGTTATCATTATCATCTTGGGGCAAGAAAAACCCAACAAGTCATCAATTATGGGAAGAAACAGCGGTTGGAGCTTTTGGCGAAAGTATCTGCTATGAACCTTATGGGGGTTCAACACAGTCAATGATCACTGATGTACGTCCACTGTTTGTCCAAAGTACAAAGAAAATGGTACCCGAACCACGAAAATACGATTGGACACCCAACGTTGGAGGTGGAGACTTTTTAAGGTTTTATGGACTAAGGGGAGAACTAAAGCAAATTAAGGAGATTCGTGTGGACTACAAACGTAATTGTCCTAACTTATCTGAAGTCATTTATAGAGGGAAAACGGAAAAGGATGAAGCCGACTATAAATTGACCACTTTTCTGATTCGTTCCAATGATTATTTAAGAGCCTATTATCATGTAGAGTTGATTGTAAATGAGACCTTAGAGTTTAATCGTTTAGCAATTGCTCAATTTGGTTCGGAGACTTACGCTTTTAGTCACGAACATAACTTTGCTTATGGCAATGAAAATGGCGTATTATTGGATATAGAAAATGAAAGGGAAAGAGAGGGCTACTCCCATCAAAATATTGATGCACCTGGGGCTGCTCCTTGGGCAAGTATGCATAATGCAGAAAATCAACTTCCAGGTAAATATGGAACATGGGCCAATAGGGGGTTGATCTTGAGAGAGTGGAAATCTATTGTTGATGGTAAATTAATTGAACCAAAATTTTCTACGTATGTTCATTTCAGCAAGCGAATAAATAAATATGTAACGTTGATAGAATTGAACTTACCAGCATCAGTCCGATCATTGCAGAAGGGCGATAAGATTGATGCAGTGATTGAATTGTGTGTATTACCTAATGAACCCGACAGTTATTATGGCGATAATGAAATCTTTAAGGAATTTATAAAAAAAGAAGCTAACACATGGAAACCTATGTTTAGGGAAGCCCATCAAAATACATTGCAAGTCAATATTAAAAAAGGAAAGTTGGTACGGAGAACGCCGCTAATGATTGCCGCAGAAAATGATGAAGTGGTTGTTGACCTTTCCAATGGTTTAGGTTATGTTCCATTCACAATTTCAAATATTTCTAACTATAAGGACTTTAAGGCCATCATTACTAGAAATGGTGATTTTATCAATTTAAAAGATCAGGAAAAATTCGGAAATGATTATTGGCAAACTGATTTTGATGCAGAAACAAGAACATGGCAGGTCACTTATTCCATTCCTATGGATGATCAAATAGAGCCATAAGCCAATGGAGAAAAAGGTGGAATAGGCAAGATTTGAGCAAAAAGTCATGAAAAGTGTTCATTTGAGGTGTTTTTTATATCTCATATTGTCATCATAAAGATCACTATCAACAATTGTAAGCTAAGAGCAAAGAATGATAGGAAGGAACAATTAAAATTGCAATGTGACAACTGAATTACATACAAGGTAAAATAAAGGTGCCTTTGTATTTAAAATCATTTTTTAAAATTTTGAGTGAAATGAAAAAGATAAAGTTAGGACTAATTTTAGTGTTAAGTTTAGCACCAATATTTTCGTCATTCGCACAACAAGAAATTCAGAAGCTTTTCAGATCTTCTACATGTGTGTTTGATGTTGATGGTGGTAGCAGAAGAATTGGAATGGCCCATACTCCTCAGACAGGTACTATTGAAGTGACAATAGTGGATACTCCTTTTGGAAAAGCAGAGCAAACAAAAGCATATTTTGAAAAAGATAATTTTGGATTTGAGCTTCATGTTAGAGAACTGAAAGATTTAGATGCTTATACTATTCAGGCATTTTTCCATAATAAGAGTAATAAAGATACAAAATTAAGAGCCTTTGATTTATTCAATATGGATAAAAGTTTTGGCGGTCAGGTTGATTTATCAAAGCCTGAGGATTGGTTAGTGACTCCTTTGATGGAGCACCATCATGCTGAAACTGTAGCCGAAATGGATAAGCGTTTCAAAGAGGTAGGTTTATTTTACAATACAACTACTGATAAATCATTCTTAATTGGTCCTACAGGTCCTGGTGATGCCCACTGTAATGTACGCGTGTCAAACAAAAAGATCCGTGCTGTTGTTCGTATGGACGAGGTATTAGTAGAGCCTGGTGAAGTAAGAAGAAGTGAGGAAATGATCTTCATCAAAGAAGATAAGGATAAAAACATTGATGTTTGGACGAAGTGGGTAGCAATTACGCACAATGCAAAATTAGACAGAGATCCTGTATACGGATGGTGTAGCTGGTATGACAGAACGACTAAGATTGACGAAGAGCACGTAATGAACGTCTTGAAAACAATCGAAGAGAATCCTAATACTTTTGGTAAAGGTATCGTACAAATCGACGATGGTTACCAAAAAATGGATGGTGATTGGTCTGCGAACGAAAAATTCCCATCAGGTATGGCTGAAGTAGCGAAGAAAATCAGAGCTGCTGGTGGAACTCCAGGTGTTTGGTTTGCTCCATTAATGATCAACCCTGAGCACCCATGGGCAAAAGCTAATCCAGATGCACTTCAGAAAAATGCGAAAGGTATTGAGGCGTTTATGAACCCTAACCCATTCCACCCTTCAGGTGCGAAGTGGTTAAACCCTACGAACGAGAAAGCAAAAGAATTCTTATTCAACATCATCAAAGATGCTAGAGAGAGAGGATACGGTTACATCAAGATTGACTTCAATGGTATTGGTGCTGTATATGACAACCCGAAGTTGACAAGATTACAAACATTCAGAGAGTTATATACACTTTACAGAGAAGCTGCAGGTGATGATATGTATATCCTTTCTTGTTTAGGTCAGCCGACCAGAGGTGTAATTGGTTTTATCGATGCAGCTAGAGTAGGTCCTGACTCTCACCCTGCACACTTCAGCCACTGTTTAGAGTCTGTATTGAGATTCCAGATTTTCCACAAAGTATGGTGGAACAATGACGCAGATGTATCTTACTTGGATTACAAGTTACCATCGCGTAGAGTAGGTCATACTCCTCAACAAGGCATGTGGCACACATGGCACAACACTGTAGCATTGACAGGTGGTACAGCGATGATCTCTGAGCCTATCGACAAAGATGACGTAAAAGCAGTTTGGAGAAACTACGAAATCATGCGTCCGGGCGTGATTGAAGAAACAAAATTAGTGACATTGGGTGAATCAGCTGACAACACTGTATTCGGTTTCAATGCACAAAGAGAATTTGGAAACTTCGGGGTATACAACCTTTATAATGTAGACAAAGAAGAATCAAATGACGTAACGATTGACTTTGCGAAAGCAGGTCTTCCAACTGATACAAAATGTGCAGTATATGACTTCTGGAAAAACGAAGTGGTAGGTTATGCTACAAACAGCTATACAGCAAAGAATTTATATTCAAACTCATCGCAGTTTGTAAGATTTACGCCAATCACTGATGACAAGCCAAAAGTATTAGGTTCAAACCTTCACTTGTCAATGGGTGCTAACGAAATCAAAAACTTAGTAGTAAAAGGCAACAACATCAAAGTTGAAATGACAGATGCTGGTGCTCAAGAAGGTGATATTATCTTCTTCTCTAAGAAAGGTATTCAAGCGGGTAATTCTAAAAATTGTGAGATCAAGAACGTAGAAAGCCTTGGTGACAATTTATGGAAGGTAACCCTTTCTGAAAGAAAGTGGAATACTAAACAATCATTCTCGCTTAAATTAGTAGTAATGTAATTATCATTTCAGTAATACAGGAAAGCATAGGTTCAATTGAGCCTATGCTTTTTTTATTTCTAAGTACTTCGTATCACCCACTCTGAATACGCTGTAAACTAAATTTTCGAATATTTATGACATTTAGAAATCAGGAGATTTCTAATGATCTGAAGGACACGAATGAGGCTGACGCTTAACATTCGCGCCATTGAGTTTTCTACCATTTTAGTTTGTTAGTTTTCTCCTGGCCTTGACTTCTAAGCCTAGATTTTTTGCTTCGTTTTTCATCAATGGAAAAATGAAGAAGAAAGAAGTTTGAAAGTAGGAGCCTATACATGTTTGTAGAAATGTTGATTAAAATTTAACGAAAACTTAGCATTACAGTTGTTGGATTATAAAAAAGCAAACAATTGTAAAATATAGACTACTCACAAATTTTGTTTTCCTTCGAAATGAACAATAAGATACCTTACTTTACGATGTATTAAGAAATGAATTATTAAAAACGGAAAAGGGTTTTCCCTTACTTGATTTTACGACTACCCATATACCAATAGTATGATTAAAATGAATTTGTAATGAAAAACTTATATTTATTATTACTATCAATTATTCCATTTGCTATACTTTCTATAGAACAACAAGAGACATGTATTATGAATTTTGTTTTAGAAAAGAGCGAAGGTCGTAGCATCGGTAATGGTAATAACACTCCTTCAAAATACTTTTTTGTCAATCATAAGTTGACAAATAGCAGCATTTTCCATCATTTATTTTTCTTAGAGAAACGAAGAATTTTTTTTCCTTTCTAACTTTTTGAAATAGAATGTGTATGCATATCACATTATACACAATTCTGTTCAATGGAAGCTTTTGCCTTCAAAAAAGATGAAAAGATATTATCTATATCAAATTTAAAGGCATTTTGACTTAATAACGGGTTGAGTTGAATAAGACAGTTGATAAGTTTTTTTCAATCTGGTAATTACACATTTTTTACTCTTTAGACAATCATTTTTAGAAATCTGATGAATCATTTTTACTACTTAAGAACCACTTCTATTTTAATAATAATATTTACCCTATTCATTAATATAAAAATGGTAAAAGGGCAGGATATTTCTTCTCAAACACTACCAGAAAATTTGGAAAAAGTGACACAAGAGGTGGTCTTTTCTACAGGACGGTTTACCCTAGTTTTGGGTACTGATGGTACGTTTAACTCTATTACTTTAGAGAGTGGGAAAGAGCTAATACGAGAGGTATCCAATTTCAATCATTTTACATTGACACTACCCGGTCAAGAAGCCATTTCAATGGACAACTTTTATACATCGGGAGATGATTACGTCTTTGCTACAAGTGATAATCGTTATTATGCTTCTTTTAAGATAACTCCTCACCCTACCTATTTGTCATTTGATTTAGTTGATTTTTATGGTGACTTGCCTGAAGGAAGCTATATGGAATTGTATTTGGGTGTCACTGATACTAAAGTGAAAACATTGGCTTACAATTATATGGTCTATGAATTTGGGGTGGATCAAACTAAGAGAATTCGATTCGAACATCTATGGGAAAGATATAAAGGTAATAAGAAGGGAGGTTTTGCTCTATATACTTACACGAATGAGGCAGAGGAAGACGAAAGCATTTTACAAGCATGGGGGAATGAGTCTATGCCTCATCCAAAAGTTGATGGAGAGTGGAATTATGACAGAGCTGTACAATGGGTGGAAGAATGGAAAGTAATGTTTGAGGATCAAAGTGTAATGTATATTGCCCCTCAAAATGTTGAAGAATTACCTCTTTTTGAAGAGTACCTTGATAAAGCTGATGTTACGACGGTAAACTTTTTTACAAATATGTGGCATGGTGGTTTTTGGCCAAAAGATAAACCTAACTGGGAGGTCGATGGTATTTTTGGAAGTCAGGACGCTTTGAAAGAATATTCTCAATTGCAAAGAGAAAATAACAGAAGTATTAATATTCATTATGTTAGTGGTGGAATTGGGAAAAATGATCCATTGTATTCAGGAGAAAACCTATCGAATGATTTAGCGTCATGGGTGGATGGAACATTAATACAAGCCGTTTTGGATACTGATACTGAGATATTATTTCACCCCAAAGAAGAATGGTACACTATTCCAGATGCACTTGATGATGCTGCAAATAGTTTTGGTAAGTTGTCCTCACCTTTACCTACTTTCTTTCAATACAATTATTTACAGGTTGGACAAGAATTGATGATCATTGAGAGTATTGAAGATATGGGAGATGGAACTTGGAAGTTTACGCTTAATCATCGAGGTTTTTTATCCACCATTACTTCTGCTCACCAAGAAGGTACAAACGTTAAGGGAATACTTTTAGCATATAATCAGGTTTTTGTTCCCGAAAACAACTCTGAATTGTTTAAAACACTTACTACAAACTATGCTAGTCTTTTAAATGATTGCCAGATATCGAATGCATTATTTGATGGTGCAGAGATCCATACTTTTGATGGAAGCTGGGGGTTCAGAAAGTTTGCCGAGCAAGTATATGAGAAGATCGATCATCCTGTTGTGGTCAGAACGTCAAACGGGAGAGAGCCAGATACCGGATATTTAGAATATAAAATTAACTCCACGAAAGCATATTTGACTTCTCCTGTAGGTGATCATAACAAAGCCAGACCCTCTTTAAAATTAGAAAGAAATAGTACAACGAATAAGGGGGTTCAAACACCGGCTTCAAACCTTCTAGCGGCAAATTATATGTTGGGAATTCAAGCGGCTCATAACGGGAGAAACTTCTCAATTCTACGTCCTGATCCAATGTTTGGTATTACACTAGAAGAATTTGAAACGTATGGAAAAACAGATGAACTTTTATCGTTATTACCGAAGTGGAAAGCGGCGAGTAAATTGTTAACAGAGGAACAGAGACAAACAATGATGGATACCTATTTTATTTATGTAGGTAGGTTGTTTGCATCTTATACCACATTTGAACTGAGAGAGACGGAAGATGATTTCTTTTTAGTGCC
This sequence comes from Flammeovirga sp. OC4, assembly GCF_000812565.1. Lineage (GTDB taxonomy): Bacteria > Bacteroidota > Bacteroidia > Cytophagales > Flammeovirgaceae > Flammeovirga. The sequence continues at coordinate 4,285 of NZ_JTAM01000084.1, read as the reverse complement.
TATACAAATGATGTCTCAAGATTCAGAAGTGACTTCCGACTTATCTTCAGAAGACGAGCATCATCAATACTTCCATATGAAACAGGAAGATGGAATGTATGCTCCATACGAGAAAGTGTCTTTTGGGCAAACTCTGGAATTGAATAATAAATACCATAAACAATCTCCTCAATTTATTGTAAGAGTACTGTCAGGAGAGCAAAATATTGTACAACCCCGTTTTAGAATTGGAGAATCTTTCTTGAGTGTAAATACGATGATTAGAGCAACGACTGAACATTCTCAATACATTGAATATAGAGGTGGAGAGAAAGCCAAAGTATATGATCAGAATTGGAATTTAAAAGAAGAGGTTGATGTGATTATTTCCGGCAAATTTGAAGTAGAGGCAGGCATAAATACCATCGCTTTAGAGAGTAATGATAATTCAACTGCAGAAGTAGAATTAATGATGTTTACCAAAGGGAATGCAATGATAGTGCACAAACAAAATAAAGATGCTCAGCTCGCAGATCTTACAGTAAACAATGTGACCGTACCAGACTTTGAAAATGAGGTCTACTCCTACAACTACGTACTTGCAGACGATGCCACTGAAATTCCAGTGGTCAATGCTACAGCTCGTCATGCTAAAGCAAATGTAGAAGTAATTGCGGCATCTGCAATTCCTGGAGTGACAACCATTATTGTAACAGCAGAAGACACACTTTTCAAACAAGAATACAAAGTATATTTTGTAACGGAAGACGGAGCGGCAAGTAATGCCAACTTAGCAGAAGTTTACTTAGACGGCGTACTTTATAAAGATTTTAATCCAGCCATTTTATTCCATGAAATTGAGGTACAAGGTGGTATTTTCCCAACAGTTTCAGCTTTCACTGAAGATAAAGAGGCTACTTATGCCATTGAAGGGGATGGAACATTTGGAAACACATTTACCATTACGGTTACTTCACCAACAGGATTAACGAAAACATACTCTTTTATCATTAGAAAAGAAGGGGCGTTGAGTGTTCATTCTACCGATCCTACGATCAAAGTATTTAAGGCTTCCCACCAAGAATTAAATATTCAGTCGGAAAATCAATTGAATGGCAAAATGATGACGATTTATAGCATCAGTGGTCAAAAGGTTTTTGAGAGGGCGTTGACGGGGAGTCAGGAAAAAGTAAACCTTAATTTACGAGGGCTGTACATTGTACATATCTATGATCAAAATAGTAGAAGTGTACATAAAGTAATTTTCTGAATCGATGGATTTAATTAGGTGTATCAAAACAACAAAGACTTTCCTAGTGAAAGTCTTTGTTGTTTTAAGAGAAGAAAATGAAGTTCTATTTTAGAGCATTTTTATTCTTCTCAAAGTAGGCCTTAGCACTTGTATATTCCTTACCCGTGATGTTTTTATAATCTGCTGAATAACCGGCAGTCCATCCTTGTTTAATGATATAATTTAATTCCATCATAGCCTCTACAAGCCAATCAGGCATTTGGTTGTCAAGCATACTTTCTTTTGCTTTATCCTCAGGGACATCGATATAAGAAATTTTTCTTCCAACGACATCACTGATGATTTCTGCTACCTTTTCATTGGAATATTTAAGGCCGCTCAATGCATACGTTTTACCAAAATGCTCTTCATTAGTAAGTGCAATTGCTGCCACTTCACCAAGGTCAGTGACATCCAATAATGATAATTCAGCATCACCATTTGGAATGTAAAAACCATTGTATTCTTTGATGGTTTGTCCGTAGTAATTGATATAGTTCTGTACAAAGTTGAAAGGTTGAAGAATAGTGTAGTTCAAGCCAGAAGCTTTGATAAGGTCTTCACTATTACCAGCCCAACGTGCCATTTGGATCTGACCATTACTATCCGCACCAGAGGCAGTACTTCTTACGATATGTTTTAAGTTATTTTTTTGAGCTGCTTGAATCACTTTTTTGGTTACTTCCTCTGGGTGTTGCATCAATGGAGTCACAAGAAAAACTCTTTGTTTACCCGCAAGGGCATGATCTAAACTTTCTTGATCTGTAAAGTCAACAATAACGGGAGTTGCCCCTTTTACTTTGTCAAAATCTTTTTCAGCTCTCACACCTGCATAAACTTCCACATCTCTGTTTTGTAAGTGTTCTAAAACAGCTTGACCAATATTTCCTGTTGCTCCTAATACGATTATTTTTTCCATTGTCTTTTTTAAATTTTGTTTCTACAAATGTCGGCGAAAAAGGAGGGCGACTGATAACCAAAAACAATGGGAAAATGACCAAAATTACATTAGGTTTTTTCGATATTCATTTGGGGTGATCTGCGTTTGATTTTTAAAAAAACGAATAAAATGTGTGGGTTCTTCATAACCAAGAGCATAACTAATTTCAGAAATATCATCAGTTGAATATTTCAAATATCGTTTGGCTTCTTGAATGATTTGGTTGGAAATAACCTCCTTTGCTGTTTTTCCCGTCACTGACTTTACCGTTTGATTCAGATAATTAGAGGAGACATTCAATAGGTCAGCGTAGTCACTCACTTTTTTATTTTTGATAAAACTGTTCGTCACTAAGTTCCTAAAACGGTTAATGGTCTCTTCTTTCTTGGATAGATTTTTCGTACTTCCTTTTTCCTCATCAATACTTTTACATTTGAATAAGAGCGACAATAAAGAAGATTGTAAAATCTGATGGCGGTAAGAATTAGGGGTGTTATACTCTTTGTATAGTTTTTCAAAATCGATCAATATATTTTGAAGTTCTTTTGAATCAAGTTTGATGAAATTTTTATTAGAAAGATCAAATAATGAAAACTCACTTTTAAAATTCCCACTAAAGAAATCAAGAAATTCTGCTTTAAAAAAGACATTGAACCCGGTCATTTTACTATTTCTTTGCCAAGAGAAAATATGATCAGGAGATAGAAAATAAAGAGTATTTCCAAGTTTATCAGTTGATTGAACATCAATAGAAGCACTTGCATTCTCTCCATTAATCATCAATGCTACTTGGTAGAAGTCTTTTTGATAAGGAGGCATCTTCAAGGCAGTATCAATATTTAGTTCTTCAAATCGAAAAACAAAAAATGCTGGAATATCAGTTCTTTTTTCAAATCCAGTAGTTTCAAAAAATGTATTGATCTCTTTAAATCGTTTTATTTCCATTTTCAAACCTGATGCTCTTTAAGATTTTGTTAAGATAATATGTAAATATAACTTCAATACACTGCAAACTAAGTTATAGTCAGTGTTCAATATGTATTTCTGTAAGTCTTTCATATTCTACTTTCGCAAATTTACCTTTTAAAAAACGCTTTTTTATGATAGAAAACACAAAGATGATCCCTATTTTAGTAGAAAAAGAATACAATGAAACAACCAATTGTCATAGGCATAGGAGAAATTCTATGGGATATTTTAAAGGAAGGAAAACAGTTAGGAGGTGCACCGGCAAACTTCATCTATCATTGTGCACAACAGGGTGCAGAAGCATACGTTATCAGTGCGGTATCGAATGATAAACTAGGTCATCAAATTGAGGAGTTATTACAACAGAAAGGCGTATCCGCGTTTCTCAATCCATCAAAATTACCAACGGGGACAGTTACAGTCGCTGTAACAGAGGGAGGAGAACCGTCTTATACAATTCATGAAAATGTAGCCTGGGATACCATTCTTCTAACAGATGAGGCAAAATCTAAACTAAAAGAAGCTGATGCTATCTGTTTTGGTTCATTGGCACAAAGGGCCTCGCAAAGTAAAAAAGCAATTGAAGAAGCACTTGGTATTGTATCACAAAATTGTTTGAAGGTTTTTGATATCAATCTCCGACAACAATATTACTCAAAAGCATTGATAGAGAAGTGTTTATTAGAAGCCGATATTTTAAAGATTAATGAAGATGAAATCACCGTTTTGATTGATATGTTTCAGATTGAAGGACGGACAGTGGTGAGGTTAAAAGCTTTAATTGCTTTTTTTAATCTTAAAATGGTGGTTCTTACAATGGGTAAAGAGGGTTCTTATTTAGTCACTGCTGATGAAGACTCTTATTTTAAAACACCTAAAGTTGATGTAGCTGATACGATTGGTGCTGGTGATGCTTTTACAGCAACAATGGTAATGGGACTGCTCAAGGGAAAACCATTGAAAGAATTACACCAAGAAGCTGTAGAGGTAGCTGCTTTTGTATGTACTCATAAGGGGGCAATGCCTGATTATAAAAGTATTTAATACATTGTAAACTAAATTACAGCAAACTTCTAGTCAATTATTCTGCAGGCTTTTATGTCCTA
>NZ_JTAM01000083.1 GCF_000812565.1 Flammeovirga sp. OC4 | reverse complement strand
GTTGTACTCACAAAAAATAAATTAGAATTTACTATGATGTATTTTTGACGTAGTACTACACTGTAAACTAAATTTTCATCAATTAATATAACTCCTTTTATGAGGGATTAATGGTAGTGTATTGTGGTTCGTGAGGACGTTGCAATGCAACGTCCTTACAGAACTGCTTTTTAGAAGATAATTATAAGACCATTGTCTTTTGTTTTGTAATTAGGCAATCATTTAGTAGTATCTCCCTTGGCATTGAAGGGAAAAGCGTGAAGAATTTCATGTATGGAGCCGTTAAAAATGATTTTGCTGTTTGAGTTTTAGCGAGTTTAAAATCATTTAGGCGAGAGAAATGAAATTTAGCTTTTGACTTCTAGGCCTAGATTTTTTGCTTCGTTTTTCATCAATGGAAAAATGAAGAAGAAAGAAGCTTGAAAGTTGACGATAATTTAGTTTACAACGTAGTACTACATTGTCAACTAAGTTTTCGAATATTTATGATTTTTAGAAATCAGGAGATTTCTGTTGATCTGTAGGACACGAATGCCGCTAACGCTTAACATTCGCGCCAGTGGCATTCTACCCAATTCGTTTGGCAGTACTTTCCTCGGCCTTGAAGGGAAAAGCGTTAAGAATTTCATGGAATGAGCCGTTAAAAATGATTTTCTTGTTTGAGCTTTAGCGAGTTTAAAATCATTTAGGCAAGTGATATGAAATTTAGCTTTTGACTTCAATGCCTTGAATTTTTTGCTTCTTTTTGTTTTAAGACAAAAACGAAGAAGAAAGACGTTTGAAAGTAGATCCTATCAATGCTTGTATAAAGGTCGATTGAAAGTTGACGATAATTTAGTTTACAATGCAGTACTACATTGTAAACTAAGTTTTCGAATATTTATGATTTTTAGAAATCAGGAGATTTCTGTTGATCTGTAGGACACGAATGCCGCTAACGCTTAACATTCGCGCCAGTGGCATTCTACCCAATTCGTTTGGCAGTACTTTCCTCGGCCTTGAAGGGAAAAGCGTCAAAAATTTCATGGAATGAGCCGTTAAAAATGATTTTCTTGTTTGAGCTTTAGCGAGTTTAAAATCATTTAGGCAAGTGATATGAAATTTAGCTTTTGACTTCAATGCCTTGAATTTTTTGCTTCTTTTTGTTTTAAGACAAAAACGAAGAAGAAAGACGTTTGAAAGTAGATCCTATCAATGCTTGTATAAAGGTCGATTGAAAGTTGACGATAATTTAGTTTACAATGCAGTACTACATTGTAAACTAAGTTTTCGAATATTTATGATTTTTAGAAATCAGGAGATTTCTGTTGATCTTTATGACACGAATGCCGCTAACGCTTAACATTCGCGCCAGTGGCATTCTACCCAATTCGTTTGGCAGTACTTTCCTCGGCCTTGAAGGGAAAAGCGTCAAGAATTTCATGGAATGAGCCGTTAAAAATGATTTTCTTGTTTGAGCTTTAGCGAGTTTAAAATCATTTAGGCAAGTGATATGAAATTTAGCTTTTGACTTCAATGCCTTGAATTTTTTGCTTCTTTTTGTTTTAAGACAAAAACGAAGAAGAAAGACGTTTGAAAGTAGATCCTATCAATGCTTGTATAAAGGTCGATTGAAAGTTGACGATAATTTAGTTTACAATGTAGTACTTATTTAAGAAATAAATTAATCATTAAAAACGAAATTAGATGCTGTCCTACACAGATAATAAAACTACAGATAAACCTGTCTTGGTATTCCTTCACGGGTTTTGTGAAACTAAGGAAATATGGAAAGATTTTGTACAAGTATTTACACCTTACTATAGAGTCATTTGTTTAGACTTACCCGGCTGTGGTGAAAGTACACTTATACAACAAGAACAACCTCTCTTAAATGACTTTGCTGATGAAATTCATAATACATTACAAAGCCTTTCTATCTCAAAATTTACCTTAGTTGGTCATTCACTTGGAGGGTATGTGACATTAGCCTATGCAAAAAAATATGAGAACTTTCTTAATGGTATCGGGTTATTCCATTCCACTGCTTTTGAAGATGACGATGCAAAGAAAGAAGTAAGAAAAAAAGCAGCGGACTTTGTAAGAGATAACGGCATTCGTTCTTTTGTAGCTCCTATGATAGGTAATTTATTTGCTGAAAAATATAGAGAAAATCATAGACCAATTATTCAAGAAATTATTGATACAGCCTGTCATGAAAAAGTAGAAACTATAGCGAAGATTTCTCTAGCCATGGGATTGAGAGAAGACAACAGTGGACTACTTGGAAAGCTGGAAATTCCTGTACTTTATATCATAGGTAAAAAAGACAATGCGGTTCCACTTCGAAAAAGTATTGATGAAATTCATCTACCTAAAAATGCACACATCTTTATTAAGGATGATGTGGGACACATGGGCATGTTTGAAGCTACTTTAGAAACCCAACAAGTACTTCTCAACTTCCTCACACACGTCAATAACATGAATTAGAGTACTTCACTCAAAAGGAAAATTAGCACAACCTTCGGGGATTTAGGCATAACACCTCCTCTGTTTTATCCTGCACCTTTGTATTGTTCATTTAGATAAACAGATAAAAACAATACTATGAAAAAGATAAACAATTTTGAGGAATACAATCAATTAATCAACGAAAGTAACACACCTATTCTAATCGATTTTTATGCAGATTGGTGTGGACCATGTCAGGCTTTATTGCCAACAGTAGAAAAGCTTTCAGATGAGTACGAAGGAAAAGTTGCGATTCAAAAGGTAAACATTGAAGAAGTACCTGAGTTAGCAACACTATACAAAGTAAGAAGTATTCCTAACCTAGTTTTCATTAAAGATGGTGAAGTCGTGAAAACACATGTAGGTATGGCTGCTGAAAAAGAGTTGAGAACTCACCTAGAGGCAATCGCGAACTAGATTATCTAGTTTTTTTATAAAAATGTTGTTTAGCGAGTAGATATACCTTTTATTGGGTTAGAACACTTGAATAAATAAAAACTTAGTCGTTTAGGCCTTAATCATTCAAATGTTTACTACTCGCTTAACCCTATTTTTATTCCTATGAAGTTTTTAAAATCAACAGGAGAGTACCTCGAAATAAAAGAACTGACAGACGAAAAAGAATTAACAATTTTCGAGGACAATAGCAGTAAACTTAGTGTCATATGGTTTGCTGAAGAAAGCCAACTTAGAATAGATGGTCGTTTATATTCTTTTTGTCCTAATGAAATAGTTTTCCTTACTGAATTTCATAAGGTAGAAGAAATAAACATTACCAAAGGTAAAATGCTTCGTTTCAATAGACCTTTCTACTGTATCCTTGATCATGACTCAGATGTTGGCTGTAAGGGCATACTTTTCTTCGGAGCATCATCATTACCAAAGATCAGTATTACGAACAATGACGGTGAAACATTAATGTCTCTCTGGAGAGTTTTTGAAAATGAAATGGAGTCAACTGACGATCATCAATTAGAAATGCTTCAGATGTTGCTAAAAAGGCTATTGATCCTTTGCACTCGTATCATGAAAAAACAAACTTCATTATCGACATTAAGCGAAGATAAATTGACGGTGGTAAAGGAATTCAACTTTTTGGTCGAATTGCACTTTAAGGAGAAAAAATCAGTAGGAGAATATGCTGAATTATTAAATAAATCTCCTAAAACACTTTCTAATGCTTTTAAGCTATTGGGGCAAAAATCCCCTTTGCAATTCATACAAGATAGGATTATTCTAGAAGCCAGAAGACAAATTATTTACACAGACAAATCTATTTCGGAAATCGCTTATGAACTAGGTTATGATGATATTCAGGCTTTCAGTAGGTTCTTTAAGAAAATGGAAAACCTTAGTCCAAGTGATTATAGAAATAAACATGCTGAGAAAGAGTCAGCGTAGGTAAACGCTAATTTTGGAATATTTTCGACCCAAATTCAAGCATAAAAAAATAGGCTATCTTCTAGAAGATAGCCTATTTTTATAAGAAAAGATTTATACTTATTTCGCAGCCAATACTGCTGCAAATTTCTTAGCGTCATTCACTTCTTGAGCTTTAGGATACTTAGCAATCAAGTCATTGTATGTATCTAATGCTTTAGCGTTGTCACCTGCTGCTTCATATGTGAAAGCTAATTTCATCATGTATGAAGGAGTAAACTCTTTGTTTGGCTTGTATGAGATTGCTTCTTTGTAAGCTGAAATTGCTTTCGAATAAGCTTCTAATTCAACGTTTGCATCGCCTACCAAAGCGAAAGCACGAGCTTGAACTAACTCATCTTTAGCTGAAAATGCTTCTAAGTGTGATATTGCTTTTTCATACTCACCTAATCTCATAAATGAAACACCAGCATAGTAGTTAGCTAAATTCGCTGCTTTTGTTCCGCTATATTCATCAGCGATTTCCAAGAAACCTCCAGTAAGGTTACCGTCGCCGTTTAATGCTTTACCTAAAGAATCTTTTTCAAAATAGAAAACTGCAGGAGACAATTCAGCTTGAGCTTCCGTGTTCTGCTTTTCGATGTTAACACCGTATAAGAAATAACCCGCAATTGCTGCTACGACAACGCCTAAAACAACAAGAACGACATTTTTATTCTTTTCAAAAAAATCTTGAGACTCTACTAATCTGTCCTGTAAAATCTCAGCACTCTCGAATACTTCATACTCGTTGTGCTCCTCATTTGTAGTTCCTTTCACTGTATTGTGTTTCTTTTCTTTCATGGTCGCCATGTATATATAAAATAGGCTAAGCCTAAAGTTTCAAAATTATCAGTCGGCAAATTTAAAAAATATTCCCGAAACATAATATTTTTAAGTACTGTTTGCACTTAAAATTGATATTTTAATGTTTTTTTCACAAAAAAAGGCATCCTAAAAAGGATGCCTTACGTATATTTTAAATTTTCTAACTCAAATTTAAGAATCTAAGAAAGGATAATCTGGCTCAACGTATACGTCAGTGTAAGCTTCTGATGCATCTGGGAATGGAGACTCCTCTGCGAACTTCACAGCATCCAATACCTTTTGCTTCATTTTCTTATCAAACTCTTTTAACTCTTCAGCTGTAGCATAACCTTTTTCGATCAATTTGTTTTTCACTTTCTCGATTGGGTCTTGTGCTTTGTACTCTGCAACTTCCTCTTTAGTACGGTATTTTGCAGGGTCAGACATTGAGTGACCTTTGTAACGGTAAGTTCTGAACTCTAAGAAATAAGGCCCTTTACCCGCACGGATATGAGCAGCAGCTTCTTCCATAGCGATGTGTACTTCTTCTACATCCATACCGTCTACTGGACGAGATGGAATATCATAAGCAGAACCTAATTCATAAAGGTGGTGTACATTGGAAGTACGCTCTACTGAAGTACCCATTGCATAACCATTGTTCTCTACGATAAAAATTACTGGTAATTTCCAAGCCATTGCCATGTTAAATGCTTCGTGCATTGCACCTTGACGGATCGCACCATCACCAAACATTGTCACACAAAGGTTCTTAGTACCCTTATATTTTTCACTAAATGCAATACCTGCACCCATTGGAATTTGAGCACCTACAATACCATGACCACCAGCAAAGTTTACTGATTTGTCAAAAATGTGCATTGAACCACCTTTACCTTTTGTAGTACCAGTAGCTCTACCATACATTTCTGCCATTACAGCACCAGGATCAGTTCCCAACATGATTGGGTGAGCGTGATCACGGTAAGCAGTGATATAATGATCATCTTTAGTTAGAGCTGATACTTGACCTGCAGCACAAGCTTCTTGTCCAATATACAAGTGACAGAAACCTCTGATTTTTTGCTGACCGTACAACTGCGCCGTTTTCTCTTCAAAACGTCTAACTAATAGCATATTTTCATACCATTCCCAGTATTGTTCTTTGGAGAATGCACGTTCTTCTTTCAGTACTTTTTCTTGAGACATCTCTTACGGTTGTTGAGTGTTAGCGCCTTCCAATAAGCGGTAAGAGCGCTAAAAGATATTTTTAATTTTTCGTTTTCCCCCCAAATCTGCTAATAAATCAATAAAAAAACAATCAATATCACCTTCAATTAATTACTATCCTCAATTTTTAATCAATTCTCCTAAAATCTAGCTCATTAATTATTACTGATCTTCGTCTCCCAAAGCAACTTTTCACAAGTACAACCTGTTCCCATGTGAAAAAGAGCAATCCGATCAAATTCAATATTTTTATTCAACCATTCTTCGCAAACCTGAGCATTACCCTGCCCTAAAGTAATGTGAGGTTGATAGTTATCAAAGGCATATTTTGTGAAAAATGAATTGAGATAATCAATCCCTGAAGAAGGCATTTGTGGATGAATAACAGTAAAGTCATCATTTTCTTTTGCTAGATCAAAATGATATGATTTCATTAAGCTAGCCATTGAATAATGTAAGTGCTTAAGAGGTGAAGTTAAATCCAAATTCCACCCTACTGTTTTTATATTATGTTGATAGATTGATGGAACATTTAATGATAATAGCGCTGAAAGGTCAATTACTTCTAAATAATCTTGTAATTTTCCTAATAACTCATCAATTCGATCAGAGGCAACTCTACACATCGAAATTGACAAATGTGGAATTGTATGTTCATCACTCAATTGTAATACAGTATCGGGAAGCTTTTTATTATACTCAATCATCGTCTTTGTAAAAGATTGATTGGGTAATAAAACCAAATCCAATGCAATGTATTTCATAATTCAACATGATTTAATTTAAAACTGATGCAACCTACTCATTCTAACTTTGTCTTTAAAAGAATAACTAGTGTAAATTAATTTAAGCAGGAACTCTTTTCAACTTAAACAAAAGGACAAATAAAGTAATATTGAGTTTAGTGATAGAAAAAAGTAAGATATATGATTACTTTCAACGCTCACTCTTCTTCATTTCAATTACTTTATCCTGATGTTTAACCCAACTGCCTGCAATCAATCTAAAACTATAATCTTATGGTCAAATTAAGAAAATTACTATTTACGGTATTAGGCATTTGTGCCTTCACACTTTCTATCTACGGTCAAGAATCTAGAAAATCTGACTTCTACTTTTCTGGAGGAATGGAAATTATTTTCTCTGGAATGACTGCCATCAAAATCAACAATCAAGAAATTCAAAATGATGTGATACGATTTGCTCCTGTTTTCAACGGACAATCGTATATAAACATGGATGTGGGGAATCATTTTGGGCTTTTTGCTGGAGTATCTATTCGTAATATAGGTTTTATCTTTGATGTCCCCAATGAATATCAAAATGGAGAATACTCGGGTAGTATGAGAAAAAAGATGAGAACCTACAATGTAGGTTTACCTGTCGGTTTTAAACTGGGGAATTTAAATAGTTTTTTCATTTATGGAGGATATGAAATAGAACAGCCTATCCACTATAAAGAGAAAACATTTGTTGGTGGTAGCAAGCAAGATAAATTCTCTGTTTGGTTTAGTGACAGAGTAAATGTACAACAAAGTGTAATGTTCGGAATTCAGTTTAGAGAGGGGACAAACCTCAAGTTCAAATATTACCTGACACCTTTCTTTAATGAATCATGGGGAAGCGATCAAGCGAATATAAAAGGCACAAACCTTAGCTATAATCAACTGACTGGAAATGTCTTTTACTTCTCTCTAAATTGTGATATTTTCGATACAAAAAGAAAAATTAATCGAGTGAAAAGGGCTACTTTCGACTTCTAGAAAAATCATTATTTCAATGAATATTCTCTTCTTGATTGAAGAATTTATAAATACAAAAAAGGATCTTCTTGTCACCTCTTTTAGGCCAAGAAGATCCTTTTTTTATTTTTACTGATCATGAAAATTACATTCGATCAAACTTACTTAATTCAAATACCTTTTCTAGAATTTGACGGTCGTGGATCGTAAAATCTGCTTTTCTTCTTGCGAATACTCTTTCTGCAATCTCTATCATTTTATCCAATTGAGCCACTTCGTTAGAATCAATAGCACCCCATGCAAATGAAGGGATATGTTTTGGCGGGAAACCACCACCAAAAATGTGTGCGGACACACCCACCACAGTACCTGTATTAAACATGGTATTGATACCAGCTTTACAATAATCTGCCATCATCATACCACAAAATTGCTGTTCGGTACTTACATATTTTCTTTCCTTATAACTCCAGATTCTAACTGGACCGTAGTTGTTCTTAAGATTAGAATTGTTGGTATCAGCGCCCAAGTTACACCATTCTCCTACTACTGAATTCCCCAAATAGCCATCATGAGCTTTATTAGAATATCCAAAAACAACGGAGTTATTGATCTCCCCACCAATCTTGCAATGTGGTCCGAAAGAACAATCTTCACGGATTTTAGCCCCCATATTAATACGAGTTCCCTCACCGATAGCACAAGTACCTTGAATAATCACACCTTCTTCAATCACTGCATTTTTACCAATATAAATCGGTCCTTTCTGTGCATTTAAGATAGAAGCCCTTACTTCTACACCCTCTTCCACAAATATATTTGCACGTCCATAAACTACGGTATGAGGGTCTTCGATATGATGACTGATTCTTCCTCTTGTCACCACTTCGAAATCCAGCATGATTTGCTCTCTATTTTGAGTGAAAATTTCCCATGGGTGCTTTATTAATACTATCTCTTCCGCCGGAACTTCTATTTTTTCGAAATCGCCAGGTTCAGCATCTAAGTGATCAAACTTTGCAGAAGTATGTAAAACCAATAAATCTTCACCACAAACTAAACCCTGCCCCTCTTTTAATTCCTGTATTTTCTGTATTAAATAAGGATTCGGGCAAAGTGATCCATTAATATAAAATTGATCAGCACCATGTTTTAGAGGAAACTTCCCTTGTAAATACTCTTCTGTTAGAAATGAGATTTCTGCATTAAAAGCCTTTTCCCATTTTTCATATATCTTAAAAATACCTACTCTAATATCTGCAATAGGTCTTACAAATGTGAAAGGTAATAATTTAATTCTTGTCTTCGGATTGTCGAATAATATGATATTCATAATAATTACTTTAAACCATTTTTACACAAAATCGCAATTGTAAAATGGTGATTTACACCTGAAAAATAAATATCTCAAGTGAGATATAACGAACAAAAAAATGATTAGACAAAGATGCAATGAAGAAAGTTAGGCACAAAAAAAATCCACAACTTCGTATGAAATTGTGGATTTTTTATGGATAAAAACGAATTTATTTTTTTCCGTATCTTTTGTTGAATTTATCAACACGACCTGCAGCTGAGATAGCCGCTTTCTTACCAGTGTAGTACGGGTGAGAAGCTGAAGAAATCTCGACTTTGAATAAAGGGTAAGTTTCACCTTCGTATTCAATTGTCTCAGATGTAGCTACTGTAGATCCAATAAGGAACTTTTCGTTTGAAGTCAGATCGTGGAATACCACTGGTCTGAAATCAGGATGAATGTCTTGTTTCATCTTATTAATATTTTTTACTTTTTCTGTAATCCCAAATCGAAATGCAAAAGTAATAGATTGAAACTTATAACACAAAATAACTGACTATTAATTCGATAACATCTTTGAATATGGGCTAAAAAGTGCTAATCAAGTCAATTCCAAGGTGCTACACTTACTATTTTCGTCTGCTCTTGACGGTTTCCTTTATGATCAACTAATTGATAATACACTAAAAATTTCCCCATCACACGGTCTCCTTGTTGATCTACGCCGTCCCATTTTACAAAATCTCTACTTGACAATTCATAATTATTAAGCCAAGGGTAGATGATATTTCCGTGAATGTCATAAATATCCATTCTTAAAATCCTTAAGGGAAAAGTAGAATTATTTTCAACTTTTAAGTAGTCATCTCTTCCATCACCATTTGTTGTCAATAATGAAGTAGAAAAAACAAGTACATCACCATGGTACTCATTTAGTTCATTACTCACTACTCTTGAATTTTTTAAAGTAGGTGTTCCAAAACCACTGCTTTCTGTTGCTGATGTCCAATTATTAGGATTTGAGGATGAAACAGTAAAGTCAATTCTTTCTAAGGAAACATCTTCAGTATTCTTAAGAAATGATTGATGATGTTTTTCGAAATATTCATACTGTTCATGTATTTCACCATTATGCATCAACACTACATTACCATTCTCATTTGGAAATGAGGGAAGGCTCACCACTCTCACATTTTCTCTCTTCAAATAGGGATAATAACTTAATAGCTTGTCTTCTTCTTTGGTGAACACTAAAAATTGACTCGAAAATAAATAATCGTCTATTTTTGACAAAGCCACTACCTGCTCAATAGCTCCATTTCTTTCCCTGCCAATAGACCAATTCTTCAAATTAACATAGCTTCCTTTTTCAACCTGAAAAAACACTTCTAAATAATCAGTATTTAATGCGCTGGGATCAAATAATATTTCAGAAAGAAATACATGTTCCTTGGGCATCGGGTAAAGAATTTCTTTTTTCATCATGGTCGAATTGTAGTTACCCGAACAATCTACAATAGCTGAGATACTCACATTAGAATAAGATAGGTCATAGGGCAAATGGATCAACAAATGATTTCCATTCAATGTCACGTTTTCTTTCGAAATATATTCTCCATCTATTATCAATTCAGTTTGTTCAGTAAGCACAATGGGTTCTGAAAATTCTAGAAGCATATTGGACTCCTTCTCTAAAAAGAGTGCATTTTTAAGAGTTGGCACATGACGGTCAATCACTGTTTCTTCTATAGAGTTTTTATGACCTGCCGTTCCTCCGTTTTCATTCTCTGAGGCTTGCCAGTTTTCAAGACCAACACAAGGGCTCTTTATATCTCTCATCTCAATAGACCAACCTCCATCTTTTTTATTTGGATCATGATAATAATCCAAGGAGTAATCAACGCTATGTATTATTTCATTTTCATCATTAACCAATACTACTTTTCCTTGATCATTTAATAGTGTTTCCCAATTTGAAACCCCTATCACTTCAACTTTTAGACTATCGAATAAATACCTGTTAGTACTAGGAACTAAGACTGCATAACTTCTTGGTAAAATCCAATAATCTGGCAACTCTACGGAATCGCCATCTATTAACATTATACACTTATCAAGATTTAGCCATAAGTCACCATTATTATAAACCTCTATATATTCAGAATCAGGCATTTTGTTAATAGGTGAATGATCAATCATCAACTCAGTTATCAACAATTGTTGATAATTAATCTTTGGTTTAATTACAAAATCAATTTTTTCTGAAAATAATGTGTTATTAAAACAGTCTTGAAAGTTATCAACAATCATAGTTACCAACACTCCTTTTGGTAAATCTTCGTTTATTAGCACTTTAAGATTAAAGTTATCAACAAAACTCCACTTATCAACATACTTACTAACATTACCAACACTATATTGAATAGTGCTTTCTGTTGAAAACATATATAAGCTTTTATCAAAGGAAATGACCATATTATGTCCATCAACAACTGTAATATTTGTAATTTTTGAAGGTATTGTATCTTGAATAATTTCAAAAATTGAATTTTCAAAACCTAAAGTACCTCCGGTTTCATCTTTACTAGCAGCCCAATTCAAAAATGGATCACAATCAAAAAAGAAATCTCTTCTTTCTAACGAATAACCTCCTTCAGATTTCACCTTATCTTTATAACTTGATATATCAAATTTTACAGAATCAATGAGCAAGTCATTTTTAGCATCATACAGTTTTATTATTTCACCTGAATTATTGAGAGCACTCCAGTGATTTACTCCACTTACAAAAGAGTAGTCGGACCACAACTCCACCTTTGTAGAAGGAACCAAAATAAGATAATTTTCAGGGGCTATAAACTCATTGTTAAAAGTGAGCGTATCATTTCCAATCAGTAAATTGACCCCAAGTAAGGATAAGGTATCTGCTGTGGTATTATACAATTCTAAAGCTTCGCTATTAGGCAATCCAATTATGGGTGTAGGATCTGCAAAAATTTCAGCAAGAATCAAATCACCTTTCTTTACAGAATTTACAGAAATCACACTACCATTTACTGATGAAGGTGTTTTATTGCCATTCCAATCTTCTATCCCTTTATGAAGAGTATAAAGGATTTCTTTTTCCCAATACTCCTTCTCCAACATAATCTCAACATATTCCCCATTGACTTTAATTGAAAAATCATGAATTTCTTTCTCATCTTGATACAAAATAATCCTGTTTTCAATAGAGGATTTTTCAACTTTCTCATTGAAGAGCAATAAAAGTCGATTTCTATCTTTCCAACTAATATCTACTAATAAGGGTGGTGATGTGTCTTTGGTATATTGAAAAGAACAATGCGGTAATTTTTTACTTTCACAAGAAACTAAACCTTCCACCGAAATAGTATACACTCTATTCTCTGGAATGGGACCTTTAAGAAATAAATGCAACTCGTCTCCTTCAATAAGAATACTTTGAATATCGAGATAAGGATTAGTTGAAATCAAAGGAATACGTTGCTCATCCAACTCACTTTCAAAATCGATAGCAATAGAATGAGTACTGGAAGTAATAATCGATTGAATCTCATTTTGGATATAGCTGATAGTATATTCCTTTCCTTGAAACTTCAATACTCGATTTTCTCCATCTTGAAATTTTGGAACAACATATAAATCATTTACTTCATCTAAACTCTTAATAGAATCGATCCTTGAATTCTCTAATTCAAAACCACTAAGATACTGAGGAGAAATGACCCTAATTGAGCTATCAGAGGTACAGTAGAGATCTTCTAGAAAAATATCATCATTAAAAAATACCTCAACAGAGTCAATCACATTCTGGTTTTCGTCCTTTACACCAAATAATTTTACACTGGATACCTTTTCTAGTATAATTATGGAAGAAGGGCAATCAATATTCTGAAATTGATGCGAAGAACTATCTATTGAAACAATTTTCTCATCAAAAAGGATTTGGTTGTTTAGTGTACTTTGAAATGTATTTAGAATTTTAGCTTTTGTCGTATCATATTCTAATGATAGTATTTTGGTTTTCATTTCGTTACCAAACAGGTCTTCAACAGCAGTTATAGCTATCGTATAAATAGAATCTTGCTTGAATGTATTCGACTGAAAAAGTAAATCGATTTGACTACCACTAATCATTATACTTTCAGGAACCTTTTGATTATTGATTATATAATTATAAGGGTCATTAATGGATGCTGAAATAGGCTCATCAAATTCTAAATTTATTTGATCACCATTGATAATTTCTGAAGAAAGTAATTTAGGAGATCTGGTATCAAAATAAGATGTAAAGGACACGTCTTGAAAATTACCTTTCTCATCTGTCAATTCTTTAATGTGAACTTCAAAACTCTTATTCGTAGGAATTGAACTACCCAATACAACTGTCTTTTGGAGTTCATTGCTATTTTTCAAAGTATCTACCACTTCAATTGTATCACTTCTTGATATCAAAAAAATATGGGAGAGCTCCGTTATGACAACAGGTTCATCAAAAAATAAATCAAGAATATAATCACTCCTAACAGATAAAGAGTCAATATGAGGTGGGTAGGTATCTTCTACCAACAATGAAATCGTTGTATCATTTAAGATATTTCCCGCTTCATCGCAAAAGTCAGTTATTTGAAGAGTATAAAAACTATCTATCTCAAAATGATTGTGGATTACAAGTGAAGATTGTTGAGGTAGATAATCTACAGTTGCAGCATTTATGGTCAAACTACCTTTACAAGAATCATGATTTACAATTTCATCAAACTCCACTATTAGAGTATCTTTCCCCTCTAAAAATACATTTGAGACTTTAGGTGGTGTGATGTCTTTTGCTTTAGGTCTAATCAAATGCATAAAATCATCATAGTAAAAATGCTGCCCTCTTGCTGAAGATGAAAAAGTAGCTAACAATCCAGTATGATAAGTAGCCAAAGAAATATCATCATAAAAAACCTCATATATAAATACATCATCCAAATAAACACTCCACAATCCCTTTACTTTTTGCACTTTTATTTGATGCCATGTTGATGGAACGATTGAAATAGCTTTTTCTTCAACCACTAAGAATTCATCATCTATTTGTTGGATTAGTTTTATACTACCAGAAAGTTCCAAATAAAGTAAGGTATCTGAATTCGAATAGCTTGAATGATTTTGAAGCAGTATAAATTTGGAATAATTTTTTTTTTGAAGGCTGCTTGATACACTGAAGTTGTGCATAAAAGACATACTCCAAATTAATGTATCTGATGCATTCGTAAATGGAAAAGGTGTTTCATAAATAGCGATAGAAGACCTTTGGCCCGAGCCTCCCGTTACATTTAATTGGAGTTGGTGATCAGTATTAATTTCAAACCATCCTTCAGCATCTTTTCCTGTTGTAAATGTTTCCCCTTCCCAATTCAATAGATTTTCAAATTGGGAATCAACTAAAGTATACTGTCCGAATGAAGACGTTGAATAGCAATAAATAATAAAAAAACAGAAGTAGAAACTTCTAAATAAAATCGTTTGCATGATAAAGTAAGAATAGAATCGTTAATAAGTTAGAATTTGCAAGCCTAATTTAGTGATTTCTCTCATAATTGAGAACAACTTAAGTCATAAAGAGTTTGAATATAAGAATTTACTTTTGTGGTGGATAATTCTGATAAAAGCGCACAGTTGGGAACACATTTGGTTCTCAGCTGTGTTTTTTTTGCCAAAAAAGTAACTAAAATCATCTTTTTTTAGTAAATCTCTAATTTTGATATTACTTTTAGTGTGCTTTTATCAGAATTATCCATTTACTTAAACAAAGATGAAATTGGTACAACCCTCTTGTGCTTGTAAAGTGAAGAGTAACCAATCTATGTTTTCTTGTCTTACCGCTGAGCAACTTGAGAAGCTTCAGTCTAATACATGTCACTTCTTTAAAAAGGGGCAACCAATCTTCCAAGAAGATTCTATGCCTACAGGAGTATATTGTATCAGCGAAGGTCTCGTAAAGGTTACAAAGCTAGGGAGTAACGGGAAAGAGCAGATTTTAAGAATTGCCAAACCTGGCGATTTTGTCGGTTACAAATCTCTTATTAAAGGGAGTCGCTATAGAGCTTCTGCTATAGCAATCGAAGATTCATCCATTTGTCTCATACCCAAAGCTATTTTCATGGAGCTTCTCCATGAGAATGTGGAATTTTACCAGCAGATCGTCCATTTATTATGCGAAGTAATTGACAACGCAGAAACTAAAATTACTGACATCGCTTATAAACCTGTTCGAGGAAGAATAGCGGAAGCCTTATTGGTATTAGACAAAGCGTTTGTAGACAAAGAGCACATTACATTGACACGTGAAGATTTAGCAGGATTAGTAGGAACAGTCAAAGAAACGGCCATTCGTATTATCTCTGAATTTAAGCATGAAAAACTAATTGAAATCAACAAGAGAAGCATTAAAATTATCAATCCTGAAGGATTAGTAAAAATTAGTCACCTTTATGATTAAGTAAAGGTTTGATTTCATATGCAAAGTCATTAAAGTTAAAAGTTCTTACTGAGCTTACTTTAATGACTTTTTTTGTTGTCGAATTATGAAAAAAAGAGAAAGTAGATTGCATTTTTTTCTTTTTTTCAATGGATTAGGTAATATTTTTAGTCATTTATAATTATTGAATAATAGGATTTTAGTAGTTTTGCATGTCTAAAAAGGTACAACCTCCTATTTACAATGGGATGAATCAACAAAACGAACAAACCCCTTTTGCAACCATGAAAAGAGATGACATCATCTTTGATCTTATAGATCGTGAAAAAGAAAGACAGATTTCTGGAATTGAACTTATCGCCTCAGAGAACTTTGTTTCAGAACAAGTGATGAATGCTATGGGCAGTGTATTAACAAACAAATACGCTGAAGGATTGCCTAGCAAACGTTATTATGGTGGCTGTGAAGTAGTAGATGAGGTAGAAAACCTTGCTATTGACCGTCTTAAAGAATTATTTGGTGCTGCTTGGGCCAATGTTCAACCACACTCTGGTGCTCAAGCTAACGCTGCAGTAATGTTAGCCGTTTTAAAGCCAGGTGATAAAATTTTAGGTTTTGACTTATCTCATGGTGGTCACCTAACGCACGGTTCTCCTGTAAACTTCTCAGGAAAACTATACAAGCCTACATTCTACGGTGTAGAAAAAGAAACTGGTTTAATCGACTTTGATAAAGTTGTTGAAACTGCTCGTGAAGAAAAGCCTCAATTAATTATTGCAGGTGCTTCTGCTTACTCACGTGAGTGGGACTACAAAAAATTACGTGCTGTAGCTGATGAAATTGGAGCTTTATTATTAGCCGATATTTCTCACCCTTCAGGACTAATCGCTAAAGGTAAATTAGATGATCCTTTAAAACACTGTCATATCGTAACTACTACTACCCACAAAACTTTACGTGGACCAAGAGGTGGTGTGATCATGATGGGTGAAGATTTTGAGAACCCTTGGGGATACAAAACTCCAAAAGGTAAAGTACGTATGATGTCTTCATTATTAGACTCAGGTGTTTTCCCTGGTACTCAAGGTGGTCCATTAGAGCACGTTATCGCTGCTAAAGCAATCGCATTTGGCGAAGCTTTAACTCCTGAATATGATGCTTACACTACTCAAGTTCAGAAAAACGCTCAAGAAATGGCTAAACATTTCTTAGCTAAAGGTTATGATATCATCTCTGGCGGTACTGACAACCACATGATGCTAATCGACCTTCGTTCTAAGAACTTGACAGGTAAAATCGCTGAAAATACATTAATCAAAGCTGATATCACTATCAACAAAAATATGGTTCCATTTGATGACAAATCTCCATTTGTTACTTCTGGTATGCGTGTTGGTACTGCAGCTGTTACTACTCGTGGCTTGAAAGAAGCTGATATGGGTAAAATCGTTGACTTCATTGACCGCGTATTAATGAATCATGAAAATGATGCTGAAATTGATAAAGTGAGAGCTGAAATCAATGAGTGGATGCGTCAATTCCCATTGTTCCAGTGGTAATTAAAAAAATACATTTAGTACTCTTTATTGAATACTAAAATTAATAAGAAGCTAAGTTCAGCAATGGACTTAGCTTTTTTTATTTAAGAGTAATTTTTAATAAATTATAAAACAAATGTAAAATACATTCTACCTATATTCTCTGCAATCGTTAATTACAATGTAACATATTATATACTACCATGAAAAACCTATCAATCATCATTTTATCCATTCTATCTGTACAACTATTTAGCTGTTCAAGTAATGACGATAATGAAACACCTAATAATCTTCCCTCCATCTCAATAGAAGATCAACAAGATGTTTTAGAAGTTTATCCTCTACAAGAAATTCAACTTAATGTTTTAGCTAAAACAAATAGCGACAAACCAATTAGTGATCTTGAAACTATAGGTGATGGCAGTTGTATTCAAGCTCAAGACACTACATTAAATGAAAATGAAGGTTATTTAAACTATAGACAACCTGCACCTTACAGTAAAGGAGACTATACAATTACCTTTACCGCTTATACTGATGATGGAAAAACAGCCAATGTAGATCAAAAAATAAAAGTAGTTGAAGCTCCATTTATAATGGATATTGATAGTTCTAATATTCCTTCTACAGCACCTGAAAACTCCACATTCACTGTTAGTGGAACATTAAAATCAGTTCTACCTTTTAATGGAACGACTACCTCAGTAGACATACCAGGTCAAACCGGAATTCAATTTAGAACAAGTGTACTTGAAGGTGCTTTCGATGCAGTTATTGATAACACACCTTCCCCTCTCCCTCACTCAGATAGAATCGCATTTGAGGTAACAGAACATTCCCTTGAGAAAGATGAGAATGGTTATTATGTCTATAATTTCAGAGTAAATTATACTGTAAGTAAACCAGGAGATAACTCAGAATTACCTCAAAATGAGTTTACAATCTCTATTGTTTACAACTATTATGATTCTACTATAAAATGTACAGAAAACAGTGCTCCAATGTTTGGGACATGGTCTAAAACAGTCACTATACAGTAAATTTACATTTAGTTTATAAAATATTAATTCATAAGGTGTTCATTATCAACAATGAACACCTTATTTTTATGCTGTGATTATGAATTATTTAGACATATATAATTGCTAAAGTATTGGTAATCACAAAATAATGTTCTACCTTTGCCCGTCGCATACGTTAACCCGTATTGCGTGTTCAGGTCGAGGTATTTGCAAGTAGCTGTATTTCAGTGATGTAAATACTTCAAGTTTTAATAAATAAAACGAAGAATCACAGTGGATACACTCAGTTACAAAACTGCTTCAGTAAACAAGACAACTGCTCAAAAAGAGTGGATCTTAATTGATGCTGAAGGTAAAACATTGGGTCGTTTAGCTACAGAAATTGCTATGTACTTACGTGGCAAGAAGAAGCCTAGCTTTACACCTAACGTTGACTGTGGTGATAACGTAGTTGTTATCAACGCAGAAAAAGTGAAGCTTTCAGGTAAAAAGTGGGACGAAAAGGTATACCTTCGTTACTCTGGTTACCCAGGTGGTCTTAAATCAAGAACTGCTACTGAAATGAAAGCAAAGTTCCCAACAAGATTAGTTGAGAACGCAGTAAAAGGCATGTTGCCGAAAGGACGTTTGGGCCGTGATTTATACCGTAACTTGTATGTATATGCAGGTGGCGAGCATAAGCATGAAGCACAACAACCAAAGAAAATTGAACTTTAATAAAATTTAGTGATGGAAGTAATTAACACTTCAGGCAGAAGAAAAACTTCTGTAGCAAGAATTTACCTGTCTCAAGGTGAAGGAAAAATTACTGTCAACAAACGTGAGTTTGCGGATTATTTCCCATCTGAGGTTTTGCAAATCAAAGTGCAACAACCATTAGAATTGACTAATGAGTCTGGCAAGTACGATATCAACGTAAACGTACAAGGTGGTGGTATTAACGGACAAGCTGAGGCTGTACGTTTAGCTATCTCTAAAGCGCTATGCGAAATTGACGCAGAACACAGATTGACATTGAAACCAGAAGGTTTCTTAACTCGTGACCCTCGTATGGTCGAAAGAAAGAAACCAGGTCGCAGAAAAGCGAGAAGAAGATTCCAATTCTCGAAGCGTTAATCTGGATTATGCAGTTTATTTGGCAAAGATGGTCTTATTCAGACTATCTGCCATGCTGCTTTAAATTACGTTTTGCAAAAAACTCTACTTGTTAGAAACAATGAAAAATTTAGAATACAAAGAACTGCTTGACGCAGGTGTTCACTTTGGTCACTTGACCAGAAAGTGGAACCCAAAGATGGCTCCTTACATTTTCATGGAGCGCAATGGTATCCACATCATTGACCTGAACAAAACAAAGACATCTTTAGAGCAAGCACAAAATGCTTTAAAAAATATTGTGAAGTCTGGTCGTAAAGTGATGTTTGTTGCTACTAAAAAGCAAGCAAAAGACATCGTTGCACAAGAGGCTGCACGTTTAAAAATGCCTTACGTTACTGAGCGTTGGTTAGGTGGTATGTTAACTAACTTCCAAACTGTACGTAAGTCATTGAAAAAAATGACATCAATTGACAAGTTAATGAAGAGCGACGAGTTCAATTCATTAGCTAAGCGTGAGCGTCTTATGATGCAACGTGAGCGTGAGAAGTTAGAAAGAGTATTGGGCGGTATCGCTGACCAAACTCGTCTTCCAGCTGCGTTATTCATCGTTGACGTTAAGCGTGAGTCAATCGCTGTAAAAGAAGCTCAAAAATTAGGTATCCCAGTTTTTGCAATGGTTGATACAAACTCAAACCCTGAAGGAGTTGATTTTGTAATCCCTGCAAACGACGATGCATTCAAATCTGTAAGTGCTATCATGGGTGCTGTAGGTTCTGCAATCGAAGAAGGAATTGGCGAGCGTAAGAAGGAGCGTGACGAAGCTGCAAGTGCTGCTGCTGAAGCAGAGAAAAAAGCAGCTGATGAAGCTTCTGCTGAGTAATTCACCGTATTACCTTTAAAATTTGATTACAATGGATATTAAAGATATCAAAGAGCTTGAAGCTAAACTTCACGACTTAAAAGTGAAGCAAGGCGACATCTTCAAAGCGAAGAAAGCTGAGCGTGATACTGCAGCTCTTGAGGCTATCCGTACTGAGATGGCTGAATTGAAAGCTAAAGTAAAAGAAGGCTTAGCAGCTAATAAGAAATAATTCAAGCTTATTAGGGTTTAAAGCCGGACCCGCATCGTACTTAGTACCTTGCGGGTTCGTTCGTAAATAAATTAAGGGTAGAGTATTTCTACCAATTTTCAACCATTCTTTTAAATCTTTTATAGAGATGGCTATCACAGCAAAAGACGTTAAAGAGCTACGTACTATCACTGGTGCGGGTATGATGGACTGTAAAAAAGCCCTTACTGAGGCTGAAGGCGACATCGAAAAAGCAGTTGAAATCCTTCGTAAAAAAGGTCAAAAATTAGCTGCAAAAAGAGCTGACAGAGAGACTACAGAAGGTCAAGTTTTCGTATATGAAAACGCTGACAACTCTAAATCTGTAGCTTTAGCATTCGCTTGTGAAACTGAACCAGTATCAGTTAACGACGAATTCAAAGCTTTAGGACAAAAATTACTTGACGCTGCTGTTGCTGCCGACGCTAAAACTGCTGAGGAAGTACTTGCATTAGAAATCGACGGAGCTCCTGCTACTGAAGCAATCACTGCTTTAACTGCAAAAATGGGTGAGAAGATGGAAATTAGCGGTTACGCTAACGTTGAGGGTGCTGCTGTTGCTGCTTACAAGCACGGTAACGCTATCGCAGTATTAGTTGAGCTTTCTGAAGCTGCAGACGACGCTGTATTAGAAGCTGGTAAAAACGTAGGTATGCAAGTTGCTGCTATGCGTCCATTGGCTTTATCTGAAGCAGACGTTGATCAAAACGTTGTTGCTAAAGAAAGAGAAATTGGTGTTGAGCGTGCTCGTCAAGAAGGTAAACCTGAGCATATCTTAGAGCGTATCGCTGAAGGTTATGTGAAGAAATTCTTAAAAGACAACACTCTTGAAAACCAAGACTACGTAAAAGAGCCAGGTCAATCTGTAAAAGCTTACGTAGGTTCAGTGAAATCAGGTATGGTGATCAAATCATTCCACAGAGTTTCAACTGGTAAGTAATTTACTTCCTTCACCAGAAGGAATCTATATAATTAAGGCTATTCTATCTTATGATGGATTAGCCTTTTTTGTTTATCAAGATTCTGATCTCCAAATTTACTATTACTTTTAATACAGTATAAACTAAATTACGGTTAACTTCCAATCCCTATTTCTACTAGATTTTATAGGGCCTACTTCCAAGCTTTCTTCTTCTTCATTTTTTCATTAATGAAAAACGAAGCAAAAAATCTAGGCTCTGCAGTCAAAAGCTAAATTCCATTACTCTCGCCTAAATAATTGCCTGATTACAGAAATGCAAAAATTTTATAATAACCTTCTAAAATGCAGTTCTTTAGGGACATTTTAGTAAAACGTCCTCGCGAACCGCAATACACTATCATTTATCCTCCATAAAAAGAATCTCATAAATTAACGAAAACTTAGTTTACAATGTATTTAACGTCATTACAAGCACGTCGTAAACTATATTTTCATAAATTAAGGATCTCAAATTTAAAAAGAAAGATGAAAAGAGATCACATTCAATTAAGTGAAAAAGAAAAAAATCACATCAAAGAACTCCTTTCGAATGGTGATATAAAATCAAGAGTAAACCTTCGTTTGACTTCTTTATTGTTGCTCAATGAGCAAAAAACATATAAGGAAGTAGCTGCTACTTTACAGGTAAGAATAGCTACTATTTCAGATTGGAAAAAAAAGTATAAGACAGAAGGTTTAAATTCCTTACTGGAAGAAAAACCTCGAAGTGGCCGTCCAGCTAGTCTAACCGATGAAAATAAGGCAAAAATTATTGCATTAGCTTGCAGTACTCCTCCTGAAGGTTATTCTAAATGGACCTTAAGAATGTTGGCTGGTAAAGTTGTTGAATTAGGTTATACAGATAAAATCTCACATACACATGTTCAAGAAATATTGACAAAAGCGAACTTAAACCTCACCTCAAAAAACAATAGTGCATAAGTGAAATGGCAGGAAACTTCATTGCGAGGGTGGAATAGATTCTATAGTAATATAACCTGCCTTATGATCCAAAATGCTCTGTTATATGCTTTGATAACAATCTTATCTCTTAAATTACAACATAATGCTTGTGTGATAGAGTTCCGTACAAGAAGGAATTAGAAAAAAGAGTGATGGCCGCAATCAAAGATCAATGAAGAAGAAGGAATCTTGAAGGAAGCCACTATAAAATCTTGTAGCAAGATAAATTGAAAGCGAACAAAAGCTTAGTTTACAATGTGCTTAATTACCTTTTTAAAAAGTTCTTCACTCAAGATAGTCTTAAAAGAGAAGTACCTATTGTAAATAAAAAAACTCAAAGAATAAAAGTAAAAAAAAGAGAACCATTTTTACATGATTCTCTTTTTATATTTTATTCTAATATTATACTAGTTTGACCATAAATCTGACTCGTACTCTACTAGATCATATTTGTATTCTAAGCCCTTCATCAAAGCAATATCACCTTTAGCATCACCATACAATAAAGCGATATCTTTATCTTGTGTATTAGTGTACTTAGTAATCTTACCTTGATATAACAATAGATCAAAAGCATCTGATAAGTTTTTACTTTCTGCTAAGTTTCTATCATTGTACCACAAAGCGTCTCTGTTCTCCTTGAAAAGGTTTTCAACCACTTCTTTATAACTAAATGAAGCTACCATTCTCTCAAGAGTACCACCATTATTTTCAGCTGGAAGAATTAGTGAGATCACTTGGATATCATGAACCCATCTACCTCTTCTACGGTCAAATAAGATGTCTACTTTAATATCCATTAGATAGATATCTTCAGGATATAACTCATCATTAGCTGCAACTGCTGCTCCTCCAGTACTTCCGCCTGAGTCACCCCAGCCTGAGTCACCTGAGTCGCCCCAGCCGCCTCCGCCGCCCCAGTCGTCGCCGCCACCCCAGTCGTCACCGCCTGAGTCTCCGCCGCCTTCATTAGGACGTTTGATACGCTCTTTGAACTCGTCTATTGTTAAACGCTTCTTTAAAGAGTCATTCTCATATGGTCTAAGTAAACTACTCTTTACTGCATCAATCATCAGTTTAGGTAACCAACGGTTTTTAGCAAAGAACGGCTGATTTATTTTATCAGAAAGGTTTACTCTATACCAAACCGTTTTCTTAAACATTATATCTGCATTACGAACAGGTCTAACTGAATGTTTATTCCATTCACTCTCATCAATCTCCTGTGCGTAAGTCATACTAGCAACTGCTACAAATGCTAGTAAAAGTAATCCTCTTAGACTTTTCATAATCTTGATTCTTTAGTTTACTGAGATTGTAGTAATTCCACCTACTCCAGAAACTTTTTCAGTTTGTCCCTGAGAGTTTTTACGAACTACTGTTTTCACATCTACTACAACACGTACACCTGGTGTTCCTTTAGGTGCCTTTTTCAAAAGACTTCCAATATCGAAATCTTGTTTACCACCTTTGATCTTTACTGGACCAGCTAATGGTTTTGTACCAAATGCAACAGTTACTTCCCATTCCACTACACGATAGTTAGCTTCATCAGGTAATGCTGCTTTGAATTCTTCGTCCGGTTTAGGACGAACTTTAAGTGTTCTTGTTTTAGAACTAATACCTTTCTTTAAATCAATTCCAGGGAAAGTAATTGTTGGTTTTGGAACTCCTCTTGTTTTAAAGTTCTTAGTACCAATTGTGTTTCCACTACTCTTCACTGTTAAAGCTACAGCTTTAGCTTTAACGTCTGGAATGATCGTAGCTACTTTACCTGAACTCATCACTTTAGCATTAGTTGCTGAGAATTGAGGGTTATAAGCTTCACCTAAAGCAGGTACATCAATTACTAATTTGTTTGCTACGTTTCTGTAAAGTGCATTTACAGTAGCAGAGTTAACTTCAATTGTAGGTTTAACAACTACATACTCTTCCTCTACTAATAACGTAGTATCACCGAATGGAGTAGTGTAAGTAATTTCACCTTTCCAAGATTGAGTTGAACGACCATTCTTATCATATTTCGCAGGCTTAACTGGGAATTTAACTTCACCAATACCGTCTACTACTTTGATAGTACTTCCGTTATATTTCATTCTTGGTTTTGCTGCTGATGATGATGCTGCAATAAACATTGTCGCTTCATACTCTAAACCAGCTGCAACGTATTTCGAAGTAGGTTTCACAACCGCAACAACTTTATCAAATACTACTCTACCACCAACACGATCATTTAGTACTTTTAAAACTTTTGTTTCGTTTTGAAGTACTTCCGATGACATTTCAGAAAGAATTGCCATACATGCTGCTGTCGGAGTTTCTTCGAATTGGATATAAGCAAAATCCTTGTTCTTATTATCCTTGTCGTTTTTGTATTGATCCATTTCCTTAGCCGGCTTCGCTAATTTTCCGATTGCCTGCCAAGTTTTAGAAGTGTCGTGCTTTATTGCTACATCATCAAAATGTTTCGCTAACGCATTTAACTTCTTCTCTAATTCGTATGCTTTACCGTTTTTCTTACCTTCTAAACCGATTAATAATTCAGCTGGTTTTTGAGTATCACTTTTACCTTTAAGTTCTCCGTGCTCGTAACCACCTGTTTTCTTTACGATTTCTTCTTTAAGATTATCGATATATGCAATAACTTCAGCAGTTTCTTTACGAAGAGCTTTTGCATCTTCTAAAACTTGCTTTGTTGTTTCATTTACTTTTTTAGCAGCTGCACCTTCAATTGCGTGTAACTGTCTATCATTTTCCTGTGCAGTAATATGATTAGAGTTCTCTAATGATTGCTCGATAAAGATAAATTTATCAAGTACAGTATTACTCACGTTCAACGCTAGCATGGCCATTAGTACTAAGTACATTAGACCAATCATCCGTTGTCTTGGGGTTTCTTTTGCTCCTCCTGCCATTAGTCCTTTTCTTTGTTAAGGTTTATACAAAATATGAACGTCTGAAAGACTAAATTAGCCTTTCATTGCAGTAAGCATCTTACCATATACATTGTTCAACGAAGTTAAGTTCGTTGTTAATGCAGTCATTTGAGTCTTGAACTTAGTCGCTTCTTTACTTGCTTCATCCATGCTTTGAACAGCAGTTGCTAAGTTACCGTGGAATTTATTGATTGTCTTAAGATGGTTATTAGCATCTTTTAATTCCATTTCATAAACTGCATTTAATGCACCTAAGTTCTTAGTAATAGCTTGAACTTGTTGTTGGTGAGCTTTAGAATCAGCTGCAGTACCTTCCATTGTTTTCATAGCAGAAACAGTAGTAGAGAAAGACTTGTTTAAGTCTCCCATAGACTTTGTAGCTACTTGTAATGAACGAGAGTACTCATCTGAAGCACCAGCAACGCTAGCTACTGACTTCATTTGACCCACTGATTTATTTAAGTTCTCCATTCCAGCACCAAAGTTTTTGAATACTTCTGGAGTTAATTTCGCATCTGCTAACATTTTATCCATTGCACCTAAAGCTGCAATATCTTTCTTAGGATCAGCCTTGACTGCTTTTTTCTTTGGAGCTGCTGCTGCTTCTTCTGATAATAACTCAGGATAAGCTAACGCCCAATCGTAATGCTTTTCGAAAGGTGCAGCTGGAGCGAATGCTCCGATAAAGAATAATAATGCTTCTGTGATAAGACCAGCTGCAAGAATAGGTCCACCGTTAGGTAGGTGAAGAATTTTAAACATTGCACCTACAATTACTACTGCTGCTCCAAGGTTAGTTAAAATAGGAACGTATACTCTGTAGAATTTTGCTCTTCCTGTTTCGTGTAAATGGCTCATTTTGCTTCTAAAATTGTCTAAATTGATTGTTTTGGATAAACTTGTGTTCCTTGTTTAGGTTCACTTTACTAATAATCTAATCCAGATGATCTACCTAGATTAATCATAACACACCTAAACCCTATATATGATCTTGCTTGTGTTTCGAACTCGTATGATCTTGTTCCCGTTTGGATATAATATGGGATATCTTTCCAAGAACCGCCTCTTACGATTTTCTTTGGCTCATTTGGATCTGTATAAGTAGGGTTTAAGTCCCAAACAATTGGATAACCCGATGGATTGTATGCATCATCACACCACTCAGCTACATTCCCTGACATGTCATAAAGACCAAATCCGTTAGGGAAGTAAGCTCCAACTGGAGATGTATAAGAGTAACCGTCATCATAATAGTTACCTCTACCTGGCTTAAAGTTTGCTAACGCACAACCTTTACCATTTCTCACATAAGGACCACCCCAAGGGTACTTCGCCATATCCAGACCACCTCTTGCTGAATATTCCCATTCTGCTTCTGTTGGTAATCTAAATGCAGGCATCTCTGCAAGTCCTTGTTCTGTTCTGTAACCATTGTAATGTCTTGTTCTCCATGCACAAAACTCTACCGCAGCTCTTCTTGTAACACCTACAACTGGATAATCGTCAAATGCAGGGTGACTATAATAATAGTCTTGCATTGGCTCACCCATGTGGTAAGTAAAATCTTTTTCCCATACTGTTGTATCAGGACGCAATTCTTCTTGAATTTGCTCGAAAGTCCAATCTGCACTAGTATCAGATTCCGCTTCCATACCTTCAATAAACTGACGGTACTCATTATTTGTGATCTCAGTCTCATCCATGAAGAAGCCACTAATTGTAACTTGTTTGTTCATGTTGATCATAGAGTAAGTAATATCTTCATCTGCCTGTCCCATGTGGAATGTTCCTCCTGGTACACTAGTCATTCCATAAGGTATTACTTGTGGATCCCATTCAGGTCGATCTTGTGAACCAATCAGGTTACCTTGATCGGAATCACTACCACCTCCAAGTAGGCCGCCACAACTTTGTGTTAAGACAGCCAAAATGCTTAACGCTCCTATTAGCCTTTTCTTTGACAAGCTTTTCATATGATAAAAAATTCTCCTATTGGATTGATACGTTTCTTTTTCTATTAGACAATGAACGTTAATATATTATAACTAAACATTATCAAACATCAATGAAACAAAAATGAATCCAAAAAATTAAAATTGAGAAAAAAAAAACAAAAACAGGTTAAAATAGTGAGTCGAAATTAGTCATGACGATAGCGTGGAGTTCTAATAACTGAAGGTGATTTCCCTCCAAATGCACCAAAACCAAAAGAAAGTAATATCTCATGAGAAGTCAGTGCTTTGGCCGATTGATCTTTTACGGTAAAATCAACAGCATAGCCTAAGTGTAATTTTCTATTTTTCAGCAAATAAACGCCTGCCAATGCACTTAAAGCTTCCATTTCTCTAAGCCCTGCACCTACATACACCCATTCTTGAAGATTCGCCAAAACAGTTAAATCAAAAGTAAAACTATTTAAATCCGTTCTCATCAAAATAGAAGGTTGAAGAATAAGATTATTAGTGACATCTAATGACATTCCAAATAATCCATTAAAAGACATTCCCAATGCACTAAATGGGGAAGAACTACCGCCCTCAAAGTCTGATTCTAATAAATGTTTTGCTCCTATGCCGGCATAAATCTTTTCACTTTGGTAATATACTCCTGCCGAAATATCGGGAACAATCGAATTTAAAGGCTGTCCTCCATTATATAAGGGGTCATTTTCATTTACAAATCTCAACCTATCTGTATTTAAGCTACGATCATAAATTCCAGCTCTTAACCCAAATGATAAAGAACCACTTTTTAATGGAACCAAATATGACACAGACAATTGCGCTTCAAGATTTGACATCAATCCTACATCATCATTTACTAAATGGAAACCTACCCCTAATCTCTTCGATTGAATAGGTGAGGTTATTGAAAAAAACTGAGTATTCAATGTACCATCTTTTTCAAATGTACCTTCATACCCTAGCCATTGTGTACGATGTAATAAAACCACTTCTGTTTCTTCCGAAGTCATCCCTACAGCTGCTGGATTTAGAAAAGGTTTTGAAAACATGTATTGAGTAAATTGAGGATCTTGTTGTGCTTGAGAGCTAAGATGAGAACACATCATGACAAGAAAGCTCATGATGAAAAATTTTGTCAAATGCATAATTTATAAGTCAGGTTAGGTCAATTCTCCCTAAAATTGATGATTGAGTTAAATAATTTACAGACTAAATAAAGAGAAGGATAAGTACTTTGCTTCAAGTTGAATTAATTTCTGTTGAGATTCTGAAATTAACACATTAATTCTATTCTTCGTTTATAAAGTGCTGTTAGAAGTTACTATATTTTTAGGAATCTTCTGCTACAATTAACAAAAAAATAAAGTATTACCTTATATCAAGCATAAAAAAAACACCACAAAACTGTGGTGTTTCAATATCTTAAAGCGTAAAGGTTTTACTCATTCGCTTCTTTTATATACAACTCGATTGCACCTGTCATAGAAGGAGCGTTTGGTAAAGGTGCTTCTACATCTAAATGTAAACCAGCATCTCTTACAGCTGAAGCCGTCGTTGGTCCAAATGCAGCAATTCTTGTTTCCTTCTGCTCAAAATCAGGAAAGTTCGTAAATAACGATTTGATGCCTGAAGGGCTAAAGAAAGCAATCATATCATAATAAATGTCGCTAAGGTCTGATAAATCAGCTGCAACTGTACGGTAGATGATCGCTTCATTCATTTCGATATTATTAGACTCCATATAATCTGGAATATCCTCTTTTCTAATATCTGAACAAGGGAATAAGAACTTCTCGTTTTTAAACTTCTTGAATAAATCAAACATGTCCCTAGCAGTTTTGTAACCTGTAAACAACTTACGCTTACGGACTACAATATACTTCTGAAGGTAATTTGCAGTTTGCTCAGAGATACAGAAATACTTCATATCTGCTGGCACTTCAACCTTTAGTTCTTTGCATAATCTAAAGAAATGATCAATGGCATTTCTAGATGTAAAGATAACTGCTGTATGCTCTAGGATGTTAATCTTTTGAGCTCTAAATTCTTTGGCTGTCACGCCTTTTACTTCGATAAAAGGACGAAAATCAATTTGGATTCCATACTTCTCTCCTAATTTGTGATAAGGAGAATTTTGATTGGCGGGTTCCGGTTGAGACACCAATATTGACTTCACAGCTTTCTTCACCACTTTTCCTGCTATGTCGTTTGCCATGTTGTTTTATCTATTTTTTTGTAGTAAATCGAGGTTAAAAAAGATTTACTTTGAGTTATAAGAAATTCAACTAATGAAAACCTTCACCGCTAACAACGAAGGAAAGAATTCGGTCGCGCAAAAATACGAAAATAAATAATTATTTCTAAAGTTTACTTGTTTAGATACAGCGATATACACTAAAAAACTCTTTATAAGAAAGCCAATCCCTATAAATAGCCGCATAAACTCCCAAGAGATATAAAATGGATTTAGTGTCCAAAAAACGCATATAATCATATAAAACAGTACATAAACCCATGTTAATTTATAAAATTCTGCTCCATGAATCGACGGTATATTCGTATTCGAAAAAATATTTCCTAAAAAATAAATTATTATCAATCGAAACGCTACAAAACCTAAAATCGCAACCATAACATAGAAAATATTAATTGCAAAGGCTGAAACGTCTTTATTCAGTTCTGTAGAGGTGACTTGAGAAAGCCAAATCTCACCATTTCCGAACAGCATTAATGCTAGACTTCCTACTAAGGTAAAACTAAAAATAAACATGATCAACTGTAATGTGTTCATTTTTGTAGTATCTCCTCTTCCCATTGTCACACCTTCAAAAGATCTTATCAATGAATTGACTCCTGTTTTTAATCCTCCGATCTTCGCTGAAAGGCCTACAAAAGTAAAAACAATCAAAGACCACATTAAAAGCATTTCTCTAAAGTCAGAATGATATCTTATCTTCTCTTTATGACTGTTTTTATACATTGTTGCATTGGAATTCAACTTATCATACGACACCTTCTTGTCCACAAAAAAACTTTGTGGTGCACTTCCATCTATTGTATTAACAACAAATAAAAGCTCTCCTGTCACTTTTTGTTGTTCTTTAAGTTTAGAATTCGAGAAATAAACAAGACCATTTTTTTCTTTTGAAATATCTTGAAGTTGGTTATTGACAAATACCGCTGCATTTTCTGGAATGATGAACTCTACACCCAAACCATTTAAATTTTTAACATCTAAAAGGAGATAGAAATTTCTCACGAAAGGGTGCTCGTCAGGAATATATGGCACAAAGCCATTTACTTTACTTTCGTAAATCAGCCATTTATCTTGTATTGGGAACTCAACGGCGTAGGATTTCCTTTGACTCGCAAAAAATGTAATTATTGAAAAAAGTATGTAGAAAAAATATCTCATTTTTTATCTTTTGAATCTATTACGATTGTCACTGGACCGTCATTTAACAATGAAACTTGCATATCAGCACCAAATTCTCCAGTTTGAATTTCTTTTCCTGTAAGTTGATGTAGCGTATTGATCATTTCTTCATAAAGTGGAATCGCTTTATCGGGGTGAGCTGCACCAATATAAGACGGTCTATTCCCCTTTTTAGTACTTGCCTGTAAAGTGAATTGAGAAATCAATAATATATTCCCATCTACATCTTGTACTGACTTATTCATTTTCCCTTCTTCATCAGAAAAAATTCTCATTCCCACTATTTTTTTAGCTAGCCATTGAAGATCTTCTTTTTCATCATCTTGACTAACGCCCAACAAAATCATCAATCCCTTTTGAATTTCTCCAATCACAATACCTCCCACTTCAACTTTAGCGAAAGAAACTCGTTGCAATACAGCGTTCATAAAAATAATGGTTTATATTGAAAAAATCTTAATTACAGTGTATAAGTCTCTGTGTTGCGAATTTAAAGGTTATTAGAAAAAGATTTTTACTGTTAGAGCAATTTTCGTTAATATAGTGGCATAAACATTGATGTTTTTAGATGAAAAAAATTATGTTTATATTTTTTATAAAGCATTCTTGCTTTTTTTCATTCTTCAACAAAATAAAATAACGTTATTTAAGGTTATTCTTAACAAATAGTATTGAAAAATAATTTTACCATGAAAAGGATATTTATATTACTCTTTATCGCATTTAGTTTTATAGCTGTAGACAACGATCTATACGCCCAAAAAAAGA
Organism: Flammeovirga sp. OC4; assembly: GCF_000812565.1. Taxonomy (GTDB): domain Bacteria; phylum Bacteroidota; class Bacteroidia; order Cytophagales; family Flammeovirgaceae; genus Flammeovirga. The sequence continues at coordinate 6,828 of NZ_JTAM01000083.1, read as the reverse complement.
AAAAGAAAAGCAAATCTTCTAATTCAAAGAAAAATGAAAAAGCAGAAGTAAAAGAATGGAAGAAAAAGCTAAAAAATACTGACCCCCTTAAATTCAGAGATATGACACAAGAGCTAAATACGCTAAGAGGTCAAGCATCTGGTTTAAAAGCTGAAATTTCAAAATTAGAGCAAGAAAAAGGTTCTTTTAATTCTCAATTAAAAGAAAAAGATAACACTATCGCTGACTTAAAGGAGGAAAATGCGAAGCTGAAGAAGAAAATGGATAATAACGTTTCTCATTCAGGTGATGATTATACTAAAGGTATTGTTTATAAAGTTCAAATTGGGGCTTTCAAAAATCGTGACTTATCAAAATTCCAAGATAAAGGTAACTTCTGGATGGAAGATCAAGATGGCCTAAAAAAATATACTATTGCTTACTTCCGTGATTACGGTGAAGCTGATCAATTCAAAAAATATATGAGAGCAATGGGCGTAAAAGATGCATGGATTGTAGCTTATGACGACAATGTTCGTAAAGACATCAAAGATGTACAAAGAAAAGGTTCTGGAAAATAATTATTAACAGTACTTTTGACAAAGAAAGCCTTTAGGATATGAATTCTAAAGGCTTTTTCTGTATCTTAATTTTCTAAATAAGAAAAGATATGGCAAAAAAATTAAACCTTAACATCGAAATTGTCACTTATGATAATATTGATGAATTATCCAAGGAAGATCAAGAACTCTTACGCCTCGCCGAAGAAGCTACATTCAAATCTTATGCACCTTACTCCAACTTTAATGTTGGAGCAGCTTTAATTCTTGAAAATGGCCAAATAGTCACTGGAAACAATCAAGAAAATGCGGCTTACCCTTCCGGAATGTGTGCTGAACGTAGTGCTATTTACTGGGCAGGAGGTCAATACCCTGATCAAAAAATATTAACAATGGCAATTGCTGCAAGAAAAGGAGAAGAACAAAGCTTCATTCCTATTTCTCCATGTGGTGCTTGTAGACAAGCTATGTTAGAATACGAGGTAAAACAAGATAGTCCAATTCGTCTTTTGATGAAGGGACAAAAAGATATTTATGAAATGCAATCTGTATCTGACTTATTGCCTTTCAAATTTACTCAAAAAGATTTATTCGAATAATATTATATTATTATCTAGAAAGCAGCTTCTCATTGAGGTGGTTTATTATTCGTATTCCATATTCAGTATTAGCTGCTTTTCTTTTATAGAACTTGGACTGATCTTTTTTCTTTTGAAGTACGTTGAGAGCGTATAAATAAGCATAAAGTGGCGAATCTATATATTCCTTTCTCGATTCCAACTCCTGCAACTGTTTATCTGATTCCATCAATAAAGCTTTTGATGTTTGATAGTCCTCGTTTTCAAAATAATAAATGCCCTTCATTATCATTCCCCCTATCTTATTCAACTTTTCTGATGAGTTTTCCATAAGAGAGATATAGTCTAGTATTTCTTTCCGTTGAAACTCTTCGAAAAAAATCAATGCTATTAGACCTTCAAAAACAAAAAGATGATTTTCAGGATAATTATCAAGGAAATGATATGCTAAAGTCAAGGCTGTACTATCCTTTCTTCTAGTATAAATCCACATAAGATATCTGCCTGCTTCAGTTGATGTAAAAACACTTCGCTGCTGTGCTAACTCTAACTGTTGAATTCCTAATTTTTTATCACCCGAAGGGAAAAAACTTAAGAAGGGCTTGTAAATAGGGTTGGCCTCAGGAAAAAATTCACGATAGTAATTATAGATACCTGATGAAAAGTTAAACTCTTCAAAACGATCTAAATTTTTCATTCCCTTGATTGTCAAAGAATAAACTTCTTTCGCCTCAGATACAGCCTTCCATGTAGAACCAATATGGTTATACGTTCTTGCCTTTACACTCCGAGCTAAAAGTAAAAAATAAATGGACTCAAAATCATTTTCATCCTCACTGTAAGAAGCTTCACATAATGCTATACATTCATCTAAAGACTCAAATAATAAACTTATCTTTTCCTCATCCTCATAATCAAACGGTACATTTCTCCAATACACATTCAATCCTTCCAGTAAAGCTGTGGAAGAATGTCTCTCCATCATATCCACATACTTGAGCATCAAAGAATCAGAGGTCTTGAAATCACATTTATACAAAGCATCCATAATAGACGATGCACACTGTAACGCCTCCTCATTTTCCCATAGTTTTTGAGACTTCTGAGCATAAGTAGAAGTGAATAAAATTAAAATTTGAAGGGTTAAGTAAAAACTTCTCAACATAGTTTCGTAATCATCGTCCTATAACTAGGATTTTATCGTAATTTAGCAAATAGAAGGATTAAGTTGGCATCTCCTACTTTTTTACAAGCAAACTTAATCCGTCTTTTATTAGATGTAAATCATAAGCATGGCAAAAACCAGAAAAAAGAACATAAAAACAAAGAAAAAGGTACAAAGAAGAAGTAGCCTTAATTCTCATACCATACAAAATATCATTGAACTTTTAAATTCAAGGCCTGAAATGGGCTTTAGTCTTCGACAAATCGTCAAAGATGTTAGAATTAAAAGTCAAACTGATAAAGATAAACTCAAATATATAATGATTGCCTTAGCAGATGAAGGAAAAATTCTTCTGAAAGGTAAGAAATATCAATCTATATTGCTGCAAGAAGAGCAACAAAATGCCAGAACTGCAACGGTTGATTTTGTCAATCCAAAATTTGCATTCTTAATCGTCGATACTCCTGCTGGAGAAGAGGTTGAGGATATACGTGTGTTACTACCCAATATGAACAGAGCACTCAACGGAGACAAAGTTGAGTTCACTACTTTCTACAATAGACAAAGAAAACGTGATGAGGCTAAAATCACTAAGATCATTAAACGTGAAAAAGATGAATTTGTAGGACAACTACAGATCTCTGAGCGTTTTGCTTTTGTGGTTGCTTCAGATCGTAAAATGTTTTATGATCTATTTATTCCTATTGAGAAAATTGGAGATGCACAAAATGGGGATAAGGTAATTGCCAAGATTACACAATGGAAACAAAATGACAAGTCACCTATTGGTAGAATTACCAAGGTTTTAGGTAAAGCGGGTGATAATGAAACTGAAATTCACTCTATCATGTTTGAATTTGGTCTCCCATTTGAGTTCCCTAAGGAAGTTGATGCCGAAGCTAATGCTATTCCTGACGAAATTCCAGAAGATGAAATAAAAAACAGAAAGGATTTCAGAGATAGAACCACTTTCACAATTGACCCTGTTACTGCAAAAGACTTTGATGATGCTCTTTCTATAAGAAAGATGAAAAATGGCCATTACGAAATTGGTGTTCACATTGCTGATGTATCGCATTATGTAACGCCAGGGTCATTATTGGAAGAAGAAGCTTTCAAAAGAGCTACCTCTGTTTATTTGGTGGACCGTACGGTTCCGATGTTACCTGAAAAATTATCCAATGGTTTATGTTCTTTAAACCCGCATGTTGACCGATTAGCTTTTGCAGCGATCTTCGAGATGGATGAGACAGGTAAAGTCTATAAGCAGTCCTTTGGTAGAACAGTAATTCATTCTGACAGACGTTTCTCTTATGAAGAAGCACAAGAAAGAATCGAATCCAAAGAAGGTGATTTCCAAGAAGAAATTAATACGCTAAACGACATCGCTCACAAACTTAGAGATGCTCGATTTAGAAATGGTGCAATTTCATTTGAGTCTATTGAATTGAAATTCGATTTAGATGAAAATGGCAAACCAACAGGACTGACTCCAAAAATCAGAAAGGATGCTCATAAAATGATTGAGGAGTTTATGCTTCTCGCGAATAAAAGAGTAGCTGAATCTATTTTCCGTAAAAAGCAGGATAGCAAACCTGTAACTATGGTTTATAGAGTACATGGTGATCCTGATCCTGATAAACTAGCTCAATTTGCCACATTTGCGAAGCGCTTTGGCTATGATCTAGACCTAACGGAAAAGAAAATTGCTTTCTCTCTAAATAACTTAACGGAGGAAGTAGAAGGAAAACCGGAACAGAACATCATTGAGCAACAAGCCATCCGTACAATGGCAAAAGCCATTTACACCACAAATCCAGAAGGTCACTATGGTCTTGGTTTTGCTCATTATACTCACTTTACATCTCCTATTCGTAGGTATCCTGATGTAATGGTACACCGTCTATTACAACATTATTTAGACAAAGGTAAATCTGCGGACGAGAATGAATTTGAAGAACGTTGCAAACATTCTTCTGCTAGGGAGAAAGTCGCAGCAGATGCCGAAAGAGCGTCTATCAAATACAAGCAGGTAGAGTTTATGTCTGAATTCCTGGGAGAAGAAATGGAAGGTACTGTTTCTGGGTTAACAGATTGGGGTATGTTTATTGAACTCAAGGATACTCGTTGTGAGGGGCTCGTTCGATATTCATCTATGACCCATGATCAATTTATTTTTGACTCTGATGCAATGATTGTCACAGGTCAAAAATATAAAGAAACTTATCAACTAGGTGATGAAGTAAAAGTTATAGTAAAAGATACAAACATTGAAAAACGATCGATTGATTTCGATATCGTTTAATGGTTTAATATTCAATAAATAATTAATCATGACGACTATTAGCAATGTTATTTTAAAACATGAGCAGATCGTTCAAAAGATACGCCGTATAGCTTTTGAAGTGTATGAAGATAACTTTGGAGCTAAAGAAATTATATTCGCTGGAATCAAAGGAAATGGCTATCACTTTGCTGAATTATTGAAGGCTGAGTTTGATAAAATTTCTACTATTCCATCTGATATTACTAAAATTACGATTGATAAAACTGCTCCACTACAAACTTTCATCGAGGTAGATAAAGATTTAAAAGAGATGGAAGGTAAAGTGATACTTTTAGCTGATGACGTATTGAATACCGGACGTACTTTGGCTTACAGTATTAAACCTTTTTTAGGGATTAGAATCGAAAAGTTACAAGTAGCTGTTTTGGTGGATAGAGGCTATCACAAGTTCCCTGTAATTCCTAGCTTCACTGGTTATGAATTATCAACCACCGTAAAACAAAATGTAGAAGTTGACCTTACTGATCACTTGAGCTTCACAGTAACGCTTACATAAAGCGGTTTTTACATTCAAATATTATAATCAATGGATTTTCAATAGGTTAATTCATTGATTTTTTTTATTCTAATTCTAAATAAAGGAGGGTAATCTAGACTAATTATCAACAAAGTTTAACTAGAAACAATCTAAATACAAACTGATCATTTTCAGCCATTTATATATATATCAATTTGTTCTAATAGCAGTTTATAACTTAAATTTGAGCATCCATTAAGAAGTAAAAGTTTAAACCTAAACGATAAAAATATGTCTATTAGATTATCATCAAACTGCAAAAGCTGTGCTGAGTTAGCTGAATCACTAACATGCAACGTGCACAATGTTAAAGTAAATGAGAAATATACTTGTGACAGCTTTTCTAGTGCATCTGAGTTAATCAATGCTATTCAATGTACTAACTGTGCATTTTTCCAAAAAGACAACTGTTCTAAACCTGCACAAGCAACAGAAGGTATGCTTTGTGGAGATTGGGCTCCAGCAAATGTTTAATTAATCCATAAACATCTTGTAGTACAAAAGCCAGAGTAATAAAAATTACTCTGGCTTTTTTCATTGTCAATATTAGATTTATTTACCCAATAAAAACTCTAAAGGAATATTTAATCGTTTTGCCCAAGCTACTTCTGAGTGATTTTCGCCTGGAAACTTTTCAGTCATCCAATTTTCAGATGTAAAACCATGTTTTTTCATGATTACATCAACTCTTTTTTGATAAGGTTCATATTGAGAATCTAATGTTTCTGTACCAAAATCAAAATAGATCTTATGCGTTTTAGGATCTGGTAGATTATTTTCAACATAGTTGATTATCCCATCAGTGACTGCTTTGTTTTCTGCATCTGTAAAGTCTTCAGCGTAAACCATAGGCCAATGTGTAGATAAACATCCAGCTCCACCAAACACTTCAGGGTATTCACAAATTGCATACATCGAGATCAATCCTCCCATACTTGAACCCATTACAAACGTATGCTCTCTATCAGAATAAGTAGGATAATGACTATCAATATATGGCTTCAATTCACTTGTAAGGAATTTCAAATAGTTATCTGACAGTAATTTACCTTCTACTCTTTTTTTCAATACAGCTTGCATATCAGAGTCTGAAAGATCTTTCAATGATTTTTGAGGTAAATATTCAGATGATCTATACTTTCCATTATTAGGTACAGCTACCACAATCACATCTTGAATTTTATTTTCGTTCAATAACTTGGTAATATTTTCATCTACTTCCCATTCTTGTTTGTTCCATGTTACCGTTGAATCAAATAGCATTAAGCCATCGTGCATATAAAGAACCGCATATTTCTTGTCTTTGGAATACCCTTCTGGCATATAAACATCGACATTTCTAGGATCGATGTATTTTGATTCGAAATTAGGAAGTCGATCAATCTTTCCCCCATAAAGGTTAGGCATTTGATCACTAGTAGCCTCTCCAACTCCTAGTGATTTTTCTTCCTTCTTTTCTTCTGTTTGCTTTGATTCAGTAGCACAAGAAAACAGAAGAAGTAAAGCTGATAAATAGGTAATTATTTTTTTCATTTTCTATTATTTATAATGTTATGTGCTTGTATAGCGAAGGTAAGCAATTCAAAGTTTTCAATGTACTCCTAAGTAGATAAAATAGTTTGATTTAATATATTATTACATTTGGGTAAAGTATAAACACAAAAAAAGGTTAGTCAACATCT
>NZ_JTAM01000008.1 GCF_000812565.1 Flammeovirga sp. OC4 | reverse complement strand
ACTGATGAGTTATGAGACAGCCTCTTTTTAGTTATTGTGATATGTATTTTTTCTGATTGATCTTCTGTTCTAAAACTTCCGTGACTTCATCACCCGTTTCTTTTGCTTTTTTCCAATACTCGATAGCCTTATCAACTTTCCCCACTTTAAACAATACATCACCATAATGTTCTAAGACGGTTCCATTTTTGGTAATTCCTGCAGCTTTTTCAAGTATTTTTTCAGCTTCGGTGTATTTCTCTCTCACAAACAATACCCAACCATAAGTGTCTAAGTAAGTATCATTTTCAGGTTCTGCTAATATCAGTTCTTGAGACATTTTCTCAGCTTTCTCAAGGTTTTCCTTGCGAAGAGATAAATAATAACTGTAGTTATTTAATACATAAAGATTAATAGGATCAACCTCAAGTACCTCTTCGTATTTCTTAAATGACTTTTCAAAATCATCTAATTTATAATAAGTGTCACCTAGTTGAGCATTAAACTGAATTTTAAGTGAAGGATCTACCACAATCTGAAGACCTTGATTAAGCATTGCTTCAGCTTCTTCGTATTCTTCTAAAAACAACTTCGATGAACCACTATAGAAATATAAAATTGCTTGATTTGGGAAATACTCAATTGCTAAATCTGAATGAACTTCAACCGAGTCAGTCTCCTGTAATTCCCAATCAATTGATAAGACCTGCTGCCATAACTTAAAATTATTAGGATTAAGATCTAATGACCTTCTATAGTAGTTTCTTGCCTCAGCATACTTTTTGATTGAAACTTGAAAATCACCATAAATTGCAAATACCCTATGATCATTTGGATGTGCTTCTAAAGCGATTTTAATCAATTCCTCTCCTTCTTTTCTCTTCTTCTCGTTATAAGTGAATTGAAGGTAGCCAGTTAAAATATTGAATGATTCATCAGAAAGTGCATCATCACTTCCAAATGCTATTTTGAGTTCTTCGTAATACTTTTCAGATTCTCCTTGATTTCTGTAAATACTCGCTAAAAGAAAGTGTCCCTCTCCTTCATTAGGATAATCTTTTAAAATCGGCTCTAGCATTTCTCTTGCATCATCCGTTTTATTATTCCCCAATAACAATCTTACTTGAGAATACTTAAAGTTAAGATCTTCAGGGTAAGCTCTAATTAGTTTTTCACCTTCAGAAAGTGCTGAATCTAAATCCCCAAGACGTATATATATTCTTTGTTTTTGACGAACTATAATATCATTAATGCCATATTTCTCTTCACCAATATCAAAATATTCGATTGCTTTTCTTGGTGCTCCCATTTGTAGATATAGCATTGCTATTTGGAAAAATGCTTCTTCGTCATCACCTGTTTTAGTGATTTGATCTTCTAAGACTTGTAATGCATCTTTGTACAAACCAAGAATTTCAAAATTTTGGGCGACAAGTTTATAATAATATTTATTGTTTGGATCAAGTTCTAAAGCTCTTTTGGCAAACTGTTGAGATCTCTGGTAATTCTCTAACTTTTGATAACATAAAGCCGTTTGGTATTTAATACCATCGTTTTTTCCGTTTAGCTCGTTACATTTCAAGAGTAATTCTAAAGCCTGATTATACTCTTCTAATAAGTAGTCATTAACAGCATAGATAAAGAGTTCTTCCGATTTTCTTAAATCTTTTTTAGAAGGTTCCTCAATACTTACAACAGGTGTGTCTTTTTCTTTTTTTGACTTCCTTTTTTTCTTTTTCTTTTGGGCAATTGCTGCATTATCAAAAGCAATAAAACTAATGATAAGTAAAACTAACAAAGTACGAATGTTCAATAAGTTTCTATTCATTGTATATGATAAACCCCTCTAAATCTATTTTGAAGCAAGTGAGCATTTAATATAAAGTCTACACCTGTCTATATTTATATAAATCTACGAAAATACTAAATGAAAAAAACAGCGAAATTTAAAATATTTCGCTGTTTTTGATATTTAATGAAAATAAATAATGATTTTTTTATTCTTTTACAGAAGTAAAGTCTCCAATACTAAGATCTTTTGATCGACCTCTGTAAACAACATGGTTTCCAACTACTGAATTCTCAATATTTACTCTTCGAATATCACTATCTTCTTGTACAATAGAATTTTGAACGACAGAATTTTCTATAATAGTATTCTCACCAATAGATACATAAGGTCCAACTACTGCATTAGAGATTTTTGCATTCTCACCAACGTAAACAGGACTTACTAATACTACATTATCAAGAACGGCAGAATCATGAACTAACTCTTGCTCTTGGATATAAGTTAAATATCTTTGGTTTGTATTTACAATTGCATCCTTATTGCCACAATCCAACCATTCAATAACAGTTCCCGGCTTTAAACGAGCACCTTTGGCTTTCATATTTTCAAGAGCACCAGTTAATTGATACTCACCATCATTCATGATATTATTGTCAATTAAGTACTGTAATTCAGTTCTTAATTTCTCACCTTCTTTGAAGTAATAAATACCAATAATCGCTTGATCTGAAATAAATTCCGTTGGTTTTTCAACGAAATCAGTAATAACACCTTCAGAATTTAATTTTACAACACCAAATGCTGATGGATCTTCTACTCTCTGTGTGTAAATGATACCATCTTCAAATTTATCAATTGTAAAATCAGCTTTAAATAATGTATCTGCAAATGCAACAATAATATTACCATCCATTGAATCTGCAGCACAATTAATAGCATGTGCAGTTCCAAGTGGTTCGTCTTGATAATAAATTGTTCCCTTAGCGCCTAATGACTCTGCAATTTGAACAAGCTCTCTTTCAACAACTTCACCAAAATCACCTATTACGAAAGCAATCTCTTCTAATGTTTCATCAGACATTGCTGCTAAATCTTCTACTAAACGATGAACTATTGGCTTACCTGCAATTTTAACAAGAGGTTTTGGAGTTGTAAGAGTATGTGGTCTCAAACGAGAACCACGACCAGCCATTGGTACAATAATTTTCATATCTATATTTTATTTTTTTCCAGTACTACCATATCCACCTGCACCTCTTTCAGTTGATGAAAGCTCTTCTACAGGTTCCCATTCTACCGTCTCATGCTTTGCTACAATCAACTGAGCAACTCTTTCACCATCTTCTATATTGAAAACGTCATTCGATAGGTTTACTAATAAGACTTTTACCTCACCTCTGTAATCAGCATCGATGGTACCAGGTGAGTTCAACACTGTCAAGCCATGCTTAAACGCAAGACCACTTCTAGGTCTTACCTGAGCTTCATAACCTTCTGGTAATTCAATAAATAACCCAGTAGGGATTAGTTTTCTTTCTAAGGGTTGAAGTGCTACAGGCTCCTCTAAAACAGCTCTTAAATCCAAACCCGCTGATAATGGTGTTTGGTATTGAGGTAAAGGATGATGACTCTTATTTATAACTTTAATTTGCATTGAAATTAAATTCTGTTTGAAAGTTTATGTAATAGTGAATTCACCAATTCTTTCTCCTTATAGACAATGAATAATAAGAAGAGTACAAACATAGTATTTTGAGCGAAAATATTTAGCCAAAATCCATTTATTTTTGCGAATGTGTTAATAACAATAAACATACCACCCACAAAAAAGTAGACAAAAACCATCTTTACATTGTAAGGTATAGGGTAATATTTCTGACCTAAATAATAGGAATAAGCCATCATTGTAAAATAACAACAAAAAGTTGCTATTGCACTACCAAAAAAGCCTATGTAAGGTACCAATATAAAGTTCATACTTAATGTCACTACAGCACCAATTGCACTGATCTTGGCTCCATAGGAAGTTTTATCAGTTACTTTAAACCAAACTGATAAGTTATAATACATTCCTAAAAATACATTTGCCATTAAAAGTATTGGCACAACTGGTAATCCTACAAAATACACTTCTTGTTGTAATACAATTGGTGCAATCCAAGATAGGTTACTAACTACTCCTACAACCATAATCATAAGAGTAATTACAAAATAGTGCATTACCTTAGCAAATATTTGTGGAGAGTTTTTTGATTCAGCAGTTGAAAAGAAAAAAGGTTCAGCTGCGTATTTATAAGCGGTAACTGCCAGTGTGATAAAGATAGATAATCTATAATTGGCAGAATAAATACCCATCGCGGCTTCTGCATCACCAAAGGAGTAGAAATCATCTGGTATAAGTATTGTCAATAGAGTTCTATCTGATGCCTCATTGATAAAAAAGGCTACACCAGAAAATATTAAAGGAAAACCATATTGATAATAAGGTTTCATTTTCTCCCAAGACCAAGAAAACTTAATAGTTAGAAACTTATCCAATAACAACAACATGACGAATGCTTTTGAAATCAAGTTTGCTAAGAAAACGTATCCTCTACCGAAACTAGGATCAAAGTATTCCAAAATAAGGTTTGAGAATATTGAAGTTGATTTTCCTTCTACAACTTCCATACAAGTCACAAGGAAAAAGTAATTTAAACCAAATGTTAAAACTACTTCACTCATTTTTAAAATGGCAAATCGTTTGGCTTTACCATCAATTCTTAAACTCGCAAAAGGAATAACAATAATGGTATCTATTGCAAATAAAATCGAAAATAACTTCACATACATTTCACTATCTTCATACCCAAATAATGTCTCAACATAGGGTGCTAAAAACCACAATGCTGAGGATAATATAAATGAGGTTATAAATAATGAAGATTGAATATTGGAGTAGACTTCATTCTTATTTTTTTTGGCAGCAAACCTAAAAAATGCCGTTTCCATACCATAGGTATATAGGACATTAAATAAAACGGCGTAAGTGTAAAAGAGGGAAACAATTCCAAAATTTGCAGGACCAAATACTGACGTATGCAAAGGAGTTAAAGCATAGTTGATCAGTTTCATCAACACTGTAGTTAACCCATAAATAACAGTATCTGAAAGTAATTTTTTAAGCATTTGTTTGATAAATGAAAAACCTCTTTAGTCATACTTAGCTGAATAAAGAGGTCATAACACCAAGGGTTAATAATTTAATTTACAACCGAATAGTGCTTGTTTAGTTTATTTAATTATTTTCCTTTAAAAGATGCCTTTCTTTTTTCTAGAAATGCACTTGTTCCTTCTACGAAATCATCTGTCTTAATCGCACTTGAAAAGGCATTAGCCTCCGTTTGATAACCTGTATTCATCTGGAATGACGCATTAATACAATCAATAGCGTGAGAAACAGCAAGTGGTGCTTTCTTAAGGATTTTATTGACTACCTGTTTTGCTTTTTCTATTAATTCCTCTTGAGGAACAACGTGATTTACCAAACCAATTTCATAGGCTCTTTGTGCTGAAATCATATCTCCGGTCAAAATCAACTCATTAGCAATCCCTTTTCCTACTAAATGTGGCAACCTTTGAGTACCTCCATAACCTGGAATAATTCCAAGAGACACTTCAGGTAAACCAAATTTTGCATTTTCAGAAGCAATACGAATATGACAGGCTAAAGATAACTCACACCCACCACCTAAAGCGAATCCATTAACAGCTGCAATGACTGGTTTTGGACACGCTTCAATACTTTGCATAATCTCCTGCCCTTCTTCCGAAAATTTTCTTGCGTTTAACTCATTAAGGTCTTTAATCTCTGAAATATCTGCCCCTGCAACAAAAGCTTTTTCACCTTTTCCAGTAATAATTATTGCTCGAATAGATTCATCATCGTAAGCATTTTGAAAAGCATCTTTAATTTCTTCTAAAGTTTTAGAATTTAGAGCGTTTAACTTACTCTCTCTATTAATCGTAATAAGAAGTAAGTTTTCATTTTTTTCTAAAAGTAGATTTTTATAATCCATTTTGACAATTTCTTTTCTGTTCTGTTAGCAAATAAATTTTGTAGTTTATAAATCGACTTTATTAAAAAGAAAATTATAAATCACCAATGTAAAAATCCTATTCACTTTTCTTGAAAATACTGAATCATCTGTTATGATCCTCTAAAAATATTGAAATAGCTATCTAAAACTAAACCATTTGTGATAAATGTACCAAATATTTTGGTGCAAAAACAAACAAAATCAACTTCTATTGTCCACAACTTAACAAGATCAACGAATCATAATCCCCAGTTGAGTTATAATATTCAGCCATTTTTGCATGTTTACAAGCTTCTGGAAGATTGCCAAGCTGTATTGCCGCTTTTGATACATTTGATCGGTACAAGCTATTTTGAGGTTTGATGTCTACTGCTTTTTTGAAAAATTTATATGCATCTTTAAATTCTTCTTTTTTCATCGAAATCATTCCAAGATTATTCGCTGCTTCATCCCTTTTAGGGTTGATCTCTAATGCTACTACAGAATAATGAAACGCGGAATCCAATTGATTTAATTCAAAAAAACAGTAACCAAGATTGGTGTATAACACGTCATCTTCAGCTACGAACTTTTTTAAAACTCTCAAGTCTGCCAAGGCTTTATTATAGTCCTTTTGATTTTGATACAAAGTTGCCCTATTTAACAAAAGTGAAGTATTCTCTACGTTACAATCAAGTCCTAGTGAAAGTGTAGTTATAGCCTGTTTTATCTCTTCTTTAAGATAAAGTAAGTTGGCTTTATTTTGATAAGCATCTTGTAAACATGAATCAAGAAGAATAGCCTTATCATAAGCTTCTAACGCTGATCTATACTCTTCAAGTTCAGTATAAGCAATTCCTAGATTATTCCATGCCTCTGCAAAATTACTATCGTATTTCACGGACAGTTGTAATTGTGTTTTCGCTACAGTATAATCTTTCTGCTTCAAAGCATCTCTCCCTTTGATAAATGCTTGGTTACGGTCTGCATTCTCATCACAAGCACATAAAATGCATGCGGCAATTAAAATGTAAAAAATCTTTTTCATAAAAAAACCGACTCAATTTGATGAGTCGGTTGCAAATGTAATTAGTTCAAAGCTTTAATGGAAACCCTTCTGTTTTTGAGTCGTCCAACTTCTGTACTATTTGGTGCAATTGGCTTTTCAGAACCCCATCCTATCGGTTCAAGTCTTTCACTCTTTACACCATTTTTTATTAATTCATTCTTTACTGCTACAGCTCTTTGTAAAGATAATTTCTTGTTACTTTCAACATTACCTACGTTATCGGTATGTCCTTCAATACTTAAATTTAAACGAGGAGCAAACTGATTCATTAATTTTGCTACTTCTTTAATATTTTCATAAGAGGCTTGAGAAAGGTTTGCACTACCTGTTGAGAATTGGAAGTAAAGGTTTACCTCTCCTTTCGACTTTAACATTTCAAGCATCTCTTGAGCCGTTTCAGCTTCTTGAATTTTTTCTTGCTCAATGATCGTAATCGTGTAAGTAGCTCCATCTTCATGAGTTTCCAAAATACACCAAAACTTCTTTGTATTTGACCTTACTTGAAAAGATCCATAATTAGAACCTTTAAATAGAGGTTTACCTCTCAAGCTTTTTACTTTATCAAAATAGGTTTGTATAATCTGATTTGCATTTGGGTGTTTGTAAGCACCACTTTTTTCATATTTAAAGGTAGCAAAAGTCTTATTTCCTGATATCGGAAAGATGTCTACTTCACTCATTGGAAACTCTATTTCATCAAATTTTGATTCACTATAAATCAATTCATAACCACTCAATTTTACAACAAGTGGGTTATCAAGTACATCTTGAGCATTGATTTGTATTGAAAAAAATATTAATAGGTATGAAATTAAGGTAAACTTTGTACTACGCATTATTAATCAAATTATCATGTTATTTTTACAATTATCCTCTACTACAAAATACGTGCAAAATACTCGATATATTGTATAGACGAACTTTAAAGCAAAAAATAAGGGTTGCTATCTACTTCATACATAGACAGCAACCCTTATAAATATTTTGATATTTTTTTAGTTTAGTGAAAACGAAGGAACAGCCGGACTGGTTACCTCGGCAATACTTAACTCTGAAATAGTGATTTCTACAAAATCATAAAGTTTGAACGCACATAAAATATTATCCACCTCGCTTTTTGATTCTGCATCTAAAGTTAACCAAGCCTTCTGTGCATTGTCAGACAACATGAAAGATGAAATAATGCCATCGTTCATCATGTTTCCTATTTCTGTATATTGTGAAGGAAGAATGTCTATTAAATGCTGATCTAAAATTTCAGGTAACTTTATTTCTACAATAAATTTCATATGTTATATATTTGTTCTAGAAGACAAGATTATCTAAAAAAATTTACGTTTCCTATTTTATAAGGTTGCTTTAACTAAATGTTGTTAATTATTTAATTGAAGTCTATCTCATAATATTGCCAGAAAAAATATCTTTTAACAGTCAATATCCATTTTTTTGAATTTTAGACCTTTTTTTACTGTTTTATTCGTTTTCGTTTGTGATATCGCTGTTTACAGTCAAACAATCGACCCTTTACTTACAGAAGACCTAAAAACGATTTCAATTTATCAGGAAAACCTAACTAGTACTAAAAAAGTTCACGTTATTCCTAACGTCTCAAAAGACAACAAATACTATTATAATAGCCTATTTGTCAAAAGTTTGTGCGAGTTTAAAAGCGGGTCGTATTGGTCTGGATATTGGGATTTAAAAAAAGTGTATAGTCATGCACAACAAAATTACAGTCATAATCAAAGTGATACTTTAAACGGCTTATTGATAGGCATCATCTCAACCACAATCAATATTATTCCGCAAGAATACAAATGGCTTATGCGGTTTGTTGGTTTTCCTAACCTATCCCACCAAAACCCTGAAAGGTTAATTGAAAATGCGAAAAATTCTACAAACCCTTTTATTGAGTTTGAAGCTTATTCTTCTGACTTGTTTCTTGATGTTTACATAAGGAAGGATTACAAAAAACAAAAAATCGAATTATATCAAAAAAAATATGGTCAACTGTATGAAGGTAAAATCGTATTGAGTTGGGTTTATGATAGAATTAAAGAATATGAATCCAACATCAATATCTTACAATCTTTCACAAGTGTTGAGAGAAATAACTATGAGTATTTTTATTACTTATTGGGAACTAGTCATTTTTATCTTAACCGGTATAAGAATGCAAAAAATTACTTCGACGCGTATCTTAACATCACAGAATCAGATTATATCAAAACTACCAAGTACAGACTTTTTCTCATTGACTGGCTGACGAAAGACCTTTCTGAAGAAGAAGTCATTGATAAACTTAAAGACATCTCAAAATCAGGTGAAGATCAACTCTACCTCGATAAATACGCACAATCCTTTGCACAATCTTCCGATTTACCTAACAAGGATTTAATGTATGCAAGAGTGCTTTATGATGGAAAAAAATATAATGCTTCTGATTCCATTCTTTATCATATGAATCCTGAAGAATTCTCAAGAAAAGATAAATTAGAATACAATTATAGATATGCCAGAGTAAAAGAAGCTTTAAATGATACAACTTTAGCAATAAAGTATTATCTTAATGTGATTGATTATGGAGGAAGTAAGCCTAAAAGATACTTTACGGCCAATGCCGCACTGCAATTAGGTATTTTATATGAAGGGTTAAATGATATTGAAAAAGCTACTTTTTATTATAAAAAAGCATACTCCTATCCTAAACATTCCTATAAAAACAGCATAGATGCAGAAGCGAAAAGAAGATTAAACACTTTGTAAGCAATTGACTACAATTCCATTAAAAAAAAAGGGTTGTAATTGAGCTTAAAAAAAGGTAGATTCGCAGATATTTTGAACAAAGATATGGAAGAAAAAAAAGACAATTATTCAGCCGGTAATATTCAAGTCCTTGAAGGATTAGAAGCCGTTCGTAAGAGACCAGCAATGTACATCGGTGACATTGGCATCAAAGGTTTGCACCATCTAATTTGGGAAGTTGTAGATAACTCCATTGATGAGGCAATGGCTGGTTTTTGTACAGATATATTTGTGACTATCAATGAGGACAACTCTATTACCGTTCGTGATAATGGTAGAGGTATTCCTACTGATATGCACCCTAAGGAAAAGAAATCTGCTCTTGAGGTAGTAATGACAGTACTTCACGCAGGTGGTAAATTTGATAAAGATACTTATAAAGTATCTGGTGGTCTTCATGGTGTAGGTGTTTCATGTGTAAACGCATTATCTACAGACTTAAAAGTTACTGTTCATAGAGCAGGGAAAATTTTCCAACAAGAATATAAAACAGGTATTCCTCAATATGATGTAAAAAATATTGGCGAAACAGATATTACTGGTACAACAGTTCAATTCTGGCCTGACTTAAGCATCTTTACTTCAGGTGTGTATAATTATGACACTGTAGCTTCAAGATTAAGAGAATTATCTTACTTGAATGCAGGTATTACAATTCACTTAGAAGATAAAAGAGAGCAAGACGAAGAAGGTGAAAACATCAAAGAAACTTTCTATTCTGAAGGCGGTTTAAGTGAATATGTTTCTTACTTAGACAATACTCGTCAAGCACTTTTAGGCACTCCTATCTTTATGGAAGGAGAAAAAGCCAATATTCAAGTGCAAGTGGCAATGACCTATAATACTTCTTTCTCTGAGCATGTTTTCTCTTATGTGAACAACATCAATACTTATGAAGGTGGTACTCACGTTGCAGGTTTTAGACGTTCTTTAACGAGAACTTTAAAGTCTTATGCTGATTCTACTGGTCTTTTAGATAAAGTAAAAGTAGATATTGCTGGTGATGACTTTAGAGAAGGTTTAACAGCCATCATCTCTGTTAAAGTACCTGAGCCACAATTTGAAGGTCAAACGAAAACAAAATTAGGTAACTCTGAAGTTTCAGGTGCAGTGGATTCGGCTGTAACTGAGACATTAAAGACTTTCTTAGAAGAGCATCCTAAAGAAGCTAAGAATATTGTACAGAAAGTAATCACTGCCGCTCAAGCTCGTCATGCAGCTCGTAAGGCTCGTGAAATGGTACAGCGTAAAAACGTTCTTACTGGAACTGGCTTGCCTGGTAAACTCTCTGACTGTTCTGAAAAAGATCCCGCACTTTGTGAATTATACCTAGTGGAGGGTGACTCAGCAGGTGGTTCTGCTAAGCAAGGTAGAGATAGAAATTTCCAAGCTATCCTTCCTCTTAAGGGTAAAATCCTTAACGTAGAAAAAGCACAAGAGCACAAAATCTACGACAACGAAGAGATCAAAAACATCATCACAGCATTAGGTGTTCGTTTTGGTACTGAAAATGATGAGAAAGAACTTAATTTAGAAAAGTTACGTTACCACAAAATCATTATCATGACCGATGCCGACGTCGATGGTTCTCACATTAGAACATTGATCCTAACATTGTTCTTTAGATACATGAAACCATTGATTGAACAAGGTTATTTATACATCGCTCAACCTCCTCTTTACTTAGTGAAGAAAGGAAAGCAAGAAAAATATTGCTGGAGTGAAGATGACCGTATAAGAGCTATCCAAGAATTTGGTGGTGATGAAGGAAAAGTAGGTTTACAACGTTATAAGGGTCTTGGTGAAATGAACCCAGAACAATTATGGCATACTACTATGGATCCTGAATTCAGATCAATGAGTAGAGTGGATATTGAATCTGCTGCTGAGGCAGATCACTTATTCTCTATGCTAATGGGTGATGAAGTTGCTCCTCGTAGAGACTTCATTGAAAGAAATGCACGTTACGCAAATGTTGATGTTTAATCAACTTTGTTAATTATATTAGAAGGCAACAGCAACCCTGTTGCCTTTTTTTAGTAATAATTAAACGAACCTTTCTTTCTATAAAGCGTTTACAAATAAGATCATTCATTTTTCAAAATAAACTTCAAAGATGAGTCAACATAAAGGTTGGAAAAAAGTAAAATATGAACTTTTGTATAGAGTCATTGTTGTATTAATCAAAGTAGCAAACTGGATTCCAAGAAAAGTTTTGATGTGGTGGTTCGGTAAATTAGGCGGATTAGTTTATTATGTAATGCCTCAAACCAAAAACCTCACGTTAAAGCACTTAAAATATGCTTATGAAAATGAGCTTTCTGACAAAGAGATCGAAAAAATCGCCAAAAATGTTTTCAAAAACTTAGGCCGAAACTTCACGGATATTGTCAGGTATCCTTCTATCAAAACAGTAGAAGAGTTAAACTCTGTAATTGATGTAGAAGGTGAACAATATTTAATAGATGCCCATAAAAAAGGCAAAGGTGTTATTCTCCTAACATGCCATAGAGGTGCTTTCGATATGGTTGGTTTTTATCTAAGCATGAATGACTATCCTTGTATCGCCATCGGAGCAAAATTACACGATGATAAATTGAATGACTTAGTTGTAAAAACACGTCGTCATAATAAAAATGAACAAGCAGATTTTGTAGAAAGATCTGATCCTCGAGGAAGCATCAAGATGTTTAAAAAACTAAAGGATGGTGGCCTAGCATTCTTATTGATTGATCAAGACACAACCAAAGTTCAAAATACATTTGTAGACTTTTTTGGTAAACAAGCAGCGACGCCCATTGGTGCTGCAATGTTAGCACTAAAAGCCGATTCGGCAATTATTCCTGCTTCAATTAAAATGCAAGAAAACGGAAAACACTTACTTGAATTTAGACCTGAAGTTCCTCTTGTAAAAACAGGAGACAGAGAAAAAGACATCAATGTTAATACGCAAAATATGTCCCTTGCTTTGGAGAAGTTCATTCGAGAAGCACCCGATCAATGGGTATGGTTCCATGAAAGATGGAAGTCTAAACCCACTGCAGATGTAAGCTAAAATGACATTTTCTAGTTTTCGATAAAAAAACAAGAGGAAATCAATAATAATTGGTTTCCTCTTTTTTGTTCCGTATACGTAATAGTGAGTTATTCATTTGTCAAATATATTACAATTAACCCTCAAATATTTAAATAATACAATATTAACATATTTTTATATATGTAAGTTTAAAAGATAATCTCACAGAAAAATGATTTTTTCTTTTAACAAGATCAAAAGACATATAACCCTTACAATGTAAGTTGTTTCAAGTGATTTAAGAAACACAAAATCCTTAAAAAACGTTCTTAAAATAACACTCACCCAAATTAACTTACTATGAAACCTAATTATTTCAATTTTCTATTTTTAATTACGACCACTTTTGCTTGTCTTTCATCTTATAAAAGTCAAGCTCAAGACACACAATTTTCTCAATATTACTCCACTCCTATGTATCTTAACCCGGCCTTAACAGGTGCTGGCGGAAAAACAAGAGCTATAGTAAATTACAGAAAGCAGTGGGCTGGATTGCCATCGAGTATTGTTTCTTTTATGGCTGCATTCGACCATAATTTCAAATACAAAAACTTCTCTCTGGGAGGATATATCAAACAAGATCAATTCGGAGTTAATGAAGGTACTCCACTCTCTCATTTAGAAGCGGTTGCTTCAGGCTCTTATACTATTGGAATAAATAGATATATGGGACTGAATTTAGGTCTACAAGTTGGGTATGGACAGAATAAATTAGACCGTTCCGCACTTGTATTCAATGATCAGCTAGATAGTTTTGGATTTACAGGAGGGGCAACAAATGAACCCTTTATCAATGATCAAGTGGGATATGCTGATGTGAGTACAGGTGCTATGCTTTATGGAGAAAAGTATTGGGTTGGGGTTGGTTTTAGCCATATCACAAGACCAAATATTTCTTTTTTAGGAGAGCAATCTTATCTACCTGTCAAAATTTCTGTAGAAGCAGGCTATATGATTCCATTAGAATTCAAAGGACATAGAACACACATTCCAGAATATAAAAGAAGATCAATTACGATTGCTACTCATTATCAATCACAAGGAAAAAATGATCAATTAAGCATTGGTGCTTACCTTCATTACGCACCTCTACTTTTTGGTGTTTGGTATAGAGGTCTTCCACTTATTAAAAGTGCTGAAAAAGACAGCGCAATTAATCACGATGCTATAGTGTTATTGACAGGTATAAAATTAGGGAATATAAACTTTGGCTATAGTTATGACATCACGACTTCAGACCTCCCACAACAAAATGCAAACTCCCATGAAATTAGTTTGCAATACACATTCAATTTATACAAAGATTACAGAAAGAAACCGAAAAGAAAACCTTTAGAATTATCTTGCCCATCCCCTTTATTATAAGAATAATACAATTTAATTTAAAACATTTTAGAATATACTTACATAAGTTTAATTATCCCCTTAGATTTTCTTAAATTCTAAGTGGATAATTTTTATTACCCCAAAAACAGTAGTTCAAAATTTATCCAATGCTAATTAAGAACCAATTATTCACTAGCTATAGAAAAAAGGGCTGACCTTCCTTATAAGTGCTGAACACCAATATTATGAACAAGTCGGTATTAAAAACATTACTCTTTTTGATTATCTGTACCTTAAGTCTTTTAGTCAATAAATTACATGCTCAAACAATCATCAGAGAATTCAACGGAACTACTTACACAGATCCTAATGTGGTAATAAACGGATGTGGTGGTGTTGCGATTGATTTTTCCGTTTCGCCTCTACCCGATCATTCTTATTCGAATTATCAATGGTCAAGGATAGAGAATGGAATTATACAGCCTTCATTTTCTATGCTTGCTGATCCCTTTGAACAATTCAATACAACAGGAGTTTATGGGATATCTGTAACATTTGATGATTACGATTCTACGAATTTAAGCACTACTACGCGTACACTCACTACCGCAGCAAACATAATCGAAGTATTTGACCAGCCTGAAGGTTCATTTTTCGCCGATGTTCAGAGTGTTTGTGTTGGAGGTACAATTACGTTAACCCAAACTACTCCTGGGACATTTTCAAGTCTATCATTTTTGGTTGACAATCAACTTTATGCTCTTACCGGAGACTCCACGACCATAACATTGGACAACCCCGGTGATTATGATGTCGTTTTAAGTGGTACGACAACAGACGGATGTCAGTTTATACGCAGAATGAATGATTATTTGCATGTTGAAAAGCCGTATTCCACGTCTTTTATTGCTTCACAAACACTTAGCTGTAATACAACCCAGAATGTTACATTTACTGCTACATCAACTGATATTGATGGCGGTTCTGTATCTCCAACTTATTTTTGGAATTTTGGAGATGGTACATTAGACACAACCTCCATTAATACTGTCACTCATACTTTTGATAGAGCTTTTGGTACTGATTTCAATGTGACTGTAAGTACAGAAAGTAACAATTGCCCTGGGACAATTAACAATTCAATCGACATCTACTTCAGAAGTATCAGCAGTCTTTATGGCACTCCAACTGTATCAGGAGATTGCAACGATCATATTCTCACTTATACACCTGGAGCAATTGACCCACAATTAGCAGGTATGAATGTCACTTGGGATTTTGGAGATGGATCCACCCCAACAGTACATGCTATAGGAGATATAGTTAGTCATGCCTATTCAAATCCAAGTCCTAATCCAGTAAATGTAACTGTTTCAGCAACTTTAAATAATGTTGCCGATAACAGCTGCAGTTACACTGATGCACAAGTAATCCCTATTTTACCTGAAGGCGGAATCACTATTTCATCAAATGAATTAGAGTATTGTAATGAAAACTTCGATGTTATTGTAGGGGCCAATAATCTACAGAATGTCACCAACTTCTATTGGGTACTTGATGGCAACACATCTACTCCTATTGGTAATAATGCAATGGTTGACACAATAGCAATTTCTGGGTTTGGTAGCCATACCATAGAATTATTTTTCGATGCGGGAACCGGTGACCTCAATGACAATTGTGCTTTAAATAGTATAGAAGTTTACTCTGCTCCTTTAAGTCTTTCTGTAGCAGGAGCTTCTCAAGCCTGCGAACCCGCAAATGATTCTTTTTTTGGGTCAAGTACATGGACTGATCAAGACGGAAATACAGTAGCCAACCCTTTCCCTGTTAATATCGAGGAATGGGAAGTTGTCAATTCAATTAATGATGATACCACTTACTATTACACCAACCCTCTTGATTTTGTTGATTTAGAATACGGAAGTTATCGAATTCGATATAACTTAACATTAGACTCCATTGGAAATAATGCTCAGTGTGAATATTCTTCGATTGAATACCTGTATGAAGTGGGTGAGGTTTTTGATAGTCCAACATTAAATTTAGATAACGGCACAATCTGTATCGGTACGATAGTCAATTTTTCAACAACTACTGATGCTGACACTGCTGGACTTGGTTTATCGGGCGAATACCCTATTATTTATGAGTACCGATATGCAAGTAATCTGAATTGGGTTGATGTTGGGACTGCCGGTATTGGAACATACTATTATGGTGATATAATAGATGATAATCGGATTGCATTACCTGGAGTATTTCAAGTAGAACTTAGAGCCGTTATCAACGGATGTGCCGGCGAGCCTACAATGATGGAAATTACAATTGAACCTTCAGAGGCAGAACATGAACTCACCACTGACGAATGTAACCCTACCGTACTAGGTTTTGTTAATAATTCACTTGGTACTAATGATACAGACTATCGTTGGACGTTAACAATTACACCACCAAGTCAGTCTTCTGTCACTTGGACTTCAGGGCTTACAAAAGATGAAAATTTTAATTTTTTAGCGGAACCTGACTTCCCTACTTTCACCGGATATCCTCAAGGTGAAATTCCCGAAAATTCTCAAGTTGATGTAACAATTGAGGCAATTGAACCAGGCAATAGTTGTTCAGATACTGAAGACACTACGTTTTTTATGCCTGGTCCTCTCCCACAATTAACAGCTTCACCGCAAACCTCAACTGGTACTTGTATAAATGATACTTTGGTATTTAATGCTGGCGATGGAAATATGGGGGATAATTACTTATGGACTTTCACTCATACTACAGACACTACAATTCAATATACATTTTCATCAAACACATCAAGTGTCAATACATTTTTTTCTATTCCAGGAGAATATAATGGAAATGTATTAGTAACAACTACTGGAGGTTGTACTTTTAATGATTCCGTTGGACCTATTCAAATTACAGGTGGATCAATTGCTATCAGCGGTCCGAGTAATGGTTGTGTTGGGGATAATTTCACTTTTAGTGGAACCAATCTCATGTATAGCCCCAATGCACCTAACTACACTTGGAAAGTAGATGGAGCAACTCAATCTTCAGGCATTGCTACTGGTGGTATTATTCCCGATCTTAC
The DNA here is from genome assembly GCF_000812565.1 of Flammeovirga sp. OC4. Lineage (GTDB taxonomy): Bacteria > Bacteroidota > Bacteroidia > Cytophagales > Flammeovirgaceae > Flammeovirga. Next base: position 72,817 of record NZ_JTAM01000008.1, on the reverse strand, counting down.
AGGGGTAACATTTGCTTCTCCGAATACCCCTCAGAGTACTTCTCATACTATTTCATTAGAATTAGAAGTAGATGGCTGTTCGGCTGAATACTCCCACGATATAATTGTAACGCAACCAGATTTTGATTTCCCAGCCCCTCATAGCGATTATATCTCCTTTGATTATCAATGTGATGAAATTATAACAGTGGTTGATCTAGATTTAGATGACAATGAAGTTTATAATCTAAATACAGCCACAATCACCTATTCCATAGGTGGAACTTCGCTTACACCGGTTTCACAAACCGATGACCAAGCAAGATTAGCAATTGCTGCGGGTACTTATACTATGACTGTAACAATCGAAGATGAATTTGGATGTTCGTCTAATGATAATCTTCTATTTACTGTTCCGACCATGAGGGAGTTAGAAGCTGATTTAACTCCTAATACTACTAATCTTGTCTGTCCTGGGTTTGTAAGTTTTGCCGATTCATTGTTTGAAACTCCAGGTCATACCACAAGACGTCAATCCTTGGATTCTACAAATACATTATACGATGTTGAAATAATGTCATGGGCATGGGACTTTGACGCAGATGGAACAGTAGATGTCACGACAACTACAGGAAATGTTACACATTTTTATGACCGCCCTGGAGAATACAAAGCCATTGTAACTGTGACTGATGCTCAAGGTTGTCAAGATGAATCTGACTCTGTAACTATTGAAGTTGGAGGTACAGCAGGAGGATATGAAATCTTGAAGAAAATTGGATTTGAACCTGCTACTACAACAATGGTTGCTATTCCTGTCATGGATCCCAATACAGATATATCGAATACTATTTATCAATGGTCATCTGGTCATGGCTTATCAGGGTCTGATAGTGTTCAGGTATTCACTTATAATACAACTATTGGAGGAGCAAATTTAAGTACGGTCACTCCTAACCTTACCTTCTTAGATGAGAATGGCTGTAGCTACCCTGCAGACTATTCTGGCGACATGACAATTCTAAGCTGCCCTGACATTTCAAACCCTGACATTACTTTATGTACTGACAATGGACCTTATACACTAAATGTTGAGGACATGGCTTGGAACAGTCAATTTAGTCAAGCGGATACCATCGAAACGGATCAATATATCTATTCTTGGGAATTACAATACAGATGGTTTGTCGATGGTAATCCTATTTCAGAAATAAATGGTGGACACGATACGGAAGTTACTTTCAGTTTTGCTTCAGTTGACACCAACCCTTTTGTCATCAATCCTGATGATGCTGACGGCAAATTATATACTATTCAAACTACTATTATCGCTTCTTATGTCGATAAAATTGACGCCAGTAATAATGCACTGAATATTTCTGAATGTGTAACAACAGACAATATTAGAGTCATCTTCAACCCTACTCCTGTAGCCGCTTTTACCAACACAGAAGCCTGCGGTGGCGACCCTACAACGTTAGATGCCTCTACAACAGGTTTTGGACTCTATAGCAGAGGCAGCATTTCAAATTATGAATGGGATATTGACAATGATGGCACTTATGATATTAGCACTGCTTCTTCAAGTACAAATTATACATTCCCTGGACAGGGAGTTTATCCTGTTACACTTCGAGTGACATCTTCCGATGGTTGTGTCCATCAAACGACAGTAGACTCAGTGATTGTAAATTCTATTCCTGTTGGAGATTACTCTTATCAAAATATCTGTCAAAGTTTTGGCATACAGCTTAACGATCAATCCTCTATTTCACCTGTTACAGATGATGAAATTGTAAGATGGGATTGGGACTTTAACAATAATGGCACTTTTGACATAGGCGGTACTGACACTTTAATTCATCAGTTTCCACTTGTCTCTTTTGATACGCTAAGAGATAATTACAATACAGGTGCAATCATTGGTACTAATGTAGTATTAAGACCTCGTTTAAGAGTCACCACCAATAAAGGGTGTACATTTGATTATATCCCGTCTACTGATTCTCTTTTAGTTTTCTCTTTTGATGACCCTATCGCCAACCTTTCCGCTGAACGTCAATCAGATAATTTAGTCAATGAAGTATGTCTTGGGCAAACCATGCAATTTAATGATTTGTCTAATGTCAGCAACACTAATATCGCTTCCTATATCAGCAGCGGTGTTTTACCAAATGGCGTAAATGATATTAATGCTTGGATGTGGGATTTTGGTGACGGCAACTTTTCTACCTCTCAAAGTCCAACACACGATTACTTAACCGAAGGTACTTACACGGTAAGATTAACAGTCACAACTGCTAGAGGCTGTAGTGATTCAAACACAATTACTGTAAACGTTAGGGAGAATCCAGATCCTGAAATTGGATCAGACAGTTTAATTGTCTGCGATGATCAAACCGTATCTTTAAGACCTATTGCCAATGACAGTATTAATTTTGCTTACACTTGGTCTCAACTTATTAGTCCAACTACAGGTTCTATCACTGAAAACAACCTCAACGCTCATACTGCAACAGTTGATGTTGATGAAAGTGATTTCAATCCAGGTGAAAGCATTATTGATATCAGATATCAATTAGAAATCATTGATAACAACCACCCTACGGCGTGTACAACTTTTGACACAGTCGATGTACAATTCCACCGTTTCCCTAACATTGTATTAGATACTACTTTGGTTTCTTGTGACACTTCTGCCCACTATGAAGCATTACCTTTTGGAACGGAAACGATTAATGGATTCAATTACCAATGGACGCAAGTTTATCTTTCGGGAGGAACGGTTACAGAAACTAGTTTAACGGCTCAAGATTTCACTGTAAAGCCAAATACATACAACAGTGGATCTACAATTATCAGAGCAAAATATTATATTGATGTCACCAATGCTATCGGCTGTACTGATAGAGACAGTATTGAATTTGAATTTTACAGAAGGCCTGATTTCTCATTATTAAACCACACTTCTCCTGTTTGTAATGATACAGATCGAAGTTTATACGTAGTAGACTTTTATCCTTTTGGCACATCTGAAATACTTCCTCATAATGCTGCTTATGATTACACATGGTCAATGTCTTCAAGCCCAGGTGATCATAATGTAGATCCTGCATTTCTTAATGACCTTATTAATCAAGTCACTACCAATGATACCACTCAAAATTTATCGCTCAATATTTTAGAAGACTACTTTAATGATAACACAACAGACTTATCCTTTGAAATAGATTTACATGTTGAAAATACATTTGACAATACTTGTTTGAAGGATACGTCCTTGATTATTAATATTGAAAGGAGACCTAGAGATTTCACTCTTTTAGATACAAGAGTTGACCCTTGTAATTTATCGGTGACTCTTAACCACCATACAGAAACTTTAGATTTCAATTACAGATGGAGAGCTACTTCCGTAAGTTCAGAATATAATGGACCTGCCATTCCTGATACCAACGATCAAATTCGCACATTAAACTTTTCCGATACTGATTTTGCAACTGGAGAATCCCAATTTACAGTTGTCATGAATAACAGAGTAAGAAGGAAAACTAATCCAAGGTGTACTGTGAGCAAAAATGTTACTTTACAATTTTACAGAACACCAAATATCAACTTTTCTGAAATATGGCCAAACGGGAATAATTGTGCTCGAAATTTACAGCTTTCTTCAGGTAGTGAAGTTATCCCAGGCTTCGACTATAGTTGGGTTCAAACAGCAGTTTCTAACGGTACCGTCGTCCATGATGCCACAAATAATAAGGATATCAATTTATCAGTTGGCAGTTGGGATACAGGTGAAACTGTAATTACCGTAACATATGAACTTACTGTAACCAATTCAGCTTCCCCTACTTGTATGGATGTTGAAAGTTACACTTTTGAATTCCATAGAACTCCGGAGATTTCTTATAATCCTACCGCACTTAATTGTGCACTTCTAGATACGATCACCGTAAATAGCGAAGCGCTTAATTCTGCTACATTCTCATGGAATGAAAATACTGTTTCTGGAGGCGTGTTGACTACTACTGATAATGGAAATGAATACATCATTGAAGTGGATAGCTTTGACCCTACATCCCATAGAATAGATGGTAACTACTCTGTGAACATAGCCAATACAACTGCAAGTATTTGCGATAATGACACAACGCTTGATATTGTTTTCTTCAGAACTCCCGAGATCGCCTTTACAGACACTAGAACAGATTCTTGTGCACTTACCAATACTTATCAACCATTTGGAACAACAACCATTTCGGGTTATAATTATCAATGGAGAGAATTATATGTAAACGGCGGTACTATCTCGACCAATTCACTTACTGATCAAGATTTAACCTTTGATGTTGTAAGTTTCGATCAAGATACAGCTTACATTGACATTGCGTATGAATTATATGTAGAAAATAGTGATGCAACAAGCTGTATTGATGTGGATACCGTAATGTTCCAATTCTATAGAACTCCTCAACTAAATAACTTTAGAAAAACAAAACCGAATGATGAATGTGGCCTTTCAGTGGTACTCTATCCATTAGATAGCGTTGAAGTCATTAATCATTCTGAAGGCTTTGATTACACTTGGACTTTAGACGCATCAACTGTTACAGGTGCGACTTCAAGCACTTTGCCTGCCACGGTGATCACTGACATTTCAAATCAAGTAAACACACAGAACTTCAGTTTGAATATGCCTCTAACTGCATTTGAAGCAGGCAGCAATGAAATCACTTTCGAATTAGATTTAAACATAGTGCATTCTGCTTCAGGAGTGGATTGTAGCACCGACTCTACTATTTTACTCTCTTTCAAACGTCCTCCGGTGATAGATATGGTAGAAGTTAAGTCAGACAGCTGTGCACTTTCCGCCACACTTCAGCCATTTGGAACTGAAACTATTAATGGTTTTAATTATGACTGGCAAGTTGTTTCTATTACCAACTACACGAATTCAACTTATGCAGTAGGTCAAAACTTTACATCTCAAGACCTTACTGTAAATCTTGTAGACAGTGATTTTACACCTACGGAATCAAAAATTACAATGATTGTGGCATTAGAAGTACAGAATCAATTGTTACCTACCAACCCTTCTTGTATTGATAATATTACCGACACTTTAGTTTTCTATAGAACTCCTGAAATTGACACTCCATTTTTGTCCACAAAAATCAATACTTGTGATCATACCGCTACTGCAGCACCTTTTACTACTGAGGTAAATGGATATGGTTATGTTTGGGAAAAAGTATCTGAAACAAATGGAGCCGTAACGGATAATACTTTAACCAATCGAGAAATTACAGTTTCGCTTGATACATTTGCCACCAACAGCCTTCAAGTTGATGCTCAATATAGATTAAGAGTTTTCAATATTGAAGTACCAAGTTGTTACGATGAACAGACCGTAGACTTTGAGTTTTATAGAACTCCTGAAATGGCCTTTGACAACCCACTTTCTTATTGTGCTTCGGTTGACTCTTCCATGACATTCCGATCAAACAATGAAGCTTTCGTTCACTTTGGAGCTGATTTTTATTGGAATCTAAATTCTATTACTGGAGGTACTATTGACAGTACTGCAGGAGGTAGCGAGGTATTTACAATTGATGTAGCTTCTTTTGATACCGATGCCGTAAGAATTGATGCCGAATATACATTGACAATTACGAATCCATCTACTCACACCTGTGACGATGACACAACTTTCCAAGTCACTTTCTTTAGAACACCAGAGATCAATTTTGCTTCCACAAAAACTGATTCTTGTGCACTTACCGATATAATTCAACCTTTTAATGGAGAAGACATTCCTTTGTTTACAAGAAATTGGAGACAATTGTCAGTCAATGGAGGAGCCATCACTCAAAATTCCTCAAATACTGACCTTGACTTAGACATTACAGCGGATAGTTTTGATCAAAATTCCACCACCATTACAGTAAGATATGAATTAACAGCTACCAATTCAGTGTCAAATATTTGTGTTGACAAAGATACGGTTGAGTTCTATTTTTATAGAATACCAAACTTTAATAATTACAACGAGCAGCAACCTTTAGGACTATGCGGAGGCCTGATCCAAGTAGCTCCTCTTGGTCTTACAGAAGTGATAAATCACAACAATGGTTTTGATTACACTTGGACGCTTGACCCTACTTCTGTTTCCGGGGCCGGGGTTGACGGAAATACGCTATCGACAAGTGTTTTGAACTATTTAAATACAAACCAAAATAGTCAGAACCTGAGTGTAAATATTGAAGACAGTGATTATCAAGAAGGAGCACATATCTTACGTTTTAATATGGATTTTAATATTAGACATTCCAATACTAATATTACTTGTGCTGATTCAAGCAAAACGATCATGTTCCAATATTACAGAAATCCCGAAATTAATATTACAGAATTGAAAGCGGATTCTTGTGATTTAACTACTACACTACAACCTTTTGGTGCTGAAATTATCCCTGGTTTTTCACACAACTGGGAAATTCAAAACATTACAGGATATAACGGAAGTGACTATGCTGTAAATGATACGTATACTACTCAAAACACTACGTTTACAATCACTGATGATGATTTCATTTCAAATGAGTCTGTAATCAGTATCACATTGGCGTTAACTGTGGTCAATACTGAGGCCCCACTCGATAACAGTTGTAGCAATACTGAAACTTACACCCTCTATTTCTATAGAACACCTCAAATCAAAAATGATTTCTTTGCTTCAAAAGATGCAGTATGTGATAATAATGGAACTATCTCTCCTTTTGATACTCATATCAATGGATATGTCTATCAATGGACTTTGGATTCTATTTCTACAAAGAACGGTGTAGTTACAGGTGTTGTCAATGATAATAGTAGCTTAGCAGAAAGAGAATTAAATGTACAGGTAGATAGTTTCACTGATCTTCATTCTATCATGAAGGTCTACTATAAATTAAGAGTCCTCAACTCAAGCCAGCCTATTTGTTATGCGGAAGACACGGTGACTTTTACTTTCTACCGAACTCCTGAAGTAATGCTAACAAGTATGACCGGTGCTTGTCAAAATGCTGTAAAAGTCACTTCCACTAATGAGATGCTCATGGATGTTGATTTTGATTGGATGCTAATCAGTCAATCAGGAGGAACCGTCCTTACTGACCCAGCAGATCATGATGGACATCGAACGATTACTTTTACAGCCACTGATTATGACCCTGGACAAAGTGAGATCAATTCTACTTACATGATCACCTTGTTAAACTCGGGAGAATCAATGTGTGATGATGATACCACCTTTAATTTCACTTTATATCGCCATCCTGAAATCAACTTCAGCTATACAAGATCTTCAGCGGATTCTTGTGCAGATGCCTTAACTATTCATCCATTTTATGGAGAGGGAATTTCTGGATTCACAAACAGTTGGAGTGAAATTTCAAGGACAGGTGGTACGATCACAACCTCATCATTAACCGATGAAGACTTAACGATCTCTTTAGATACATTTGAAATCAATTCAACGAGAGTTGATACTAGATATTCACTGACCTCATTTAATACCAATTCTGCTTCTTGTGAAGATTCTATGAGTATTGTAACTACACTTTACCGTCAAGCTGACTTTACAAATTTTAATGAAAGTAGAGCTGGCGGAATGTGTGGATTGGAAATGACACTTTCACCATTAGGTCTTATCGAGAATATCCCACACAATACAGGTTTTGATTATACTTGGTCTTATGACAGTTTAAATGTAACAGGTGCTGCTAATAATCAATTACCACCTGAAGTAATCAATAGTTTTTATAATCAAGTAAATAACCAAAACCTAAGTTTAACACTCCCAATTGAAGCCTTTGCTAATGGGAGCAATAAGATTGAGATTCCTGTTACCATTACCATCGATAACAGTGATCAAAATAGCTGCTCAAATTCTTACAATCATACAATGGTATTTTACAGACCTCCTGTATTTGATATCCAACAAAGTTTAGTGGGATGTGATGTTACCAATACGATTACCACGTTTGGAAGTGAAAATGCTTCATCAGCTTTTAATTATAATTGGAGTTTCGCAGCTCCTACAGGAGGTACCGTTACAAATACTTCTTTAACTGGACAAAATATCACGTTTAGTAACCCTGTATTTAATAACGGAAGTGATACTATCAGAATAAATGTAGCATTAACGGTAGAAAACGCTGAAAATACTTCATGTCAAGCTGATACCGCTTTCACGTTTGTATTCTACAAAACACCGGTCATCAGTTTCTCTCAGACAATTACAGGTTGTGATTCCGTGAACTTAATACGTTCTATGGGCACTGAAACTATTAATGGTTTCGCCTATTTATGGGAGCAAACACAACTTTCAGGAGGCCAAGTTGGTTTTACACCTGGTTACTCAACGACGACTCAAGACATCGAAATAGAGAAAGTTTCTTTTGATGCGGGGAGCCATAAAATTGACACTGAATACAAATTAACAGTTCATAATACAGATACCTTAGGAAATGTTCTTTGTTCTGATATTGATAGTACTTCATTTACAATTTTAAGAGTCCCATCCATCTCTATACAACAATCACTGGTGGCAGGAGATTGTGGAAACACCAATACAATTACAACATTTGGAACAGAAATTATTTCAGGGTTTGTATACGAGTGGACTCCTGTCTCAGTCAATGGAGGAACAGTGAATTTATCTTCGACTACAACGCAAAATGTAACGTTTGATAATCCAATCTTTGATGTTTCATCTAATAAAATTGACATTACTTATTCAATCGTTGTTAGAAACGCTGAAAACCCTTCTACCTGCTTCGATACAGAAACAGTTACATTTACTTTTTACAGAACCCCTACCGCTTCACTACAACCTATTACCCCTGTATGTTCATCAACATCGATATTGCTCACTACTCAAGAATCATATGTCCCTGACTTTAATTACTTATGGACGTTATTAGACACAAGAGTTGACAATAATCCTAATACAGAGACATTAATAGCTCCTCAAGTAGTGCAAAGTGAAAATACTTACACTATCAATTCACCAGTGGACATGGAAGGCTTCTTCCCAACGGGAAGTAGTGAAATTACATACGAATATGAAGTAAGTGTTGAAAATGGTCAATCACCAGGGTGTACAGATAAGGATACAATTGAAGCAACATTTTATAGAGTTCCTATACTGAGTAGTACACAATCTTTAGACAGTACCAATTGTGAATTAGTCAATATCATTCGTCCATTTGGCACCGAATCTATTCCGAATTATAACTACACATGGACCGAAGTTGCTGTTAATGGCGGATCTATTAACGTTACTCATTTGGACCCTCAAAATCAAGACACACAGTTCTCCGTTGTATCATTTGATTCATTAAGTCATAGAATTGATGTTTCATACAGCGTTTTTGTTACCAACAATTCTGGAGCTTGTACCGGAAACGAAACTTATAATTTCACTTTCTTTAGAACACCTCAAGCAAGTTTAAGCCATTTAAATCTCACCCCTGCTTGTATGGACTCAGAAGTGACATTATTCCCGATTGACAATGAAAACGCAGGTTTTACTTATCAATGGACACCGATTAGTGTTACTACAGATAATGGTATTGATTTGTTAGCTTCTAATATCAAACCATTAGAAAGTAATTTAAACAATCATACTTTAACTTTAAATCACAACCCTAATTTCCCTCAAAATGCTGTTAGAGTTACATCCGTTTATGAATTAACAGTCACCAACTCAGATAATGGTTGTACTTCGAGTGATCAAGTGACGGTTATCTTTGATAGAGATGCTCTTTTAGCCTTAAGTACAAATAATTTTAGTACTTGCGACAATAACGACATCACTTTACAAACCGTAGAGCCAAGAACTGACAATTATGCTTACACTTGGACAATTGATAGTATTTACACTGATAACAATGCCGATATCACAGCATTTACAAATGTCAATACATCAACAGTCGGTAGTATGACAATTGATGGAATCCCTGCTGATTTCCCTTCAGGAAGTGCATTAATCACTGCAAAGTATAATGTACATGCAGAAAATCAATTGAATACCGATTGTGACGCCGACACTAGTTACACTATCTCAATTGCTCGTCAACCTATGATTTCATTTACAGATAATCATTCTGGGTGTGCATTAGACTCTGTCACTATTAAACCTCTTGGTGATGAGATAATCAATGGCTTTAATTATAATTGGACTATTGTTTCAATTGATGGATATAGCGGTAATTCTTCTTCTATTTTAAATGCACAAAACAACAATCAGAACATTGACCTCTATTTTGGGAATAATGATTTTAGTGCCGGAAGATCACAAATTGAAGTCACTTTTGAATTAACAGCCAACAATCCAAATGAAGGTGGATGTTCTGACACACAACAACACACTTTGGTCTTCTTTAGAGTTCCAATGATTGACTTCTCGATTACAAAAGCAAGTAATGATAGTTGTGCTAGTGAAATAGTAATACAGCCATTTAACGAAGTAGTTAGTGATTATTCTTATCAATGGACTCTACTTACGAATACAAACGGATCTGTTTCAATGGTCAATGATCAAGCAAGAGATTTAGTTGTGAACAACCCTATTTTTGATCAAGGAGAAACTCGAATCGATTTACGTTATCAATTAGAAATAATTAATAATAATGTAAACGCATCTCAGCCATGTATTACGACTGAAGAAGTTGCTGTTTCTTTCTTCAAAACTCCTGTACTTGAAAATGATTTATTAACTACGCCAATCAATTGCGGTAGCAATGCGAAACTCAAAGGTTTAACATTCGATATCAATACTAACCAAGACAGTAATTATGTATTTGATTGGTCCATCAATAATCTTACTGGGGGTACTATTGATACCGTATCCGTATTGGATAGTCTTTTGATTGACGTCAATGAATTTGATCAAGGTTCTGGAGAAATCAACTTCACTATTGATTTAATGGCTCACAACTCGCATCAATACAATACTTGCTTTGCGAATGAAACAAGAAGTTTGACTTTCTACAGAACGCCTCAAGTCAGTTTGAATTCATCAGCTACCGATTTATGTGAAAACAATCAATTCACCATTACCACAGGAGAAGAAGCCGTTTCTGAATTCAATTACAATTGGAGCTTTAATATCACTGATGATATCGGCAACAATACAGGAACAGTAGACTCTACTTCTAATGGAAGCCGAGGTCATGCATTAATAGTGTCCAATCCTACATTCCCAACAGGAGCTTCATACATTGAAATTGAAGCTACCCTAGAAGTCTTAAATGGAAACAGTGGATGTTCGGATACAGAAAGTATTACATTAAGATTCCATAGACAACCAGAATTAAGTATTGTAAGTTCAAACTCAAATGCTTGTGATAATAACACCATCATCTTAACCCCTCTTCAAAGCGAAGTACAAAACTTCACCTACACTTGGGAGCGCTTGCGTATGAGCAGTGATATTGATTCTGTAAATGGTGCAGACATCCAAATCAGTTCAATGTCTGACTATCAAGTAATAGTAGAAAACCCAACTTTCCCTAACGGTGCAGCTCAACTCTCTGCTTGGTACAAGTTAACGGTTTCTAATCCATCGAATCCATATTGTACTATTGTTTCTGACTCTATCGAGGTTACATTCTTCAGAAGTCCAATTAGTGCCTTAGGTGAAGACCTACAAGCCGGCTGCGATTCGTCTATCATGACAATTAATCCAATAAATGAAGAATTCATTGGTAATTTCAATTACAATTGGACCATCAACCGAATTGATACAGATCAAAGAACATCAGATACAAGGGCTAGTGTAACCATCAATAATGCTAGCACTTATCAGCCAACATTTGAAGTGACAACAATACCGGGTGATGCTTCTTGGGTAAAAGCCTATATTTCATTGACTACAGAAAACCAATTGAATAATTGTGGAACAAGTACAGATGAAATTGCGGTCACTTTCTTACGAACACCAACAGTGAGTTTGCCAGCTGATATGGCTGATTGTCAAGAAAGAGTATTCTTCTTGAGTCCAAATGAAACAAATTGGTCGGGAATGGATTATGAATGGGAAGTGATTGAGTCTATGGGTGGAAGTATTAATAACCAATCCAATATGAACTCTTACCTTGCTTCACTTTCAGAGCCAGTTTTCAACTCTAACTCTTTTGAAGTAAACAGTACTATTGTTTTAAGAGTTAAAAACAAAGAAAATTCAAATTGTGTAGCTATCGATACAATGAACATTGTATTTAATAGAACGCCTATTGCCAATTTTGTAGTGGACCAAGGATTTGGCTGTCAGAATGAATTAATCCACTTCTCTACTAGAAATGCTGAAGTTCCACATGCAGGAAGTGTTTTTGAATGGGATTTTAATAATGATGGCAATTATGAAATTCAAACTTCAGGTGACACGACTTATACCTTCACAAAAGAAGGTGATCACCCTGTATCGATGAGAATAATTACACCAGCCGGTTGTATATCAGATAAGTATACTTCAATAGTTCCAATTCATGAAATACCTACTCCATCCTTTACATTCAATGATATCTGTATTGGAGAAGTTGCTCAATTTATTAATACAACACCTCAATTAAATCAAAGCGGTGATCATGGAATTAGAGCTGTAAAATGGGACTTTGATTATAGTGAGATAAATGGAGCATTATTTGACGCTTACGAGACTAATACTTCCTTCCAATATCCAGAAGCAGGCACATTCGCTGTTTTAGTAGAAGTAACCAATAATGGAGGTTGTACAAATACTTATATCGATTCAATAACTGTCACACCGCTTCCTGTTGTCACATTACCATCAGATGTTTGGATCTGTGAAGGGTTAGCTACTACTCTTACGCCAGAGGTAGATGTTCCAGTCACTTACTTATGGAGTACAGGCGAAACTACTCAAGCGATAGAGGTAGCACCTCAGGAGGAAACGACATACACCTTAACAGTCACCAATTCACAAGGATGTGTGAATACTCATGATATCACAGTGCATATCATCCCTGATATTGACATGGATAGAGAACAAGAATCATGTGAAACAGAAGCTATCACATTCGATGCTAGAATCCCTGATTATGAAGAGACCGTTCAGACTTACATTTGGAGTACAGGCGAAACCACTCCTACAATAGATGTTCTAGAAAATGGAGTCTATTCTGTCAGAACTATGGTGGAACATTCTTCAGGAACTATGTGTGAATTTACGCATGAGTTTGAAGCTATTTTCCATCCTAATCCTGAGATGGTTTTAGAAGACACTACTTTCTGTTTTGAATTTGGGGATTTACTACAAGTGGGAGCCATTGAAGGCGAAAACTTTACCTATCAATGGAATACGGGAGAAACATCTAGAGTAGTTACAAGAGATCGCTCTGGAACATACACTGTTGTGGTGACAGATGAGACACACGCTACAAGATGTTCAACAGTGGATACGATTTTTATTAATCAAATTTGTCCTGCAAGGATGAATACACCAAATGCCTTCACTCCAAATGGAGACGGCATAAACGATGAGTTCTTGCTTGAACCAGCCTATGCTGTTGATATAGATCTTCACATCTTTAATAATTGGGGAGAGTCAATATTCCACAAAGAATATAAAACATCATCAGAAGCAAGTAGCCCAGGTAATGGATGGGACGGTCAATATAAAGGTGCTGATATGATATCAGGTAATTACACTTACACTATTCGTTACACATCACAAAAAGATGGATCTGTTACAGAAAAAACAGGACAAATTTTACTAATAAGATAATTATTTAGACGAGATTTCTTTTAATGAATTGAAATCTCGTTTTTTATATTTCAACGAGTCATAGAGCATCTCATTACTTTAATTTCTATTTCATTGTTTTGAATTTTTATCTTCAGAATTATCAAAGAAAATTACTAATAAATGTATTTTGGGGTAGTGTTATGATTAAATTCATTGAAGAATTAATTATAGATTATCTTTGGCTTGGTTCTTACATAAAAAGAATAGTAACTTTAAATATTAAGCAAGACAGAATTTATTACAATGACCCTTAAGTCTACAAAAATAATTTTGTGCTTTTAAAAACTATATTTTTTGAAATTACCTATTCTTATATGAAGAAAATATTTTTGGCCCTTAGTTTATTAATCGCCTCTTATTCTGTCTTTGGACAAGGTATCATGGTAGCAGGAAAGGTTGGCACAAGTATTTCAACCATTAAAACCAATCGTGCGAATGATTTCAACTACAAGCCAAATATTAATTTTGGTATAGCAGTAGAAGCCGCTACAAACGATCTATTTTCATTACAGGCAGAATGCATGTACTCTATCATTAGTTCAAAATCTGAAGGAACAACCATTAATTTGAATTATGTTGATTTTCCAATTTTAGCAAAACTTACATTTGGAAAAAAAGAGCGCTTTTTCTTCAATGCAGGCCCAATGGTAAGTATTTTGGCCAGAGCAAAAGAAAAGGGATCTGTAAATATTTTGGATGGCACATTGAGTCCCGCTGAAAACGGTGGAGAAAGAGATGGCATGAGATATTTAAATGACTCTAATTTTTCTATGGTTTTTGGAGTTGGTGCTTTGATAGACAATATAATGATAGACTTTAGGTACATTACTGGTTTTTCAGATATTTCTAGAGCAGAAGGAAACGACTTATCTGTCTCTAGGTTTGATATAACTGTAGCTTACGCTTTAGTATTTTAAGTAATCATTCTTTTAAAATGATTGTTTAAAAACACGACATAAAATTTCAACAACAATTAAATTAAATATAGACTAAGCCAAAATACTTCAAACACTGATGAGGTATTTTGGCTTTGTTCAATTAAAAACCAATGGAAAAAGAAATACAAGCATATATTGTAGATGTTCATGGAAGAGTCATCTTTCCTGGAACGTTAAAATTTAGAGGAAAAAAAATCACTTCCATCAAATACGACGAATCTGCAAAAGGTTGCAATCAATATATAATGCCAGGGTTCGTGGATGCACACATCCACATTGAAAGTTCTATGCTAGTTCCTTCTGAATTTGCAAAAATTGCAGTGAGACATGGTACGGTAGCAACAGTTTCTGATCCTCATGAGATTGCCAATGTATTAGGTGTAGAAGGTGTACAGTACATGATTGATGATGGGAAAAAAACACCTCTAAAATTTAACTTCGGTGCTCCTTCATGCGTTCCTGCTACAAACTTTGAAAGTGCAGGAGCAACTATCAATTCAAGAGCTATTGAATCTTTACTAAAAAGTAAAGACATTAAATACCTAGCTGAAATGATGAATTGGCCGGGTGTTTTATATGGAGATGCAGAAGTAAAAAAGAAAATCCTTGCTGCCAAAACACTTAATAAACCCATAGATGGACATGCCCCTGGGTTAAAAGGAGAACAAGCAAGAAAATATGCCAGTGCGGGTATATCTACCGATCATGAATGCGTGGAGCTTGATGAAGCAAGAGATAAGTTAGAAGCGGGCATGAAAATACAGATCAGAGAAGGAAGTGCTGCTAAAAACTATGAAGCCCTTGCTCCCTTGATCAAGACCAATCCTGAATCCTTAATGTTTTGTACAGATGACTCCCACCCTCACGAGTTGGTCGATTATCATATGGATAAGTTTGTACATCGCTCTATTGAAAATGGTGATGACATCTTTAATGTTATAAAAATTGCTTCCATCAATCCCATTAATCACTACAAACTTGATGTAGGACAATTAAGAGTTGGAGACTATGCCGACTTTATCATTGTAGACAGCATTACGGACTTTAATATTATTGCCACTTATATTGATGGTGAGAAAGTTGCTGAAAACGGTAAAGAGCTATTTACAACTCCAAAAGCAGAAATTATCAATAAGTTTAACTGCACCAAAAAACACACCTCCTTTTTTGATGTAGATTATCAACCTGAAGATAAAATAAGATGCATTATTGCTCACGATGGTCAACTTATTACATCTACCGAAGTGCATGAATATAAATCATTCAAAAGGAATGATATACTTAAAATGACAGTAGTAAACCGATATGAAGACACAGATCCCTCAATTGGCTTTATTAAAGGTTTTGGGTTGTTCAAAGGTGCAATTGCTTCTACGGTAGCACATGACTCACACAATATTGTTGCTGTTGGCTCATCTGACTTCGAGATTTACAAAGCGGTCAATAAAGTCATTGATATGAAAGGAGGCATTTGTATCGTTTCTGATGATGAAACAAATAGTCTTGAGTTACCGATTGCCGGATTAATGACGAATGAAAATGGAGAAGTAGTGGCTGAGCAATACCAAAAGCTACTTGATAAAGCAAAAGAGTACGGTAGTCAGTTACATGACCCTTACATGACTTTATCTTTTATGGCCTTGCTAGTCATTCCTCAACTCAAGCTGAGTGATAAAGGACTATTCGATGGTGCTACGTTTAAGTTTACAGATTTATTAGTGAAATAAAATATCATCTTGACAAAAATTAGAGGAGTATAATTATTTGCTCCTCTTGTTTTGTAAAAAGAAGATTATTCTTCGTCAAAAACACTAATAATCCCTTAATAAATGATAACGATTACAAGAATCTAAACATAGCCCTGTTTAAACAGAAAATGCATTTTTGATGAATCCTGAGTGGAAAATTGTCTATCTAGTCGACTAGATACGTTTTCTTTCATTTTTTATTCAAAAATAAATTATTGTTTTCCAACTGGTTAAAAAAATAATACAAAAAACTTTATTTTTTCTTTTGCATTGTTGGAAAACAATCTGCTATATTTGCAACGCTTTCAAGGAAAAGCAGCTCCCATAGCTCAGTTGGTTAGAGCATCTGACTCATAATCAGAGGGTCACAGGTTCGAGCCCTGTTGGGAGCACTTAATGGGGCTAACAATTGTATTGTTAGCCTTTTTTTTGCTTTATGGAAAATAGATTAGTTATTTAATTCTAATTTATACTGAATATGTCGATTTTATTTACTAAAATTGCATCTTGCATAGTATCTATAATGCATACAGGAAAAAATTTAATGTCAACACTTTAGTTTTACCAATCCCTATGGAGAATACCGTCGCCCAAAGAATCGAGGCGCTTTCGAAAGTACAACATATCGACAGCGAACTAGATGCAATCCGCAAATTACGCGGCGACTTGCCGGAAGAAGTTCAAGACTTAGAGGATGAAATCGTACGTTTTGAAACTCGTATCGATAACCTTAATGCAGATCTTGGTAGCACAGAGGCAAATATTGAACAGTTAAAAGGTAAAATTCAAGATTTCAAGAAGCGTATTACATATCTTGAAGAGCAACAAATGAATGTTAGAAATAACAGAGAATTTGATGCGATCAACAAAGAAATGGAGATGCTTGATCTTGATATACAAGTTGCACAAAAGAAAATTCGTGATAACGAGGCTGATGGCAAAGTGAAGCGTGATAAAATCGTTAATACGAAAGAAGCTTTAGAAGAACGTAGAAAAGATCTACAAGCTAAGAAAGCCGAACTTGACGAAATTATGGCGGAAAGTGAAGTGGACGAGCAAAAGCTTTTGAAGCAACGTGATAAGGCAACGAAACATCTTGATGAGAGATTATTAAGATCATATAATAAGATTAGAGAGAATTCTTCAAATGGATTAGCTGTAGTATCTGTAAAAAGAGGTGCTTGTGGTGGTTGTTTCGCAACTGTTCCTCCACAACGTCAAGCAGATATTCGTGAGAAAAAGAAGCTAATCGTTTGTGAGCACTGTGGTAGAGTTCTTACTGAAGTAGAAGTAATCGAGGAAGTGGAACCAGCTCCTAAGAGACGTTCTACTAGAGGTAGAAAAGCTACGGCTAAGAAAAAGTAATTCTATTACCGACAAAAATGGCCCGATAATAACCTATCGGGCTTTTTTTGTTTATTTACTGTACTGACACTTTTTTTATTATTATGAAAATCATTTGCATCGGTCGTAATTACGTAGACCATATTGAAGAACTAAACAACGAACGACCAACTCAACCTGTCATTTTCTCTAAGCCTGACACTGCTGTTTTGAGAAATAACGCACCGTTTTATTATCCAGAATTTTCTGAAGATATCCATCATGAAGTTGAGTTAGTAATAAAAATCTGCAAAGAGGGAAAATACATCCAAGAAAAATTTGCACATCGTTACTACGACGAAGTTGCCCTTGGCATTGACTTCACTGCAAGAGATGTCCAAAAACAATTAAAAGACAAAGGACTTCCTTGGGATCTTGCGAAAGGTTTTAATGGCAGTGCCCCTATTTCAACATTCCAACCCATCTCCAATTTTGAGTCTATTCAAAATATCAATTTTAGTGTAAAACTAAATGGAGAAGAAAAACAGAATGGAAATTCAAAAATGATGCTTTGGAATGTAGATGAAATCATTTCATTCGTCTCAAAATATATAACGTTAAGAAAAGGTGACCTCATTTTCACAGGCACACCAAAAGGTGTTTCTCCAGTTAAAATAGGCGACCGTATTGAAGGTTTTATCGAAGATCAAAAATTATTAGACTTCGAAGTTAAATAGTATTTCTTATTTGTGCGTACTTTAAATTCACTCTTCCTTTTACTTTTTTGTTTTTGTATAACATTAGGATGCCAAAAACAACCAGAAGTAAAGGAAGAAATAGTAGAAGATAACACCAGCGTCGACATTGATTCTTTATCACAGGAAGAGCTAGATCATTTTCAACATATTTTCGACTCTACATTTACAAAACTCCAAAAAACAAGACGGTTTAACGGGGTTGTTTTAGGTGCAAAAAATAAACAGATTGTCTATAAAAAGGCATTTGGTTATAGAGATGTTAGGAGAAGAACAAAATTAGAAGAAGATGATATTTTCCAACTCGCTTCAGTATCAAAGCAATTTACCGCTAGTGCTATTCTAATGTTGGAGCAAGATTCTTTACTATCTGTCAACGACTCCATCAATAAATTCTTTCCCGATTTCCCCTATCCTGGAATCACTATTAAGATGCTTCTTGATCACCGATCTGGACTTCCTAATTACATCTATTTAATGGATAGAAAATTAAAAGATAAACACACTCCTATCGGCAATCAATTGTGCATAGACTATATGTACGAGCACAAGCCGGGCAAATATGGATCACCAGATGGCAGGTTCAAATATTCCAATTCAGGCTACATGCTTCTTGCTTCAATTGTCGAAAAGGTATCCGGGTATCCATTTCCTACCTTCTTAAAGGAAAGAATTTTTACACCTTTACAAATGGATTCTACATTTACTTTCGATCCAGTAAAAGTACAACAAGACAATATCCCTTTTGGACATACAGGTAGAGGCCGAAAGTTTGAAGAATACATGTTGGATGGTGTTTTGGGAGATAAAAGTGTATATTCAAATGTTGAAGATCTTTTCAAATGGCACAAAGCACTTTTAGGAGACTCCATTTTAAGTGTTGAAAGTAAAGAAAAAGCCTTTACCTTTCATAGCCCTAAACGAAAAAGTAAATACAACTATGGTTTTGGATGGAGATTATTTAAACCTTCTGACGGAACAAAAGTTGTTTACCATGGAGGTTGGTGGAGAGGTTATTCCACCCTCTTTGTGCATTATCCTGAGTCAGAAGCATTTTTAATTATCCTAACAAATAGAGTAAATCACTCTTATGTTAATACTAACCATGTTTTTGATGCATTAGAAATTCCAGAATTTAGAAGAAGATAAATCATATAAGCCAGTGAATAAGCGTTGGAGTAAAGAAACTAGAGCATTATTGCAAAAGAAAAAACGTAAAGAAACAAATCGTTTTATTGTTGAAGGTTATAAAAATTTGGAAGAACTTTTTAGGTCACCCCTAAAAGTACATGCCCTTTTTTATACTGAAAAGCTGAATCCATTGCTCAATAAGGATCTTATTAATTCAATTTCTGTAGTCGATGAAACAACCCCCGAACTACTGAAACAAAATGGTAATTTACAAACTAATGACACTGGATTAGCGGTAGTTGAAACCCCCACTTTCAACCTACCAACAACTGAAGAACTTCCTAATTTCTGTTTAGCATTAGATGACGTACGCGACCCCGGGAATCTTGGTACTATTTTAAGAGTTGCCGACTGGTATGGTATTAAAGATATCTTCTTATCAAAACAATGTACTGATCCATTTTCCCCAAAAGTTGTTGCTTCTACAATGGGGGCATTCAGTAGAATACAGACTCATATTGTTGACCTACCCGAACTTTTAACGAAATATAAAAGTGATGGTATCCAAATTATTGGAGCAGACATGGATGGCAAAGACATTCATCAATTTATTCCTGATCAAAAGTCAATAATGGTAATGGGAAGCGAATCACATGGCATCAGTGAAGAAGTTCATCAAGTGCTTTCAACAAAAATTACGATACCTAAATATGGAGAAGCAGAATCTTTGAATGTTGCAATTGCTACAGCTATTATTTGCGACAATATAAAACGTGTTTGACATTTATTGTGAATTCTAAATGAATCATTTATAGTACGATTTATGTTAATACTATAGAATTACTTATAACATAATCAATACTATGAATATCAAATACTTTATTACTATAACTAATCACGCACCAAATTTTGACAACTCAAACATTGTTTCATTTGCACCAACTGGAGGTAACAGTTTAGCAACTTGGGTAAAATTGGATAAGAATTTTAAATGGGTAGATAAAGTATTAAAAATTAACACTGACGTATGTTTGTATACTAATGAAGAAATCTCACTTGAAACTGCTGCTCATTGGGTCTTGACAGAGTTTAGAGTGATGGAAAAATTCATTTGGAAAGATACAGTAGCTTACTCTCATCAAGAGTTAATTAGCATGGCTAACTTAGAAAACAAGCTTCTTTGGAAAGATGTTGCCTTTGCTGATCGTTTGATTTTTGATGAAAAATATCCTAGTAATTATCACTTTGCTAAAAAAGTAAATCCGCTAGCATTATCGATTGACAGAAATATCAATAAGATGCTTAGAAAAGCGGATCGTTCATTAATAATAAATAAAATTAATGACGAACTCAATTTGTTTATCATACCCTTCCAAGACAACCTTGTATTTGATGAAATTTTACATGTCATGAATAACCTTCTGATAGGTGGCCAAGATGACATTTACAAACTTGAAGCTCGTTTTCAAGAAGCCAAACATGTTGTAGGCCTGAAAAAAGTAGGACAAAAGATCATTCAAAACATCAAAATTTCAAACAAGAAAACTGGAAACTATATTTTTGGTGTTATCAATGCTAATCATCATAAAACAAAAACACTTCTTGATTTTGCAATTGAAGATCTGGATGAAGTATCCGAGCACATCCATCAAATTATTGATGAATCGCTCAATCAATAATACAAGCAAGAAATAATTATATCTTCTTCATAAAATCCAAAAGATATGTACGTCACTATGATGCAAAACTATTTCGTGTATATTTGTAACGTATAATCACAACAAACAATCTTTATAAAAGTTATACAATACTTTAAAAAATGATTACAGAGTCATCCTCAAATTATAATAACCTTGAGAAGATGGATGTAAATACACTTTTACATAGCATTAATCAAGAAGATCAAACTGTACCTTTAGCTGTAGAAAAAGCAATCCCTCAAATTGAAGCTTTGGTAAATGAAATTGTACCAAGAATGAAAAAAGGAGGACGATTATTCTATATCGGTGCAGGAACAAGTGGACGACTAGGAGTTGTTGATGCCTCTGAATGCCCTCCTACTTTTGGTGTTTCTTTTGACTTAGTTGTCGGATTAATTGCAGGTGGTGATGGTGCTATTCGTAAAGCTGTTGAACACGCAGAAGATGATGCTCAACAAGCATGGGTAGATTTAGAGAATGAAAATATATCTGAAAACGATACTTTAATTGGTATTGCCGCTTCTGGTAGAACACCTTATGTAATTGGTGGACTTGAAAAAGCTAATCAAAATAATATCCTAACGGGTTGTATTGTCTGCAATCCAGGAAGTAAAATGGCAGAAGTGGCTCAATTTCCAATCGAAGCGATTGTCGGACCTGAATTTGTAACAGGTAGCACACGAATGAAAGCGGGTACTGCTCAGAAATTAATATTAAATATGATTTCTACTTCAGTGATGATACAGCTTGGGAAAGTTGTTGGAAACAAAATGGTCGACATGCAATTGACCAACCACAAATTAGAAGAAAGAGCAATCAAAATGGTAATGGATGAAATTAATGTCGAAAGAGAGGTGGCTCAAAAATTATTGAGTAAGCATCCTTCCGTAAGACAAGCTACAGAGGCTTACAAAAATAAATCCTAAAACACCACTCATTCTTTTGTCTTTTGTGTATTTTTGATAGAACAACACTCATAATGATACATAAAGTGTTTTACTAAAAATGATGAATAAAATAGATCAGCTTATCATTTTGATAAAACACTTTACACACCAATTCAAAATTGGACTAAAATTTAAGTCTAAGAATCTAATTAGGTCTAAATTTCAAAATTGAAACAATTCCATTATAGCTATGAAGAGATTAATTAAATAAATGGAAGTTTTATAGTTAGAAGAACTGATAATACTCCTATCATTATAATAATGGATTTTGCAAAGGTGCTGTTTCAATTCTACTCCATGTGAGTTAAAACATTGATTTTTTAAAAAACAAAAATAATTATTGTGACATTCGATGATTTTGAGTTAAATGACGATCTTTTAGACGGCATTTACTCCATGAACTTCAGGGAGCCCACTCCCATTCAAGCTCAAGCTATTCCCGCAATTTTAGACGGAAAAGACTTGATTGCTTGTGCTCAGACCGGAACAGGTAAAACGGCTGCTTTCTTACTTCCTATAATGGACCAAATTCACATGTCAGATTATGACGGTACAGAAACGCATACCATTATTATTGTTCCCACAAGAGAATTAGCATTACAAATTGATTATCAAATCCAAGGATTATCCTATTATACTCCAGTTACTTCAATAGCTGTTTATGGTGGTGATTCGAGTACATTTTCAAATCAAAGAAATGCACTAAAAACGGGCGTTGATATTATTGTTGCTACTCCTGGAAAATTATTATCACATCTCAACATTGGCGCTAACGTTGGTAAGGTGAAAAATCTTATTCTAGATGAAGCTGACCGAATGCTTGATATGGGATTTTATGAGGATATTTTGCAAATTGCTTCTCACCTACCAAAGCAGAGACAGAATGTTTTCTTCTCCGCTACAATGCCTCCAAAGATTAGAACGTTGGCAAAAAAGTTATTGCACAACCCTGTTGAAATAACAATTGCAATTTCTAAGACTTCCAAAAATGTCACTCAAAAAGCCTTTCTGGTATATGAAAATCAGAAAAACTTAATGGTTGATTTCTTGGTCCAACAAGAAAATTATGAAAGTGTCATTATTTTCACTTCTACAAAATCTAAAGTAAAAGAGATTACTGATGCACTTACAAAACGTGGGTTAAGTGTTGAGGGAATAAGTTCCGATTTGGACCAGAAAGAAAGAGAAGATGTTTTGTTGAGATTTAAAGGGCAACAAACAAAAATTCTAGTTGGAACGGATATCATTTCAAGAGGTATTGATGTGGACACCGTTGAATTAGTCATCAATTTTGATGTCCCGAAAGACCCTGAAGATTACGTGCACCGTGTAGGTAGAACTGCCAGAGCATCTCGTGAAGGTGAAGCGATCACATTTATCAATGAAAATCCGAAAGAACAACAATCTTTTGCGAAAATTGAAAATCTTCTTCAATTAGAAGTAGAAAAACCTCAAAACCCAGACTTTTTAGGACCAGGTCCATCTTACAATCCAATTGTAAAAAGGAATAATAATAATCGAAGAAAATTCTACGGAAAAAAGAAGAACTTCAACAACAATACTTCTAGAGGTAATAATAGTAATTCAAAGAAAAAATATCACAAAAAACCTTTTAAGAAAGGTCCAAATCGAAATAATGGTAATTAAATCCTATTTCGTATTTCTTTCAAAAAGTTGGGGTTGTTTTCAAATGCAGTACCTATTACTACTATGTCAGCCCCAGCATCAAATTTTTCCATTACAGTTTCAACATCTCTGATTCCACCTCCCACAAATAACAACCCCTCCACTGCTTTTCGTACACCTTGAACCATTGTGTTCGAGACAGGAGTTTTTGCACCACTGCCTCCTTCTAAATAAAAACTTCTCATCCCCATTAATTCTCCAGCCATAGCTGTGCTTCTTGCAATATCATCTTTGTTATGAGGAATAGGTTGCGTATTACTCATATATTGAACAGAAGTAGTCGCCCCACTTTCCACCAAAATATATCCTAAAGGAATCGCCTCAAGATTGGCCTCTTTTACCTTATGAGCAGCATGAACTTGTTGACCAATTAAAAAATCTGGATTTCTTCCCGATATCAAAGACATAAATAAAATTGCATCGGCGTCAGGTGCAACTTGCATTGCGTTTCCCGGGAACAAAATCACTGGTTTTTTCAATTGTTTTAAATCATTAACAGTTTTATTAAGAATATTTGAAGATAAAAGGCTCCCTCCGACTAAAAATATATCTGGCAGATGATTTTTATTGCCATTTTTTAAGAAAAAAAATAGTTCATTTGTCCACCGATCCGGATCGATCAAAACTGCAAGCGTTTTTTTTTGTGATTTTTTTCGATCCAAAAGAGCTTTTTCTGTTTTTAATTGCATTTGTTAATATAAGATGATTAAACAGGATTTGTTCTATTGTATGAATTTGATAAATTCGCATGTGTTTCAAATATAGAGGACAAAAATAAATAATCAGCACATCTGATTTTGTTATTTTCCCTCGAACAATTTAAAATTATATATTCGTTAATTAAGAACTATGAGTATCGCAATCAACAAGACCAAAATCGTCGCTACGATTGGACCAGCAACAAGAGATAAGCAAAAAATTCTTGAGCTTATTCACGCTGGAGCAGATGTATTCCGTTTAAACTTCTCACACGACGTACATTCTGCACATAAGCAAGTAATCGATTGGGTATCAGAGTACAACTCAAAATTCGGTCATAACATAGCTATCTTACAAGATTTACAAGGACCAAAAATCCGTATCGGTGAAATCGAAGGTGGAGCTGTTGAGATCGTTGAAGGCGAAAAAATTACTATTACAAACAATCCAGTTGTAGGTACTAAAGATAAAGTATCAACTTCTTACACTAATATCGTGAAAGACGTTAAAGCTGGTGACAACATTCTTATCGACGACGGTAACTTGTGTGTTCGCGTTGTTGAAGTTAAAGCAAACGAAATCATTTGTGAAGTAGTTTACGGAGGTAAATTAAAGTCACGTAAAGGTATGAACTTACCTGATACTGATATCTCTGAAGCTTCTTTAACTGCAAAAGATAGAAGAGACTTAGAATTCGGTTTAGAGTGTGGTGTAAACTGGGTAGCTTTATCATTCGTAAGAAACCCTGAAGATATCACTTCAGTAAAAGAAATCATCAAATCTAAAGGTTCAAATGCTAAGATCATCGCTAAAATCGAGCGTCCTGAAGCAATTGCGAACTTTGATGAGATCTTAAAAGTAACTGACGCTGTTATGGTTGCTCGTGGTGACCTAGGTGTTGAGATCAACTTTGAAGACGTACCAATGCTTCAAAAAGAAATGATCCAGAAGTGTAACAGAGCTGCTAAGCCAGTAGTTGTTGCAACTCAAATGATGGAGTCAATGATCAACAACCCTCGTCCAACTCGTGCAGAGGTAAATGACGTGGCAAACGCAGTAGCTGACGGTACTGACGCAGTAATGTTATCAGCTGAATCAGCAGCAGGTGACTACCCTATCGAAACTGTTCAAGCAATGGTTCGTATCATCACTGCTATCGAGCGTCAAAACGACAAAATCTACAACAAAACGTATGACTTCAACCCTGAAAGCTCAGCGTTTAGCGGTAACTTAATTGCTCAAGCGGCGTCTAGCATTTCTGCTGACTTAGGTGCTAAAGCAATCATCGGTTTGACTACTTCAGGCTTCACTGCTTCAAGAATCTCAAGACACCGTCCTAAGACAAACATCTTTATTTTCTCATCTGACAAGCAATTAGCGGCTACGCTTAATATTGTTTGGGGTGTGAAAGCATTCCATTATGTACCAAAAGGTTCTTCTGAAGAAACTTTCAAAGAGTTAGAAGAGATCTTAGTACAAAAAGGTTTCCTTGCACAAGGTGATAAATTTGTAAACATCGCTGCTTTACCTCTTACTGAAACAGGTAAAACAAACAGCTTAAAAATCGGTACAGTAGAGTAATTCATTATTCGCTGTAAATAGATGCTAAAGGCCTTTTGAGTGGTTTTACTCAAAAGGCCTTTGTTTTTTAAATAAAATTCATTTTAATTCTTTCTTCATTGATGTGAAACAACGTTAAAAGACACTATTTATATGTATTCTATTGCCTTTTACGTTGGAAAATTAATGAAGGAATTCTTTTTTTGTATTCGGTAAGGCTTTTGCCTTTTAGTCGAATTAAAACACTTACGACAGACAATATGAAACTTCTGGATAAGTATATTCTTAAAAAGTTTTTTAAAACATTTATTTTTGTAGTACTGTTACTAAACATCATTGTTTGTGTAATTGATTACACTGAAAAGCAGGACGACTTTTTAAAACACGGATTAGAGTTTGGATATGTATTCCAAGAATACTATATAAACCTATTTATACACTGGGTAAATACGTTGAGTCCACTTTCTATCTTTATTGCTGTTGTATTTATGACTGCAAGACTTGCAGCACATTCAGAAGTTATTGCAGTATTAAGTAACGGGGTTAGTTACCCAAGATTCTTATTACCTTATGTTGTTGGTGCAACTATAGTGGGATTATTAATTTTTGCTTTGGTAGGATATGTAGTGCCTTACAATGCGAAAACAAGAGTAGCTTTTGAGATTAAATACCTAAAAAGCCCTTACTACTTTAACGAAAGAGACATTCACTACAAGGTAAGTGATTCAACATACTTATATGTAGAAAGCTATAATAACAGAATCAAGAGAGGTTACAGACCTACTTTAGAAACATTTGATGGCAACAAGCTATTAGAAAAAATTTCTGCTAACAGAATTCAATGGGATTCTGCTAAACAAGAGTGGAAATTTGACAAATACGAAAAATATACTTTCAACCCTGATGGAACTCAGAAATTTGCAAAAGGGACTTCATTAACGAAGAAGTTAAATTTAGATCCTAAGTATTTTGAGAGTAAGTACAATCTCCATGAAACGCTTACAAATACTGAGTTATCTGATTACATTGAACAAGAAAAAAGTAGAGGAGTTGCTAATCTTGGTGTATATGAAAATGCACTTTATGAAAGATACGCTTACCCTTTTGCCATCTTATTACTTACGTTGATGGGAGTTTGTGTTTCATCAGTTAAATCAAGACATGGTTCAGGTTATTTAATCGCTATGGGATTTGTTCTTGCATTTGTTTACCTCCTAATGGTAATCATGAGTAGAGCAATTGCTGAAGCTGAAACCTTAAGTCCATTCTTAGCGGCATGGCTACCAAATATTATTTTCACTTTTGTAACTATTGGATTATACTTTAGAGTACAGAAATAAAGAAAAATAATTTAAACAAAGAAGAGTCTAACAGGTATGAATGTTAGGCTCTTTTTTTTAGATCAAACTTGAATATTCACTTTATCAGTAAGTGATTTTTAACATAAGAAATACGTGAGGGAATTCATTTGAATAATAACAGATGATTCATTATTTACAGGTTGTAAAAAAATATTCGTTTTGATATTCTTTTTAAGAATTTACTCGATGTATAGATAAAAATATTAATATGAAAAACGCAGTTGTACTTTGGACTGGTGGTAAAGATTCTGCCCTCGCTTACTTCGAATTAAAAGACAAATACAATATTGTCAAATTTGTGACTTTTGTGCCTAAAACAGACAAGAAATTTGTTGCTCATCCTGTAGAATTAATGAAAGCCCAATCTTCGAGTATTGGAGCTCAACATGAATTTGTGAAGGTAGGAGAACCTTTCAAGGAAGGATATATTGATGCAATGAAACAATTAAAGAAGGAAGGAATTGAGGTAGTCATTACCGGTGATATTTCAACAATTAATGGCCAACCTAATTTCATTGAAGAATGCTGTAAGGGACTTTTAGAAATCGATATGCCACTTTGGGAACATGACCGCAGAGCATTACTCGACAAGTTTATTGAAAACAACTTCGAAATTTTGATCTCTCTATCTTATAAAAAAGATTTTGAAGAACATATTACAGGTAGAAGACTTGATAAAAAATTAGTGGAGGAACTAAAAGTACTCCAGGATAAAACAGGTATTGACCCGTGTGGAGAAAATGGAGAATACCATACCAATGTTCTTGATGCCCCTTACTTCAACAATAAGATTGACTTAGGTTTCACTGTTGAAGAAAAAGAACAGTACCATTCTATCAATATTGAGAATATTACGGCAACTCCAAAAAACTAAATTTCCACTCCTAAATTAACTTTCAATTTCACTATCAATCTAAAATATAATTGGGTTGATGGTGAAATAAATTATAAATACTAGCTATATTACAATCCAATTTCAAGCTAAACACTAACCCAAAAGTAAACTCTCATTTTTTTCCAATAAATATTTCATACACAAAATGAGCAAACTATACTTTAGGTTAATAATTACCTTAATCAGCATTTCAGGATTATCCTTTCATCTTGATGCACAAACATTACCTTTCCCTCAATCTAGTGATGTTAATGAATTGCACTCTACCACTTTTTTATTCAGTGAAACAAGGTCAGGTGACACTGTAATCAACCTCGGTGATATTAATGGAGATGGTTTTAGTGACTATGCAGTTCATAATTATAATTCTCATGAAAGTTACTATCTCGTTCTTGGAAAAGCCGATTACCCCTCCAATGTCAATAATGATCATTTTTCAAGATTCCGAAACACTAACTACTTTAATTTCAATAAAATATATGGTGGTGGCGACATTAATAACGACGGTTATGATGATATTGTCATCTCAGATAAGTGGGACAATAACTGCAATGGTGTCCTAAACATTTTATACGGTGGACCCTATGTGCCAGAAGTGATTACAAGAGATGATATTGACTTACAATTCAAAACCATTTTGGCTGATGAAGAAGACTACAATGACATTTCAATTACTAGGTTTGCAAATCATGCAGAAATCATCAAGGATATTAATAATGATGGATTTGATGATATTATAGTTACAGAAAACACACGTGGTTCATCGAGTATTTGTCCAAATGAAGTAACCAATAGAACTGATGATAGAAGTTATATTATCTTTGGTAAAGAAAACTTTCCAGATAGTCAAAAGCATATCAGTGACATTGAAGACAAGGTTGAATTCCATAATAAACGAGATAACAGGTCTGTTGACAACCTTAAAGTTCTTGGTGATATAAATGGAGACGTTTTTGATGATTTTGTATGCTTAATAAAAGAATTAAATGATGAAAATAATGATGGGCTTGATGGATATATCGCATTATTAATATTCGGCAAAGAAAATTGGACAGCAGGCAAATACGATATTGCTGACTTAATAGATAAAAAAGAGGCTACCTTTCTAAATATAAAATATGGCGACAACCTTGAGTATATCAATTTTAATTTCAGTAAAATTGGAGATATTGACAAGGATGGTTATGATGATTTTGGAATTACATTTCCCTTTAAAGTGGTCACGGGCTTCTGGCGTGAGAGGAAATCTATAGTCCTCTATGGCCATAAATCAATTGGGGAAAGTCAAATTGATTTAAAAGATATAAAAAGAGTTCAAGGTTTTGAAATTACAACCGATAGTCAATTCAGCCCTCTTTTTTCTAATAGCAGAGGAGATATAAATGACGATGGTTATGAAGATATTTTATTGACTGACCATAAGGGATCAACTTTTATAATTTATGGCTCCAGTTCTAAATATCACTATCCAAAAATAGTTGATTTTGGTAGTCACCCTACTGAAGCAAATATAGATGGAAACAGGGCTTTCAGAATAGAAAATAGTGACAGTGATACTCATCATACCGCAGGAATTACATTTCTTGATGATTTCAATGGAGATGGTGTAAATGATATTGTGCAAGGGGCTATGAGTGACCAAAGTAAACCTCTATTTATTGGAAGATGTTATGTCGTTTATGGCGTGAAAGATGGAATTATTGCCTCAAATGACATCCTTCAAACTAACACCTCGACTATTAATTTATTCCCTAATCCCGCTTCTGATCTAATAGAATTAAATATCGAAAATGATTTCTTGGGTGATATCGAAATTGAAATCTTCACATTAAAGGGGCAGAATGTTTTATCTTTCACACAAAGAAAAAATAATGAAAACCATCAATCTACCATTGATATAAGACATTTACTCCCTGCGACTTATATTCTTAATGTAAAAGCAGATGAGGCTATTTTCACAAAGAAGTTTATCAAAAAATAAAGCTACTGAATACAGTTTTAAGTAGAATTAGCCTTTCAATTTTTCTCATACATTAATAACCTAGACTTACTGATTTTCAAAGACTTTATAGTTCAGTAAACTTTATTAGTTCTTATACTTTGATTGAATTAGTTAATTCTACTTCCTTTTTATACCTTTGCCGCACAATTATTTAACACCACCTATACTTCCATAAATAATGTTCAACGAACAACTTAAACTTCATATCATTGTTTTTGTCTGGGGATTTACGGCAATCCTTGGGGTATTGATTGAATTAGATTCCTTCCAATTGGTATTTTATAGAACACTCATTGCTGCAGTTTCAATGTGGATTTTCATGAAATTTAAAGGTTGGGAATTGAAAGTGAATTGGAAAGAAGCGACAAAACTATTATTAACGGGTGGCTTGGTAGCCTCACATTGGATCCTATTTTTTGCCTCTGCTAAAATTTCCAAAGTAAGTGTTTGCCTAGCAGGTATTGCTACTACAGCCCTATTCACCTCACTATTAGAACCTTTGCTAACGAAATCAAGTATTAAGCCTTATGAAGTTGTACTTGGCCTTTTTGTAATAGTAGGTCTTTACATCATTTTCCAATTTGAATTTGATCATGCTTTAGGGCTCACTTTATCGCTTTGTGCCGCATTTGTGGGGTCACTTTTTAGCGTTTTAAATGGTAATTATGTGAAGACTATCTCCTCTCCTAAAATAACACTTTACGAAATGATTGGAGGTTGTGTCACTGCTTTTATTTGTCTTCCATTTCTTTCTGAAAGCGAGACACTTCTAGCAATTCCTTCAACCCTTGATATCATTTATTTATTTGTATTAGCTGTAATTTGCACTACAATTGCTTATGCAGTTTGCGTTGAAATTCAAAAAAGTTTAAGTGCCTTCCAAGTAAACTTAACGGTAAATTTAGAACCTATTTATGGTATTATTCTAGCTTTAATTTTCTTTGGAGAGGAAGAAACTATGACGCCAGGGTTTTATGTAGGAGCGGGAATTATTTTACTATCTGTGCTCTCCTATCCTTTCTTAAAGCAAAACTATAACAGAAGATCTTCCAATAGAAAAAAATTACACGAAGAAGTTATTCAGAATTAATGAAAACAATTCTTGTGTTTTAGAGGTCTTACTTTTAACTTAAAAAAAACAATTAAAAACATGACCTCTAACTTATTTTTTTTAAAGAAATACGCTCTCTACTTCGTCTTATTATTTGTCTCATTTGCCTGTTCAACATCGGATGATGGTGAAGAAATTACGCAAGTCAATAAGACTTTAGTTTCACATGAAGAAAAGAGTAGTTTTACAGAATCTGAAATCAATGTATTAGCACTTTTAGGTGGATTAGGTGAAGTAGCTCCTTTAATACAAAGTGGATTTACAAGTTATAATGTACAGTATAATACCACTGACAAAGATGGCAAAACAATAATAGCATCTGGCGTAGTTGCTTTCCCAACGGTAGAAGATCAGATCGACTGGGTAATCCTTAGTCGTGGTACTATACTTGCTGATAGTGAAGCTCCTTCGGTTTCCACTCTACCTTCTTATGAAATTGGTGCAGCTTTAGGTTTTGCCATTGTGGTGCCTGATTTAGTAGGTTTTGGATCTACAGCAGATTATCCTCAATATTATTTTATCAAAGACAAAACGGGCGAACAAACCAATGATTTATTAAAAGCTGCTCAAGAATTAGCATCAGAGTTAAATATTACCACTACACAGAGAGCTTTCATTACAGGGTACTCTCAAGGTGGTTACTCTTCGTTGGCTGCAACGGAATACATTGAAAAAAACAACCCAGACCTTGAAGTTTTAGCCATTCTTTCTGGAGCTGGAGGCTATAATTTATTAAGAGTAATGGAAGAAGTGTTGCAACAAGAGAGTTATGATTCTCCTTCGTTTTTAGCTTTAATTACACAAACCTATTACACTCATTACGGTTGGGATCTTAATACTTACCCTATTTTTCATGAAAATATCACTAATATTGACCAACTACTTAATGGTAGTTATTCAACTTCTGAATTAAATACTTTACTACCCATGAAGTTAAGTGAGCTCTTTCATGAAGATTTTCTTACGAGTATGAATAATAAAGATACATCCCATCCGATGTATCAGCATTTAATGGAAAATTCTGTACATACAATCTCATCCAACTCCCCCTTTTATTTGTATCATTCTCCAAATGATGAAATCATCCCACCTGTTACAAGTGAAGAAACTCACAGTCTACTTCAACAAAATAACAATACTTCCACGTATAAATTGATTGATGGAGAAAGTCATTCAGATGCCGCAGTCTCAATGTTAGTAGAAGCATTTGGTGATATGACAACTGTACTAAATCAATAACAATAATTATTGTATTATTTACGTTTATATTGATTTTCATCAATGTTTAACTTTCACTTTGTTTGTATATTCATGTACTGATTAAGATATAAACATAAAGATCATGGAAATCAAAAATATATTAGTCCCTACGGACTTTTCTCCGGAAGCTACAAATGCTTTAAATGTTGCGATTCAAATTGCAAAAAAGTGCAATGCAGCTATTTCATTATTGCATGTCATTGATGTCCCGACTATCAATCATTATGATAGTTTGTCGGTCTTTGGAGCAGGTGATATTGGTATGGAAGACCCTGAGGTTTACACACATTACACTAGAAAACTCTCTGAAATTGTCAACACAAAAGTAGATAAGATCGTTGAAGAAAATCCTGGTGTAGTAATCCAAAAACACATTGAGTTTGATTCTTTGCAAAGACACTTAGCTGATTTTGTAGTGAAAGATGAAACAGACTTGATCATTATTGGCTCTCAAGGAGTTAGTGGTATTGATGAAGTGTTAATTGGGTCTAATACTGAAAAAATAATACGTCACGCCAAAGTTCCTGTACTTACAGTAAAAAGGGAAGAGAAAAACTTTGGGCCTAAGAAAATAGTTTTTGCATCCGATTTCCATAAAATCAATGA
The DNA here is from genome assembly GCF_000812565.1 of Flammeovirga sp. OC4. Classification (GTDB taxonomy): domain Bacteria; phylum Bacteroidota; class Bacteroidia; order Cytophagales; family Flammeovirgaceae; genus Flammeovirga. The sequence goes on along the minus strand of NZ_JTAM01000008.1, from coordinate 39,297 downwards.
TAATGTCATCGCTTCATTAAAGCATTTCCAAGATATATTTGACTCTGAAATTCATCTTGTCAAGGTAATCACTCCAAGTAACTTTGAAGCAACGCCTTTCTCTATTACACAATTGGAGGAATTTGCTAAAGAGCATGAATTTAAAAACTACGAAGTGCATACCTTCAATGATTTTTCAGAAGAAGAAGGCATAAGAGGTTTTGCTCAGTTTATTGAAGCAGATATGATCTCATTGATAACACATGGTAGAACAGGTTTACAACATATTCTTTATGGTAGTATTGCGGAGGAGGTCGCCAATCATGCCATCAGACCTGTTTTAACTTTCAATAAAAAGTTAAAGACAAAATAGTTTTTTATTACATTTGTCTAAATATAAAATAGTATAAGCTCGTTTCTTACCGATTCGAGCTTCATTTTTCTAAAAGAGTATGAAAGTCAAAGAAGTAATAAAAATATTAGAAGAATTAGCACCAGCACAATACCAAGAAAGTTATGATAATGCTGGATTAATTACAGGAAGTGGTCAAGAAGAAGTACAAAACGTTTTAGTGACTTTAGATTGTACAGAAGATATAGTAGAAGAAGCAATACAAAAAGGTTGTAACCTTATTGTAGCTCACCACCCTATTGTTTTCAAAGGATTAAAAAGATTAAATGGCAAAGATTACGTTGAGAGAACTGTCATCAAGGCCATCAAAAACGATATTTGCATTTTTGCGATTCACACCAACCTTGACAATATGATCCATGGTGTAAATAAAAAAATAGCGGATCTTATTGGTTTAGAAAATGTAAAAATCTTAAGTCCTATCAAAAACAACCAATTATTCTTAAGTACTTATGTACCAGTTGCAGATATTGATAAAGTTCAAAATGCATTAGCAGTGGCAGGTGCCGGAAAAATTGGAAATTATGATGGGTGTAATTTCCAAATTGAAGGAAAAGGCTCATTTACACCTAACGATAATGCTAATCCTGCAATTGGCTTTAAGGGTAAACCAGAATCTGTAAAAGAAATTAAAATCGAAGTACAATTCCCTTCTCATCTAAAAGGCAAAGTATTATCAGCACTACAAGCTGCTCATCCTTATGAAGAAGTGGTCTATCAATTACAAACTTTAGAGTCTACTTCAAAAGAAATTGGATCTGGAATGTATGGTACATTACCTTCTCCGATTTCTGAAATGGAATTATTAAAGAAGTTAAAAGTAGTATTTAAAGCCGGAGTGATCAAACACACACCATTACGAAATAAAATGGTAACCAAAGTAGCATTATGCGGTGGTGCAGGAAGTTTCCTTTTAAGAAATGCCATAGGTGTAAATGCTGATTTCTTTGTTTCAGGCGACTTTAAATACCATGAGTTTTTTGATGCTGAAGGAAAAATCGTGATTGCTGATATTGGACATTATGAAAGTGAACAATTTACATCTGATTTACTAGTAGATCATTTAAGTGATAACTTCCCGTCTATATCATTCATGAAAACAGAAATCAACACCAATCCTGTTAACTGCTTTGTATAGAAAGCAAGAATCAAATAATGATGCATTAATTTCAGGCTAATACCCGGATGAAATTGAAAATAAATAAATATAGCATAGTCATATCCACTCTCATTATTTTTGTGAGTGGATATTTTATTTTTCTTAATAAAGATACCGAAGGCACACCTTCCCTATTAGTCAGTCATGAGACCTATCAATACGATTCTCTTGAATTGATATCCTCTACGAGATTCCCTGTAGACCTAGCTCCTAAATCACTAATCCACACTCAAGACAACTCTAAAGTTTATGTACTATGCCTTGAGGCCCTATCTGTCATAGAAATTGATACTAAAACCAAAAAGAGAATCAGAACCCTCAATTTTAAACCTTCAGCAGGGATGGGATTTGATTATAAAACAAGAAAATGGGTAAAATCCATTCAAGAAAAACCCGTAGAAGGCCTACTTACTCATAATGATCAATACTTATGGATAAGCTTGCATAATGCTGATGGTGTAATTGTATGGAATCTAAAAGAAAACAATAATGAATCGAAAAACTATAAAAGTGCTACGATAGTTGAAAATGATCAAATTAATACAATTAAACTTCCGTTTTTTGATACAGAAACCACTCCCAAATTTTTGGTAAATGACTCCATCAACAACAGAGTAATTGTAAGTAATTGGCATGACAATTCATTAAGTATCATCGAATATAATGCACAAAATCCATCTCACTGGAAAACCTTAAAACATATTCCAACAAAAGTGACACCTCGAGGGTTAGTCGTTGATCAGAAAAATTCGACACTATGGCTCGGAAATATGGCATCACACAACCTCCAAATTTTTGATTTAAAGACATTCGAACTGAAAACCACAATTCAAGATGTCATCTCTCCAAGACATTTTGTAAAGAATGATTCATTAATACTAATTTCTCAAAGTAGTAAGGAGATTATTTCAGCATACGATCGAAAAACTTTTCAGAAGAAATTTCAGATAAAAACGCTTGATGATCCAAGATCAATTGCTATCTCTAATAATGGGCAATTCCTTTTTTGCACTTCTTACGGAGATAACAAACTAGAAATCTTTGATTTAAAAACTAAAAAGAGGCTTTATAGCCTTACATCGCATGGAGGACCAGTTGGCATTACACTGTTAGAAAGCAAAAAATCGATTCAAGCCTGGGTTTGTAATTATAAATTTTCAACTGTAAATGTCTTTACTTTTGATTTGAAATAATGATATTTACAAATCACATATAAAACCGATTATCAAAAGATAGTCACATTACTTAACCATATAATTAAATAATAGCCAAACTATGGCAGATAAATCAAGCATTTTTGATATGATTGGACCGGTCATGATTGGTCCATCGAGTTCGCATACTGCAGGTGTAGTAAGAATAGGAAGAGTGGGTCACAAAATGATCGGGGGCACACCTGATAAAGCCGAAATTGTATTTTATAATTCATTTGCTCGAACTTATGAAGGGCACGGTTCTGACAAAGCTATCATTGCAGGACTTATGGGACTCAGTACTGATGACCCTGGAATAAAGCAGGCTTTTGATCTAGCTGAACAAGAAAAACTTGAGTATACTTTTAAGCCTGTAGGAAACGCTTCTGCTCATCACCCCAATACCATCCGTTTAATTCTTGAAAAAGACGGAAACAGATTAGAATTGGTGGGTGTAAGTAAAGGTGGTGGCATTATCTCAATTCGAGAGGTGAACGGGTTCACTTCTAACTTTAGTGCCAACTCTCCTACTTTGATCGTAACAGCCGATGACAGAAAAGGAGCGATCTCTTTTATTTCTATGTTACTCTCTCAAGAAGAGGTTAACATTGCAGAGATGACTGTTTCAAGAAGTGGCAAAAATCAAAAAGCTACTCAGTTTATAGAAATGGATGAACGTCCAAGAGACATCACCCTTCAATACCTCGAAAGTATTAAATGGGTACATAAAGTCACTTTTTTACCAAATGTAGACGACTAACCTATTAAAGGTTAGTTTTTCTTTTTATATTTTGGATAAAATACAATCATCACACTTCATTTGTTCTAAAGACAAATTTTACAATGTACAAACATAAACTTCTAACTTTATTTTTTCTTTTAAATAGTGTCATAACCTATTCTCAAGACATGGTATGGACTTATCAGCAATGTGTTGAATATGCCATCGAAAATAACCTTTTCGTAAAACTCCAAAATTACGATGTACTGGAACGTACTGAAGAGTACGCGCAGGCTCGCTCTCAAAGATATCCTAACGTTACAGGGTTTTATTCTCATAGTTATAATAGAGGTTTAAATCCTGACCCGATTACCAACCGAAACGATATTCAAAATGTCAATACGGGTAGTATTGGAGCTCAAGTTGGCGTCCCTATTTTTAATGGATTTCGTATTAACAACACTATCAAACAATCTAGAAAGAATATTGAAAGTTCTGAACTAGGTAAAGAAAAGATAGAAAATGATATTATCATTCAGGTTACCGAAAATTATCTGGATGTTATTTATAAATACGAGAATATTGATATCTCAAAAAAGAGAGTGAAAACATTAGAAGAGCAAGTTGAAAGAACTAAAAAGTTGGTGGATGCGGGCTCGTCACCTCTTTCTGAATTATTGGATTTAATGTCTCAATTTGCCGATACTGAGCGACAATTAACAGAAGCTGAAAATGCTTACAATATTGCTTTGCTAACGCTAAAACAGTCTATGCAATTGGACTTCTCTACTCCTTTTGAAATTGATATTCCACAATTTCAAGATCCTGATACCACAGTACAATTCTCATCCAATTCAAACACTGTTTTTGAAGAATCAAAAAATATTATGCCTGAAATCAAACAAGCTGAAGCCAATATTGCAGCTTCTCAATATCAGGTGAAAATTGCAGAAGGAGCCTACTATCCTACTGTTAATTTCAATGGTAACGTAAATACAAGATATGCATCAAATTATGTAAATCCATTGGACCCTACAGATAGTTCATTGGGCACTCAATTTGAAAATTTCTTTAGTCAGGCAGCAACAGTCCAACTCAACATCCCTATTTACAACAGAAGAGATACTAAAACTCAAGTCAATAAGGCCAAAATCACAACAATGAAAAATGAGGTTCAACTACAACAAGAACTAAATGACCTTAGACAGAAAATCGAGCAAGCTTATATCAATGCACTAAGTGCTCAAAAAACATATATGTCTTCTAAAAAATCAGTAGAATCTCTAGAAGAACAATTCAGATCCGTCAACAAAAGATTTGTTTCTGGTGCAGCAAACACAACTGATTATGTTGTAGCCGAAAACAACTTAAACATTGCGAAAGCAGAGCTAAACAGAGCTAAATACCAATTTATATTCTCTCGTAAAATCCTTGATTTCTATGAGGGCAAACAAATTATCTTAGAATAGAATTAATTTTAATCAAATGAAGAAACTATTATTTTTTGTATTCCTTATTTTTTCATCCTCTCCTCTATTTGCTCAAGAAACATCTGCTTTCGGCGTATGGAAAACAATCGATGATGAAACTAACGAAGCAAAAGCTTATGTAGAAATTTACAAGGTGGGCGATAAAATGCATGGAAAAATCACTAAACTTTTGATGGATCCTGAAGATACTTTGTGTGACAATTGTCCTGGCGATAAGAAAAACAAACCTGTATTAGGGATGGAAATTATCTGGGGAATGGAAAAAGATGGGGACCGTTGGATTGACGGTGAAATTCTCAAGCCTGAAAACGGTAAAGTCTATGATGGGAAAATCTGGGTTGAAGATGGAAAACTTCAAGTCCGTGGATATATTGGTTTTATGTATAAAACACAAACTTGGTTAAGAGTAGAATAAATCTATTCTTGATCAATACTTCAAAAGGTGTCTTTTCAATGTTAAAGGACACCTTTTTGTTTTTTAATATTCTGAGGAATCATAAATAGAGTTTAGTAAATCCCTTGATTTATCTTGTAAATAATGCTGCTCTGTAATTTGGGTCGTTGCATGTCCTAAAAGCCTTGATGTAGTCAATAATCCAAATTTTTCTAATGAATTATAAGCAAATGTGTGTCTTAAATTATGCAGGCTTATTGAATACAATTCCCCTTCCTTTACCACCTCCTTCAGGTCACATTGGTACAAGAAGTCCGAAAAATATTTAGATAAACTACTTATATTGTTGTTCTTATACCCCAATAAAGCATCTTGCCTTTCTAATTGATTCGTTTCTACAAATTCCAATAAAAAATGATATACTTCTGGCGGAATAGGCAAGGTCATCGTGTTATTTTTGCCTTTTAACCACACTTCCATTCTTTTCGTTTCAAAATTTATATCAGCTACTTTTAAATTTAACATAGAACTTCCCCTTAACCCCATACTAACACCAAGATGAAGTATTAATTGTTGTTTCTGATTAGCCTTGTTAAATAATACTTTGATTTGTTCATTAGAAAGACCAATACGATTCACCGATTGTAGAGAATCCTCAAACTTCTTTAAACTATTGATTTCTAATGCGATTTTATGTCTATTTTCATCGCTAGAAGTATGTTCATAATACGTTGCAAAGCGTTTAATCGCTTTTAAGTATAAATTCAGGGTTGATATTTTTAAATGTGCCTGTTCTCTTAAAAATTTATTTACGGATAAAGCTGAAATGTTGGAATAGGTAGAAGAATTAAGCCATTCCAAATATAAACCGACAATATTAGATAGCGTTTTTCCATAATGGGTCTTCCTCGTTAGTTTTGAATTTAAAGCGAGCCAATCTTCAAATCCTTTCGACCATTCATTTTGTAATAACGACTCATTTTTATTTTCAATTACTTTATTAAAATTATTTTCATAAAGCCAGACCAAGTATCCCTCTTTCTCTACCTCTAAATTTATTCGTCTTCCATACATTCTCCTTAATGCTTTTTGAGAAGTAGTAAGCACTCCTATTTCAATTTGTTTCTGTAAATAAGCCGTGTAATAATTAAAACTAGCCTTTGTTAATAATCCATTCCGAAATTCAACAATAAACTTCAAGAAGTAATTCATCTGTGTAATTGCCTTAGAAACAGTATTTAAAGCTTTCTTATCAGAATTCCCTCCCTCTAAAAGATATGATCTATACCCTTTCAATAAAAAATCAATGGGCATTCCTTCATTATCCAACGCCAGAGAAGTTGTTTTTGTAATTATTTTATTATTCAATTGAATAAATATTTAAATTTTATAAATTACATTATACAGTTATACAAATATAATGATTATTTATTTAACCGATTTATAAATTATATAATGAATATAACACATATCATAAGATATTTACTTCAACATATAAATTTATACTAGTAATAATTGAAGCCTCCTATTTATGAAAATTGAAACTCCATTAAAGTTGATTTGAAATAAATTAATTTGGTTATGAAGATCTAAATTTGAACTATTAGATTAATATCTAACAATATGAATAAACAAAAAAAGGGAGTCATTTCTGACTCCCTTAATCATGATATATATTATTTACGCTACCCTATTATAGAGTTTCGTAAGTAAATTCATCCATAAATCCTGTATTGAAATCACCTGATTGGTAAACTTCATTATCCATTAATCTTAAATGGAAAGGAATTGTAGTTTTGATTCCCTCAATGATAAACTCTTGAAGAGCTCTCTTCATTCTCTTAATTGCTTCCTCTCTTGTTTCAGCTGTAACAATCAATTTCGCAATCATTGAATCGTAGTTTGGAGGAATCGAGTACCCAGAATAAACGTGAGTATCAACTCTTACACCTGGACCACCTGGTACGTGAAGATTTGTAATCTTACCTGGTGATGGTCTAAAATCAGCTGCTGGATCTTCAGCATTGATTCTACACTCGATTGAGTGTGCTTGTGGCGTATAGTTTTTACCAGAAATCTTCTCACCAGCAGCTACTTTAATTTGCTCTCTGATTAAGTCGAATCCAGTTACTTGCTCCGTTACAGGGTGTTCAACCTGAATACGAGTGTTCATTTCCATGAAATAGAAATCACCGTATTTGTCCACTAGGAATTCTACAGTACCTGCACCTTCGTAGCTAATTTTCTCAGCACCAGCAATTGCTGCTTGACCCATCTTTTCTCTCAATTCAGGAGATAAAGCTGGAGAAGGAACTTCCTCTGTTAATTTTTGGTGACGTCTTTGGATTGAACAGTCTCTTTCTGACAAGTGACATGCACTTCCGTAGCTATCGCCAATAATTTGAATCTCAACGTGACGAGGTTCAACAACGAATTTTTCAAGGTACATCCCGTCATTACCAAATGCAGCTGCAGACTCTTGACGAGCAGAATCCCATGCTTTTTGGAACTCATCAGGACCGTTCACGATACGCATACCACGACCGCCACCACCTGCTGTAGCTTTTAAGATAACTGGGTATTTGATTTTTGCAGCGATTTCCAAACCTTGCTCTACTGAGTCTAAAAGACCCTCTGAACCTGGAATTGTAGGAACACCTGCTTCTTTCATTGTAGCTTTTGCTGTCGCTTTATCACCCATACGGTTGATCATGTCAGCTGATGCTCCAATGAATTTGATATTATTTTCAGCACAAATTGCAGAGAACTGTGCATTTTCAGATAAGAATCCATAACCTGGGTGGATAGCATCACAATTTGTGATTTCTGCTGCCGCCATGATATTAGGAATGCTTAAGTAAGAATCTGTACTTGGTGCAGGACCAATACATACAGCTTCATCTGCAAAACGAACGTGCAGACTGTCTTTGTCAGCTGTAGAGTAAACTGCTACTGTTTTGATCCCCATCTCAGCACAAGTACGGATCACACGTAATGCAATTTCACCTCTATTCGCTATAAGTATTTTTTTAAACACGATACCTTCTTAGTTTGGTTAATAATAAGTATTAGTTGATCGAACTAATAATTAAGATGGATCTACTAAGAATAATGGTTGATCGTATTCTACTGGTGACATGTTGTCCACTAAAATCTTAACGATTTTACCTGAAACCTCAGATTCAATCTCGTTGAAAAGTTTCATTGCTTCGATAATACAAACAACGTCGCCTTTCTTTACAGAATCACCTACATTCACGAACATATCCGACTCTGGGTTCGGAGCAGTATAGAATGTACCGATCATTGGAGATTTGATTTCAATGTAGTTAGAAGTATCTGCTGCTGGTGCCGCTGGAGCTTCTGCTACTGGTGCTGCCTCTGCTGCTGGAGCTGAAGCTGGTAACTCAGCTGATGGAGCTGGAGCTGCTGCTAAAGGAGCAACTGGAGCCGCTGCTAATACTGGTGCTGCAGGAGCAATAGCTGGTGCTGAAGCATCAACATTGCGTTTAACGTGAAGTTTGATTTCTGCAGTTTCTACATTTACTTCTTGCAAGCCTGAACCTGCAATAAAGCTGATCAGATCTTTTACCTCTGGTGCTTTCATAATGTGATAGTGTGTGTGTTTGAGAGAAGGCATAAGAAATAACCTTCTCTCAAACCTATTCGATTAAATACTAAAAAATTATTTTTTAACGCGTTCTGAGTAAGAACGATCCGTTGTATTTACTTTGATAACATCGCCTTGATTCACAAACAAAGGAACCATAATGTTCGCACCTGTTTCAACAGTTGCTGGCTTCAATGTGTTTGTAGCAGTATCACCTTTGATACCTGGCTCTGTATAAGTAACCTCTAACTCAACAAATTGAGCTAGTTCACAACCAACGACTTCTTCTACTTCTGCATGGAAAAGAATATCAACATTCATTCCATCTTGTAGCAAATCATTGTTTGGTACTTGTTCTGCAGGTAATGCTACCTCTTCCCAAGTAGTTGTATCCATAAAATGGAATCCCATATCATCTGCATAAGAATACTGATGTTGTCTTCTTTCAATACGGGCTGTTGTTACTTTATGACCTGCAGTAAAAGTATTATCAATCACTTTTCCTGTACGTATACTTTTTAGTTTAGTACGAACAAATGCAGGACCTTTACCTGGCTTTACATGTTGGAATTCGATGATTTGAAAAATATCATTATTGAATTCAATACATAAACCGTTTTTAAAATCAGCTGTAGATGCCATTATATATACTTTTTATTCTATTTCTAATAACTTAAAATTGGCGGGCAAAAAAATTTCCAACCACAAAAATAAAAAAATTTATTAGTATGCCCACTTAATGTAAGCTGAACCCCACGTAAATCCACCTCCAAAGGCTGCTAAGACAAGATTATCTCCTTTTTTTAACTTATTTTCATAATCCATAAGACATAAAGGAATCGTTGCAGCGGTAGTATTTCCGTATTTATGGATGTTCATCATTACCTTATCTTCTCCCACGTTCATACGTTTTGCAGTGGCATCAATAATTCTTTTGTTAGCTTGATGAGGAACTAAGTAAGCAACGTCGTCACCACTTAAACTATTTCTTTCCATGATTTCAGCTGCTGCATCTGCCATTGAAACTACTGCATACTTGAATACATGCATTCCTGCTTGATAGATGTAGTGCAAACGTTGATCAACGGTCTCATGAGATGATGGCATTCTTGAACCACCTGCTTTCATATTCAAGTATTCTTCACCTACACCATCACTTTTTAAGACAAAGTCCATTACACCCTCTTCTTCTTCTGTTGGCTCAAGCAATACTGCTCCTGCACCATCACCAAAAAGAACGCAAGTAGTACGGTCAGTGTAGTCTACAATACTTGACATTTTATCAGCACCAACAATAACTACTTTTTTATATTTACCAGTCTCAATAAATTGAGCACCTGTGCTAAGAGCATATAAAAAACCAGAACAAGCCGCACCGATGTCGTAACTAAAAGAATTGGAAGCTCCCACTCCTTTAGCAATAATGTTAGCAGTTGCTGGGAAGAACATGTCAGGCGTTACAGTTGCACAAATAATTAGGTCAATATCCTCAGGGTTAGTATTTGTTTTTTCTAGTAACTGTTTGACTGCTTGAATACCTAAATACGAAGTACCCATATTCTCGCCCTTAAGTATACGCCTTTCAGATATGCCCGTCCTCTCAAGAATCCATTGATCATTTGTATCAACCATTGTTTCCAGTTCTTGATTGGTAAGAACATAGTCAGGGACGTATCCTCCAACTCCTTTAATTGCTGCTTTTAATGCCATAGTAATATTGGTATTTCTTTTCTTTTTTTGGCTTTAACTTTTCGTCAAAATCAAATTTCAAAAAGCAAAGATAATCAACTCTTTTAAAATCCATATAAAGTATAAAAAAAAGCCAATCCTGTTTTTAGGATTGGCTTGATTCTGTGTAGTTTAAAACTACTCAGCAGTTTCGTCTACATCTACAGAGTTATCGATAACCACTTGGCCACGATAGTACATTTTACCGTCTGACCAGAAAGCACGGTGTCTTACGTGTGCTTCACCAGTAGATTGGCAAAAAGAGATTGTAGGTTTATCCATCTTAAGGTGCGTTCTACGCTTACCTCTCGAAGCTTTCGAAATTCTCGACTTAGGATGTGCCATTTTTAATTCTTAAATATATATCATTTGAGTTTTTTCAAAATATCCCAACGAGGGTCAGTTGGTTTCCCTTCTTCTTCCTCATTGATTTCCTCCTCACTTTCTTCGTCATACTCCTCTTCTCCATATGATGAATAAAATAATTCATCATCTTCATCCTCCTCTGGATGTAAACGCTTCGAAGGTAAGGACACTGCTATTAAATCATAGATTATCTGAGCGAAATCTAAATCTGACTCATTGAAAGGTATTTTAAATAAATCATCTTCCAACATTTCAAACTTATCTGAGAATTTAAAATATATCTTTTGAGTTTCCTCAAGCTGATAATCATATTCTCTTAAGCTCCTATCACTTAATAACACCACTTTTGCATTAAGAGTTAGATCTACGTCGATCTGTGTTTCACTCTTAACAAGTTGCAATATCACGCTTCCAGTTATATTTTCCATCAATTCAGATTCAAATATTTCTAAAAGTTGTGATGTTAACTCGATCTCGAATTGGTGTTTACCATTTTTTAAACCTCCAATTCCTATTGTATATGCATTTTTCTTCTTCACCTTCACTGTGATTTGGCTTGCAAAATTACAAAATCAATTCATACTAAGAAAGTATTTTAAAGAAATAATCAAGAAAAATAAAAAATAAAGGTAAATGTCGTGTATTTTTGCTCAGAATTAAGAAAAACACAACCTATCCCTAACGATTTATGAGACTTTTTTATCATAATGATATAAATCCTGATCAAAACGAAGTTACATTATCTCCCGAAGACAGTAAACATATTGTAAGGGTGTTACGAATGCAAAATTCAGAGCAACTACATTTAATGGATGGCAAGGGAAATAGATATACATGTACGATCATTGATGCTCATCAAAAGAAGTGTAAGGTTAAAGTCGACAACATAGAATCTTTACCTGCCACGGCATCACATATACATATAGGTATCGCTCCTACTAAAAACATGGATAGAATTGAATTCTTTTTAGAAAAAGCGATAGAAATTGGTGTTGGAAAAATTACATTCTTCTATTCGAAACATTCAGAAAGAAAACAATTAAAACTTGACCGTTTAGAAAGAATTGCTGTTTCAGCCATGAAACAATCAAGAAAGTTTTGGTCTCCAGAATTGTCTATAGTTCCTAATTTCAAAGAGGTGATAAATATTGAGTCAGACCAAAAGTTTATCGCTTACGTCCCTACAGATAGTACTGAAAATTTATTCCAAAAGATTAATAAAGATCAAAACATCTTCGTTTTAGTGGGACCTGAAGGAGGTTTTAGTGAGGAAGAAGCTGAACAAGCTAAAGAAAACGGTTTTGAATGGGTTAGTTTAGGAAAAGAAAGGCTACGAACTGAGACAGCAGGAATTGTTACTGCTCAAATTTTAAATATGGTCGATTTGAAATAAAAGATTTATTATATTGTATATACTAAGGTGAACTGAATCCATTTTAGTAATAAAAACAAAGCATCATAACTTTAAGATAACGAACCAATCCTGATGAAAAGAACTATCACATTTATACTTTTCCTAATTGTTCCCTTTTTAGCCCTTTCACAAGGCCATAGTAAATTTTCACTCAAAATTGCAAAAGTGAAATATACAGGAGGAGGTGACTGGTATGCCAACAAAACAGCTTTACCAAATCTTGCTGAATTCTGCAACGACAACTTAGGTACAAGCATTGATGTCGATGACGAGATTGTTGAAATTGGAAGCCCTGAACTATTTGATTTCAGCTATATTTACCTAACGGGCCACGGCAATGTTGTATTTTCTGACTCTGACGTTGATAACTTAAGAAGTTACCTTGTTAGTGGTGGTTTTTTACATATCGATGACAACTATGGGTTAGATAAATTTATCCGATTGGAGATGAAAAAGGTTTTCCCTGATCTCGATTTCATTGAAATACCTTTTGATCACCCTATTTATCATCAAACATTCAGTTTTCCTGATGGCCTTCCTAAAATCCATGAACATGATGGAAAACCTGCACAAGGTTTTGGTATTTTATATGAAGGAAGACTCGTTTGTTTCTACAGTTATGAATCTGATTTAGGAAACGGCTGGGAGGATGAATCCATTCACAATGACCCCGAAGAAGTAAGATTAAAAGCACTTCAGATGGGAGCCAACATAATTTCCTTCGCTTTGACAGACTTTTAAATCATTTTTCTTGTTTACTCACATTATTCCTATTTGATTTGCACTGTTTTTAGAAAATAAGAGGAATTATGACGTTGCAAGAAAGAATTAATGCTTTTGTAGCATTAGGAGATAAACTAAGAACTTTAGACGGAGACACTAAAGCTGCACTTACCCAACGAGCAAATGATGATAATGGATGGTTTGATGACTTATCTGTATCAAATGCATTGACAGGTATTGAAAAAATGCTTTCAAAAGAGGTATTGGAAAATTGGGTCAATGAATATTCAAGTTCTGACACTGAAAAACCAAATAAAGTATTAGTTGTAATGGCGGGAAACATCCCTGCTGTTGGTTTCCATGATGCTTTAAGTATTCTTATCTCAGGTCATATCTTGATGGCTAAACTAAGTTCTCTAGATACTTTTCTAATGACAACCCTCTTTAACTGGTTAAAAGAAATTGAGCCTAAATTCAATGATTTTATTGAAATATTAGACGCTCCGGTCAAAGAAATCGATAAAGTTATCGCTACAGGATCAGATAACAGCACAAGATATTTCATCAAATATTTTAGTAAGTACCCTAATATCATCCGCCATAATCGCTCATCAGTAGCCGTTATTAGAGGCGATGAAGACGAGGAAACATTAGCTAAATTAGCAGATGACATCTTCTTATACTATGGTCTGGGATGCAGAAACATCAGTAAAGTGTATGCTCCTAAAGATTATGATCTTACAAAATTGTTGAAAGCTTTAGAGCCAAGAGCTAAAGAAACAATCATCAACCACAAATACGCCAACAACTATGACTACAACAAGTCAATTTATTTGGTCAATAAAGTGGAGCATTTAGACAATGGTGGTTTGATCTTTACGGAGTCAGAAGAAATGGTTTCTCCTATCTCAGTACTTTATTATGAAACCTATGAAAATGGATTAGAGTTGAAAGCAAAATTAAGTGATGCTGAAGACAAAATCCAATGCGTTGTCACGGATGGACAATGGCTTGCTGGATCGGAAGATTTCGGTCAAGCTCAATTCCCAAGCGTTTCTACTTATGCTGATAATGTAGACACGATGGAGTTCCTTTCACCAGTTGTAAAATAATTTATGCAAAAGATTATTCTTGCTTCCGTTTTAAAACCAGTGGATGACACTAGGGTTTATGAGAAGTTTGGAAAATCACTTGCTAAAATAAAGAATACTGAATTAGTCATTTTTGGAACAAAAAGTAATGACACTTCTCTTTATCATTTAGAGGAAAATATACGTTTTGAACCTTATGACATCAATGAAAAGTCTACTCGCAAAGATGCGGGTAGGCTTTTTTGTGCTTTATTGAAAAAAGAAAAACCTCAGCATATTATTATTCATACCATTGAGTTGCTTCCTTTTTTGATTGGGTATAAAATCCGTCATAAAAATGTCAAAATTTACTATGACATATTAGAAAATTACCCTTTAAATTTCACTGCTCAAACTTATCACAAGAAATACATAAAATATTTATTGGCACTTGGTGCTCAATTGATTGAAAAATTTTCTTTTCCCTTTCTCAATCAAATTTTTTTAGCTGAAAAGGCCTATTTGGATGAAAAATCACTACCAGTTTCTAAAACTACTGTACTGGAAAATAAATATGTGCCTATTACATCTAAACCCAATACTTTAACGTCAAACGAAAAAGTCATTACTTATTGTGGTACTTTATCAAAAGCTTTTGGTGTCCTGGAATTTTTAAATTTTGTAACTGTTTTAAGCAGTTGCAATTCACAACTAAATTTCAAATTCAAAATAATTGGAAAAGCTTATGAAGATGATGTCGTAAAAATAATTCATGAATATGCCCAAAAGTATCCTATTGAAATCATTGGGATCACCTCATTTGTTCCGCATTTAAAGATTGTAGAAGAAATGCAAAAATCAGACTTCGTGGCTTTACCCTATCCTACTAATGCTTCTACTAAAAATTGCATTCCAACAAAAATGTATGAATGCATGGCTTTGGAAATTCCGATGATCATTCAAGAAAATAGTTTATGGAAGAGTATTGTCACTCCTTATCAAGCTGGAATATTTCTTGATTTTAATTCTTTCAATAAAACAGAATTAGAAAATAAAATCTTGCAACTGGATCCTTACCCAAATGGCTATAATAAAAATGCCCTTTGGAAAACCGAAGAGCATAAACTTTTTAAAATTATAAAATAAAGAACATCCAATAAGATAAACTTAGCACAGCACTTATCCCAATCAACCAAAATGCTATACCCAAGGCTTTCTCTTGAAACTTATAAAACCATAACTTCTTTTTGAATTTCTTTTTCTCGGCTTCAGATGCCTCCTTAAAACGAAGCGGTTTCTTTTGAAGATTAGTCCCCATGTTTTTGGATGGAAACCTACCAGTGGTCACCTGTCTGATTTCTCTTCTGTTGTTTTCTAAACTCTTAATTGCACTCGATTCAAATCCCATTTCGTTAAATTTTTAGTTATCAATAGTTCACCTCTTTTCAGTATACAATAGTTCATTTTCATTCTACTGAAAGCCTATTATTATTAAACGATAAAACATATTAACAGGTTCAAAAAATGAAATTTTTTCTTCGATAAAAACAATAAATAGTAGATTTAAAATTATGAAAAGTGTGGGCTAACTATTTATTTGCAATTCGCAATTATAATAGCATATATAACACCTTTACATGTTTAGTCATTCAGAAGAAAACTATTTAAAAACCATCTATCATTTATCCGAAAAAGATACGCCTGTTAGTACCAATGCCATTGCTGATCAACTGCGGACGAAAGCTGCGTCTGTTACTGATATGATTAAAAAACTCAATAGCAAAGGCGTAATTCATTATCAAAAATACAAAGGAACAACCCTAACTGAGGCCGGAAATAAGGCTGCCCTCCTAGTCATACGTAAGCATCGATTATGGGAGGTCTTCTTATTAGAAAAGTTGAATTTCAATTGGGATGAGGTACATGAAGTAGCGGAACAATTGGAGCATATTCAATCTCAAAGAATGATCGAACGTCTGGATCAATTCCTTGGTTACCCTAAGTATGATCCACATGGAGACCCAATTCCAGATAAAAACGGTGAATTTAGCAACCTAAAAGCCACAAAACTGTCCAACATTCCGTCAAGAGAAAAAGCAACAGTAGTCGCTGTAAAAGATGGGAATAGTAGCCTTTTACAATATTTAGACAAAGTAGGAATTGGCATAGGAACTGAACTGGAAGTGGTAGAAAAAATAGAATTTGACCAATCATTAGAAATAATTATCAATGGTAGAGAACAAAAAATCATCTCTTCCATGGTATCTGAAAATATATTAGTACAATTATGAGTTTAGAAAGAATTGATATTCCATTATTAAAGGAAATAAGTGAAACTGCAGGTGCTCCTGGCTTTGAGAAAAAAGTAAGACATTTACTTATTGACACCTTAAAGGATATTGTTGACGAATACTATGTTGACAATATGGGCAACCTCATCACCATCAAGAAATCCAAAAATGAGAATGCTAAGAAGTTTATGTTAGCAGCTCACATGGATGAAATCGGTTTTATGGTGAAACATATCGATGATAATGGTTACATCAGATTTCAAACATTAGGTGGTTTTGACCCTAAAACACTTACTTCTTTAAGAGTAAAAGTGCATGGTAAGAAAGACCTTTTAGGTGTGATGGGTTGTAAACCAATTCACTCTATGAGTGCTGCCGAAAGAGCCAAAGTAGTCACAAATGAAGAATACTTTATTGACTGTGGGCTTTCAAAAGAAGAAGTAGAAAAGCATGTGAAAGTTGGTGATTCAATCACCCGCTGGCAAGAATTAGACATGGTTGGAGACTTGATTAATGGTAAATCCCTGGATGACAGAGTTTGTGTTTATGCACTTGTTGAAATCATGAAGGCATTGAAAGAGCAAGATACTCCTGTAGATGTTTACGGTGTTTTTACTGTTCAAGAGGAAGTTGGCTTAAGAGGCGCTCAAGTAGCAGGTCATGGTGTTTCACCAGATTTCGGTATTGCTTTAGACGTTACCGTGGCTAATGATATTCCAGGTCTTGCTCCACAAGATTATGTTACATCTATGGGTAAAGGTGCTGGTATTAAACATTTTGATGGTGGAACTATCTGTGATAGAAGAATGGTTGAACACCTTGAAAACGTAGCGAAAGAAAAAGAGATTCCTGCTCAACCTGAAGTACTTCCTTTTGGAGGGACTGATACGGCAAACATTCAAAGAATGCCTAAAAATGGTTCGATTGCGGGTGCTCTAAGTATTCCAATGCGTTATTTGCATCAAACCACTGAAATGGCTCACCCGACGGATGTAGTTGCAATGATAGACTTAGTCGTTCAAGCTATTCTTGAAGTTGAAAATGGAGACTGGAGTTACTAATATATAGATTATAAATTTAAAAAGACCTCTTGAAAATTAATTTTTTCAAGAGGTCTTTTTGTTTAATTTAATGGCCGTTCATTATTGATCAGTATCGCACTTATGAACTCCGTTTCTGAAACTTGTTCCTTCATTAATAATTGATGGATAGTTGGATAATTTTCAAAATATACAGCAAATTTTGCCTTAAACAGTTTACTGTTATGAGGAATTCTTATATAATCTGGACAAGTTGCTGTTTTAAAATAGAAAAAACTTGTAGCGTACTCAATAAAACTTTCGACAGCACCTGCTACAGCCACAGCAACGATACCTCCTTCAACTATCCCTCCATATGTATAAGTCGACCTACTACTTGAAGACATATAATAAGCAAGTTTTATTTCTCCCAATGAAATTACATTTGCGAACCTTCTTGAATTCTCATAAGGTACACTAACATACTCCACTCCATCAGCATAAAAATAACTTACTTCTTCTGCCTTATATTTTAACGCTCCTTGATCCGTTAAAATTTTAATTTTTTTACCATTCCATTCCGAGTAGGGTGTTATAATATCTCCATAAATCGTAACACCATAAGTAGATGGGTTTTCTTTATATATTAGATAGTCTGGACCATATTGAGCTTGAACATATGTACAATATGTTATAAGAAATAATATGTAGAATAGTTGTTTCATTATAAATGATCAATTAGAAAAGTGTTTGCTTGTTTGAACTATAAATATATTAGATTTCATTTTAAGTATCATACAATCAGCAATAAAGAGTATTTGCAACCGATTGAATTACTTATTTGCATTTCACCATTTCAACGCTGCATTTCACCAAATAAAATTCAAACACTGCTCAATTAAGGAGACATTTGATATATCATTAATCAAAACCTCAACTATTATGAACTTAAGTGTCAAATTAATTTTAGCATCTCTTTTACTTACTTCATTGTTTTCTTGTACTTCAGCTACAGATGAAATATTCCCTGAAGTTTCTAATTCTAACCGTTTGCCAAGGGTTGATAGTTCTCCTCAAAATGCATTCTTGACGATTGAATTAGTACCCAACGGTGATGTTTGCAACAATAGCATCATTGCAAATGTAGAGCTTATTTCTTCTACAGGTTTTGAATTCAAACAAAATATTCAAGCAAGAGATGGTGTTTTAACATTTTCATTAGATAACAATTTTGTAGGAGGAAGCTATGCAGTGACTTTCAAAACTATTGATGATGAAGAATTAATAGGTTCAACTTCATTTTATTTGACATCAGATGATTTGAAAAAAGAATATTACACTAAAACTGTTGAATATAGTAATTGTAATTTCTAAATTGAAAAACCTATTTCGAACAAAAGACACCCCGTAACTTTATTCATTTAGAATAACTTTTGTTCTTAGAGAAAAGACTTTTCTGAATCTAAGAGTGTTTTAAAATCTCAATCTGGTTTTGAAACACTCTTTCTTAATTTTTGACAGATGCCTTTAAGAAGTTTTTATTTTTTTACGATTGCATTTTATTATTTAGTCTTTTTCGTTATTGAATTCTTCACGGATTACAGAGCAGAATCAGATCATCAATGGTTAGGGCTAAATTATTTGTTAGTGCTTGCTTTAGCGACAACATTTTTAAAATGTTTTGGAGCCATTTTTTTTGCTAGGATTTCTAAATATGTATTGATCAAGAAAAGTAGTATTCTGGCATTTATTATTCTTTTTTCAGGCTTTCTATTAATACTGTTCCTTTACAGTGAAGTGTCTTGGGTTTATCGTTGGAGCTATTTTTTAGAAGATTTCAGAGGCCCTTTTTATAATATCTACAACTTACAAGCTGCACTCATTCCTTATTTTATAGGCATTTGTATTGAAATTGTATTTGAATACCTCAAACAGTACAATGAACAACAAAGTCTAAAACTTGAGAAGACCAAAGCTGAATTAAGTTTTCTGAAGGCACAAATCAGTCCGCATTTTTTATTCAATACAATCAACACAATTTTTTGGTTGATAATAAAAGATCCAAAAGGTGCTCAGGAGTTATTGTTAAAATTAAGCGACATGTTACGTTATCAATTGTATGAATGTGATCATGATTTTGTTCCTATTCAAAAGGAAATTGATTACCTCACTCATCTTTGTAAAGTACAAGGTTATAGAAAAGGAAAGAAAGTAAAAATTACAACTGAATTTGATTGTGAAGATACTGTATTTCAAATTCCACCATTATTATTTTTGCCATTAGTGGAGAATGCAATGAAATATGTGTCCCAAAAAGACGATAAAGAGAACTATATTTCTATTTTTTTAAGACAGAGAAGCAACCTTGTTAGTTTTGAAATTGTCAATTCTACAGACAATAGTCATATTGAATTAGAAGAAGACAAAAAATACAGTGGTATTGGTCTTTCTAATATAAAAAAGCGACTTTCTCTTATTTATGGAAATAATTATAAATTCTCTACCTCTTTAATCAACAACGTATATTATGCAAAAATCGAATTCTAAGATCCGGTGTCTCATTGTAGATGATGAAGAACTAGCACGCGATGGAATGGCTCATTATGTATCTCAGGTTCCGTTTTTAGAAACTGTAGCCATTTGTGAGAGTGCAATGGAAGCTCAACAAGTATTAGACGAACACCCTATTGATTTGTGTTTCTGTGATATCAATATGCCCTACCTTTCTGGCATTGATTGGGTAAGATCCATGAAAAACCCACCAATGGTTATCTTTACAACTGCTTATTCTGAATTTGCGATTCAAAGCTATGAAGTCAACACACTCGATTACCTGTTAAAACCGATATCCTTTGATCGTTTTTATAAAAGTTGCCTCAAAGCAAAAGAAGCTTTTAATACATCGCAAAAAGAGGAAGAATTTGATGATTTTATTTTTGTAAAAGTAGACCTTCAAATCAAAAAAATCTGGTGCAAAGATATTAAGTATATCGAATCGCAGAACAACTATATCAATATCGTCACTACCAAAGGTAACTTCCTCACTCTACTTACATTAAAAGAGGTTCAAGAAAACCTTCCTTCTTACTTTTTAAAAGTTCAAAAATCCTTTATCATCAATATTCATTTTGTAGAGGCCATTGAAGGAAATAGTGTTGTGATTGCTGACACCTTGATCAGCATTAGTAGAAATAATAAAAACGACATCTTCGATACTTTAACGCAAGGAAAGTTTATCCTCAAAAATTCTAAATGAAAAACACTCTACTCCATATTATCTTATTTTTATTCCTTTTTGGGTGTACACATACTCCTATTGGTTATCTTATCACCAAGAATGATAAAGAATTGATTGGGTATTATGAAGAGAATGATAATATTGTATTCAATATTAAAGACTCAGATATTATTAATTATCTAGACATTTCAGAAACGGATTTTTACACTTCTCCTTATACACCAAACTTTAATAACTGGGAAAAATACCTTATCAAGAAAGAAGATATAGTTATTAATGAACTTCACTTAATTGGCTCATTTAATGATTACAAAATTGATTCTTCCTACTTAATGGAAAAGAAATCAGATCATTGGGAGCTAATCCTACCCAAAAAGAAAATTTCACCTGCCAGTGGTGATTTCAATTTCATAGTTAATAAAAAGTTCCTCATTACCCCCAACCATTATAATTCTCTGAATACGCATGTACCCGTATTTGTTGATAAAGATTTAAGACGAATGTATATCATTTGGCTCATGTATATCATTGAGCCCAAAGAGCAAATGGGATATGTAGCAACGGATGACAGTATTACATTTATTTTTAATCCGGAAGAATATTCATTGAGTAATAATAACTATGGTGTACAATCGGCTTATGATCCGGACTTGATCGGTAAAGTACAAGTGGCAGGAAGTTTTAATTCTTGGAGTAAATATTTCACGATGGAGAAAAAAGGCGAATTGTTCTATTTTACTTTGCCTATTGATGAAAATATTAATAATTGGGGAGAATTTAAGTTCATCGTCAATGATCATAACTGGGTAAACCCTCCTTTTGAAGCAAGAAATAAATTAGGGCATTTTATGGGAATGCGTCATTATAATTTCACTTATCAAACTAATTACAATCATCAGGTAATGGGTTATAGCATTCAAAAAGATGATGTTGTTTTTGAATGGAAGTTAAATGACAACGACCTCATGACCTATTATCAAAGATCTGAAGCAAGACAGTTCAATATCAGAAATATGTATTTGTATGCTAGTTTTCTCGAAAAGGAAAATAGTCATAAAATATTAATGGAAGAAGTTGGTCATCGACATTACAGAATCGCATTTAAGAAGAATACCTTTGAAAAAGGAAAACATTACACTTTCAATTTTATGGTCAATGGACTACTTGAACTGACCCCCAATTATGGAGCTTCCAATCTTACAAGAACTGCTTTATGGGATGAAATCCAAACAGTTCGATATGACTTTTTCCTTAATGAATAACCAAGACACTGTAATCTAAATTACGATTAACTTTCAATCAATAGTTTCTACTAGATTTTATTGGGCCTACTTTCAAGTTTCCTTTTTCTTCATTCGTATCCTTCAGATCAGCAGAAATCTCTCGATAAATATTTGAAAACTTAGTTTACAATACAT
Organism: Flammeovirga sp. OC4; assembly: GCF_000812565.1. GTDB lineage: Bacteria > Bacteroidota > Bacteroidia > Cytophagales > Flammeovirgaceae > Flammeovirga. The sequence goes on along the minus strand of NZ_JTAM01000008.1, from coordinate 17,072 downwards.
TAATCTGTAGGTAAGAAAGTAGGCAATAGCAATTTTGATTCTTTGTTTTTGGCCTTCAACGTTTTCAACCTAAACTTGGATACTGTGTTTCTAGACATTCCAATTTCATCTGATAATTGTTGAATACTAAATTCTTCATCAAAATTGGAAATAATATAAGACAAATAGAACGCTTTGGTTAAATCGAACTTCAAGCTATGGAAGATTGTATTGCTTGTTACAGATTCATTATAACCACACTTTGTACATCGTTTTGAGAACTGTTTAGTTCCGTCAGAATAAGTATGATTTCCACATTGCTTACAGGTAAAACCATCTTTCCATTTTTGTTTTTCAAGATACCTCAAACATGATAATTGATCAGGGAAAAGTTCCTCAAATTCTTTATGACTTAACCTTTTGTTTGTAAATCTTCTTTCCCTTTCTTGTTTGATCTCCCCTTTCAGGTTGTAATTATTCACGTCAAGAACGCGATTAAGTTTGTCAAGCTTTTCGGTCTTATCCTGTAATTCTTTGTTCAGAGCACTAAGTTCAGATTCTCTTTTCTGCAAAGAGGCTGTTCTTTCTTGTACTTTCTCTTCTAATTCATTATTTACTTTCTCACTCAAAATCATTGTTTTCTTTTGCTCCTCAATGACTTTGTTCTGCATTTCTTCTTTTTCAGATTGATGCTGAATGATCTCTTTTTGAGCGATCCTTTCTCTTTCTTTTAAAAGCCTCAAACTATCATACAGTCCATAAGAGAACAATAGCATTTCTAGTAAAATTGAAATTCTAAGGCTGTATAAAGTGTAAGTATTGAAAGGGACAATAGCATACCATTTTAAAAGCCAAATAAAGAAACCAAAGAAAAATATGATCAACCCAAAGATAAAATAAGGTGATATTTTTTTGTATTCCCTGTAGGCTTTGACCACAAAATAAAGTAGCGTTAAAATTGTAGTAATTAATAACAACCCTCCCTCTTGTGTACTAAAGAATAGAAGAATTAAAAAGAAGATGACAGTTAAAGCTGACATCAAAATGTTCATTGCTTTGGAATAAAGCGGATTATCACTTTCATCAGAGATTATTTCCTTGATGAAAAAGACCAATGACATCGTCATTCCAAAAATAAACAGAAGGGTTGAAAAGGAATTGACCCAAGGTGCATCAGGCCATACAAACTGAAATCCCATGCCATCTCGTGAGGCTGAGTAAAGCATGATAAACACCAAGTGAATAACGTAAAATAAATATTTCTTCTCTCTAATATTTGCAAAAAGCATTAAACTATAGAGAATCATGAGTGCAAAAGCACCATAGTACAAGCCAAAAAACAAATATTTAAGTGTGGATTCTTTTATAAATTCGTCACCATTGGTAAGGTTTACTAATAAATCGACTTTGTGAGCTGATTGAACTCGAACATAAAGTGGTTGTGTATAATCGATGTTATCAGCTAGAGGAATAATATAATTCGTATGTTTGATATCCCTTTTATCAAAGTCGTAATTATCACCCATAAAAATCTTTTCAACTCCACCTTCAACGGTAGGCAAATAGACAATCATATCATCGATGGTTTGATCATAAAATTCTATTAGCCATTCATAAGAACTAAAAGAGTCAATACTGATGTTCAATTGTAGCCAGTAATTACCTTCTACATTGAATTTATCTTTACTGTGAGTGGGAGAAGTTTTGAAAGATGGTGACAACTCTAGAATTTCTTCATATGATAATTCCTGAGTGAGATCCACCCAAAAAGGGATTTGACCTAAATCTAAAACCTTACTATACGCAGAATCATAAAGATGAATAACATCCTTATGATTCTGTCCATAAATTTCATTTTTCGATAAAAGAAATGCCGTAATTAATAAAGCAAATGTAAATAGTTTCTTATTTATCATACAGAGAAAAACGACCATGAGAATCCTAACTTAACTGTTGTAGGCAAATCTACAACATTTGATGATTCAAATGTACGTGAAATATTACTTCTATATATTTTTCTGGTAGAGAAAATATCAACAGCAGTTAGCCAAACCCTACCTTTTCCTTCATATATACTTTTTGATACCGAAGCATCGACTCCAGAAGCAGGAGTCATTGTACCATTGTAACGTATAGTTTGTGACAAATAGTAACCCGTTAATCTAACTCTAAAGCCGTTTAAAAGATTGGCTTTATAAGTCATCTTACCATTGAACATGGTCTGTGTCAATGGAAAATCTCCTGTTCTAGTATTATACATATCATGGTAAAGGTCACCTGAAATAATGATACGGTGCTTTTTACTTAACTGATATTGAAGGTAGATATTTGTACCTACCGTATACTTATCTACAATATTGGCAAAAGTTGAATAAATTGTATCTCCTTTATTTTCGAAAACTCTTTCTACTCCGTCAATTGTACTTCTGAAGAACACCCCACCTCTTGTTGAGAAATTGTCTTGATGATTTGTTACATCAAGCACTAATTTTTGTTTCTTTTGAAGTGTTAAATTGGGATTACCCGAACTAATGAATAATGGATTACTATCGTTAATAGTAGGATTCAACATCCACTCAGGAGGTGTGTTCATTCTGAAAGAATAAGCAATTCGACCCATCCAATTTTCATTAAACTTTTTATTCAAACTTGCGTTCGGATTGAAAACCCAAAAATTATTCTGAGTGCTGAATTTATCTTCAAGGTTTTCTATATCAGAATTAATGATTGAATTTTCAGCAATACCTCCAACATTTAAAGTCAGGTCGTTTACAAACTTATACTTATACTGAAAATATGCGGTAAACTTTTGGTTCAGATAATCTGTATTTTGATAACCTAAACCTCTATTAGTTTCCTCTCCGTCTTCATCTCTGTTATAAAAACGTTCGGTGTTGGTTTGTACTTTTGTCTGATTTCTAAAACCAGTCGTTAAAATACTACTTGGATTAAATGGATGAACATACTTTACGTTTGCAAAAAAGTTTTTACTTGGTCGATCCCTTTCAGTTAACCTTTCATCATTATAACGTAGTTCGTCTGAATCTAGGTATAGAGTATTAGTTTGGTTGGCGTTTAATTGGTCATAATCGTCAACAGAAAAGCGTAAAGTAGTTAAAAACTTTCGGCCTTCCGTCATAAAGTGTTTATCGTAATTCAACTGTGCTTGTAGCCTTTTGGTTAACCTACTATTTGAAGCTGTACGATAATTAATTCTAGGATTAATATTATCAGGGTCTATATTTTGAACAAGTTCCTCTTCGTCACTTTCCGTAGTGTTTTCTCTATGAGAATAACTTAAATTAAATCGAAGTTTATCGTTTACTGACAATGCGTAAGAGGATGACCAATTGGCATTGAACATTTTCAAACCTTGTGTATACTCACTTTCATTTTCACGAGTATTTGAACCGTAATTTAAACGCTCTGAAGAGTTTTTGTAAGGAAGTTCATTTTGAATGTAGCGAGCATTTAAAGTAGTAGACCATTTGTCTCCTGATCTTGAAATATTAAAACCGGCTTTTGCTTGTGTAGGCAAACCACCTTCCACATAAATTCTGGCATTATTACCAAGTTTCACATTCTCCTTCAAAACAATATTAATGGCTGTAGTTGCTGAAGTATATTCAGCTGGAGGGTTGTTCAGAAGTTCAACTCTTTCAATTAGCTGCATAGGAATATCTTCCAAAGGGTTTTCTAAGCTAGATTCTTCTCCATTTACTAGAATCACCACCTGTTCCCCATTAGAGGTCACTTCTCCATTTTCGTCCATTGTAATAGAAGGCATACCCGAGACAATATCTTCCATATTGGCTCCTCCTCCTTCTTCAACATTAAAACTCATTCCATCTGCCGTCATATTGACAGATTCTTTTTCGGCTGTAACAGTTACACCTTCCAATTCAGTGATCGTTGATTTGAGTTGAATTTGGCCCAATGAGATATCTAAATCATCATTTACACTAATCACTCGGCTATTTAATTGGTAGCCAGTGTAATGAAATTGAATTTCATAGTCGCCCTTTTCCTTTACATTTAAAGTAAATTTACCATCAAAATCAGTGCTCACGATGGCAATAGTTGCATCCGCTTGTTTACAAGAAACATTCACAAACGGTAAAGATTCTTTCGAGTCACTATCTATAACTTCCCCTGAAATGTTTTGAGAATAAGTTGATAAGATAGATAAATGAAAAAATGTAATTGTTATAAGTAGTAATCTAAACATCGTCTAGTAATTAATAAAAATATTTATTTAGTCTTCGCAGTAGTAATTATGATAAATTTAAGATATTATTAAAATAACTGTATTACAATGACTTAATATTTAATAAATTCTAACAAAAAGAATACCCTAGGTAATGAATTACCTAGGGTATATGAGTTAATGTAATTTAAATCCTAATCAAATCATGATAAACTCTCTTTTGAGATTAGGAACAATTAGGTTCAATCAGGAAAGTAGCTAACCGAAACAACTTACACTTCGGTTAGTTACCTATGATTATTTATAGGTTTTAGTAATTAAAATCTCATTGGTTTTGTTTTCAGCTAGGTTGTTAAAGGTTTCCTGCTCTATATCGTGGTGAAAAGGAGTTTTAACGCTCCTTTTCTATAAAGTATTTGTTTAGTCCAGTGTAAATTTATGTTTATACTCCATCTTATCTTATTTTTAATTGGCTTATCATCCTCTAATTTATGAAGAGTAGTTACCCACTCTTCAATAAATTAGAAATAGATAAAATGATAGTTTCTATGTTAGTAGTAGATCTATTAAGTGATAATGATTTAAGGTTTTAGTTTTAGCTAAGCTTAATAACTTTAACTGGTTTTGTTTTTAGTATTTAATCTTCCTCTCATTAATAGTACAGCAAATCAATTATTGATATAATATCTTTATCTGTTTCACATTTCAAGTATACTAGCTTTGGTTATTTTTTGATTCATTTTTCTTGATTTTTCATCAAAAAAACCGAAAAAACAGACACAATAAAAACATTAAAATAACAACAATAAAAACAATCAAAAACACTAAAAAACAAGCTTTTTCATATTGTTATGAAGGTTTATAACCACAATAAAAACAATTCAAAAAAAATATGATAAATCTAAAAAAATCAGTAGTACACCATGTTATTACCTATGTACAACATTCAGATCACGACCAATAGATTTTATTAAATATTTTATAACGCCTTTTATTTCTTACCAAGAATTTAAAATCAAAAAAGAAACTCCCTATAAAAAAATAGAGCCTCTACTTCAGTGTGAAGTAGAGGCTCTATTTTTGGTTGACTATAATCCTAAAGCTTTACTCTTTTCAAACGAAGTGCATTAGAGATTACAGAGACCGAACTAAAACTCATGGCTAAAGTAGCAAGCATTGGGCTTAATAGAATTCCAAAAAATGGAAATAATACCCCTGCCGCTATTGGCACACCTAACACATTATAGAAGAATGCAAAAATTAGATTCTGTTTTATATTCAACATTACTTCCTCACTTAACTTTCTAGCTTTGGTTAGATTTGAAAGGTTACCTTTCAATAAAGTAATTTCAGCACTCTGAATGGCAATGTCGGTGCCATCTCCCATTGCTATTCCAATATTTGCTTGGGTGAGGGCCGGTGCATCATTTATTCCATCCCCTGCCATTGCCACATGAAAACCTTTACTTTGATATTCTTTGATGAAGTTTAATTTATCTTCAGGAAGGCAATTCGCATTATAAGAAGTTATCCCTACTTGGTCTGCCACATATTTAGCGGTCGCTTCATTATCTCCAGTAAGCATGACCACTTCTATCCCCTCTTTTTGTAATGCCTTTACTTGCTGCTGAGCATCTTTCTTAATTGGATCTGTTATGACAATACCTCCAAGCAACATTTTATTTTTTGAAACATAAACGATCGTTGCTCCCTCTTCTAAGTGTTTATTTACTTTTTGAAATTCCTTAAGGTCTAAATTTTCAAGGTCAACAAGTTTTTGATTACCTACAGCAATTTCATCGTTTCCTATTAATGCTTTCCCTCCTTTTCCGATCAAATATTGATACGCTTTTACAGCAAGAATATCCATGTTTTCTTGCTTCACTTTTTCTACAATTGCTTTAGCCAAAGGATGATTGCTATTTTGATCAATACTTGCAGCATAAGTAAGGATGTCCGATGAAGATGTTCCATTAAAACAAAGTACTTCCTTTACATTCGGCTTTCCTTCTGTTAGTGTACCGGTTTTGTCAATCATCAAAACATCAACTTTGCTGAAATTTTGTAATGCCTCGGCATCTTTAATGAGAATACCATATTGTGCACCCTTTCCGGTTCCTACCATAATAGACATTGGAGTAGCCAGCCCAAGAGCACATGGGCAAGCAATGAGTAAAACGGCAACTGCATTAACTAAAGCATAAGTGGCTGCATTTTCTCCATTGTACAAGAAAAACCAAATGAAGAAAGTAAGAATAGAAACACTGACAACAATCGGAACAAAATAGGTGGAAATTTGATCTGCAATTTTCTGAATAGGAGCTCTAGATCTACTTGCGTCATTGACCATATTAATGACTTTTGAAAGAAGTGTCTCTCCTCCTACTTTCTCTGCTTTCATTAAAAATGAACCATTCATATTAATTGACCCACTTGTCACCTTATCATTTATGGTAACGTCAACAGGAATTGGCTCTCCAGTAATCATAGATTGATCCACTATGCCATTTCCTTCTGTAATACTACCATCAACAGGAATTTTCTCCCCTGGCTTTATTTTTACGAGATCTCCTTTTTCAATATGTTCAATGGCCACTTTAAACTCTTTATTATTTCTAATAATAGTAGATGTGGAAGGTGCCCATTGCAGTAGTGCTTTTAGTGCTGAATTGGTTTGAGCATGTGCTCTAAGTTCCATAAGTTGACCAATCATCAAAAGCAACAAAATGCTACATGTAGCTTCAAAGTAAACATGTACCGCTCCGTTCTCTTTAAATTGATCAGGGAAGGCATTCGGGAATAAGAGGGCTATCACACTAAAACCAAAGGCGACCATTGTTCCTATACCAATTAAAGTCCACATATTAAGGTTTCGGGTCACGATAGAAGACCAAGCTCTTTTAAGAATAATGTTGCCGGTATAGAACACCATAGGTATGGTGAGTAGAAATTGCACCCAATTCCAAGCTGTTTGTGACATAAGGTTCAACATAGCATGATGTATGGGTGGAAATAGATGGCCAAGCATTGCAATGCTCACTACTGGAATCGTCAACAAAAGGCTTAATCGAAACCTCTGCTTCATATCTTCATAAGCCTCATTTTTCTCTTCCTCAATTTCAGGAATAACAGGTTCTAAAGTAGTTGTACAAATAGGACATTCACCGGGTGCATCATGTAATTCATCAGGATGGTTCGGGCAAGCATATTGAACCGCTGGTTTTGCTTCAGGTATTTTTTCTAAAGGCATTCCACAAACTGAACAATCTCCTGGATCATCAAAAAGTTTATCTTCACCCTCACACATCATGGGACAATAATATTTACCTGCATCTTCAGAAGAAAATTGAGGTACCTCATATTCAATTTTTGGGATCTCATGTGTGATTTTAAAAGCAAATTGACTAGCATCAACATCTTTAGCAGAAAGCTGTTCTTTTACCTCATAACCTGCTTCTCCAATTATTTTATTGATGCACTTTTGGCATGCTCCTTCCGTGACAACCCTAAGGATATTTCCATCTATTACTTCCCAATCAATCACTCTTGGGTCTTTATCTAGAAGAGGTTGTACTTTGGCTTCACAAGCCTTACACCCCAATGTAGTATCTAACGTTAATTCTCTCATCTGCTTATTGCGATTAGTATACTACAAATATAAGGTGGGTTATGGTTTTTGTTTGTACAGAATTTTTGTAAAAATGTGTAAGATCTTTCTTATTAAAAAAGTCAGCACCTTTTGAAAGCTACTGACTCTTTGATGATCGTTAGTATTGAATTGACCTTGCTATTTCTTTTAATGGAATAAAAACAGGAACATTTTTATGTTTTAGCCTCGTCTCAACCTCACTTAATTCTCTTATGAAAATATCATTCAAATCTTTCAAGTATTTTTTGGTTGATTCAGAATAGTTGGTCTTCTCAAAATTATATTTCGTATTGTATAAAGTAGAAACATTGGTAGGTTTAAAGAACATCTCTCTTTCCATTCTATATCTAAACATATCTTTGATGGTCATTCCATTTTCCCAATCAATTTCATTATTATGAACCTCTTTGGGATTTACTCTTACCCTTAAAGGAACCAAATAACTTGGAACTTGAGCAAAACTATGGTGATCGGCTGAGTGAGCAACCGATACATCCCATATGATCATCGTGATTTCCTGAATTAAGTTGTCCTTCAAAAGAATTTCATCTGATGACGTAAATGTAGGTAACCACTGATTGATATGCCCTGCCCATTCCTTGATAATCAATAATTCTTCATCACTAATGACATTGACGACTTCAGTCACAAATTTCTTTATGACATTATAGTACTCAAGAAGGAAGGTGTAATAAGGTGAATCAAACTTTTCAATTTCTTTAGAATAGTGATACCCATTATAACTGTCATTTCCTTCAATACCACTATAAGCGCAAGCCACTAGTGACCTTTGACCATCTCCATCACCAAGGAAACCAGAATAAGGAAACTTTTGATCATTTTCAACCGGAGAAGCGGTAGAGTTTAGTACTACTTTATTCAGCACCAATGTATGTTCGAAATGCGGTAAAAGTAGTTGCAATAGAATAGTATTAATTGGAAGAGAAGATTTACTAATCGCATTAATACAATCAAATGGAAAATGAAGTAGTGCATGTTCTGACAAAATCAATTTGTAAGCCGCTCCTTGCATAGCATATACCTTTGCGATTGACCAAAGATCCGCATCAGTAGGTTGGACTATTTTCTTATCCCCTTCAAATTGATCAACATAAATTAGTTTTGCCTCAAGAGCATTGTTTACCTTTTCAAATACTACAATCGTACCTGTAGCATAAATTCCTTCGAAAGGTTTTGTAAAAGACATCAATGAAAAGTCAATAATGTAGTATTCCCTCTCATTATGATCTACTGGAAGAAAGTCATTAAAAATAGCTCTTTTTTGATCACTTAGCCCTTTGATTAAAAACTTACTAAATACACCTTCACCTAAATAGTGATTGAAATCTTCATCGCTGATTTTATGAAGTCCTTTGTGTTTATAAGCATAGTGAAGTGCTTTCGGCCAATAGGTCCACATGTTTTTTACATATCTACGACCTATTTTTTTCTTCCATTCCTCTTTTTCTTTCCTAGGAAGCCTTAGTACTGCGGGAGCTTCACCTTTTGGATTTCTAGGAGACGGTTGTGGCCATGGCCCCTGCCTTTGGTATAAAAAAGCTTCTTTCGGTAGGTTTACGTTTTTTTTAGAGTCGGATGTTTGTTGATGAGCGAAGTCCGATAATTCATCTAAAGTCTGCATGTTGAAAGTATAAATAAGTTGTAATACACATTTAATACAAAACTAGCTAGAATAATTTTACCATAAAATAGTGAATATTCATTCTCTTTTTTTTATGTAATGTATATTACAACTTAACCTTTCATTTTAGTTCACTGAAATACAGTGAATTGATTATTATTTATTGTATTTCTCTTTTCATTTCACCACACTTCAACATCATATCACCGTAATATGGATTAAGAACGTCTTTTGTAGTTGAAAGCCAAGATGCACCTTGATCATGATTTGCCATTGGGCAATATAAGAGGAAGACTTTCTCATTGGCAGGTAACCCCAAACGTGTAATTACGTCTGCCAATAGCTTAGAAACTGAAACTAAATAGCGTCTTCTAGTGTCAATGTTATCTGCTTTTTGCATAGCGGACACATCTTCTTTCAGTGTTTTTGATTTTTTCATCCAATAATGATGAGCCTCACCTTTCAATCCTTTCATTTGAACCAAATCCAATTTTTCTGAGAAATCCCCTAGAAGTTCTTTTGCTTTATCATCATCACTTGCAACGAGAGCATCTTTCATCAAAATATAGGCTTGGAATGCTTGTTGAAGTTGAAACTGAAATACAGGTGAAACACCTTCTTCAAATTTTGATTTACCATCAGAATGCATTTCTTTACTTGACATTTCTCCTTTATATGGATCAATCATACTTGGTTTCCCCTTAAGCTGAGCAGCAGCATCTACCGTGTAAGTACCTTGAGTGACTACATGTTCTCCCATTTTCAATCCTTTAGTAATGATATAAGCATTGGATAAATTGGTACCCAACGTTACTTCTCTCATTTCAAAAGTAGGTTCTTCTTGATTCTCAACTTTCACATAAATGATGGATCTTGGACCTGTCCATAATACAGCTGATTTAGGAACAACAATTACGTCCTCTTTAGTGGGCAATTTGGCTTTTAAATTTCCTGTCACAAACATTTCGGGTTTCAATGTTCCTTTATTATTCATAACGTTCCCTCTGATAGAGGCCACTCGTGTTTGAGGATTTATAAACGGATCAATAAAGTTGATGGTGGTTTTAAACTCCTGTCCAGGATAAGAGGAAACCGAAAAAGTAACCTTATCACCTTCTTTGATCCAAGCCAAATCACTTTCATAGGCATCAAACTTCACCCAAAGGCGGGAAAGATCTGCTAAATCATACATAATTTGACCTTCCATCACATGATCTCCTTCCACCACATTCAATTTTGTAATGACCCCCGATATATCTGCTCTAATGACAAACTCCGTCATTACTTTTCCTGATTGATCAATTTCATTGATTTGCTTTTCGGTCAACTTCCACAACCTTAATTTCTCTTTGGCTGCTCGTAATAATTGAGGATTGGTGTCTTTTACTTTTTTGGCTTCAAAATATTCTCTTTGAGCCGTTACTAATTGAGGGGAATAAATTGTTGCGAGCTTCTGTCCTTTTCTTACTCTTTCTCCAATATAATTCACAAAGCTTTTCTCAATTCTACCGGAAATATGTGATGCTTGTGAATAGGTTCTTCTCTCATCAACAGCTAACTTTCCCTGTAAAACCAATTCTTTCTCTGGGGAAGATTGAATTACCTCCGTTGTTTGAATATTTGCTAGTGCAACGGCTGACTTGGACAAAGAAATGTGAGAAAGGTCTTGCCCTGCATCTGATGTAGAAGCTGGTATCAAATCCATACCACATATTGGGCAATCCCCTGGTTCATTTTGTCGTATTTGTGGATGCATAGAACAAGTCCACACCTCTTCTTCCGAATGTTGATGTTTTACTTCATGTGAACTTTCTTCACCACTAAAAAACAACCAACCACTCATTAACCCGATAATAAAAACGAATAATAATGAGCCATAAGATTTTATATATTTTTCCATTGTAATTTCTTTTTTATTGATAACTGAAATGATTAAACGCCTTGAAGGAAATCGATTTTGGCCAACGCATCATTTTTACTTTGTTCAGCTTTATGAATTTTGAATTGATACTCTAAACGTTTCATTTGCAAGCGTAACAATTCAATAAAGGCAGACCCTTGTGTATTTTGTCCAACAGTATAGATTTCACGTTGAATTTTTATTGCTTGATCCACTTTTGCTATTTGCTGATCAATTAAGTTGATATCTCTTTGTGCATCTTCTCTCTGATTTTGAGCCTTCAAATATTCTGATTGAAGTGCATTTTCTAATTCTTGTTTCTGCAATTTGATCGATTGGTTGTTCAGTGCTAGCTGTTCCTTCCTGCCGTTGTATTTTTTAGCATTAAAAGCAGGAATAGACAAACCAACCATTGGCATTACAGCATTATTTCCCGCATTATCAGATTGCATTTGAGTGTTACCAATAATACTATAATCTAAAGCAATTTTGATTTTTGGTGATGCTTCTTTTGCTACAGATTGAATTTCGGCATTCACTACTTTTTGATTGGCCTCCAATTCTAACAACAAAGGGTTATTTCCCAATGAAGAAGAATCTGAATTAAAAATCAATTGATCTGATAACTCTATTTTTTCCGTAGGATGATTAAGTACCAAACCAAATTGTTGATTAAATAATGTACTATCCGCAATCAAAGCATTGATCTTATTTTGCGCTTCTTCTATTTGCATCTGTACTCTTAACACATCTACCAGAGAACCTTTTGCATTTTCATATTGTGTTAAGGCAATTGATTCAAAACTTTTCAAAATCTCAAAGTTATATCGAGCTGAAATAAGATCTTTTTGATTCTGAAGCATTTGAAAGTACAAAGCCCTCACCGTATATTTTACTGTATTTTCTGTTTGATGTTTCTGCTGTTCTGCTTTTTCAACTTTATGATTCACTACATCGTATTGCTTTGCTCTTGTTCCAAACCAAGGCAACATTATTCCCGCTGAAACTTTATGATCAATCGGTCCATTTCTCGTTTCAATTGGAGACACTCCATAACCGTACATTACGTCTAAGTTGGATGTGGCTTCACCTTTAATGACCTCTTTTTCTGAGGCTACAGCTTGAATATTTTGGTTTTGAGCTTGAATACCAAAGTTATTTTCCAACGCAACAGAAATGTAATTATCCAAGAATGGGTTTTGAGCATTTCCTGTCAATGTAAATAGCAATAAAACCAGTGTTATACTTTTTTTAAGTTGTTTCATTTCTTTACAATTTCAAATTATATTTACTGATTTTCACTATTTGTAATGGACTTTGACAAGGCTCCTTCTTTGACAGCACAATATAATGTTGGTACCACAAAGAGTGTCAATAGAGCAATGGTCATTCCTCCAAATCCAGGGATAGCCATGGGTTTCATAATATCAGCTCCTCTGCCTGTAGAAGTCAAAATTGGAATAAATGCCAATAATGTAGTGGCTGTTGTCATCAAACTTGGTCTTATTCTTCTCATTCCGCCTTCAAGTACTGCTTTTCTTATTTCTTGTACGGATTGAGGTGCATTTTTTGAAAAGGATTGATCAAGGTAAGTAGCGATAAGCACTCCATCGTCGGTTGCAATACCAAACAATGCGATAAAACCCACCCAAACTGCAACACTTAAATTGACTGTTCCGATATCAAACAGTGCTCTCATATTTGTACCCAAAAGGGTGAAATCAAGAAACGATGGTTTGCTGTACATCCACAACATTAAAAAGCCTCCACTGAAAGCTACTATTATCCCAGAAAAAACCATCAACGTCGTTTTCACTGATTTGAATTGTAGATAAAGGATGAAGAAAATAAGCATCAAACAGATCGGCATTACAATAGAAAGCCGTTCTGATGCTCTAAGCTGATTTTCATAATTTCCAGAGAATTTATAACTGACTCCTTTGGGAACAACCAAATCGCCATTTTTAATTTTTGCTTCAATATAAGCCGTCGCTTCCTCTACAACCTGCACTTCTGAGTAGTCAGGAAGTTTATCCAGTAGTACATAGCCGGTTAAGAATGTATCTTCACTTTTGATACTTTGAGGACCCGCAGTATATTTTATTTCAGCCAATTCTTCCAAAGGAACTTGAATCCCTAATGGAACATTGACTAGGAACTTTTTCAACACATCAGGATTATCTCTGTATTCTCTCGCATAGCGAAGACGGACAGGAAAACGCTCTCTGCCTTCTACGGTATACGTCAATGGCATTCCACCAATCACCATCTCCAAAAGCATTTGCATATCTTTGACATTCATGCCATAACGGGCAATTTTCTGGCGGTCAATTTCGATTTCCAAATAAGGTTTTCCAACAATACGGTCAGCAAAAACAGCTTCTTTTTTAACAGATGGAACTTCCTTTAAAAGTTGCTCTAATTGAATCCCAAAGTCCTCTATTGAGGCTAAATCTGGACCATAAACTTTAATCCCCATAGGAGCCCTCATGCCCGTTTGAGTCATAATAAGTCGTGTTTCAATTGGTTGCAACTTAGGAGCAGAGGTTAGTCCAGGCAACTGCGTCACTTTTACAATCTCTTGCCAAATATCATCAGGAGATTGAATTTCATCTCTCCATTGTCTGAAATATTGACCATTAGAATCTTCAATTAAATTACCTCTATCATCTTTGAGGTACTTGCCGTCTTCATCCATCTTAAACCTTAGTCGGTTCCCTTTCTCGTCTACCTTATACTCCGTTTTATAATTGATAATATTCTCATACATTGATAATGGAGCTGGATCTAAAGGTGATTGGGTTCTCCCTGCCTTTCCAACAACCGATTCAACTTCAGGAATACTTTTCACGGCCATATCCATCAATTGAAGGTTTTTCTTTACCTCTGAAACCCCTGCATTAGGCATCGTTGTGGGCATCAATAGAAAACTTCCTTCTGACAATGACGGCATAAATTCGGAACCTATTCCGGGGAATGCCTTACTCATGTTTTGGTAAGCTCTTGAGGAAGTCACATCTACATTCATTGAAGAAAAAATACTTTGAAAGGGTGAAAATAGAGTTGCAAATCCCTGCCAAGCTGAAATTCCTGAAAAGACAATAAAGAAAACGATGGATAAAAATGTGATTTTATGATCTAAACATTTTGAAAGGATTTTGGGGTAAATTTTAATAAAGAGCTGAAAACCTCCTAATATCAAAATGATCAACCCTGCAACAAAAATAAAATTCTTAAAGTCACTTTCTTGAGCTCCGAGAGGTAACCAATCCATTGCCAATAAGTAGGTAATAAGGAAAGCTACAATTCCGCTTTTTATTCGATCATAATTTAATTCTGAGATGTATATCTTCAGTTGTTTTTCAAATAATGAATAAAGTGTAACTAGTACTACACCCAACCCTAAAGTGAACTTGATGAAAAGTAAGCCAATACCTAATATCAGAGATATTATTTTAAAGAGGAAAGCCCCTTTTTTCTTTTGATCTGATTTGAAGAAATAATAGGCAAATGAAGGTAAAAAGATCAATGCTACCACTACAGAAGCACATAATGCAAACGTTTTGGTATAGGCCAAGGGAGAAAAGAGTTTACCTTCTGATGCTTGTAAAGTGAAAACGGGAATAAAACTAACTACGGTGGTCGCTACTGCAGTAACAATTGCTCCGGAAACCTCCTCGGTTGCATCATAAATTACTTGAATCAGCTTTCGTCCCTTTCTATGATCAAGATGTTTAATCAAGTTTTCGGACATTACAATACCTATATCAACCATGGTTCCAATTGCGATGGCAATGCCACCTAATGAAACAATATTGGCCACAATGCCCATATATTTCATTATCACAAAAACCATCAAAACTGAAATAGGTAATAAACTTGAAATCAAAACGGATGCTCTAAGATTCCAAACCATGATCAAGACTACAATGACGGTGATTAAAACCTCTTGTATTAAAGCCTCATTGAGTGTACCAATCGTTTCTTTGATCAAAGTAGAGCGGTCATAAAAAGGGACAATGGTGACTTTACTTAGCGTTCCATCCTCCAGTATTTTCTGAGGTAATCCGGATTGGATCGAATTGATTTTATCTTTTACATGATCAATCACCAGCATTGGATTTTCTCCAAAACGGGCTGTCACCACTCCTCCTACTGCCTCTGCTCCTTCTTTATCCAAAATACCTCTTCGATCTGAAGGGCCTTCAACCACTTTGGCCACATCTTTTATTCTAATGGGAATATTATTATTGACCTTCACAACACTTTCTTCAAGGTCGCTTAGGTCTTTGATGTAACCAATTCCTCTCACAAAATATTCTGCACTGTTGACCTCAATGGTACGTGCTCCTACATCTAAATTTGAATTTTGGACAGCGTTCATCACTTGCTGTAGGGTTACATCATATGCTTTCAAAGCATTGGGATCCACATCTATTTGATATTCCTTCACGAAACCACCAACGGATGCAACTTCTGCCACTCCATCAGCAGACATTAAAGCGTATTTCACTAAGAAATCTTGAGTGGATCTTAGTTCCTCTAAATTCCAACCTCCTGTTGGATTTCCTTCTTCATCCCTTCCCTCTAAAGTATACCAAAACACTTGTCCAACAGCGGTTGCATCTGGACCTAAAGTGGGTTGAACACCATCTGGAAGTGTATTAGGTGGAAGGCTATTGATTTTTTCTAAGATTCTAGTTCTTCCAAAATAGAACTCAACATCGTCTTTGAAAATTATATTGATGGAAGAAAACCCAAACATAGAGTTACTTCGGATACTTTTCACACCTGGTATACCCAGCAAACTCGTGGTCAATGGATAAGTCACCTGATCTTCTATATCTTGAGGTGATCGGCCGGGCCAATTGGTAAATACAATCTGCTGATTATCTCCTATGTCTGGAATAGCGTCTACTGCTACTGGATCATAGGGAATATAGTTATTAATTGCTGTTTTGAATGGGCTATGGATTAAGCCCCACAATACAAACAATAATAAAACGACTATCGTCACTACTCTGTTAAAGAGGAAGAAACGAACGATTTTATTAATCATTTTATCTATTTAGTTTAAAGAAAGGCCCAATAAAGCCTCAATAATAAAAATAATACATTTCACTTGTCTTAAAACTTATGTAAGACAAAAAATGCTTCTTTAAACTAAAATAACTTGATAGGAAATATTGATAGGAACGGTCCTATGGTTTGGAGGGGATTTCGACTCACAAAAAGAAGGAATTGGGTGTACTTCATTTGCAAGGTTTGTGGTAGGTAGAATAAATGTATAAGCAGATTCCCAAAGGTTCTTTATCATTTCTTGATAAGAGAAGGTAGGCACCTCCACAATATCAATAACTTGATCAAAATGACTCTCTACTTTTACATGATGCTTATTGTTTTTACAACAATCCGATTTCATTTTCATATCCATACTCATTGCACAACACTCGTGGGAGGGTTGCATATTGATGGCTTTTAAAACACCATTACAAATGTGAGCATTGCCCACTATTCCAATAGTGCCTAAAATCAATATCAATGATAAGAATATATTTTTTACGGATTTAAGCATATTCAAATTTAAAAGTTTATCCTTAAATATCAAATTTAATTTATGTTAAGATGATTTTGTATTGAGATTTGAATATGCCTATGTTATTTAGAAATCAGGAGATTTCTTTTGATTTATTGG
>NZ_JTAM01000082.1 GCF_000812565.1 Flammeovirga sp. OC4 | reverse complement strand
AAATGTATCGTCAATTTCTAACGTTTGATTCTCATCGGTAATGCTTAAATTGGATATTTCACATGGAGTAAGAGTAGAAATTGCTGTTTTCATCAAAGTGATGTTATTCAAGTTCCATTGCCATTGTTGCGTTCCTGAAGCATCAATTCTTAATACATAATTTCCAGCATTCGTTATTTCAATACTTCCATCTGCTTTTAACTCCTGATAGGCATCCCAAGCACCGTTATTCGGTACTGTTGTTACAATAGATTGCTCATTTAAAGTAATGGTTATTTCAGCATTATCATTAGGAGATGAGATCAAATATTTCACTTCATAGCTTCCTGCTTCAAGTTGGATATCAAATTCTATATAATCACCTGAATTCACCCAATTGACTCCAACTCCTTCTGCTTTATTCATTCCGAAAGGCACTTTTCCATCATCAAAAGTTCCACCTGTTCTATCAAAGTCCTCTGCTTCGATGACAATATCTTGAGAAGCCGAAGTGATGGTAAAGGTAGCTGTACCAACAATGGTATTATCTGCTTCGGAAGTAGCCGTAATTTCTACAGTTTGTTCTGCTGTACCAGCCTTTGTCTCTAATAATCCCGTAGCACCTACCGTGGCTAATGCATCATTTGAAGAGCTCCAAATCACATTTGCATTACAAGTCCCTTCTGGTAAAACTTCCGCACTAAGTTGAAGTGTTGCTTCTTCTGCAATTGTTCTGATGGATGGAAGAACCGTTATCGATGTTGGAGCAGAAGCTTCAGTAATCGTTACTTGAGCAGTGACTTCTCCTAATTCCGTGGTTAAACGTAGCGTTGTTGATCCAACGGATACACCTGTCAATTGTCCATTTTCGTCAATCGTCGCCACACCTTCATCATCAATTGACCACTGTACCTGATTTGGATCACACGCTGTTAATGGCGTTTTGGTAAATGTTGCTTGTGAGGTTTGACAAGCCGTTAGAGAAATATTTTCTGACAAAGTAACAGACGTTAGATCTTCGCATCCCACTTCCCCATTAAATGATAACTCGAAGTGCTCTAAGTTCCATTGATAAGGTGTAGTACCAGAGGCTACCACTCCTATTTCATGAACACCAGCAGAAGCAATAGTAATGGTTTCTGTCAATTCATACGGTTCAAAGTTATCCCAGCCATTGTTATTAATGACGGTACTTCCCTGTAGTTGACTGTCTATATATAATTCGAGTTTCGAATCTGCAGAAGCTGTACCTGCAAAGAAAGTAGCCGTGTAATCTCCTTCCGCAGGGAAGTAGACATGGTACACTACATAGTTTCCTGTTTTTACGGCATTAATACCTTTCACTCCGGCTGATGGTTCATAGATACCGAGTTCATCACCAAACTTCTCATCGAAATCTTCTGCCTCAATATAGAGTACATTTCCTACCGTCACTTCTAAAGAAGTCGAAACAGAAGGTGCTTCTTTTGAGATGGCCGTAATTGTCACTTTGCCTTCAGTGTTCCCTGCCACAACAAGACCGTTTTCATCAATAGTTACAAGATCGTTACTTGCCGTCCAATTGACCTCTTTGGCATTGGTATAATCAGGAACGAAACCAACAATTTCCATTGGTAAAGTACTATTTGGGAATACGGTTGTTCGCTTCGATAAATGGATTTCTGTAGGAAGTATCACCACATCTTCTGTCTGACAAGTGATTGTGAGGGTTGAAGTCTCTACAGTATTATCCGCATTGGCAACCCCTTTTATCTCTGCTGTTCCTGCTTTTAATCCTGTAATCACACCATTCTCAATGGAGATGACATCAGCACCAGAAACGATCTCCCAATTCACTGATTTATCAAACGTATTTTCTGGAATTACATCAGTCTCAATCGTTAATGTCTCTCCCACTTGAACTATTCTTAGGCCGTCTTTTACAGTGATGGATGTAGGTAGAATTGGAGCATCAATAGACAATGTACTTTCACAAGTAGACAATGTGGAGTTACCATCTAATAAAGTCAACTTTAAAGAATAATCAGAGCCAATTTCAGCTAATTGATCTAACTGAATAGTGATAGGCAAGTACTGTTCTCCATTCTTCGTCAACGCCTTTTCTGCTTCACCTAAAACACTCGTACCTTTGATTAATTCTGCCTTTACAGTTCTATTCGATAAAGCATTTACACCAATATCAAATGTAAACACATCATTGCCCACTAAAGCCTCATCATAATCAAAACAGTACACTTCTTCAGCACCACTGATCATTACAGAGACATCAATATCATCCGTAAATACCGTACCTCCATTTTCTGTATCGACTACAGTAGCTGTTATTTTAGCTGTAGCGCCAATGGTTACCCCTTGAATTTTACCTGTAACTGGATTTACTTTGACTGCATTTTCATTAGAGCTTGACCACACCACATCATAATTTTCAGCTCCTTCGGGATGAACATTTACAGTTAATGGAGTTGTAATATTGACTTCCGTATCAAATGTTGCTCCTTCTGCAATAGAAACTTCTGTAATTGGTGTTGTTTGATAAGGAACAGCCGTAACTGCAATTGTCTTGACAATCGCACCATCCTCAGAAGTTGCCGTGATTGTTACCTCTCCAGCATCAGCATGAGACGTTAGCATTCCAAACTCATCTACTGCGATTTTAGTAGCATCTGATGACGTCCAAGCGATCTTTTTATTCGTTGCATTTTCTGGAGTGAAAGCCACTTCCAACGCTTCTGATTTTCCATTCATCAAATCAAAAGCTTCGTTTGTGATGGAAATGTCTGTTAAGGCAATTAAGCTAGATGAATTTGAAGAACGGGCAGGTGTTGCCGACATATCAAATACTTGAAGAGAAACCGTAGTATAAGTCACTTTATTTCCACGGATTTCAATCGTCACTTCATTGCTTTCTTGTAAATATTCTAATGGAACATCTACTTCCATAGTACCAAACCAAAAGTTTCTAGAATCTTCGTACTCTCCTCTCCAATCTGTTGTATACTCCAACTCGTTTCCATTTACAGTGATATAAGCAGGTACCATCGCATTTTCTGGGAATTTACCTGAGAATCTTAACGTTGCTTCACCTTGGCTAGGAACTACTACATTGTTGATTTGAGTGGTCATTGGCGTACGTCCCGGTACTTCTTTTCTAAATAATAAACCACCAATTGCTGTCGTCTCATTATTAAGTGCCACACTCATGTATTTCTCCTCAATTGATGTTTGATCCAGCACTACCTCTTTTTCAAAATTGTACACTAAAATGACCGTTCCACCTCCAGAAATTGTCATCGATCCCGGAGCAGTATTCAATCGTGTTTCATCTAAAGAAACTCCACCTGTCGTTCCTTTATTCTCATCAAAATACATGTATCTCTTGTCCACAAACTGTACTTTGGTAGCCTCTGTGTCAAAAATATTTAGGTCTACCGTAGCCTCATCAAATTGTAAATTATTGACGATAAGATAGACTTTATTATTGTCTACATAAGCGTCTACCTGAATATCTCTATCCGTTGCTTTTGTATCGATACGGGTTCCATCCACATCTCTCCATAGCTCATACCATTTTACAAAATCCGTCCATACCCACTCACATGACGCATCATAGGCTGTACAGTTTGGATCTACTCTGTCCATTAATACAGAACCGTACCTTGTGGTTACATTACCGTTAGCATCTCTTACATCTCCCCATTCTGCTTTTACTGGGGCGAAAGGCATAGAATAAACCACTTGAGAAGGACGCTCCAAGAATTGCATAAACATACCATTGAAAGGACGTAAATTCTCCCACGCTTTTCTTTCCATTTCTTGGTTATTGATCCAGCTTGAAACCGCACCGAATTCAGATAATACAATGTCTTTTTTCTGACCAAACTTATGGATATCATACCACTCCAACATGTCTAACATGGCTTCCACATGACCACCTGTACGGATCACACCTTTGCCTCTTTCGCCCACTGACCAATCGTAAATATGGATACCATAAAAATCCATATTATCACCGCAGTTATCAATAAATCCCTGCCACATGACATCCCATTGATACCATTCCTTCGTTCTAGTATCATTGACAGTGGAAGCTGTCATTTCTTGTAGATAAGGCATTAGATCATCAGAAAACCATTTCTCATAATTGTTATCAGCCACTCTGTTGATTCCATCTTTCCAATAGAAATCGTGCATACCCCAAGTCATACCACCAATTTTAGGTGCTTTATCCCCTAAACGGTTTTTCACGCCTTCGGCAACAAGGTTGTGATATTCCCAAAGTTTCTCTTGACTACTTGCATAGATCCAGCTTTTTCCGCCGACCATCATCTCCATATCAGGCTCGTTGATCACTTCCCAATAATCGGGTAACGGTTCTCCTTTTTCTCCTGAAGATTTAGCAAAATAATGATCAAGGTATTCTGTCACCCACTCCGCGGAAGTTTCCACTTCCAACGGTTGCCAACCGTGCCACGTTTTACCTCTCTCTCCCCAGTCCAATGTTGGGTAAGTGGGGTGAGGATTGGTTCCCTGAATCATGAAACCTTTTCCTTCGTATTGTTTCGCATTCAGTTTACTTTCATACCAGTTTTTTAGCTCTTTAGCTTTAAACTTCATTGCCGAAACATCGGGTTTGTTAGGGCGGTTAGGATCCTCTGGCGTATCAGAAAATTTCCAGCTTGCGGACCCATTATCTCTACCCCAATACACATCAAGGTCATTGATAAAGTAGTCGAGTTTGTCTTCTTGTCCATCCCAATCTCTTTCAGTGGCTGCAGAGTGGACCGTAATATGTCTATCTCTCCCAAAATCCGATATTCCTTCTACAGAGTGTACCATATTAAGGTTCACATCTACCTGTACGTTTTGAGCCGAAGCTCCAATAGAAATAAAGAGAAAGAGGAATAGAAAAACACTTGTAAAAAAAGTCGTTTTAATCTTCATAATAACATTTCATTTCAAATAAAAATTCAGTGTTTAGTTCTAGAAAAGAGGTTTTTGGAAGAGGGGAAATAGATATTTCAATCACTAAAAAAATACCCCCCAAAAAAGCTATTTTCATCATGCTCAAACTTAGAATTTTAGGCAGATTTACACCCTAGGTATTTGATACGAATAGCATAGGCATTTACACTTTAAGTGTACAAAAGACTCATTTTTATATGTTTATGAGAGGATTATGTGTTTTTGGTGAGGTGTTTCGTGCACCATGACTAAAGGCATGGGCAGGTGATACTGCAACCTCATCAAGACTGAAGTCTTGAAGGTTGTAAACGTAGGCAACACTTCAGTGTTGGTGGAGTCAGTATCACCTGCCCATAGTTTTAACTATGGTGCACGAAACATCATTTTGATGAAGGGTTATATATGGTTTTTATGGTGGTGTGTGAGGTGTTTCGTAGAAACATAATTGAAATTATGGGGTACAAAATTTCACCCTATTTCAAGAAAATTAATTGACTTTCCTTTCACCTTCCTGCACAAATTCAGATGGGCTGACACCGAATTTTTCTTTGAATCGTTTTCTAAAAGTTCCTAGATCAGAATAGCCTACTTTCCAGGTGACTTCAGAAATATTGGTGTTGCCATTTTGAAATAATTCGGCAGCGTGCTTCAATCGAATATTTCGGATAAATGCAACGGTTGTCTCCCCTGTTAAGGCTTTGATTTTTTTATTTAAATGATTTCTCGAAAGACCGTATTCTATCGACAGTCGATCAACATTAAAGGAGGTGTCATCAAGGTTATTTTCGATGATGGAAAGGATCTTGTTTATAAACTCAACATCAGGAGCAGTCTTGGAGATTAAGGAAGGGTTTATTTTAATTTCTCTATCAAATTTTTCAATCAAACGCTCTCTATTTTTAAGGATAGAAAAGGCCATCGAATACAAAACATTTTGATCAAAGGGTTTTGAAACATAAGCATCTGCCCCTTCCATAAGACCTTCAATTTTATTCTCATTGGTACTTTTAGCAGTCAATAAAACAACGGGAATGTGAGAGACTTTTAAATCATTTTTGATGGTATGAAGTAACTCCAAGCCATTCATTTTAGGCATCATGACATCACTAATCACAATATCAGGCAGATGTTCTACACATTTCTCATATCCTTGCTGTCCATCTTCAGCTTCTATTACACGATGGTTATTATTAAAAATAGAAGCAATCGTGGCTCTCAATTCTTCATTGTCTTCCACTATCAGAAAGGTGTATTTCTTAGAAGAAGTCAATAATTCATCTTTTAGGGTATCAATGGAGAACCTTGATGGAGCCTCTTCAGTATACATTTCCTTAGACAATTCTTCGGTTATCGTTCCCTCATTTATTTTGGGTAGATAGACCTTAAAAGTAGTACCTTTTCCTTCTTCACTATCGACTTCAATAGTTCCATTATGAAGCTCTACTAAATTTTTAATTAAGTTTAATCCAATACCGCTTCCATTTCTGTAAAACTTATTCTTTTCCGATTTTTGAAAATACCTTTTAAAAAGATGTTCCTTATCCTTTTCGTTGATACCAATACCAGTATCCGACACTTTAATCAGCACCTTATTTTCAAAGGGTGTAATTACCAAAGTCACCCTTCCCTTTTTAGGCGTGAACTTGATCGCATTGGACAATAGATTATTGATAATTTTTTCGAGAAAATCAGGATCAAAAGACATGTTGATTTCATCACGATCAGGTATAAATTGAAGGTCCACTTCTTTCGTTTCTGCTAAAGGCTGAAAACCGACCAAAATACTATCAATAAACTTCACAATATTGATTGACTGCATTGAAAGTTGCATTTTATTCTGTTCTAGTTTTCGAAAGTCGAGGATTTGATTGACCAAGCGGAGCATTAAATCGGCATTGTACTTAATAATTTTCAATTGACGTTTACTTTCGTTAGCCGATATAGAGGTAGAATTAATCAACCGGTCAATAGGAATAGTAATTAAGGTCAAAGGCGTTCTGAATTCATGGGAGATATTAGTAAAAAAACGAAGTTTAGATTGTGCCGCTTCTTCAGCATTTTTCTTTTCCAATTCAGCAATAAATACATCCCTTTTTTGCTTTCGAATACGATTATAAATAGTCAATACAATACCGCAAAAAACAATAAAACCAACGCTATAGAATACCAAAGCCCAACTACTCAATAATGGGTGTCTTGCAATATTAATTTCTAGTGCTATAGGTTGCTCCAACCAAACTTCATCACTATTGGCCGCATTTACTTTTAAGGTATATTTTCCAGCAGGTATATTGGTATATTTCGCCTGCCGGCTGTTATTTCTTGTTCTTGTCCATTTTTCATCAAACCCTTCCAGCTTGTATCGAAACTTCACTTTATGCTGATGATTGAACTGAAAGGCTTCAAAAGAGATAGTAAAGCTATTTTGTGAATGGCTGAGGTTGATTTTATCAGTATGTTCTATGCTGTTTTCAAGAATGACAGCATTACCGTATTTTTTATTGGGAGCTATGGTTTCATTCAAGATCTGAAGTTCTGAAAAGTATAAGTGAGGGCGAGTACTATCATTTACAATCTGAGAAGGATAAAACGTATTGAGTCCATTGACACCTCCAAACAGCATTTGTCCATCTTTACGTCTGCAACTCACCAAATCCTCAAATTCATTGGCCTGAAGCCCATCCGATTCATTATAATTGACATACTTATTGGATACTGGATCGTATTTGATCAACCCCTGATTACTGCTAAGCCATAAACAGCCTTTCTCATCTTCTTCAATTGATTTGATGGAATTACTCACCAATCCTTCTGCCGTGGTGATGGCATGAAATACTATTCTTTTTTGACTTCCTATGGAATCAAAGTGTATTAATCCACCCCCAATCGTCCCAATCCAAATTGTACCATTCTTCGCTTCAAAAATCTTAAGGAGGTATTCACTTGGCAGGTCATATTTCGTTTTTCCTTCTCTATACGTATAGATTTCAGGGTGTTGTTTGTCCAACTCTTCCTTTGGAATGAGGTTCAACCCTTTATCTGTACCGATGAATAGATTTCCATTGGAATCCAATAAAATACTGCGGATAATATCGGATGTCAATCCTCCATTTTCATCATTAGAATCAAATTGTTGAGCACTTCTAATTTCTCCATCTTGATTGGTTTTTAATCGCCATAAACCTTCGTTATAAGTGCCTAACCATAAAATAGAGTCGTTTTGAATTTCAATATCAAATACAAATCCTAGTTTTTTAGCGAACGGAGATTGAGGTAACAACTGCATCGTCTTTGGATCTAATGCCACTAAAAAAGTGGGAAAAGTAGTCCCTAGCCAAATGAGCTTATTTCTGATTTTCGAATGCGGTAAATGCTGTTCAGCAATGGCATAGACTCTGTTATTTCCAACGGGATAGTTTTTCACTGAAAGCTGTCCAAACCCATTTTCATAATTGTATTTGTTCTTCCCAATCAAATAATTCAATCCCCCTACTTCAGTACCTATCCATAGGTTTTGTTCACTATCTTCAAATATTGCTTTAATATGATCATCATATAAAGAGTTTTTATTGGTCTGCTGATAATGCTCAAACAAGAGATTCGGATCGGAAATAGAATAGACACCACCTCCCGTTGTAGCCACCCAAACTTGATTTTTATCTATCACAATTGAAGTTACAGGGTGGTGAGATTTCCCATTATTACTTGAAGTTTGAAAGTGCTTCAAGAGCTGTAATTGTTGCTGGTGATAGGCATAAGCAAAAACACCCTTTCTATTCCCCACCCATACTATGCCGTCTTGATAAGCAATCGTCTGACCTGAATTATATATTAAGTCCCTTAGATAAAATTCCGATTGATTTTTACGCTTTAATAAGGAAATAAATTCACCTGAAGTAATGATTTGCCCTTCGCAATAGGTCATATCAGAGACATTCCCAGGAGTTTTATCATAGTCCATCAAATGTAAACCTTGAAGACTGTTATTGATTCGAACTAACCCCGTGTTTAATCCCAACCAAATCTCATTGTCTTTCCCTTTAAAAATAGTTTGTACCACCACTTGATGCAATGAGTGATCAATTTCTGACAATGGAATGGAAGTACTCCCTTTGATTTTATCGTTTGCATCATCCAATTGAACTCTAATTAAACGGTCCCAATTCCCTATCCAAATACAATGATCATCAATTAAAAAAGAAGAAATATCGTTCGTCTCTATTCTGTAATCCTCCTCACTCTCCATCGTATAATTGGTAAACTTCTCTTTCTTAATATCCAATTTAGAGAGTCCTTTACCGAAAGTTGACACCCATATATTCCCCCATTTATCTTCCGTAATTTTTCGGGTCATATTACTGCCAATCGTATTTTCAGATTTCCCCACTCTATATATTTTACTATCCAGACCATTGTACCGAACCAATCCATCGGAAGTAGCCAACCATAAAAAACCTTTGGAATCTTTGAACACATCCCTAATATCCAATTGGGCAATATCCTTTACTTTTTTGATCTCATCATTTAATTCCCGAACGGGAAAAGCATACCACCTTTGTGTTATTGAAAAGTATAGTAATACAATAAATAGAATATGAATTTTCGAGAAGTTGAATTTGGTTGAGGTGAAATAATTGGAAATCATAAGTCAAGATATTTTATATCACTTCTATCTGCTATTGGTGTATTGCCTTATTATTAGAATGGTTTTGAAGAGAGTTTGAAGTGTGCACTAAACTATTACAATATAGGAATATGACTTTTGATTAAATCTCTAAAATGCCTTTGTTCATTTATTGTCTAGTTAAAAATGAAGAGTGATAAAGACCTTAGGGCCTATAAACAACGTAGCCCACGACTGAAGTCATGGACTTTTGGGAGGCTACACTGAGCCTTAACTTTCGTGATAAATTTGAGGTATTAGAATGCTAAAGACCAATTAAAAGGGTGCTTGCACTTACTCTAGATTAAGTGCATTCAACATATAATCACTAAATTCTATCACTACCTCATTCTCTTTGACCGTTACATCTAAAGCTATTTGTAACTTTTCACCTACATAAAGATAATTCTCTTCAAAAGCATTCAACATCTTTTCCAGCTTAAAAGGTATTTTTATTTCATACACACCATCAACTTGTTCCAAAGTTTCCAAATTCATAAAAAACCTAACTAAGAAAAGAATTGATAAAAGTTCTGTTGAAGGGTATGTCAACTCATTCTTCCCATTCTTGGTCTCTTTCAGAATAATCATATATAAAATTAAACTTTCACTCATATCAAGTTTATAAATATCAGAATCTCGAAATGATAGTCCTTTATACTCTCGTAATAAATTTAAAACTTTACTATAGTCTAACAACAATGAAAACTTACCTTCAAACTCCTCATTTTCGATCGCAATTCTATCCAAATACTTTTCTTGATCTAAGGCTTCTATGTATTCCATAAGCCTATCTTTTTTCATTCGGTATTTGAAATTATCAATAAAAATTATTTCAGAACTCACAATAAATTGTTCCCAAATTTTAAATTCTCCACTTTTAATTTGTTTTACACTTAGACTAAACCTCTTACGTATTGCATTTGACAATCCTTCAGGTGTGAAATCATATTTATATGCAACTTCTTTTAAAAAGGTTCCACCCATGATTTCTTTTATACATAAATATATTCTGTACTCTTCTGACATACCCAAAGGTGTCTTTTTTGAGTATTGCTTAAAAATTCTATCAAAATGCCTTCTACTCACCCCCATTTCTTTAGCAATATCATCTCCCTTTAACTTTCCCTTCTCAAGTATATCGTATTGCTTCATGAAGGCTATAAAATTCAATACCTTCACAAATTCTTCGTTCATAATCAGCCATTATTTAGTTACTCAAGCAATATTAAAGGGCGAAAAATAAAAGCAGACAATCGAAATGGACTTTCTAAAATTATTACCTATTTCCAGTGAAGCTGTATATATTGCTAGTTCAAAGATAAGTTGTGTTAAAAGGTAATTTTTCAATCCCAAAAACTATAAATATCATGAAACGACTTTTTGCTATCGGTGATATCCATGGGTGTCTTGATCCATTAAAAGAACTAATAGAAAAACATATTCAACTTACAAAAGGGGACCGATTAATCTTACTAGGAGATTATATTGACCGTGGAAGTCAAAGTAAACAGGTGGTCGATTACATCATTGAACTGCAAAAAAACAATTATGACATAATTCCATTAATGGGTAATCATGAAGCCTTATTACTTGATAGTATCAATAATGAGGATCTTCAGTATAAATGGCTTAATAATGGAGGTAATAAAACACTCAAGAGTTTTCAAGTTGAATCCGCTAAAGATATTCCCCTTCAATACATTAACTTTTTTAATAGCCTTCCATACTTCTATCATTTCAAAAATTTCATTTTTGTTCATGCTGGTTTTAATGATAGTCATAAGAACCCGTTCCAAGATAAATATTCCATGCTTTGGAAAAGTCAAAAAGCATACTCCAATCCTTTGCTCTCAAAAAAGATAATCATACATGGACACCAACCCATTTCAATCGAAAGGTGTAAAAAACAAATTGAGAATAATAATCAAGTGATTAATATTGATACAGGATGTGTTTATAGCCATAACATCAATCATAGTAAACTTACTTCAATAGAATTAATTCCAAATACACGTCTATACTTTGTTTGATGGAATCTTAATACTAAATTTGCAATTCGCGATTTGCGAATTAAAAATAATTATGATATGAAAAAGCATAATGGAATGCGTCCTCAGGATATTGTAATTCTATTAAAAGTAGTTGCATATAAAAATAAGGAGTGGCGTAATATTGACTTGGCAAATGATATCAAAATAAGTGCTTCTGAAGTTTCTGAAGCATTAAATAGATGCAAAATATCAGGTTTAATTAACTCAAAAAAGAGAAAGGTGAATGTAAATTCTCTAATGGAGTTCTTAGTTTATGGACTAAAATATGTGTTTCCTGCTCAGCCTGGACCAATGCTAAAAGGTATACCGACAGCACATTCTGCTTCACCAATCAATGAATTTATCGTTAATGGTATAGACACTTATGTTTGGCCTAGTGCAAAAGGAACACACCGAGGGCAATCGATAGAACCTCTTTTCAAATCAATACCTCAAATTGTACAAGAAGATCAGTTATTTTATGAACTACTTGCTATTGTTGACACTATTAGAGTCGGCCGAGTAAGAGAAGTCAATATTGCAAAAGAAGAACTTGAAAAAAGATTAAAACATGCATAGTTCAAATATTGAGATGTTACAAACTGTAGCAGAAGGCTTAAAAGGCTTGCCAGAAGAAATGGTGTTTGTAGGAGGTGCTGTAGCTGAACTTTATGCAAGTCACCCTGAATTATCGGATATTAGACCTACCCTAGATGTAGATTGTGTCATTGAATTACAATCAAGAATTCATTTAGCAAAATTAGAAGATGATTTAAGAAAAATAGGATTTGCAAATGACGTCTCAGAAGATGCCCCAATTTGTAGATGGGTATATAAAGGTATTAAAGTCGATATAATGCCATCTGATCCTACACTTTTAGGTTTTAGTAATACTTGGTATGATGAAGGTATTGAAAATAAAATTGTGAAAATACTTCCTGACAAAACTGAAATTAATGTCTTTGCACCAGAATATTACTTAGCCGCTAAATTTGAAGCACATAACGGAAGAGGTGGAAATGATTTAAGACAAAGTCATGATTTCGAGGACATCATTTATATTTTAGGCAATTGTGATGAGCTCCTTGATAGATTTAAAAATTCTAATGAAACAGTAAAACAGTACTTAAAAGAGCAATGCATTAATTTATTAAGTAATGACAGTTTAGAAGAAGGTATTGAAAGTGCATTACCTTATGGTTCTGAAGAGGAAGAGGTTGAAATAATAATGGAACTCATCCAAAATATGGCAAAGGCTAAATAGTCTAAGTGCCCAAAAAGCGTTACTTCAAACTTTAGTATTGTATAAATCTGCAACGTATAACTCCTATTTCCTAGTGCAACATTTCAAATAACAATAAATTATTATTCATTCTATGATAGTTAGAGAAATTGAAAAAATAAACATATAAATAAGGCTTAACCACTTCACTGTGATTAAGCCTTTTTCAATTAAACAATCTAAACTTTATATATACCTAACTGTGATGAATAATCACGTGTTTTCTTTTTATGACATGACCATTTTTAATCACGTTTAATATATACTGACCGTCATGAACATCTTGTACATTCAATACATGGTGGTCACCTTCATGTATTGTTTTATTTCTTAATGGAATGATCTGACCTGTACCCACAAATATTAAATTAAAATCTACGGACTCCTCTTTGGATGATGGCATATCCACATTCACTTTTTGATCTGCCGGAACGGGGTAAATTGAAATAGATGCTGCTACACTTATTTTATTTTGTGAATTCAATTCTACTATACTTTTCCATGTTTCTCCTTTTCCGTCAAAATCAACTTCTTTTAATTCATAAGTAATATGACCTTGGTGTGCATCTGTATCTACAAACTCATATTCTAAAGTGGTATTTGAATTACCTGCTGCAGGAATATCATCTGCTACTAATTCAAAATGTTTACCATCGTAAGATCTTCTTAGTTCAAAATGATCTACATTTTCCTCAGTGGCTGTTTCCCATTGAAGGGTCACTTCATCATTGTTTACTTTTGCTGTAAAAAAAGTCAATTCTACAGGTAGGTCAATTCCTGAAACATATTGATGAATTAACTGCAATGTATGTGGAGTCAATAGAGGTTCAACGTTATCTACTTGATTACCTCTAGTCATAAAAGTTGTGGCAGCATGATTAATGGAACCAACATGCGTAAATGAAGAAGAATAATGATGACCATGTGGTTGAATCACCGACCAACCATCATCATCATGATGGTGCGATCCTCCATAACTTTGTTCAAATTTAGTATCTCCAACAACAAAGAAATGAGGGTGATAATGATGAGAAGTACTTGTTTTTATTTGAACGTGGTTACTCGAATGTAAATCACCCGAAACCAATAATTCTCCATAATTGTAAAACTTCAATAACTCATCGTCATCATCTAATTTTCTAGCACCATTAAGATTAAGATCTTGAGCAACAATCATAGTTCCTCTATTCTCGAATTTCATTTCCTCATCATCATCCGTATTGTAATCAATTGTCATCGATCCTTTTACTATCAAATCACCTTCAACTACAGATTTATCATCTTCGTCATCATTATTGTGAATGTGAAGGTTTCCATCTATAATTAATGTACCGTGTGGTTCCACTCTAATGTAACCATGATCACCTCCGCTTCTATGGTTATATGGTTTTTGACCATTACGATTTGAATATACTGTACTAAGGTGATCATCAGCATATATATCTACATCACCTCTAATATGTAAAACATCATATGCCTTTACGGTAATTCTATTATATCGACCTCCACTCATTTCAATATTACTGGCAAAAGCAAACTGATTTAAAAGTAAAATGAATACTAGCGAGAGCAGCAAATTAAGATTTTTCATAGTAGTAGATTTATATAATATTTCGTTGTGTATATTATTAATACCACTATCAATTTCTCCTCCCTACCCTATTTTACAGTCGTTAAGTTTAAAGTCATATTCTACAATGAATTATTGATATTATTCAATGGTTTCCTCACTTAAAGCGTCGCTTTAATGGGTTCCAACGTCAACACTTCCTCCAAGTAATGATTATAAAACTTCAATTGTCCTTCCTCGAAGAAATAAGGATATTCATTTAATTCCTCCGATCCTTTTTTCATATGAAAGAGCGCCTTTTCAAAATCAAAATCCCAATATCCCTTTTGAGTTTCATTGTTAGCAGAAGTGATGATAAGTTCGTGGTCCGGTAAAAATTCAATCGTTTTTTCTTCTCCTTTCACTACTTTCCATTTTCCAAGAAACGCCTTTTCAGCCACCTTAATACCAAACTTATCATCTATGACAGAAGACCTTTTTTCTAATTTCATCACCTTTTTTTCACCCTCTTTAGAGAGACGTAGCAGCCCACCTTTTAATTCACAATTGAATTCCATCTCTCTTTCATTTCCGTCCATTTCCTTTAAAGTGAGTACACTCTTTTTAACATCAAATGACCAAGATCCCAGTTGAGCAGACTTATCACCCCAATAAAATGTATGGTCCTCATTAAAAGTGAATCCTTCATTTTCTTTTCCCAAAATAAACCACTCCCCAATGATATCAAACTCCGTTATTATCTTGTTATCATTAGAATAAGTAATATATCTAACGTTAACACCAACTAATATTCGGTCTTGATTGTATATATATTGACGTACCCAATTATCATATTGATCATATTCGTATTCATAATAAACTACTCTAGAGTCTTCTTTCTCAGGATTGAATTCTACCTCTTTAATTGCATCACCAAAAGAATTATTCTCAAATTTTATGGTCTCTTTTACTTTACCAGAAGGAAGTTTCTTAGTCATTAATATCGGCTTACCTTCCTTATAATCACATTCGGTAACCAGTACTACTTTACCCTCAGCATCTAAATCAGTCTTTTTAGACATGACCTTATCGCTGTTGTATTCCTTTAAGTTTGAGTATTTAATTTGATCCTCATCATCATAATAAACCTCTTCTACTGCTAAACCATCTACAATTTTGTTCTTCATTAATGTATTGAGTTTTCCTCTTACAAAAATCGAAACAGAGGTTACATTTCCAGAGGAATTAAAAGTACTTTCATAGTTCCAATACACCTCACCTTTATCATCTATAAAATCAGCATCTGCGATCACATTTTGCTCTTTATAATGATAGATATTGTAGGCGTAATCATCAAAATATTCTACTGAAAACTTTCCTTTTTCACTTGAGATATCATGATGACTTTGGATGACTTGAACCTTCTTCGATTGGGTCAAATCTGTCTTTTTCAAACTTCGAGGAGAAGAAGATACACATGCTGTCAGTCCTGCTAAAAGGAGTAAAAGTAAATACTTGGTCATATTTTGTTTTAGGCTAAAATATAAAATTAGATTTCGTGCAAATATACATATCTATTAAGTATTACGATAATATAAATACTAATTTTAATACCTCTTACACGACAAAGGAATTAAGAACATGTTTGAAATATCATTTTAGTAGCCCTATAATTGAAGTTATAGGCTTTGGGGAAGACATCTCATTGATCGACTTTTGATGATCATATCTGACCTATTCGTATTGAAATGTAAGCCACCTCTTCCATCTTCATTCATTCCTCTTCCCTCAAAACCTCTTTTTTTTCGTATTTCTGATTTCAATTCTTTGCTATGATTACAAAGAGTTTTTAAATTTAAGGCACCTAACAGCAGACTGAAAATGAACTAAAAAACCTTTCATCATTACTGATAACTTTTTAGGTGTTTTTCGCAAACTCATTCAAATCATAAACAGAACATCTTCATTTATTTATCATGGCAAAATATAGACTGCTCAGCTTCATTTTATGTTTACTTTATACCAACTTAAATGCTCAAGACAAATTAGGGTTAGTCTTTAATCCTGAATCCAAACAAAATACTATTCACGGATATTCTGATCCTATATCTCAAAGGCCTAATGTCAATATCGAAAAGAATATGAGAGGCTACATTCCAGGAAGGTATTATGATAAGAATGGTAATGTCGTTAGAACTGTTATCAACTTTTATCATCCGTCAAATTCTTTCTCTGCATATGTAAAAAAAGAGGTGTATAAAGACCTGAATGAAGAAAATTCAAATTCAATCGTTATAGGCTTAGATTCGTTTTTTATTGCTCAGAATATAAGGATAAAAGATCGTAAAGAATTTAAGAAATCCTATGTTCAGTATATTACTGAATTTGATGATATGACTTTTGCCAAAATGTATGTTGGAACTGAGGCATACGAACTTTTTTTAGTAAAAAAAACAAGTCACCTTGCTTGGGAAGTTTTAAACCCTGACAAGAAAAACGGTCTTCAAGTATTTAAAAAGTATTTCTCAAATTATCCTCCAATTTTAAAAGCAATTAGTGGTCTATCTTACATTAAATCTGAATTCAGAGGAGATGAATATAAAATTGTAAAACAACGAAAAGAACAAGAACAAAAGATACAAGCAATAATAGAATACGCTAAAGCAATTCATTATAAAAATCATGATCTGAAAAAATATTATGATAAGTATGTAAATGAAACGAAGTCAATTAACACAGCAAAATATTACTCAAAAATATACACGACAAATAACACTTACTTTACTGAACAAATTTTTAATTTAAAAGATGAGTTAGTATACGAAATAAACTGGGATTCAAAGGTATATAAAAAAATATATCATGATTTTAAGTTTTACATAGATTCTAAATTAGCTTTCTATAAACATTTTATAAATGGAGAACTAAGGAGTGGAAAAGTCTATTCTGGTGATTCATTATTTTACACTTTTAGTGTAAAGTACAATAACCATAAGAATAGAAGTGGATTTTATACGGATTCTAATCATGCTCAAATGAAAGACCTAAAAAATGAACGTGATAAAAAAGAAGCACTCGTAACAAAATTCTTTTTCCACAATAGATCATCTAATGATACACTTTATCAATTTACAGATCCAATTTCTGGACAATTAAAAAAAGCACATATTTCGAACAATGAAATCATAAAATTATATACGATTGAGAATGATGTAGAAGTGCAAAACATAATAAATAAAACGATACGCCTTAAACAAGAAAATATAAGCACCGCTTTTAACGAGTTTCTGAAAGTAAATTATTATGCCTTTGTAGACTTTGAAAAGCCGATTTATGTAAGAATTAAAGTGAACGAACGTGGAGTAATAGAAAATTACAAGCCGTTGAATTCTGTCGATCACAAGTTTGACAAATGGCTGATGCTTTTCTTTGACAAATACCTTTTACAAAATAAACGATTCAATAAGGTAAAAATTAAAAATCCAGAGGTTTCAGATAAAAAGCCTTATGAATTTGTACTCTCTTTTGGTAGAGAATTACCTAAAAAAGCATGGCGTATGAATTCGGGTAATAATCAGATGATTCATCAAGATGTATTCTTCCACCAAATGAAGACTCCACCATCATTACCGTTTAATTAAACCAAAAGATCTATTTTTTTAAATCGTTTAGATAGTATTACGCTTTATTACATCAAATGAAACTTCCCACTGTTCTAAGTATCATGTCGAAAGGCGTAACTTAGAACTATGGTATAAGTCTGTGACATATCACCAATCATCCAAATCGGATTTCTAATAGTCCGTAAACCACAAGACTCCATTGACCTCAAATCCATTCGATATGGTAAAGAATGGAAACGCTTTCATCAGAATTAGTTTTTATTTAAATTTCAAAAATATTACAAACTTTTTAATCTACTTAGTCTAAATATCATGCTAAAAACCTTTTTTTTAATGGGTGTAGTACTACTCTCAATGAATACTATTTATGCACAAGAAATTCTGCTTGAAAAGAAAATTGAGTTACGTAAACCATACAAAACAAATGATGGAAACAATTCTCTTCTGTATAAGAGTAATGATCAAATCACATATTTTTTAAATGACAAAGAAAACATCTACAGCTACTTTGTAGACAAAGATACTTATCAGCTGATTGACTCATGTTCTATCACTCTTCCAGACAAAAAACTTAATATTTTAATAGGTTGCAATATTGATGAAACTGGACATCATTATTTTTTCTCGAATGAAAGAAAGAGTAAGTTTCTAGTCAAATCTATATTATCATCCTATGGGGAAGAAGTGAAAATTCCTATTAAGCTGAAAAAAGAAGAGTTCTTGGAAACACTCTACATTAAAGGTAAGTTTTTCGTATTCACCCTCGTTAACTCTAGTTCAATTATTAAAGCATATGAGTTTACAGGTAATCAAGTTTCTAATACTTATACCGTAGATCTTTCCTATTATAATTTTTCAAAAACAGAGAAGAAAACATTATTTGATGTATTAGTGGAACATGCTGACAATTATTCTAAAACACTTTTCAACCTTCAAAAAATAGATATCAACAAACTAAATTCTATTACAGATACATCTAAAAAACATAAGCTATACCAAAACGATAAAAAAATTGTAATTACACTGGATCATGAGAATAACGAAACAAAATTAATCACAATTTTCCCTTCTGATTTTAGCCATAAAATAGAAGTATGCCTTAACAGTAATTTGAGTAATTCCCCTTATACAAAATCAAACTCTTACCTATTAGATGATTATCTTTTTCAAATCGTAGGGAACAGTTCCAAATTATCTGTAAGAGTGAATGATATGAAAAAAAAGGTATTAGTTAATCATTTTGAAGTCAATGAAAAAGAAGTTATTACCTGGAAAAATTCTCCTTTATTTCAAAAAGGTCGTAACTGGCAAAATGCTCTTTTAACCCAAAACAATATTGAACCGGACACTATCAAAAAAACGAAGCAGTTTTTGAAAAAAATTTCGGCATCAGACCTTA
Organism: Flammeovirga sp. OC4; assembly: GCF_000812565.1. Classification (GTDB taxonomy): domain Bacteria; phylum Bacteroidota; class Bacteroidia; order Cytophagales; family Flammeovirgaceae; genus Flammeovirga. The sequence goes on along the minus strand of NZ_JTAM01000082.1, from coordinate 20,000 downwards.
GTTTGTCAGTTTATAAATTAGATGATAATTTGGGTGTTACCATTGGAGGTGTAAAAGAAAAAATTACATATGATTCACACAATGACCCTGTAGTCAAGGTAAGTACTCCAAGTAACAACCCTGAATTCAGCTATAAATATTATTATTTCAATACAATAATAGATCCACAAAACTGTAAGCATATCACGGAAAATTCCTCTCTAGAAAAATTAAATGACATCATAAAATTAAATTCTGGTAAGAACATTTATTATCCCTCGCTGTTCATAACTGAAAAAGGCTATTTGTTGAGTCAGTACAATAAAAAGGATAAACTCTTTTATATCAAAAGTTTTAAAAATGAGCCTATCGACCAATAAGGTTTCATTTTATCAAACTATTATTCTTAGTGATCACTGTTAGGCATCACTAAGAATAATACATGTAGAAACGTTTCCCATAACGGCTTCCGAAACACAAGTTCCTCTTCCCTCTTCATTCATACCTTTTACCTCAAAACACCCCTCTGTTATTAGTATCAAGCCGAAAAGTGTTACTTAAAACTCTATTATTGTATAAGTCTGTGACTTATAACACCTCCACTTCCCATTATAACATGTCAACCTCCAATAAATTATATTTCATTCCATGATAGTTAGAAGCACTTGAATAAAGGTAATTCGCCGCTTCTTGTACTATTCCTGCATTGATAGGGTTGTCATGAATATAACCTAATCGTTGTGAAAGTTTTTCGGAAGTGTCTAAAATGACAGGCTGATTATGCTGTTGCCAAAACTGAAATTTCTTGTTATTACTATTTTTTTGACCTGCTCTCTCAAACATCCAAAGCATCCACTCTCTTCGACTTTCTTCTCTGTTTTCTTGAATATTCTTTATAACCGTTTTTGAAGTGTGCTTTTTAAAATCCCTTAAAATATCGGATAGATTGATATGTTGCCCTTTTGTGATAATCAAGTGGACATGATTGCTCATAATTACATAAGCATGAATTTTTAAACCTTTGTTTTTTTGACAAAATCTTAGACTATCTAACAGAATGTTTCGGTATTCTTCTCTTGTGAATACATCTATCCAATAAACTACTGTCATTGTTACAAAATAGGTCGCTTCTTGATCGTAGAAAGAATGTGCTCTTGGCATGATGAATCGTTATAATTAGTTCTAATGAAAGGTAGTAATAATTGGTTGAAATTGGAAGTTATAAGTCACAGACTTATACAATGTGTCAGTTCTAAGTAACGCCTTTCGGCTTAATACCTAGAACAGTGTTGTGGATTAGCAAACCTGTTCAAAAGGTCAGACAGTGTCTGACGAAATGATAATAAATAGAATAGTATACATTGCACCCATCCCCACTGTTCTTGGTGTCAAGCCGAAAGGTGTCACCAAGAACTTGCATTTTGTATAAGTCTATGACTTATCACCAATCACCAAAAAAGCATTCCCACCCTACAAAACAGTAAACTTCCAATAATAGCACTAACCTGTAGGGGCGTTTTAGTAAAACGCCCAACGAACCACAAGCAAAAAACTCCTATACCTGAAGACCTGAGCTTGTAAAATCCATTTCAAGAACACTTAACTAATTCTGTCACAACTTGTGACAAAATCGAAATCAAAAATTTATAATTAACAAAATAGTTCTTACATTCAATAGTAAATATGTACGCTTTACCGTACATTTGTATTATAACGATTCTATACTATGACTGAAAAACAATTTCAAGTAAGAAAAACTGAAGACTTTGATAAATGGCTTAAAGCACTGAAAGACTTGAAAGCAAAAGGTATAATCATCAGACGATTAAATGCAATTGCTACAACAGGTAATTTCGGTAAACATAAGCAATTGAAAGGTCAGAAGAATATGTTTGAACTTATTATTGATTACGGTCAAGGCTATAGAATCTACTATAAAATGTTGTCTGGCGTGATTGTCATTACCATCGGTGGTGGCATAAAGAAAGACCAGAAAAAAGACATTAAAAGACTTTCGAAAAAATAAATATTTGAATCATGGAATCATCAGCGGAAAAAGATCTCGACTTAATGCTCAATTCTACTCCATTTAATCCTTCTGATTATTTAACGGAAGATGAAACGGTGGATTCATTTCTTTTTGAAACAATTGAAGGAGGTGACACAACCGAATTGATGGAGGCAATCAAAGAAGTGGCAAAAGCAACGGGCGTAAAGAAAATTGCAGATACTACAGGGTTAAATAGAGGGAATATCAATCAAATTATCAACAGTAAATCTGATCCAAAATTGAGTACATTCATAAAAATGCTCAATGCCATGGGGCTTAAAATGACAATTTCCTCTGCGGAGTAAAAGATATATTCCCGTTCTAATATATCGTCAACGTTGTAACAATACATATAGATGCGTTGCCTGTAACGACTTACAAATCACAAGCACCTCTTCCCTCTTCCTTCTTACCTCAAAACACCTCTTACCTCAAAAATGGTCCGCAAGCCACAAAGCATTGTAGCTATACAAAACGGTAAACTTCCAATAATAGCACTAACCTAATAAATCACACAAGTAAAAGCGTTGCCTGCAACGGCTAACGAAACACAAGACCTCTTCCCTCTTCATTCTTACCTCTTACCTCAAAACGCCTCTCACCTCAAAACGCCTCTCACCTCAAAAACCCTTTCTTTTTTCGTATTTCTTAATTGAATTGTTTGCTTTGAAGCTTTTTAAAAGCTAATTTGTAACACAAACTACAACGAATCAAATAATAACTGGAACCTCTAGAGTAATTAGATTTTTTGGTTGTCGATTAAAAAGATTTTCGACTTAGTTAAAGTTGATTTTTTATTTGGCACTTATGATGAGTTAAAAATTAACCAACTCTCTCAAACATGAAACTTCAAAATAAGAATGATATCAGTTTGATCGATTATCACTCGGTAGAATCTGTAAAAGATATAATATCGAATAATAGAGAAGATATTTCATTTGTTATAGGAAATGGTATAAACAGATACTATAAAAATGACAACCTTTCATGGGAAAGTCTTCTTCTTGAATTATGGAATACTTTTTCAAAAAAGGAATTCCAGCAAAATGAAATATTTTCAGGGATTTCTTTCACTGAATTCTATGATGCAATAGAAATTCAAAACTTTCACAAAAGTAACTTTAGTTCAAATCTACAAAAGATTGTTAAGGAAAAAATGTCACCATGGGAACCCGATCAAAAGCAAAATATTATAATTGATAAAATAAGAGAACTAAATGCTCCAATTCTTACAACTAATTTTGATGATTTAATTGCAAAATCTTCAAATTTAGAATTCCATAAAACAGAAAAGAAAGGATTTACCGACTTTTACCCTTGGAGTTGTTACCATAGTGATAGAAATCTTGAAAACCCTACTGATGGTTTTGGCATTTGGTACCCTAATGGAATGGTAAAGTATCATAGAAGTATCAAATTAGGATTATCTCAATATATGGGAAATGTTGAACGAGCAAGAAAAATGATTCATAGTAATTATGAAGAAATAGCATTTACAGGAAAAAATCAAAACAACTGGATTGGACAAAAAACATGGTTACATATATTATTTAATAAATCACTATTCATTTTAGGGCTTGGATTAGAGGAAAATGAAGTATTCTTAAGGTGGCTATTAATTGAAAGAGCAAAATACTTTCAACGCTTTCCTGAGCGAAAAAAACTAGGTTGGTACATTACAACAAGAAACGAATCCGACAAAAATTATAATGGAAAAAAGTTCTTCTTAGAATCTGTTGGCATTAAGGTAATTGAAGTAGAAAACTATGATATCCAATACAAACTAATTTGGAATTAGAACTTAAAAAAATTCCAAATTCAATCTTTTTTACAATTTAGTATTATCTCTAATTCAAATAAATTTCTTTATCAAACAAGATAAGGACTTATTTTTTATATAATTATTTATACATTTTATGTTACAAAAAATCACTGAGAAAGAAATTGCAGAAATAAAAAAAAACGCAAATAAACCCACTATTTACAATGGAAACTTCCCATTAAATGAACTAGATGATAGAGAATTTGAAACATTATGTTATTTAATTTTTAAAGAGCAGATAAAATATGATGATATAAGTCTTTCTAGTAAGTTTGATAATATCAATCTGATGTCAGGAGTAGGAGAAAAAGGCTTTGATTCTACACTATATTTTAAGGGTGAGATAAGTGGTTTAATTCAATGTAAAAAATTAAAAACTAGACTAACAAAGCCTCAATTATTAAAAGAAATTTTGAAGTTTATTTTATATACAATAATCGATAAGGAGTTATTACCTAATAAAAAAAACTTCACCTATTACATTATTACTAGTTCTGGTTTTGCTAATACAACTTTAACGTTAATCGAAAATTTTAATAAAAAATCAATATGTGAAGATGTTAAGTCTTTATGTAAAGAAGTTATTTCAAATTATTCAAGTTTAAAGCAAATCGATTTAGATAAACATTTTGATGAAATAATTGATATACTTAAAAGTATTAATGTATGTAAGTTGATACCTGAAGACCTTCAGTTTTTACTTCAAGAGTACTCCAACATATCAAAGTCATTCTTTAAAATATATACGGCAACTGATAATACTCTAATTGAAAATGTTATAACGACTTATTTACAACCAATACTTAAAAGTGTAAATAATGAAACTAATAGAGTAGAAGATTATCAATTTCGTTTTAAAGAATATCTATTAAGAACTTTGAATAAATATTCTTCATCTCAAACACTAGTATTTGGAAATCAACAAAAAAAAATCGAAGATTTCTATTATCCTTTGACTCTTTCATGCAAATCAGAAGAAGAATCAATTCATAAAATAAAAACACATAAATTCTCTGATGATTTCATACCACATTATAAAAAAGTTTTGATTTGTGATCATGGAGGTATGGGCAAATCAACAATATTAAAATGGCTTTTTCGATCATGTACAATAGAGAATAAAGGTATCCCCATTTTTATTGAATTAAGAAGTTTAAATAGCCAAAATTCTATAATAAAAGAAATTACAAATCAATTAGAACCTTTAGATTTAAAACTTGAAGAAACTTTGACAAGAAAATTAATTTCTGGAGGTGGTTTTATTTTCTTTTTTGACGGATATGATGAAATCTCAAAAAGAAATAAAAAAGCAGTTACAAAAGATCTTTCTGACTTTATTTCAAAAGCTAATAATAATTTATTTGTAATATCATCAAGACCAGAAAATGCTTTAAAAACTTTTGGTGACTTTCAGGAATTTAGTATTGACAGACTGAAAATAGATGAATCTTTCGAGCTAATAAAAAAAATTGGTGATAACAATACAAAATCTCTTCAGCTTATTGATCAACTAAAAAAAGATAAACGAAAAGAATTAACAGAATTCTTGGAAAGTCCATTATTAATATCTCTATTATATAAAAAATTTGAACATAGAGAAAATATTCCAATTCAAAAACAAGAATTCTATTGGGAAGTTTTTGAGGCATTATTTCAAGCTCATGACATTATAAAAGGAGATAGATTTGAAAGAGATAAAGAATCAGGATTAACACTACATGAATTTCATAAAATTCTAAGGGCAATCGCTTATTTCTCATCATTACTTAATCAAATAGAGTTTAATCAAAAAGAACTTGAAAGTTTTATTACAAAAGCAAATGATTTTTATCCTGGTGTAAAATTTGAAAGTCCTAATTTTATTCATGATTTAGTTAACACAGTCCCAATTTTTCAAAAAGAAGGGTTAAAATATAAGTGGGCACATAAAACTCTCCAAGAATATTTTGCAGCGGAATTTATATGTAGAGATACAAAGGAAAATCAAGGAGAAATATTGAAAAGATTAACTACTGAAGAAAACTCAAAATCTTATTATGGTATTATAGATCTATGTTATGACATTGATTACAAATCTTTTCGAAAACACATTCTTTTCCCTTATTGTAAGGAATATGTCAAATATTATTACAAGAATATTCAAAAATACAAAACACATGATTCCTTCAAATTAATAAATAATATATCAGATCACCTTTTTGATGCGAGAGTAGCATTATTTGAACTTGATTTAGCTGCTTTAAATAGTTTCATTAATGGCATACCTAATTTTGGTCCTGAAATCGAAGAAATATTAGGTTGCGAAATTAAATCACTAGAAATCAGTCTTAGCATTTTCAAAAAAAATAAAAATGATTATGGTATTCTTAAAATAAATAATGGGTTCCCATTAAAAAAGTTATTAATTAATAAAAAAAGTTGCTTAATTAATTTTCACAAAAGAAAAAATAAGGAAATAAAAGATATGAACCTTGAGTTCAATAAAACTATTGATAAAATTAATTTCTATTTTATTCCTAATTGTATTGACAGTGTAGTAAGAAAACATATAAATGATTTAGAAGTATTTGATAATATTCTTACAGGTTACTGCTATAATATTAAAAATTTCGAGAAATTAATCCAAGAGGTGAAAAGAGCAGAAGAAAAAGAAAAACAAACAGATTTTTTCTTCCCTGGTTTAGAAATGAACTATTAAGTCTTAAAATAAATCAGAATCACTTTTGTTAAAGACAAAAAAAGACCCCGCCGCCAAAAGCCACGGGGTCAATCAGAATAAATAAGATATGAATGAACAGCGAAGCGTGAATTAATATTTCACACTTGCTGCTTTGAATTTGCCGTCGATTTGTACGCCTTGCATTTCTAAGTATTGCAATCTGTACAAGTAAGCTGCACCGTTGAACAATGAATGAGCAACGTCTACTGCTTTACGGTTTTCCCAGTTTTCAAGAGGAGTACCTTTTACCCACTCGTTGAATGCACCCATGGCAGGACCACACCAGATTTGGTAATCCAACTCTCTGCCTTTCACACCACGGTTTGCCCATGATGAAGAAAGTCCTAAGTACCAACGGAAGATCAATGCCATCTTACGCTTTGGATTGTTTTCTGATCTTGTGATTTGCTCTGGATCACGCTCTTGGAAAAACTCAATACACATCTTCCAGATGTTCTCTAAAGTATCTTGGAAGACGGTCTTTTCTAACGTTGTACGCTCTTTGGCTGGAATCGCATCGATGCCGTCATAAGCGATGTACGTATCATATAATTTTTGTGCTCTTAAAGCGAACAATGTTCCCTTCTTCAACACTTGTAGTTTCACTCCCAACTCAAACATATCTGATGCTGGCGCCATCATGATGTCTGTCATTCCCGCTTGTGCTAACACCTTACGAGAGTGGTCTGATGCACCTGACTCTAAACATGCTTGGTTGATTGAACCTGTTACTACAAACGCCGCTCCCATAGCGAAAGCCGCTAATACCGATTGAGGCGTTGAGATACCACCTGCAGCACCTACACGTACTTGCTCAGGGTAGTTCAATTCTTCTTGGATTCTGTTTCTTAACAATAACACTGACGGTAATAAAGATACCAACGGTCTATTGTCTGTATGTCCACCCGAATCCGCTTCTACAGTGATGTCGTCTGCCATTGGTACTGATAATGCCAATGTCGCTTGCTCAGCCGTAATCTGTCCTTCTGCTACCAACTTGTCTAAGATCGACTTTGGAGCTGGACGCATGAATTTCTCTGCTACTTCTAAACGAGATACTTTAGCGATGATCTTGTTTTCCATCTGGATCAATCCATCCGCGTTTTTGCGTAACCCTGCCGCTCTGAACTTCACTACAAATGGTGTTAAGTCCATAAATGCAGACGCTTCAATCACTTTCACACCACGCTTTAAGAACAACTCACAAGCTTCACGCTCTAAAGCTACCTCGTTCGGTGAGTGAATCAAGTTGAATGCATACGGTCCGTTCGGTAGTGCCGCTTGGATTTTGTCGATCGCCTGCTCAATTCTTGAAGGGATCAATCCACCTGCACCAAATGAACATAACATTCCTGCTTTACCCAATGCAATCACTAGGTCTTCCGAAGAAATACCGTTGGCCATTGCACCGCCCATATAGTTATATTTCAAACCATACGCCGCTCTGAATGAAGGATCACCCAATGCTTCTGGAGCATAAGCTGGAATGTTGGCTAATAGTTCTGCAGACTGTAAATCCGATGAAGAGGCTGTTCCCATTCCATCCGCTACACCTACTGTACCTTCTTGGTTTCTGATCACAAAAAGCTGTTTGTCTAATTTCTCAAACTGCTGCTTGATCTCCTCCGTTGTATATTTTGCAAAGCTTGAAGCACCAAACCACTTTGATGTGGACTTGGCTGCTATTTTTAAGCCGTTGTTTTTTGTCAATGTCGTATTCATCTTTTTGAATGAATAATTAAGTGTTATCAATATGTTTCAAGTGTTAAGCGCTAGCGTCACTTGGAACTGTTTATTGGCGAAGTCTCCCGACTTCGAATCCTACTTTGTGTTTATTTCGAAGTCAGGAGACTTCGCCAATGTGTCATCACAAGTGACGCCTGTCGGCTTAACACTTGCGATATAGGCATCATCAGCCCATGATTTAAATCATGGGCTGATGATGCGGTTGAAATTAACCGATTACTAAAGAAAGGTCCGTTAATTCATAGATTCTCAAATCGCCTTTCCAAAGGTTCGCATCCACAAGGATTACGACTTTACCGTTTTCCTTTGTTACTTCTTTGATATGGCAATCCAAGTTCATTGTTGGGTCACCTTGAAGGATTTGACCTCTGTATTTCCAAACGGTTTTGTTTGGAGCGTGGTGGTTGAAACCAACGTTCGCTAAACCGTCACCTAAACCTTGTTGTAAAGCCCAAACTTGTACCGCTTGGTGGATCGCTTCTACACCCAATGAACCTGGCATTACAGGATCTTGGTAGAAGTGGCAAGTGAAGAACCAATCGTAGTTATGGATGGCACGAGTGGCGTGGATATAACCTTTACCGTACTTACCACCTTCTTTGATGATTGTAGCACTGTCTAACAAGTTCAGTTGGTCTTCTGCCAAGTGTAATCTTGGTGAAGCTGGGTTAGTAGACTTGTACAACTTCATTTTACCGAATAATGAATCCAAGTTGAAAGTGATGGCTTTCGATTGGTCATAGTCTGTTACGTCTTTCCATGCTGGTACTTTCTCACCTGAGTCTAAACCTGCTTGGCTAGAAAGATCGGCTACTGTAAAGAATCCGAATGAAGATGAACCTACGTAGAATACTGTACCGTCTACTGAAAGTTCGAAAGTATAACGTTGTAATACTGTACCTGCAAGGTTGGTATGCGACGTCATCACTACTTTGTTCGTGATCGTCTTTCCTCTTAGATCAACATCAACTAACATCTCACCGTCACCGTCAAGGTTACGGAAGAATAAGTCTTTGTCTGGCACTGATAAAGTAGATCCCAAGTAAGCACCTAAGAAACCACATGGCTGTAAAGCAACTTCCATCAATACAGAATAAGGCATTACTGGAGAAGCATTTTGCTTGAAGTACCATGCATCTACAGGAACATCGTATTCAGAAATGATTGTAGGGTTGTTGCTGAAGTCGTGTCTTTCATTGCTGATTGACAATACTCTTGAGATCACTTGAAGATCCGTGTTTGGCTGACGTGATAATGAACGTCCTTCGAATACTTTGTACTCATCACCGAAACACTTGTATACTGGACCTAATGCGAATTGAGTGATGTCACCTTCGTCTAATAAAACTGGCTTGTTCACTGGCTTCACATACACACCGTGGTTAGTGTTCGCTAAGTCCTTTTTATATTGAGGGTTGTCTTTTTCTTGTAAACGAAGACCTAAGTTTTCGAAGTACACTGATGACAATCCATCATAAACAATTTCTAAGTCGGCTACTACGTATGGCTCAGGTACTAAACCTACCTCTTTCACGTCCATACGGTAGATCAATTTACCGTCTTTTGCATTTACCTCTTTACGGCATCTTACCTTCTGAGGAATATCTAATACCGGTTGGAAACGAGCGTCTTTTGTCAAACGTTGCATACCCATGTACAACATTAAGAAACGCAATAACTGTCCACCGCCTTCTGCTTGTAATGAACCGGCTAATACTTCGTCATCTCTAAAGTGACAAGGGAAGTACCAATCGTCCGCTTTCAAGTCTTTCTCAGCTTCAATCCATCCTAGACCCGCGTGACCACCTTTGATGTCCAACTTCGTGATACGGTCTAACATTAAGATGTCTTTTGGAGGAAGACGTAATGATTTGTTTCTACCTAAAGTATTGTAATCCGAACCAAATACACCTGCCAAATCACCTTGAGTTAACGCTAAAAGCTCCTCTTGGTTGAATGTCGTTTTATCACAGTGTAAAAGTGGCTCGAAGAATTGCTTCTTACGGTTGTTTCTTTCCTCTAATTCCTCTGGCTTGTATACTACACCTTGACCTTCCGCCAAGTCTGCTTCGTTGAAGAAACCAGCACAACCGCCACGCATCTTCAATACCATTCTGTCCTCTACGTAGCAATCGTAACGGAAGAAGAATAAAAGGTTGTTACCATTACGTACATAGCTATCGATGCTGATGTCATAACGTAACGTTTGTCCTTCGAAAGGAAGGTCATCCAAGAAAGTCAACGTACAGTCTAATAGACGGTATTTGTACTCTCCTTTGTTTTGGAAGTCAATCCCCAAATATGAAATCAATAATAAGTCACACTGACCTGATTCTACTGCTACAGCCCAAGGAATTTGTCCGTCTGTCGCAAACCATGAGTTGTAAGGAATATCGTACTCAGTCGTCAAGCTTGATGGCTTGTACTCATTCGTTTTCGCATTCAATTTTGTTACACGGCTCACCAATAAGTAGGGAGGCATTGGCAACATTACACGACAAGGGTAAGTGTCGATAATTGAGTACTCAGGTCCGAATACATCTGAGATTTTTCCAGTAGCAAAAGTCAATAGATCTTGCTCATTCCAGATTGCATCTTTTTTACTTGCTTTGTAATCCGGTGCATCAAAATCATAAAGTGCCAAGCCATTCTCAGCAATCTTTTGTTTCACCTTATTTTCAATCACATCTAAGGTTGAATTCTTATCCATATCTTTGGTGGTTGTTTGTTCTTCTTTTTCTTCTGATAAAGCAAACATGTCAAACTCCTCTCCTGCTAGTACAGGCTCCGCTGTATTGACTCTGTTTGTTGAATTGATGAAGGCTGCTTTGTTTTCCGCAGTTAATGCGAACTCTTCAAAACGGTTGCCTCCTGTATGTAAAGTCTTATAGATTTTCTTTCTTTGAATGCCCTTCGTTGAAGTCTTCGCAATGATGGCTTGAAGATCAAGTTCTACGCCCTGACCTAGCAATTGTGCTACCATTCCCATAAAGCTCTTCAATGAATCCGAACCCTTACGGTCCGTTGCAATCGTAGCATGTTCCTTGTCTTTCAAGATCTCACCGATCCATCTCGAAAGTGTAGCATTTGCTCCCACTTCAATAAACAATTCGTGCCCGTCTGCATGCATGCTTCTGATCAACTTCGGAAGGTTCACTTCCTCACAGCATACGTCTTTCGCATTTTTCGCAATCGCATCTTCATTCAATGCGATAGGCTTTTGTGTCACACCCGAATAAACCGTCTGCGTGATCTCCTTCTGTAATGGAAGGTGGTGCATTGTGATAAACTCGTCCGTTACACGGCTGATAAATGGATGATGTACACAGTTGTTAATCGTCAATGTCACCGATGAAAGCGCATGTTTCTTCATGATTTCTTCCAAGATGTCATTGTCACCTGAGATGATGATTTCAGAGTCCGTATTGATGAACGTCAAGTACACTCTTTCGTACTTTCCTTCCACTTCGCCTCTAAACCAATCTTCTAAAGTGTTATACCCTAATGTTTTTGCATTTAAGGTAATCAAACGGCTTCTCCACTTTTCTTTTGCTGTCGCCGCATCCATTTTCCATTCTTCACCAAGAATCGTCATTGGACCGCCTACAACTTCAGAGAAAATATTTGACTCCAAGAATTTCTCATCTACTAAATGAGTATCCCAGAATCCTTGACTGTACCATAAGCTTGAAGTTTCCCCCATGCTGTACCCTGCCAACGAATCCGATTTTACTTTTAAAATATCTTGTAAAAGCTTGGTGTAAGCAGAAGCAAAGGCAACACCAATCGCCATTACAGGAAGGGCGTTAGTTCCTAAACTTTCCTCTTGCTTTTTCACTTCCTCTGCCGTTGGCTTTGTAAGTGATCTTGGGTATAAAAATTCTGTAAAGAACGCTCTGTTCGGATGGTTCACAGAATTATTAATATGATCATAAAGGGTTGGGAACATCTGTAATAATGAAGCTCCAAAACCTTGGTAAGCCGCACCAGAACCAGGGTACATCATCGCTACTTTTGCATCCTTACTGATAGGGTTAGGATTGTAGTAACTACCCGTTGGCATTTGCAATGCTTTCTTCCCTTTGTAAGCATCCTTCATGTGCGCTTGGAAAAACGCCACATCACGCATTAATTCTTTCTCGCTTTTCGCAACGAAAATAGGCTTAATAGGTGCATTAGGATTAAATGCTTCGCAAAGTTTGTCTGATGTTTCATTGAAACCTAGCGTCTCTACATCAGTTAAAACGCCTAAAAGTTGTTCGTTGATTCCTGCTGGTCTTTCAATAGAAAGTGGGAATAAACGCTCTCCTCCTTTGGCTAAATAAGGACTGCGTTCGTCTAACTGCGGATGCGTCCCTTCAGACATTAAAACATGTGCTGAAGAACCATCAGTCGCTAAACCTGAAATCGCCGCTCTTAATGTATCTTTTCCTTCTTCGATCACCCAAGGTGATGAAACCTGAGGAACGTAGAAAGGTGTGTTTTTAAATTTCTCCTCGAATTTAGGACCTGACCACTGAGGGGATGCAGGAATAAATCGATGGTATAAAGCTAAAGCTGAACGGATAATAGAAGCGATACCCGAAGCGGAGAACGTATGACCTACGGTTGCTTTTGCTGAACCTAAGGCACATGTTAGTTTCTCCTCTTTTGATTGGTACACTGAAGTCAAACCTTCAATTTCCGCTTTATCTTCTGAAGCAATACCTGATGCTGAAACTTCTAATAATCCGATATCAGAAGCATCCAAACCATTACTTTGTAATAACTCTTCCGCACCTTTTGCTACAGCTTGAGCGTTAATTTCTCCATTCAATGAAGACAGGTCCGACTGCACAATCGCCACATCATCAATTTGAGCATACACACGATCATTTTTCGCATCTTCTGCTCTCTTGATTACAATAGCACCTGCACCTTCACCGATATTCCATCCGTTCGTTTCTGTATTCCAACCAAATGAAATATCACCTGTATTAACTGGGTTCAAGACGTGACGGCTTAATACCCCTTCCATACTTCCGGATAAGTCGATCGCACCCACCACAACGGCATCCACTTCACCTAAAGCCAACATATTTCTTGCTACGTCCAATGCTTTATATACTGCATTTTCGTTTGATGAAATCGTGAAGGAAGGTCCCGTGAAATCCCAAAGTGCTGAAACTCTGCTTGAGATGATGTTACCGATAAATCCAGTGTGTTCTGATGGAGAGTGGTCTTCGAAGGCTTCGAATACAGAGTTTTTCAAGACATCAGAAAGTGCATCTTTCTTCTTGACTTCCATATCCAAACCAGCCATTTCCAAGGCTTTCTCCACTTGCCAAATCAGATCCCAACGTCCCATACGGTGGTGGATTTCCAATTCAGATTCCATTGCTGTCAATACCGCAATGTTCGCTCCTTTGCCTTCCAGTTCTTTTAAACCTGCATCATGCAATGCACGGTCTGCCACTGTCAGCATTAAAGTCTGCTGTAACGTTAAACGTTCCGCTTCTTTCGGTTGGATTTTGAAACGAAGAATATCCAAATCAAATTCTTCCAACCACGCTCCTTTCAAGCGTTTAATATCTTCAAGCCCAAGTCCTTTTTTCAACGTCTCCAACTCTTCCATTCCTTTCCAACGGTTGGCTGGAAGGTCTTTGAAGAATTGCTGTCCTTGATAAAGGGATAAATAAAAGTCTTCCAAGCTGGCACATCCACCGAAGTGAAGGTCCATACCCACAATGGAAAGCGGTTGCTTAGGTGATGTAATTTGTTCTTTTTCTACCTCCACTTTCTCATCGTAAGCCGATAAGATCATGTGGGCGTTGGTACCACCAAAACCGAAAGCGTTGATACCTGCGTGAGGCAACTCTCCTTTTTGTGGCCACTCTTTATTCTCCAACATCATCTGGTCTCTACCGACTTTCTGATCGTTGGAATGTACAGCACCGTCAATTTTGATCGTTGCTGGGATAAATTTCTTTTGCATCGCAAGGATCACTTTCAGCATACCCGTCATACCGGCCGCTGTAAGCAAGTGTCCCATATTCGATTTTACAGACCCTAAGAATGGAGGTCTTACTTCTTCTTGTGCAAAGAAATCGCTGATCGAATTAATCTCCGTCGTATCACCTAGAGGCGTACCCGTAGCGTGACATTCCAAGTAATCAATTTCAGCAGGTGTCAAGTTTGTTCCTTTATAGGCTCTCTCGAAAGAAAGTTTTTGTCCTTTAGGATTTGGACTTAAAAGGAATTTACCTTTACCATCATTTGATAAACCAACACCATCAATAACGGCTAAGATCTTGTCTCCATCTTTCTGCGCATCGCTTAATCGTTTTAAAACGACCATACCTGCACCTTCTGATGAAGTCAATCCGCCTGAAGTATTATCCAAAGGCGCTGACTTTTCATTCATACGTGCATACGCATGGAAGTAAGAGAAGCCCATGTGAATAAACAATGGATCGGCACCACTTACGGCACCTGCCAACATCATGTCAGCTTTACCCAATTGTAATTCATCAATGGCTAATTTTATGGCGTATAAACTAGAGGCACAAGCAGCGTCTAATGAATAGTTGGTCGAAGTCAATCCTACCGCTTGAGCGATCAAGGCAGAAGGTGAATTCGTCAATAATGTTTCGTGAATATTAGCGTCGTAGTTCGTATTCGCGAAAGGAACTTTCACTTCCTCTCCTGTTAACTCAGTGAATACTTTCCCTGCCATATCTGCATAGATAGGTGAGAATATTTGACGTGATCGACGGGTTGGGAAAGACAAGTTACCCACAATAACACCGCAATTTTTGTCCTGCGTATTTTGCCAGTAACCACTATCTTTTAAGGCTTGTTGAGCTACATATAACGACCACTTGAACTGATCGTCTTGTTTTGCTAATAAGTTTTTCTGGATTTTATAGTCCGATGGATCAAAGTCGAAGTCACGAACATAACCACCACGAATCGCATAACATTTATCCAGTTTTCCTTTTTCTGTATGATAAAGTCGTAAGGGATCTTGTCCAAACGTCTTTTCATCAGATAAAGTCACGAGGTCTTTGTTTTCTAGAAGGTTGTTCCAGAATGTATCGAGAGTGGCTGACCCTGGAAAGAGTCCTCCCATACCAATGACCGCAATTTTGTCTTTTTTACTCATTCTATATCTTATTTTCTCCTTTCCCTTTTTATGAGGTAAGAAGTTTAATTGATAGGTTATCCCCGTCAATGTTTCAAGTGTTAAGCGTTAGCGTCACTTGGAACTGATAATTGGCGAAGTCTCCCGACTTCGAACATAATCACCACATTTTTATTCATTTCGAAGTCAGGAGACTTCGCCAATGTGTCATCACAAGTGACGCCTATCGGCTTAACACTTGCGATATAAAGATTTGGGTAGACACATAGGTCTACCCCTACATTCAATTTTGGCGTCTAAGATTTTCACCTAGACAAATGATTCAGCTTTTCAACTTTATCACTTAGATGACTCAGGTCTAACGAAAGACCTGAATCATTATATTTTACTAGCGCAAGTGTTCAGCGAAGCGTCACTTGTGCTTGTTATTTTGAATAAGTCTGTAGACTTATAGATCTAAAAGTCTACAGACTTTTTTCAGTATCTAGGTCCAAGTCTCGCTATCGCTTAAGACTTGAACCAGATGTTTGTGTGTGTGGGCCTATTGTGGAGAGGTTGATGAAAATAGGATGTTACTCCACATTTTGCGGGTAAACACATAGGTTTACCCCTACATACCTCTTCCCTCAATTTATTGCCAAGTTAATTCACGGCTGATAGTCATTGCCGCTCCGTAACTTTTCATATAAACTTTTCCAGTTTCAGCATCGTAAGCTGTAATGTCTGAAACCATTGAGAAGTCATCTGCTTTTTTCACCTCGATCTTCACATAGAATGGCTTACCGAATGGCAAGGCATCGAAGATCTCAACGTAATCAGTACTTAATGGTAAACTTGCTGCTCCGTGGAAGCGACGTACCCAAACGACTGCTCCTTGGTACATGATATCCATTAGGTAAGGATTCACTTTTTTCACTGGTACTTGACCTTGACGTTCTTCGGTCACACCTTCGTGCTCACATAAGAAAATCATGTTTTTCTCGTCCATTTCAAGGATCGTTTTGATTCCGTTGAAATCAGCACCGTGGAAAAGCGTTCCGTCTGTATATACTGAAGAAGCATCGGCAACCGCTGGTGTATTTGCACTGTTTGGTAATGCTAATACGGGTGCTTCAACTGGTTCAGAAGTTAAAGTGATTTGCGTTTGGTAATGGTTCAGCGGAAGTTTACCTCCATTATCGCTAGAAACGTTTACTGTCAACGTTACAGTCTTTTCTGATTTTGACGTTTCTGTAACCTTAATTGTGTAGTCTTCCGCCTGAGTACCATCAAATACAATTCCTTTGAAAAGCTTCGCGTTGTCTACTCTTTGGATGTTGAAGCCAGGATATAAATCCGTCGCCGTTTGAACCATCCAAGTAGAAGCGTTTACGATTGGTAATACTGCATTACCTTGGATCATATGATGTTGAAGGAAAGGATTTTTCTCTTCCGTCATATTTCTCTTGATCGTAAAGCTTTTCAAGTCACCTGTAATATCTGCTTTCGCAAGTGGTAAAGTACCACCTAAAATCACTTGAGGTTGTGCTTTAAAAGCGTCACTTAATTGATCCACCATTGCTACAGGACCTTCATCAGAAGGAACTAGAGAAACACCGTGCGCTTCGAATAATTTCTTTAATTCTCCGCTTACCATACCTGCATCCCATGCACCCCAGTTGATAGAAGCAACATGTACGTCTGGATGGTTTTTCTTGAATAAGTGTGCTACTCTGTTCAATACCTCGTTGGCAATTGCATAGTCTGTTTGACCAACGTTACCATAGAACCCAGCTACAGAAGAGAACAATACAACGTGTTGGATATCGTGAATACTACCAGCGGCTACGGCTGCTAATAAACCAGAGATCTTCACATCATAAACGTTATCGAAGTCTGTTGCTGTTTTGTTTTCTATCAGTTTGTCTGCTAAACGACCTGCACCGTGGATGATTCCTGTAATTGCTCCTGTTTTCGCAACGATTGGCGCTACAGCTGCTTTTAATTTTTCAGCATCTGTAACATCTGCCGCAGTGTAATGTGCTTCCGCTCCAACACTTTGAATGTACGCTAAGTTCTCTTGGATTTCTCTTTGAGAAAGTACCGCACCTACCATTCTGTTGACTGTCTTAGGAAGTGGTTTCTCACCGCTTTCCTTCAAGAACATCATGGCATTTCTTTTCAAGATTGGCTCTTCTGCTACACCTTGTGCCCATGTTGGCTCTTCTGTAGTCAATGCCGAACGACCTACTAAGATAAACTTAGACTTGTACGTTTTCGCCATTGCTCTAACACAATCCGCCGTTACACCTTTGGCACCACCTGTTACTAAGAATACGTTTTGAGAAGTGATACTTGAAGTACGCATTGTACCTGCTGTATGCGCTTGCTCAACTGCTGCAAGAGTGAAACGTTTTCCTTCATCGTTGTAAGAAGTTTCAGTTGTAGAAACGTCAGCGTCATTTAATTCCGCTACGATTTTCTTAGCTGCAACTTCCGCCTTCAATTGAGGAGAAAGGTCTACACCTCTACAGAATACGTTAGTCCATTCTAAGTTTAATGATTTCGTTAATCCGAAGTATCCACCTCCGATTACTGAAACATTACCAGGGTTCTTCGTTCCGAAAGCACCTTCTAAACGTGTTACCGTCATGAATGAAGCTCTAGTTGATTTAGAAGCATATTCATTTAAAGTAGGTTTTAAGTGCTTCGCCAATAAGTAAGCCGCTTTCAACAATTCTTTTTCCTTGTCGAAGTGCATACCCCATTGACCTAACGGGAATCTAAAGTGAGGATGTACATTAATAAATTGATCTACTCCACCGATTTGAGCTAATGCTGCTTTGATCGCATCATCAGAAATTTCAGCTAGAGCAATCTCCTTTACCTCGTTTGGTAAAGTCACTGCCGATTGACGAACCAATGAAGCTGGCATTGTCAATACAGCTACTTTTCTTCCTTCAGCCAATAATTCTTGTGCTAAAGAAACTGTTAATCCCGAGCCATCATTTGTAATGACTGTCCATGCATCTGCATTTTTCTCGATCACCAATTGATCTGACTCGGGAATATATTTCAACTGTACATCGTAGCGGGCTACGCGATCATAGTTTCCAGAAAGGAATGAAGTATGATCTTCTGCAACTGTTGTTTCTTCTACTTCGTTAGTAGACTTTTTTTTTTCCGCGATTGACGAATTAGTATTCGCCTCTACACTGGGGGTGGACGCTCCTGCCTTTGAAGAGATGTACTCAGCAATCTGAGCTAACGTTCTCAACTCGGCTAATTCTTGAGGATCTACTCCTTGAACTGATGGATTCGCTTCTGTCATTGCACCGAAGATCTCTACACGTTTGATAGAGTCGATACCTAAATCAGCTTCCATGTCCATACCCATTTCTAACATCTCAGCTGGGTAACCTGTCTTCTCTGCGATTACTTCTAAAAGTGATGCTTCGATTTCTGCGTTTGTTACGCCACCTGAAGTTGGTGCTGCTGCTGGAGCTGGTGTTTCAGCTACTGGTGCAGGAGCTGCTGCCGGTGCTGATGTTGCACCTGCTTTTCCTGAAATATATTCAGCAATTTGAGCTAATGTTCTTAACTCTGCTAATTCTTGTGGATCTACGCCTTGAACTGATGGATTAGCCTCTGTCATCGCACCGAAGATCTCAACACGCTTGATAGAGTCAATTCCTAAGTCAGCTTCCATGTCCATACCCATTTCTAACATCTCAGCTGGGTAACCTGTCTTCTCTGCAATTACTTCTAAAAGCGATGCTTCGATTTCTGCGTTAGTTACGCCACCTGAAGTTGGTGCTGGTGCTGGAGCTGGTGTTTCTACAACTGGCGCTGCTGCTACTGGAGCCGCCACTGGTGCAGGAGCTGCTGCCGGTGCTGATGTTGCACCTGCTTTTCCTGAAATATATTCAGCAATTTGAGCTAATGTTCTTAACTCTGCTAATTCTTGTGGATCTACGCCTTGAACTGATGGATTAGCCTCTGTCATCGCACCGAAGATCTCAACACGCTTGATAGAGTCAATTCCTAAGTCAGCTTCCATGTCCATACCCATTTCTAACATCTCAGCTGGGTAACCTGTCTTCTCTGCAATTACTTCTAAAAGCGATGCTTCGATTTCTGCGTTAGTTACGCCACCTGAAGTTGGTGCTGGTGCTGGAGCTGGTGTTTCTACAACTGGCGCTGCTGCTACTGGAGCCGCCACTGGTGCAGGAGCTGCTGCCGGTGCTGATGTTGCACCTGCTTTTCCTGAAATATATTCAGCAATTTGAGCTAATGTTCTTAACTCTGCTAATTCTTGTGGATCTACGCCTTGAACTGATGGATTAGCCTCTGTCATCGCACCGAAGATTTCAACACGCTTGATAGAGTCAATTCCTAAGTCAGCTTCCATATCCATTCCCATTTCTAACATCTCTGCTGGGTAACCTGTCTTCTCAGCGATTACTTCTAAAAGTGATGCTTCGATTTCTGCGTTAGATACTCCACCTTGAGTTGGAGCTGCAGTTTCTTGAACTGGTGCTGTTGCTACTGGAGCTGCCGCTGGAGCAGGAGTTGCCGCCGC
>NZ_JTAM01000081.1 GCF_000812565.1 Flammeovirga sp. OC4 | reverse complement strand
ATGTACTCAGCAATCTGAGCTAACGTTCTCAACTCGGCTAATTCTTGAGGATCTACTCCTTGAACTGATGGATTCGCTTCTGTCATTGCACCGAAGATCTCTACACGTTTGATAGAGTCGATACCTAAATCAGCTTCCATGTCCATACCCATTTCTAACATCTCAGCTGGGTAACCTGTCTTCTCTGCGATTACTTCTAAAAGTGATGCTTCGATTTCTGCGTTAGTTACGCCACCTGAAGTTGGTGCTGCTGCTGGAGCTGGTGTTTCAGCTACTGGTGCAGGAGCTGCTGCCGGTGCTGATGTTGCACCTGCTTTTCCTGAAATATATTCAGCAATTTGAGCTAATGTTCTTAACTCTGCTAATTCTTGTGGATCTACGCCTTGAACTGATGGATTAGCCTCTGTCATCGCACCGAAGATCTCAACACGCTTGATAGAGTCAATTCCTAAGTCAGCTTCCATATCCATACCCATTTCTAACATCTCAGAAGGGTAACCAGTTTTCTCAGCAATTACTTCTAAAAGTGATGCTTCGATCTCTGCGTTGGTTACGCCACCTGCTGCTGCTGGAGCTGGTGTTTCTACAACTGGCGTTGCTGCTACTGGAGCCGCCACTGGTGCAGGAGCTGCTGCCGGTGCTGATGTTGCACCTGCTTTTCCTGAAATATATTCAGCAATTTGAGCTAATGTTCTTAACTCTGCTAATTCTTGTGGATCTACGCCTTGAACTGATGGATTAGCCTCTGTCATCGCACCGAAGATCTCAACACGCTTGATAGAGTCAATTCCTAAGTCAGCTTCCATGTCCATACCCATTTCTAACATCTCAGCTGGGTAACCTGTCTTCTCTGCAATTACTTCTAAAAGCGATGCTTCGATTTCTGCGTTAGTTACGCCACCTGAAGTTGGTGCTGGTGCTGGAGCTGGTGTTTCTACAACTGGCGCTGCTGCTACTGGAGCCGCCGCTGGTGCAGGAGCTGCTGCCGGTGCTGATGTTGCACCTGCTTTTCCTGAAATATATTCAGCGATTTGAGCTAATGTTCTTAACTCTGCTAATTCTTGTGGATCTACGCCTTGAACTGATGGATTAGCCTCTGTCATCGCACCGAAGATCTCAACACGCTTGATAGAGTCAATGCCTAAATCAGCTTCCATGTCCATACCCATTTCTAACATCTCTGCTGGGTAACCTGTCTTCTCAGCGATTACTTCTAATAATGATGCTTCGATTTCTGCGTTAGTTACGCCACCTGCTGCTGCTGGAGCTGCTGTTTCTTGAACTGGCGCTGCTGCTACTGGAGCCGCCGCTGGTGCAGGAGCTGCTGCCGGTGCTGAAGTGGCACCTGCTTTTCCTGAAATATATTCAGC
>NZ_JTAM01000080.1 GCF_000812565.1 Flammeovirga sp. OC4 | reverse complement strand
TAATCATAAGAGAAATGAAGAAGAAGAAAACTTGAAAGTAGGTCCTATTAATGCCCGTATAAAGCTCGATTGAAAGTTGGTGAAAATTTAGTTTATAATATGCAACCTAAATTTACGCACGTATGTGCGTATTATTGTTTAAACTCTTACCTTTGTATTTTATATAAAAATATAGAAGGATGAAAGACCTAATAGATCAAAATTTTAAAGAGCATGCCGCTACTTTACCTTCCACTTGTAATATTATGCAAGTACTTCAAGCCGAAGGTTTAAGTTATATCGATAGTGGATTAAAAGTAGATACATTTAATGTAATACATATACATAATGGAGAAGAATTAAAAGCAGAAGGCTTAAAATCAGCTGTTGCTTTTTATGAAAATAGACTTAGAGCATCATGTATTTGGATTAGTGAACATCAGCTAACTGATAATGTGAAAGCTATTTTCGATCAACTTAATATTAAAAATACAGGAATCAATAAGGGGTTTGGGGCTCAAGTAAAAGCACTTCAGTCAGGTACTCATGATAAGATTCGTATTGTTGAAGAAAGACAAGATATCATAGATAATGCATTTGTGATTGCCAATAATTGGGAACCATTTGATGTTAATGTATTACATTATTATAATCATGTGCACCCAGAAGTATTACAACGTACACATACTGTCATGTTCAATTATTATGAAGGAGAACAAGTTGTAGGAGTAATCGAATTATTTATATCACCTTCTAATCCTAAAGTTGCTGGAATTTATAACCTTTCAGTGATGAAAGAGAATAGGAAACAAGGAATTGGAGAGGCACTTGTAAAGCAGTCGATTGACTATGCAAAGAATAATGGTGTGGAAACAATTGTAACGCAAGCTTCTGAAGATTCTGAAAATATTTTTAGAAAAATAGGTTTTACAGAGGACGGAAAAGTATTTGAATTTGCTTAAAAAAATAAAAGCATCCTGAAGATCAGGATGCTTTTAGTCGAAAATTAATCCGACTAGTTTTTTTTTATATAGGTGACTAACCTATGATTCTTTACCCATGTGCAATATAATATCTTTTTTTTATTACTTCATAGAAAAAATCTAAAAAATCGCCGTAATATTACATTATATTCAATGCTTCATTAATAATCTTGGAAAAATGATAGAATTTCTTATTTTGTCAATATTAAATATCAAAGGATTTGGTCCTAAATTTCTTTTTAGAAACGAGAAAGCATTACGTAATGCTGAAAAAAAATGTTCTTCAGTACGAGAGGCAATAACGCTTGTGTTGGAGGAGACCAAAAGAATCAATAAGACAACACTAGAGGATATTGAAAAAGGCATAACTACTGCTTCTCAAATTTTAGATAATTGTAAGAAATATACAATTCATCCAATATCATTTTTAAATGATCATTATCCACAAAATGTGCTTCAAGCAAGTGAACTTTGGCCGGTACTTTATGTCACTGGAAATGAGCAAATTCTCAATGAATACAGTGTAGGGGTGATCGGAACGAAAAACCCTGATAAACATGGGCAAATTATCAGTCAAAAAATTACAGAATTTAGTGATGAAGAAGAAATAACATTGAATGTAATGCATCAGAAGGGCGTTTCTACTATTGTCAAAGAAACAAAGGATAACTTTTTGATTGAGGTAGTAGCTTCTGGAATTGATCAAGTATACCTTCCTGATAATGACATTTTTCATTCCGATTCGATCACAGTCGTTTCACCTTTTCCTCCTGAAGTAACCTATGATGATTATAAATATATTGAAGCTTGTAAAGTGTTGGCAAGCCTCTCTAATAGAGTAGTACTTATCCAAGATGCGACTTCAGATGATACTCGTTTTGTATTAAGTTATTTTGCTCGTTCTGAAAAGGTACTCGGAGTGATAAAACCGATCGATACAGCGATAAATTATCCTATAAACAGCGGTAATAAACTATTGATCTCTGAAGAAAAAGAAGGGATTATTTCTTATTGTCGAGCAAAAGATGTTCATAAAGATAGTGTGATTTGTGATATTAAAATAATTACATCAAAAAACGACTATCCACAATTTTTTAAAGAGGAGGAATTGCCTTTTTAAGGAAATTATAAATAATCCTACATTGTTACCAATAAATTTGGAGTGAATAAAAAGTTCAATTTTTTTAAAATTGTATTGCAAAATATAGAGTGTTGTAGTATTCTGTACAATTCTAAACACTTCCTAAAAATTGAGCTATTCCGAATAGCAAATTTTAAGATTCAGCGTAAGTTTTTTAGTTTTGTTCACTAAATAAATAAAAGTGCGAAGTGATTTTTGAATTTCGCACTTACATCTTGCTTAAAATAAATGAATATTAAACCTTTTTTAAATCTCATTTTTTGCTTTTGCCTTTTGTTAGGCTGTCAAAAAGCAGAGAAAACCTCAAATCAAGACCCACTTACTCTTATAGCACAATCTGCTGAGCAATGGACAGGAATTGCAGTGAGTAAAAACAATAGAGTATTTGTAAATTATCCTACATGGACGGATAGTATTACTTATTCTGTAGCTGAAATTAAAGATGGAAAAGCCTATCCTTATCCCTCTGAAATGTGGAATACCAAAATTGGTGATTTTTCATTCTATGCGGTTCAGAGTGTAGTATGCGATAGTAAAAATAGATTATGGGTCTTAGATACTTCCAATAAGCAGTTCAAAGGAGTAATAGAAGGAGGTCCTGTTCTATATGTTTTTGATTTAAGCACAGATGAATTGATTAGATCATATAATTTTCCTAAGGAGAATTATTTCAAGAACTCTTATTATAATGATGTCAGAATTGATATTGAGAACGATGTCGCTTATATCACTGACTCAGGCATTGGTGGAATCATTCTTTTAGATTTGAAATCAGGCTCCTCAAAACGTTTCCTGACAGGTCACAAAAGTGTACAATCTGAGTTGGATCACTTGATATGTGATGGGTTAAAATGGGAAAATAGCGTTGCTTCAGACGGCATTGCATTATCACCTGATTTCAGTGAATTGTATTTTATTGCACTTACTTCTCATACTTTATATAAGATAAAAACAGCAGTGTTGTTGGACGAAAACGCTTCTGAGGTAGATGTTCAGAACGCAGTACAAAAAGTAGCAAATATACCAGCCACTGATGGGATGTTATTTGATAGAAAAGGAAATCTTTGGTTAGGAGGTTTGGAAACGAATGGCGTGAACGTTTTGACAAAGGAAGGTAAATTGATTCATTTGCTGAAAGACAAACGTATCCGTTGGGCTGATTCTTTTGCTAAGAACCTAGAAAGAGAAATTTTCTTTACCACTTCTCAAATTCACCTTCCAGAAGAAAAAAGAGGAAAGTACGAAGTGTACAAGGTCTCAATGTCATTGCTCGATGAAATGACCCATTAAATCTTAGTTTCAAAACTATAGATCAAAGCTCATAAATTTCTTCAACTCTAGAGTATTTCATTTAAAATAAAGTGATACTTTAGAGTTGAAATGAGTTAACTAAACTAACTCAATTACTCTTCAGCAAACTAAAAAAGCTAATTATGAAATTGTTAAACATCACCCGATTATTCTCTTTGCTCATTTTACTTCTTTTTGGAGGATGTAAGGATGACGAATCCGGAATAATGGTAGATTTAGATGAGTTTAATCCAATCACTGATTCCTACCCATTTCAGAGCTTATCACCTCATGAAGATTTCGATTATTTAGAGTTAATTTTTTCTTTTGAATTCGAAGAAGAAGAAATTCTATTTAGTGATGGGTCGAAGTGTCAAAATGCTACAAATCAAGCTGATTGTGAGAAGTCATTTGATAATCATAAAAATGAAATCGGTGGTTTTGGTTCTGGTTGTCTTCCAGGGTATTGTTTTCATTATGTGAAATTTCAGAGAGGAGATACCATTAAAATTTTGACGAATAAGAATGACTTACTTTCATTTCTTGGGACTATCGATTCTGAGTCAGATGCTATATTATTGGCACTTTCTGAAAGTTATGGTTATAGTATCGAAAAGAAAGAAGTGGGAGCAATTCGAAAAACGTCAAATGGATATGAGTTGTTGGTGACTAAGCTTGTAGCCGATTGTGCTCCAATTTTGGTCAATCGATTTTTAATTGAGGTCACATCAGAAGGTGAAATTAATATTTTGGCAGAAGAAGAGTACTCTAGATCCGATGCTTGTATTTAGTAATTGATCAACTTTTTACGAAGTAAATGGTTATGAATTGAGCTTCTTGAGGACTTGCAATACAATGGCTTATATAACTGTACTTAAGTAGATTGATGCATAATGATCATTTAGTACACCATGTATTGTTACTATTTTTACTATAACAACCCTTACATTTTTAACATTGATTATATTTGCTCGTTGTGATTTAGAAGCCTAATTTTTTTAAATGCTGTGGCATTAAATACTTATAATTATTAAATCACAGAAATAAATAATAATTTACTTATCTATCATCTGTAAAATTTACTTTATCCTCATGACAATCAGGAAAATAGCGGTTGCTATACTGTTCAGTTTGTTCGCTTCTGTTGCTGTTTTTGCTCAAGAAGAGCTAAGAAGCAAAAGAGAAATAGACAGCTTATTTATTGAAAACTATCAAGACAATAATTTACCTGCAAAGGTACTTCACGCAGAACCCTTATATATAGACCTCATCAGAGACCTTGGTGCTCGTAAAGGTGAAAAGGAATGGAACGTCGGTATGGAGTTGGTAGATAATCTTGACTATGACAAATATGAAGCTTTAGTAGAGTATGAATGGGCACCCATTAACCGTTTAGGTTTTGAGGTAGAATTGCCTTTTACTTTTTATGCTCCGCAAAAAGGAGTGTCTTCGGATTCTATTCCTGCTGATCGTTTAGAAAGTATAAAACTCGCTACGCAGTGGAGTTTCTTTGTGAATGAGAAAATGGCAATGTCAATGGCTCTTGGTTATATCAATGAGATATTGTTGTCAGATTTTCAGCAATTTGGAAATCCCTTGGTAAGAGGTAATTTATACAATCCATTTTTTGTTATTGCTAAAAGGTGGGGACGTAATTTCCACTCTTTGATTTATACAGGGCCAAAAATTGAACAGGTTTTCAATAGTTCAGAAATCAATACCTCTTTTGAGTTTAACCCCAGTGTACATTATATGATTCCTGGAACCACTAACTTTATTGGTGTAGAATTTAACCAATCCTTTGAACATCAGGATTTTGATATGACCATTAGACCTCAAATGAGAGTAGCCTTATCCGATAACCTGTTGATTGGTATTGTGGCAGGTATTCCTGTAGCCAGAGAAAATGAAAGGTTAAGTGCCTTCTGTCGTTTGATTTGGGAACCAGGACATTAATATATAGTTGATTATTTTGGCTTAATACTTATCACAAATATTGAGCTTTCTAGAACCATAAATGATATCAATGTACTATTACTTAGTTGAATATCAGTAGTAAGTATATTGTAAACTAAATTTTCATTAACTAATATAATTACTTTTACAAAGGGAAATGGTAGTGTATTGTGGTTCGCGAGGACGTTGCAATGCAACGTCCCTACAGTACTGCATTTTAGATGATTATTATAAAACCTTTGTCTTTTGACATGTAATCAGACCATCATTTAGTGGTATCTTCCTTCAATGCCAGGGGGAAAACTACCAAACTAAAATGGTAGAAAACTCAATGGCGCGAATGTTAAGCGTCAGCGTCATTCGTGTCCTTCAGATCATCAGAAATCTCCTGATTTCTAAACAATATAAATAACGTAAACTTAGTTTACAATGTATTTACTTCTTACGCATTATTTCTTAATAACTATTTCTCTCGCTGATCAAATTTTGGAAATAACAATAGAATAAATAACCTTTGTATTGTATGACAACAACATTTACATATAGCTCACCTATGGTGCACTTGATCTCCGCTTAGTCCGGCAGGTGCTTCTTCTTACCATAAAATATGTAAGGTACTCCAAAGTACCTTTCGGTTTATTGTATCTGATATTCAGATGAATTAAATCAAAAAAGTCATATAAAATACAAGACATTGAAAACAATTTCACTTGAACAATTAGGGTTCAATTCAACGATATATTCTAATCATTCGACATTAAATAGAAACGAATGGGCGAGAGTCATTGCAGAGCATAAAGAACGTTATCTTGTGCAAAATGAGGAAGGTATATTTGATGCTGAAATTATGGGTCACCTTCGTTTTACAGCAGAAGATAGAACTGATTTTCCCATGGTAGGGGATTGGGTACAAATCATGCCTTTTGATGAAGGAAAAGCATTAATTCAGCAAGTTTTATATCGAGATAATATACTCAAACGACAAGCCATAGGGAAAGAGGGAGAAGCACAATACATTGCTTCAAATATAGACAAGGCTTTTATCGTTTTTTCTGCCAATAGGGATTTTAACCTGAATAGGGTAGAGCGTTTTGTGGTACTCTGTTACGATGCTAATATAGAACCGATTCTTATTTTGAGTAAGGCGGATCTAGTTAGTGATGAAGAATTACAAAGATTGGAACTACAGATTATCGATCGTTTTCCAGAGTTAGATATTCTAATCACAATGATAGAGGATACTGCTTGCATCGAACAATTAAAATCGCAGGTAGAAGTAGATAAGACTTACTGTTTCTTAGGGTCCTCGGGTGTTGGTAAATCCACTTTGGTCAATCTTCTTTTAGGAAAAGAGAAGATGCTGACATTAGCGATTGGAACTTCAACCAATCGTGGAAAACATACAACAACACACCGTGAATTAATTGTAATGGAAGAAGGTGGAGTCTTAATTGACAATCCAGGTATTCGTGAGGTGGGGATGACATCTTCTCAAAGTGGAATGGAAGACGCCTTTCCTCTCATTATGGAGCTTTCAGAACAATGTAAATTTTCAGACTGCACACATCAACATGAAAAAGGATGTGCAGTGATACAAGCTGTAAATGACGGAGAACTATCAGAAGCAGCCTATGAAAATTATCTTAAACTCCATAGGGAACAGGAACATTACACAAGTTCCGAAGCTGAAAAAAGAAAAAAAGGGAAATCTTTTGCAAAAATGGTGAAAACCGTAAAACAGCATAAACAACGTTTTTAAGCAGTTTTATACTTAAAATCATTTAGGTAAGAGAAATGGAATTCAACTTTTGACTTAGAAGCTTTGACCTTTTTGCTTCGTTTTTATGTTAAGACACAAATGAAGAAGGAGGAAGTTTGACAGTTAAGAAGAGTTTCGTTTACCCTGATTTTAAAATAGGGAACCAATTCATAACAATACATGCCTCATTGTCTTTTGATGGATGGGGTATGTATTTCTTTTTGATATTACTGATTTTTTTTACAATTTTAAATCAAAACTTTCATTGATCTAATCTTATAAACTAAGCTCTCTTTCTAAATAAAACCATGAGAAAATTTTTACTATTATTCATTGTAGGACTCTTTAGTTCGTGTCATCTTGGTAGATATGTAACACGTTTAAATGCCAATATCACCGACCATAAAATTTTTCCGAAAACAGAAATATCCACGGGTCAAGATACATTTCAATTTCTAGAACATCCAACGGAGTTTACCGTAGTATCAGAAGGGGTTTCAATGTCCTTAGATGAACGTTTACGACAAACATCAACCGTGTCTTTTTTGGTCATTCATAAAGATACTATCCTTTTTGAAAACTATTATAAAGGATATAAACCTGATTCTATTTCTAATATTTTTTCTGCATCTAAATCCATCACTTCTTTATTGGTGGGGATTGCGATTGATGAAGGAAAAATTAAAAGTGTGAAAGACCCAGTTGTCGACTATATCCCAGAATTAAAAGAGGGAGATCCAATGTACCTTCAATTAACGGTGGAAGATCTACTTGAAATGCGTTCAGGGTTGAAGTTTAAAGAAGCCTATTTAAATCCTTTTGCTCACGTTGCTCGATTGTATTATGGCAAAAATCAATTAAAACAATTTAAAAATTTAAAGTTTGAATATGAACCAGGAGAAGTTCATGATTATCAAAGTATTTCAACCGCTATTTTAGGAATGGTCGTAGAACGTGCCACACAGATGGAACTTGGTAAATACCTTGAGCAAAAAGTTTGGCAACCGATGGGAATGGAGTTTAATGCTTCTTGGAGTGTTGACGATAATAAAAATAGATCAACTAAAGCTTTTTGTTGCTTAAATACAACAGCAAGAGACCTTGCAAAAATAGGTCGTCTATACCTAAACAACGGAAATTGGAATGGGACTCAAATAGTAAGTAAAGATTGGGTTTTAAGGTCCAAAACTGCAAACATGGAAAACGACTGCTACCAATATCAGTGGTATAGCCAATCTGCTGAAAACGATAAAGATAAAGATGGAAATGCGTATACTGATTCTCTGAGTGCTGTGAATGCTGCTATTGAAAATAGCTATCAGAACTTTTATGTAGAAAGAGTATCCAATGCATCAGAGGAGTGGCAGATTAATTATTGCTCCGAGAACTTTTATGCAGTTGGTATTTTGGGACAAATCTTATACATGAATCCCTCTGAAGACATCATTATGGTTCGTTTGGGTGAAAAAAGAAAAGTCAGTTATGGAAAGATTTTTACTCAAATCATAGCTCAAATAGAGAATAAAGAAAAAGAAGTACTTTAATTATCACGTTTATGAAATTATATTTAGTGAGCATTTTGTCACTTGTGTTCTTAAATGTTCATGCTCAGCATATTTCACTCCAAACAAAAATCGATTCAATCGTTACTTCTAATATGGAACTGTATATGATTCCTGGAGTTAGTATTGGTGTGGTGCACAATGGATCTGTGCTTTATACGAAGGGGTATGGAGTGAAAGAGATCAACACAACTCAAAAAATAGAAAGTCAATCTGTATTTCATACAGCTTCCGTAAGTAAATTATTGACGGCCCAAGCCATAATGCTGTTGGTCAAAGAAGGTAAAATAAACTTAGAAGACCGATTAGTAGATGTGATCTCACCACTTAATTATTCCGATAAGAGCGTGGAGGAAATTGATATCAAGTCGTTATTGAACCATACTTCGGGTTTGCCAGATATCAATAATTATCAATGGAAAAACAACCATCAATCAGATAAAACGCTTTCATCTTATATTCAAAACTACAAGCTGAAAACAAAGTATACACCTAAAACAGCTTACAAGTACAGTAACTTGGGATATGATATTTTAGGTCTTGTGATAGAAAAAGTCTCAGGCCAATACTTTGAAGATTATATAGCAGATCAAATATTAAATCCCATAAAAATGGAGGATAGTGATTTTAGGTATTTCAAAATAAAGGATGAGTTGAAAGTAAAGCCTCATACTAAAAAAGGGAATAGTGTGATGGTGCGAAAAATCTATCCTTATACCAGAGAACATGCACCGAGTAGTACACTAAATGCTTCTTCAATTGATTTATCAAAATGGATGAATTACTTTCTGAAACAACTGCAGAATAGTGACTCCAACAATATTTACTATCAAATGCAAAACTCATCAACTCCGGTATATGACCATATTGGTTTAGGGTTTCAAATTTTTGAAATTGATGGATATAAGGTCATAGGTCATTTTGGTGGAGACAGGGGATTTCGAAGTCTACTTTTAATGGTTCCAGAGAAAAATATTGGGGCAGTCATTTTAGGTAATTGTGATTATAATGAAGATTATAGGCAAGAGATATTGAAGCCTATATTGAAGTTGCTTTTAAAAGAATAAACCATTGATGATTGTGAACTTCAAAGTAGAGAGGACTTCTCATGATCCTAGAGATCGGTTGATCTATTAAGCTTTGACTTTTGCTTCTCTATTGTGTTATGACTTAAATGAAGAAGAAGGGATCTGAAAAGTAGATTCTAGAACGAGTCCAACATGAATCTTGCTTGTTATTTTATAGAATCTGATTAAGAATTAACATCATAGGTCAAGTATTAATATTTTATTAATCATAAAATCGATTTTTTTAATTCTTTTGCCACATAAATTAAACTAATAAAAATGTAGTTATGAAAGTCTATACATCAATACTCACTTCAATCATTTTATTGTGTCTTCTTGGAAATCTCGCCATGGCACAACATCATCATGATCATAGCCACGATCATTCGCACTCACATGAAGGGTTGCATCATTGGGAAATACCAAGTAAGGATCCTGACAGAATTATATTAACTTTTCATGGAGACCCGGCCACAAGTAGAGCAGTAACTTGGAGAACGGATACAAGTGTGGAAAGTGCAGTTGCTCAAATAGCGGAAGCTACAGTCAACTCAAAGTTTACTGAAGCCTCAAAAGAATTTAAAGCTACTACTGAAGAGTTTGATTTGGGGTTGTACAAAAGTAATGCGTCTTTAAAAGTACACTATCATAGTGTGGTATTTGAGGGATTAGCACCTGATAAATTATATGCTTATCGTGTTGGAGATGGAAAAGAACATTGGTCTGAATGGATTCATTTCCGAACGGCCAAAAGTGAGTATGCACCCATTGAGTTTGTTTATTTTGGAGATGCTCAAAATGATGTATTAGACCATTGGTCACGTGTGATCCGAATGGCTTATCAGACCGCACCCAACGCATCTTTTGTAGTACATGCTGGTGATTTGATCAACAAAGCCCATCGAGATATGGAATGGGCTGAATGGTACAAAGCAGGTGGGTTTATTCATAGTCAATGGACAGCGGTTCCAGTAGTCGGGAATCATGAATTTCGAGGTTTGGAAAAAGGAGAGAAGAAGCAACTAGCAATTCAGTGGAAGCCTCAATTTACGTTACCTGTCGAGAAGTCTTTAGATAAAAATTTACATGAAACTGTTTACACCGTGGACTATCAGGATGTGCGTGTGATCGTATTAAATTCAAATGACTTACTTGAAGAACAAACTGCATACCTAGAGCAACAGTTAAAAGATTGTGATGCAAAATGGAAAATTATCACTTGTCATCACTCTGTTTTTTCGCCTGCAAAGGGACGTAATTTTCAATTTGCAAGAGACCATTGGAAACCGCTTTTAGATAAATATAATGTAGACTTAGTATTAAATGGCCATGATCATACTTATGCTAGAGGTCACGTTCCCACAAGAACTTCAGATAATAAAAAATCAAAGCATTTAAGTACTGTTTATGTTACTTCAGTAAGTGGTCCAAAACAATATAAATTAGACCCGGAGCAAATGAAGGAATATGAAGCAGATGGTTATGAATTGGATGAATCAGGTGAGCAGATACAGTTTTATCAAGTCATCAAAATTGATGGAGAAAAGTTGACTTATGTGGCGTATACAGCGATTGGCGAGGAGTATGATAGAGCTGTCATCACAAAAGACTTCAAAACGGGTAAGAAAAAACTTACTGAAAAGTAAAATGACAACATGGTCTTTCTGCTACTGTAATGAAATAGCGGAAAGACCATTTTAAAATACGCTTTGGACAATCTTGTGTCTACAGTCTAATCAAAATAATGTAAATTGAAATGTATTGACTTTTACCTTAATTAATTCAAAATCATCATGAATGAAATAGATTGGATTGGTTCTTTAGGCGTATTCCAAATTCTACTAGCCTATACTTTAAATGTTTCAGGAAAATTAGAGAGAAGAAGTATGGCCTATAAGCTCTTAAACCTATTTGGAGCTTCCTTAGCATGTCTGGCTTCTGTTTTGATGAATTATATTCCATTTATTGTGTTAGAAGGCGTTTGGGCTTTTGTATCTTTGGTTTCATTATTTCGAAAGAAAGAATAAATTATACAGTACTTATCATCAACTATTATTAATCCATGAATAAAGTAAATTTTGAAACACTCTATCCCATTGCTGAATTTAAAAATACGGTTTCTTTAAAAGTATTAGTGGAAGATAGTGGAGTGAATAATGTCATTGTTGGCGACTACTCTTACTACAGCGATTTTGATGACCCCACTAAGTTTCTAGAGAAAAATGTAATGTACAATTTTGGGATCTCAGGAACTGCATTGAAAATCGGTAAGTTTTGTGCAATAGCTCATGGTGCAAAGTTTATCATGGCAGATGCTAATCATTCTACAAAAGGCGTATCCACCTTTCCTTTTGCTGTTTTTGGATCAGAATGGTCAGATAAACTGCCAATAGGAGAATACCCTTTTAAGCAATACAAAGATATTGAAGTGGGCAATGATGTTTGGATTGGGTATAACGCTACCATTATGCCGAATGTAAAAATAGGAGATGGGGCCATCATAGGTAGCAATGCCACTGTAACCTCAGATGTACCTGATTATGCAATTGTGGGAGGAAATCCTGCGAAAGTCATTCGATATAGATACACGAAAGATGAGATTCATCTTTTAAAAGGTCTTAAATGGTGGGATTGGGAAAGAGCTTATATTGATGAAGCCATTGAAATCTTAGTGAAAGGTACAGTGGAAGATTTATTATTTTTCGCGACGAAGCAAGGATTAATAAAGGGTTCATAATTACTTATTTCTTACCATTATCCATTTCAAGTTGACAGAATATCAAAATATACTCCGTAATATCAACCGATATGTTGAGCTGAACGAGCAGGATGAGCAAGAGTTCACCAGCATTATAAAGACTTCTTCAGTAAAGAAAAGGCAGTTTATTGTTCAGCCTAACTTTGTTTGTGAGTTTCAAACTTATGTTGAAAAAGGAGCTTTTAGAAGCTATTTTGTAAGTGATGAAGGGGAAGATCATACCATACAATTTGCGATAGAGGATTGGTTTATTAGTGATTTCAATAGTTATATTAGTCAAGAACCTGCATCTCTTTTCGTAGAAGCATTAGAAGATGGAATCATTCATCAAATTGCATATCAAGATGTAGAAAATCTTTGCGAGAAGAATCCAAAATTTGAGCGTTTTTTTCGATTGGTAGCCCAAAAATCTTTTGCATATGCTCAAAAGAGGGTTTTGTCGAATTTAGGTAAATCGGCTGAAGCGAGATACATTGAATTCCAAGCGCAGTATCCGACTATAGTACAACGAGTGCCACAATATGCATTGGCTTCATATTTAGGTATGTCGGCTGAGTTTTTAAGCAAAATAAGGAAACGTTTAAGTAAAGCTTAAATTTTTAATCGGTCTTCCTACACGATTTCTATTTACGATATAAAATCTTGAACTAGTTCAAGAACATTTCTTGTTCTAGTTCATTTCTATTCGATTCGTGATCCCTCACTTTTGTATTATCAATAATCATTAAATACAAAAGCAAATGGAAAAGACATCAAAACGAGTTTGGTTGATTACAGGAATTTCAAGTGGATTAGGAAAAGCGTTAGCCACTGAAGTAATGCAAGAGGGTGATTTCGTAATTGGAACTTTTAGGCAACAATCGCAAACTGATCAATTCAATATTGAATATAAAGACAAAGGTTTTGGTATCACACTTGACATAACAAACACTAGTAAAGTGACAGAGGCTGTTGATTTCGTTTTATCTCAGTTTGGAAAAGTGGATGTTTTAGTAAACAATGCAGGGGTTGGTTTTGTGGGGGCTATTGAAGAAACATCTTTAGAGGAGACAAGAGAAGTAGTAGAAGCCAACTTTTTTGGAGCACTTCATCTAACCCAACTAGTACTCCCTTCCATGCGAAAAGTACAAAAAGGACATATTGTTCAAATTTCTTCTCATGGTGGTATCAAAGCTTTTGCAGGATTTGGGATTTATAACGCCAGTAAATTTGCCTTAGAAGGATTTAGTGAAGCTTTAGCGCAAGAAGTATTGCCTTTTGGCATCAAAGTTTCTATCGTTGAACCGGGGCCATTTAGAACTAATTTTGCCGGTAAAGGCCTAAAAATAGCGAAGAAAACTATTGAAGATTATGACACTACTTCAGGTGCTTTTAAAGCGAAATTGAAAGGCGTTGATGGAAAACAGGAGGGAGATCCAATAAAAGCTTCAAAAGCAATCATTGACTTGGTCAATTCAGAGCAACCTTCTTTACGTTTACCTTTGGGTAAGACGGCGTTGATGACCATCAATATGAAACTGGAGAGTGTGAAATCTGATTTGGAAAAACATAGAGAAGTAGCTTCTGAGGCCATCTTTCTTTAAGAAAAACAAGCACCAAACAAAAATTTGGTGCCTGAGTCATTTTCTAGGTTCTTCTAAAATAACCACAATTACCGAAAGTAATCAGTCAGCCATAACTAGTAAGAATAGTTATTTTTGACTGCTTACTCCGATTCAACCAATTCAAATTTCTTAATGGTTGCTTCAATTATATCAAGACACTTATTCAATTGATTTTCTGTAATGACTAATGGAGGTGCGAAACGGATAATGTTACCATGTGTAGGTTTGGCAAGGAGACCATTATGCATTAATTCATAACAAATTTCAGTAGCAGTACTACTGTCTTCTGTATCGTTTACAATCAGTGCATTCAATAAACCTTTTCCTCTGACACCCACCAAAAGGTCTGTTTGCTTACACAATTCAAGTATTCTTTCTCTAAAGATTTTTCCAAGGCGATAAGCATTTTCCGTTAACCTTTCATCCTGAAGAACTTGGAGTGCTTCCATCATTACTGCACATGCTAGTGGATTCCCTCCGTAGGTAGAACCATGCTGCCCTGGCTTGAAAATATCCATTACTTCTGATGAAGTCAACACTGCTGATACAGGATAAAAACCACCCGAAATGGCTTTACCGAGGATGATCATATCGGGTTTGATCTCTTCATAATCAGACGCCAATAATTTTCCGGTTCTTCCTACACCTGTTTGCACTTCATCCACCATGAAAAGAACATTGTACTTTTTACAAAGTGCTTGTGCCTTTTTCAAATATCCTTCTTCAGGAAGGTAAACACCTGCTTCTCCTTGGATTGGTTCTAACCATAAACCTGCCACATTGGGGTTTTGAAGCACCTCCTCCAAGACTTCTAGATTATTGTAAGGCACAATCTCAAAACCAGGCATAAAAGGCCCGAAATTGGTTGTGGCAACTGGATCTGTAGAAGCAGAAATAATAGTTGTTGTTCTGCCATGGAAGTTTTTTTCTACGCCTACTATAATCGCTTTATTTTGAGGAATACCCTTCTTTTCATATCCCCATTTTCTAGCGAGTTTAATAGCGGTTTCATTTCCTTCAGCTCCTGTATTCATAAGAATGGCACGCTCATAACCAAAAAGGCTACAAAGCATTTTTTCAGCTTTCCCTAATTGGTCAGAGTAAAAAGCTCTGGAAGTAAGTGTCAATTTTGACGCTTGTTTTGTCAAGGCATTCAGAATTCGAGGGTGCACATGACCTTGATTGACGGCACTGTAGGCAGATAGAAAATCAAAATATTTTTTACCTTCTACATCCCAAACATAAACTCCTTCTCCTTTTTCGAGTACTACAGGAAGTGGAGCGTAATTATGGGCCCCATATTTTTTTTCTAAAGCGATAGCCTCTTGTGAAGAGGTGGTATGGTTAGTATTCATTCCTTTATTTCTTTATGATTTTGTGCATTGACTTTTTACCGTTTTCGTCTATCTGAACGATGTAAATCCCTTTATTCAAAGAAGAGATGTCAACAGTATTGGTCTGTACTTTGATTAATGTATTTCCCAACATATCAAACACTGACATTTCAACAACTTCAGCAGAAGTACTGTATGTGATTTGTCCTTCGGTTGGGTTTGGAAATACTTGATTTGAAATTTCTATAGCTGTAAAATGCTTTGTTCTGGCAGAGGAACCATCACTGATCATCACGGTATAATCTTCCACTTCTCCATAACTAATCACATCACATGGATTGGGATAACCGTCATTTGCATATTGCATACTTACTCTCATTCTAGTAGTACCGCTTAATGCTGAGTTAGGAACAGTGAAGTTACTTGTAAAAGATCGTCTTGTTGAACGATAGGCGATTTCTTCAGTATTGGTATCAAAAATACCATCTTGATTGTAGTCAATCCATATCACAAATCGCTCTCTATCAGAAGTGTTTGGATCTACAAAAAGCGTATGCGTATTTCCTTTTGTAAGGTTGAAAGTTACCGAAGTATAATTTCCATACCCATTATCATTTCCTGAGAAATTGTAAATTCCATCAATTCCCACTTCATCGATATATTCATAACTAGTGGAGTTGCCATAAGATGAACAATAATCAACTGCTGAAGCCGTAGTGACAATTTGGATAGGAGAGTAGTTACTTTGATCGGTGCCACAAACACTTCTCACACGAAGATCATAGCTTGTAGAAGAAGATAGACTTTGGATTGAATAACTAGTAGTATTGACAGTAATAGTTGTCCATGAAGAAGTACCCGTCACCCTATATCTCAATTTATAAGAACTTGCCCCGGTGTTATTCCAAGAGGTTGTAATGCTTGAAGCGGTTGTTCCATCGATCGACAAATTGGGAATATCACAAACGGTTGGGGTTGTTCCACCATCACAATTGGGTGCAGTGGCTCCAGTTGTTGCACCACTTCCATTGATGTAATTAAAACCATTGTAACCATTGTTTGTGTACATGTCTAACCAACCACCACCTGATGCAGTTTTCCAATCGTTTAAATTAAATGAATTACCATTTCCATTGATAGATCCTTGAATCACGTAGGCTTTCACTGCAGCCGAATTGTTGTTCCATACTAAAGATTGACCAGAAGTGATATTCTCAGGGACTGCACAGTTGACAACCATAAAGTAGGTTTTAGTAGGGTATTGCGTTTGTCCTCCATCTCCAAAAACTTTTGCATTACCACTTCCATCTATACATACAAAAGTAGCTTCATCACATGCAATAGCATACCGGTTAGTTTCATTTTTGTCCGCAACGGTTCTCGCTAACAATCCGAAAGCTCTACCGTATCTGTTTTCATTATTTGTTCCATGTGTGCGGTCTAAATGTGTGTCAGTGATGACATTGGTGAGGAAAGGGTTGTCAATAAAATCGTTGTAAAAAAATGAATTGTTGGTATAAGGATGGTAGGGGTCATCCAGAATCTCTGAGCTTAATATTCCCGAAGTGGCTGGAGCATAATAAGTACCGCCCATAATTGCCATTCCTGCAGAAGTACCACCTACAGGAACCTTCTTATCATTAATGAGGTAATTTATTGCATCTTCTACAGCTGTCCCTTTCCAAAGGTCCATATATTCTCTTTGATCTCCACCCGCAATAAATACAGCCTCAGCATCACGAATGTATTGTGCTACCGTTGTATTGTTGGCAGCATTTCTAGTCGTAATTGATAGTTCAGCAGCAGCACTTATTGAGTTGCTGAAGTTACTCCATATCCATGAAGCCTGATTGCCCACTGCATCCGTTCTTAGTACCAAATAATCACCTCCATCTGCTTGATCTAAGAACCACTGCGTAGCATTTACTTCTCCATCACCACCCACTTCAGCACCGCCTACAAGCATTGTTGCACCATTAGGCGAAATGCTTCCGTGCCCGTTCCATGTACCACCTTCCAAAGAAAAGTTATACCCTTGAGCATAGGAGTTTAAAACATTTAGAAACAGAATAGCAATGAATGCAATTCCTTTTACATTGTAATAGTTACTTTTCATAATAGTTATAATTTAAGGTATGAATTTTAAGAGACATTCTTGAGGTAAATTATAGAGTGATGCATCACCAAAGCCAAACGAAATATGCTATGAATTAAGTGTTTACATCCTATAAGACAACCCCAAGATTGTACTTGAAAAAAGAGCTAATAAGTTATAGTTGGTTGAAAATATTTTTATGCTAATGAGTTGATTCTACTCATCAAGTATATATCTATAAGTTTACGATGGTCGACTTCCAAACACCCTTCTTCTTCATTTTTTCCATTGCTGAAAAAACAAAGCAAAAAAAGCTAGGCTTAGAAGTCAAAAGCTAAATTCCATTTCTTTCGCCTAAATGATTTTAAACTCGCTAAAGCTCAAACAGCAAAATCATTTTTAACGGCTCATTCCATGAAATTCTTCACGCTTTTCCCTTCAAGGCCGGGGGAGTACTACCAAACTAAAATGGTAGAAAGCTCATTCGTGTCCTTCAGATTATCAAAAATCTCCTGATTTCTAGAAACTAATAAATAATGAAATCTCAGTTTAAAATTCACTTATTTTAGGTCGTTATTATATCAAGTGGAAATAGAGTGGTAGTACCAACAAAACTCCTGCTGCGAGCATCAAAATACCTAGTAAAGGTAACATCCATTTGAGCCAAATTTCATAGGGTATTTTGGCAATAGACAATACTCCCATAGTGACCCCGCTCGTTGGAATCACGAGGTTAGTGAGTCCGTCACCAAATTGGAATGCTAATACTGCCACTTGTCTTGAGATGCCCAAAAGGTCACTTAAAGGAGCAGTAATGGGCATGGTCAAAGCGGCTTGTCCTGACCCTGAGGGTAATACGGTATTCAATGCACTTTGAAATAAGAACATCGCTTCGGCTGCTGCAAAATCTGGCAATCCATTCATAAGGTTAGAGATGGAAAATAAAACGGTGTCAATAATCTTCCCTTCAGTAGCTACAATCAATATTCCCTTACAAGATGCAATCACCATTGCAGCAGTCATCATTTCCTTAGCACCTTTTATAAAATGATCACTCATTGCGTTGGCATTTACACCACATATGATGCAACCTAAAAAGCCAATAACGAAAAATAGCGCTCCTATTTCAACCATATACCATTGGTATTGAGCCACCCCAATAACTAGGCCGATAATTCCCATTAGAAACAAAAAGAGTACAGCCTTTCTTTTGATATTAAAGTCGACAGCTTTGATTGTATTTTCACCTCCTTTTTCATCATTTGGAGCGATTAAACTTTTATGAGGATTTTTATCAATTTGTGAGACGTAATACATGATATACATTACACCAATCAAAGTGAAAATACTCCAAATGACGATTCTATATTCCCATCCACTGAAAAGAGGGATTTCTGCTATACCTTGTGCAATCCCTATGGTGAAGGGATTACTGATTGCACCTGCAAACCCAACACCAGCGCCTACAAAGGGAATGGCAATCCCAACGATAGGGTCCAACTTTAAGGCTTTAGCCATAGGAAGTGTAATTAAAATAAAGATGAGCACTTCTTCGGACATTCCAAAAGTGGCTCCAGCAAGAGAGAAGCATACAATCAAAAATGGAATCATTATCATTTTGTAAGTTGATTTTCTATTACTCCAAACCACCAACTTTTGTAAGCCAGCATCTATGGCTTCAGTAGAAGTGATCATACCAAAAGCACCTCCTACAATAAAAATAAATGCAATGATTTCGGCTGCAGCAATAAATCCTTCTATCGGAGCTGTAAAAAAAGAAGTGATACTCTGAGGTTGGGCTTCCACCAAATGATATGTATTGGGAATTAGAATATTCCTTCCGTCAATTATTTCTCTCTGGTATTCGCCTGCTGAGATTACCCAGGTTAGGCCAATAAAAAAGAGCAGAATAAATGAGGTAATCACCAAAGTATCAGGTAACTTCTTAATCATTATTTCTTTGTTTTCTTGTGATGAATTGTACTAAGAAAAAAGGGGATTCTTTATGATAGAATTGAGCTTATTTGAAAATAGCAACGTTAAGTTTTTGCTCATCAGATGATGTCCAACCTCTATACATGCCTTCTGAATTAAAAGAAAGTTCAATGTTTCCTTCATGGTCCACTGCGATAACTCCTCCTTCGCCTTCCATTTTTACTAATTTATCATGGACCACTTTGTCAGTAGCTTCCTTCAATGAAAGTTGTCCCATTTCCATATAAGCCGAAATATCTCTTGCTACTGTAGCTTTCAAAAAGAATTCTCCATAACCAGTACACGAAACTGCACAGCTTTCATTACTGGCGTAAGTACCTGAGCCGATGACTGAACTATCACCCAATCTTCCGTACTTTTTGTTAACCAATCCGCCAGTTGATGTGGCTGCGGCAAGGTTTCCGTCTTGATCTAAAGCAACAGCTCCAACCGTTCCAAATTTTCTCTCACCGTCATGATCCACCAACATTTGATTGGTTTCTTTGGCCATCAGCCATTGTTTATATCGAGATTGAGTGAAGAAATAATCATCTTTTTCTTCTTTCAGTTGATGTCTTCGAGCAAATTTTAATGCCCCTTCACCATGCATAAAAACAAAGTCAAGGTCGTCATGGATTTTCTTGGCCAATTGTATTGGATTTTTAACCCCACGGATTCCTGCCACTGCACCTGCTTCTAGTGTCTTACCTGACATGATTGAAGCTTCCATTTCAAATGAACCATCATGTGCCATTACTGCTCCTTTTCCAGCATTGAAAAGCGGACAGTCCTCTAAAGCCTTCACAGCAATTTCAACGGCATCTACAGCAGTACCTCCATCGGCAAGACATTTCTTTCCTTCGTAAAGTGCATGTTGCAAGGCTTCGTGTATTTCATCTGCTTTTTCAGGTGTAATTTCCGTAGGTAAAAGTGTTCCGGCTCCTCCGTGAATAGCAAGGGCAAATTTATTTTTCATATTACTTTTTGCTTATAATTTTATCTTATCACCACTTCGAAGTATACTTAC
The DNA here is from genome assembly GCF_000812565.1 of Flammeovirga sp. OC4. Classification (GTDB taxonomy): domain Bacteria; phylum Bacteroidota; class Bacteroidia; order Cytophagales; family Flammeovirgaceae; genus Flammeovirga. The sequence continues at coordinate 20,472 of NZ_JTAM01000080.1, read as the reverse complement.
ATTCATTTTTCGAGTGCTGATTTTTGTTTTGTCTGTGTTGATATGTTGTGGTTTCTCTACAAGTATTACCTGACTTTCTCCCACCACTTCGGCAGTATTGTTCTCTACTAAAATTGCCGTTGATTCATCAATCCCTATTCCTTTTAATTCAGGATGTTCGATGACCGCAGAAAATAAACGATTATATCTACTTCTTTGGATAAAATGCTGATCTATAATCACGCTTTTGAGCATGCCTAGACCTGTACTATAAATTAGATTATTACTTTCTATGGTTCTGCCGGTATCATCATATTCTGGGTAGTTTTTTTCATCACCAGTGATCATAACATGACTCATTACGGCTGCTCCTGCACTAGTTCCGGCAATCATTCCTCCATTTTCAAAACAATCATGAATTGCTTTGTATATTCCAGTACCTTCGATTCTCTTCATAAAACGGTTTTGATCACCCCCTGTGATGTAAATTAATTTAGCATTTCTCAAAGAATCTAACGCAGTGAAAGAAGGCATGTTCTCAAATGTATAATACATTGATTGAATATTTGTGAATCCCAATTCTCTGAATTGCTTTATACCATAATAACTAGATGTATCGGGCTCAATGCTAGACATTGCAAGCACCACACCATATCCCTCTTTTAAATCTGCTTCATCTGCTAATCTCTGAATCAATGCAGGTGGCCTTTTCCCTCCTCCGATAATAAAGAGTTTTCCTTGTGCTAAAACAGAAGCTGACAAGAGCAGTAATGCGGGTAGTAATAATTTAATTTTCTTCAATGTCTTAAGATTTTTAGCTCCCTCTTCCAAACTAGAAGAGGGAGTGTTATTCACCTAAAATTTAGCTAAGCTAACCGTTTAAAACAAGCCTAATGCAAGCGCATATGGTCTCAATATTTTAACATCATCAACTGCAGGAATATTATCAATATCTAAAACCACTTTGATATCTGAACCATCTAGGTTGGCAGACATAATTTTACCATCTGTACCGTCATCATTTGTACCTCTGTCAGTCCAGTATACTCTTTTTGTAATAGGGTCTGCAATTGTCCCCCAAACAAACTCTTGTGGATAATCCACAAATTCTGTTTTAGTTTTAGAAGCAATTTCGTAGATCGTTCCTTTAGCCGTAATGAAATCAAAATAGTATAATTTACCATCAAGGTAAGAAATATCACCAGCATCAACCTCAGGGATGATTTCTTCTAAACCTGTACCGTCTAAATTAACTTTGTAAACACCTCCACCGAAGTCGTAAGCATCATTCGCAAAATAGATCACTTGATTTTCTGCGTCATATGAAATACCTAATGGTAATGAACCTTCAAATGCCCCGTTTGCTGTTGAAAATTCAACAAATGGTTTTAAATCAGAACCGTCTAAAGCAGAAGTATAAATACCACCTTCAGCACCCCAGTATAACCTTCCCTCAATCACTTTGACACCTGCTGGGTAGTACATCATATAAGCGTCATCACCAAGATCAGCTACATTTAATATTACTGATTTTTCTCCTTTTACAAGTGCATCGTATTGATACATTAATTCGTCTTCTTGGTCTACAACATATAAATTTTCGTTATCCAAGTCAGCAGCAATACCGTAAGGCTTGGTATGTTTTTCTCCAAAAGTCTGTACAATTGGTGTTTCAGCATCGTCATCCAAAATAATCATGTGAATTTGACCTGTAGCTCTATCAGTGTAGTAAAGAGTAGGTTTTTTACCTCCTAGCGGATCTTTAATGACAATCGTTTGAGTCGTAGTATCTGCTCTGTCATCATCAGCTCTTGCAATTAATGTAACGTCAAAAGTACCAAACTCTTCGTACGTGAATTCAGGATTTTCATCTGTTGAAGTTTCTCCTTCTATACCGAAGTTCCAAACATATGAAGTAGCTGCAATTGATGTATTTGTAAAAGTAACCGTTGAAGGAGCAACTCCTTCATTCGATAATTCATAATCAAATTTGGCCACCACACTTGCTATTGCAGGTAGCTCTTCATCAGAGCTACTACAGCTTGTGAATACTATAAATGAAAGTGGAAGTAAGGTTGCAAATAACCTTAGTAATAAGTTAGAAAAAGTTTTCATAGTTCGTAAATAATATAATTAAAAAGATACTCTGTTGTGGGGTAGACCTTAGGTCTGTCCGCTTTGAAATATTTTATCATTTAGCAGTTGAATAACTTAAAACTGGAAGTGTTGGATGTTCTTTTTCTATCTACTCTTCATTAGAATATCATCACATAGCTATGCTCTTCTATTCCGCTTTGATTAGGCTGAAAAATTCTAATTCAACGTTTCCCAATTTCAAATGTGCAACTGCGAGAGTCATGGAAAATGACCGTCAATGATTTGTTGAGGCAATAACTATCCACCCTGTAAAAAATACTTACAGGTTAAAATTGTCGTTGCTTTGTTTTCTCTTTTTAGTCACTGGAGTGATGAAGAAAGTAGACTTTTGAACTACTTTTTTTCGGCATCACTCCAATGATGATTACCAAAGTTTAGTATCCAGGATTTTGATCGTCCTGATTGATACTTGTATTGGTTTGGATTTCTTTGAGAGGAATTGGATACAATTGTGAATTTACAGAAATCCCTAATGTTGAGGTAGCTCTATCCGTTCTCACAAGGTCATTCCATCTATGTCCTTCAAAACAAAGTTCCCATCTTCTTTCATCAAGAATCGTTCTGATAGGATCGCTACCTAGACTCGTTAGAGGAGTAATTGCTCTTTCTCTTACAGCATTCAAAGCCTCAAGAATCTTCACTTCGGCACTCATTCCACTCATTCTATAATGCGACTCGGCTTGGATTAAATACATTTCTGCTAATCGTAGGATAACGATTGGATCCGCACCGTTGGCTGTATCTTGATATTTCGCGACTCTTTTACCTGTACCATTACCATCAAGTGTAGGGAACTCTTGGAAAATGAAGGTGGAACGTGCATCATCTTTTTTATAAGAGTTGGAAAGACCGTTGGTAAAACTCACTTCACCACGACCTCCCAATGAAGTAGGAGAGAGGTAGTAAGACATTCTGTTTCGGTCTTGAGCCGAGTAATTTAATTGGAAGATGACTTCGGTATTTTCTTTAGAAGTAAAGATTGATCCATAATCCAACACAAGTTCATGCTTACTATTTTCAGTTACTGAAGTTGCAAGGTCAAGTGCTTTTTGATAATGAGGTTGACCGTCTTGATTAGTATTCTGAAGATAGCTCCCATAATAAAGTTCTACCCTCGCCATCAAAGCATCAACTGCAGTTGAACTGACAAAGAAGTTTCCTTTATCCAGTGTAATTCGCTCTTTTGCTGCAGTTAGATCTTGAAGGATTAAATCATACACTTCCTCTCTTGATAACCTTGGTAAATTAATATCACTTCCTACACCTTGTGTTGAAGTTGCTTTGTAAGGAACTCCACCGAAATTTTTCAGTAAATCAAAATGTGCCAAAGCACGCATGAAGTAGGCTTCACCGATAGTATTGTTTCTTTCTGCCTCATCCATCACAATTGTTTCACCTCTTTCGATAATATTGTTGGTGGTATTGATAGCAGTATAGACACTTGACCAAAAGCTCTCTACAGTAGCATTGTCACTTAGGATGGAATGATTTTCAAATTGCTGATAATCTAATGATGTACCTGTTCTTTGGCCGTCATTCGAAGAAAGTGCCCCTAAAATATAAAGGTCCCTTCCGTAGTAGCTGTCCGATTGGAAGTCGTTGTACATACCCATCAAAGCAGAATTCAAACCGTTGGCATCAGTAATGGCATCTTTTGCGTCTATTGAAGCAACGGGCTTCACATCCAAATTACTTTCACACCCAATTAGAAGTGATATAAGTAAAATACCTGATATATGTTTTAATTTTTTCATGATTGATTGCTTTAGAATGAGACATTTAAACCTGCTGTGAAAACTCTAGCGTTAGGGTAGGTGAAGAAATCTGTACCCATTCTTACACCATCATCACCTGCATAATTTACCTCAGGATCCATACCGGAGTAATTGGTGAGTGTAAATAGGTTTTGACCTGAAACATAGACTCTCATTCGCTCAATAAAAGCCTTTTTTGTGAGTACTCTTGGAAGTGTGTATCCTAGTGTTACATTTTTCAAACGAATGTAAGATCCGTCTTCAACAAATCGACTTGAAGCTCTATTATTATTGTTGGGGTCATTGGCTGTAGCTCTTGGAATATCTGTGATATCACCTGGCTGTCTCCATCTGTCCAAAATTGCAGTAGTTTGGTTGTCTTCACCTTTCATTGATTCCAAGTAAACTCTCGTACCATTGTATATATCATTCCCTACAGAATACTGGAAGAAGATACTTAAATCAAAGTTTTTGTAATTCAATGTATTGGTAAATCCGCCATAGAAATCAGGGTGAGGATTTCCGATTTTTGTTCTATCATCTGATGTGATTTCTCCGTCACCATTTACATCTTTGAAAACCAAATCACCAGTAGAGGAGTCTACCCCTAAAACTTTGTAACCGTAAAAAATACTGATTGGCTCACCTTCTTCAATTCTATTATTTCCTCTACCAATATTATCAATAGGCTGTCCGTTATAAAGTTTTAAGACCTCGTTTCTGTAAGTAGAGACATTAAGTGATGTTTTCCAATTAAAGTCTTTCTTTCTAAAAATCTCATAACTTAACAAGACTTCAATACCTTGGTTTTTCATTTCTCCAATGTTGGAAATTACGGAAGAGAAACCAGATGTAGGAGGTAAAGGTCTTGATAATAACATATCAGTGGTCATTTTCTGATAGATATCTGTTGTCATCGTAAAGCGATTTCCCCATAATCCTAAATCAATACCGAAGTTGGCTTGTTTTACAGTTTCCCATTTCAGATCTTCATTTGGTAATTGTGTGGGAGCAATACCTGGCTGACCGTTGTAATCAGCACCAGAACTGTAAAGTGCTTGGTATCTGAAATCGCCAATAGCATCATTACCCGTTAAGCCGTAACTACCTCTGATTTTGAAGTCTGAAATAGCACTTATGTCTTTCATAAAGTTTTCCTCTACAATTCTCCAAGCTACAGAAGCAGAAGGGAAAGTACCGTATCTGTTGTTTGTTCCGAATTTTGATGAACCATCCCTACGAGCACTAAATGCGAATATATATTTGTTTGCATAACTATAGTTGATTTTTGTGAAGAAGGAATTCAATCCTCTATCCAATCCATAGCTGTCCGCTTCAATAATTTCTGATGCCGATGTGATGTATTCAAACTCTGGTCTTGAGAAATTTTGAGCTCTGATGTAATTGCTTCTATTCTCATAGCTTTCACTACTAAAACCAGCCATCACATCAAAACGATGGTCATTAATTGTTTTGACGTACTGTAAAGTGGCATTAATCGTTGAGTTGATCGAAGTGTTATTCGCACTGAAACCCAAACCATTGTAAGATGCTCCTTGGCGTGTATTCACTGGATCATAACTATGTTCTCTCAAATTATAATAATCAAAACCTACTTGTGTACGGAAGGTAAGGTCATTGATAATCGCTATATCCAAATAAGCATTTCCAAGACCTCTGTACGTGTAAGCCTTATTGATAGACTCATTGGCAATGGCCACTGGGTTAGCATAAGGGCCATCTTCATTATAGCTACCATCTTCATTATATACAGGGTAAATGGCAGGGAGTGAAAGTGCGTTTGGAAGAGGAGCATTTAAAGATTGATCACCTTCAATTCTGTTGTTTTCAGACATGCCGAATTGCAAACTAGTTCCCATTTTAATTTTGTCTGAAAAGTGGTGGTCAATGTTTGCTCTTAAGTTACTTCTATCATAACCACTACCTTTTACGACCCCTTTTTGATCAAAATAACTTCCCGAAAGATAAAAGCTCGTTTTTTCACCGCCACCTTGAAGAGAAAGATCATAAGAAGCGATGGGGGCATTTTGGAAAATTTCATTTTGCCAATCCGTATCATGCTCAAAATTATCAATGTATTCTTGTGTGTATTTTTCAATACCTAACTGATCATTTTTATATTCAAACCATTGCTGCTTGTTCAATAAATCTAAACGCTTATAAACTTGTTGTACCCCTCCAAAGGCATTAAATGTAATTTTTGTTTTTCCAGATGCACCTCTTTTTGTGATGATCTCCACCACACCGTTAGCTCCTCTAGCCCCATAAATTGATGCTTCAGTACCGTCTTTTAATATTCTGATGGATTCAATATCAGAAGGAGATAAGTCAGATAATGCACTAATCGTTTGTCCACTGAAACTAACTTGAGAGCTGTTTTCTGTAATGACAGGAATACCATCAATTACATAAAGTGGTTGGTTGGCGGCATTGACAGAACCTACTCCTCTTACTCGAACAGAAAGAGCACTACCTGGTGTTCCAGAATTGGAATTGATCTGAACACCCGAAGCTTGACCAGCCAAAGCGGCATCTAGTGTTGCGACTGGAAGATCTTGTAATGTTTCACTGTCTACAGACTGTAATGAGGATGTCAATAATTTTTTGCTTGTCGAAGAATACCCAATGACGGTTACTTCTTCTAACTCTTCTAGTTCTGATGCCATACTGACATTCAGGGTCGTACGATCACCAATGGTATGTTCTTGGTTGATCATACCAATATGATTGAAAACTAAAAGTTTACCTTTGTCTGCTTCAGTGAGTAAAATAGAGTATTTACCATGAAGATTCGTTACTGTTCCGTGTGTTGTTCCTTTTATAAACACCGTTACTCCGGGAATCGGTAATCCATCTGTCTCGCCAATCACTTCTCCTTCGATTTTAAAATCTTGAGAATAGGCTAAGCTTATGCTAAACAAGAGAATAGCAGTAAAAATTAGTCGAATATGTTTCATAATTATTGTACTTGGGTGCCTTTAGTTTCGTTTGATTTTCAATGTCTTCTGAGCCCCTGAATTGCGATCGATGGCTCTAATGATCATTGGATATTTGGTAGGGATAGGGAATTCAATGATTTGACTCGTACTATAGACTTCTTCTTTTATTCTTCCTTGAAAGTCGATGAGTTGGATTTTTCTATCACCCAGTTTTTGAAAAATCAATTGCTCATTTTTCCATTGAAAGTTAATGTCATTTACCTCATTTAAATCATTGATAATAATTGAATTGAAGGTTGGTTCGTAATCCTCAAAAGTAGAAGACTTTAATCGAATTTTGTTGTTATAAATGATATGAGATTTGATTTTATTGTAACCTACAATAGCTCGTTTACTATTGGCCAAACTATAATTTTCAGTTTGATTTTCAAGAAGTATAGAAGAATGCTCACCGCTGTAATCAACTTCCCATTGATCATCAATTACCGTAAATGTGATGGAAGAATTTTCCGTCAAACCAAGTGACCATTGTACATCTTGAGTGATGAGCCCTTGCTGAAGTACAGCTGTAAGGTTTTCATTGTACTCACTGTCATCAAAAATTGCAGTGGTGATTAATGTTTTCTCAACAAGCCCTAACCCAGTGTTATACCTTAAACTTCCATTGTAAGCTGCAGTAGTACTAGAATTGATATTTGATGCATAAAATTCACCTACATAAGGAATAGCCTCATCAAATACATACAAATGAGTTGTACTACTTTTCATTTGATTGTAGACCCAATTTAAAATGGAGGTTTTATCTAAAAAGGAATTTATGTGAGTGCTACTAAAAGGGAGTAAAAAGATATTTTCTGTTTCTTGTAAAGTAGTTTTGAAATCATCCAACTCAGATGTAGGGATTGCTCTCAAATTAAGAAGAGAGACATGATCACCCCAAACATTTTCAATTGATGTACTTTGATCATATACAATCATTGTTTTTTGATTGAGATTTTGGATATAATCTTCAAACTTCTTGTCACTAATTAATGATACTGTATTTTTATGTATCTTGGAATTGTTCAATTTATCAAGATTGTCAACATCCATTTTTTGCTGTTGAGTTAGGTCAAACTGCTGTCCATGTACACAACTAATGATTTCAGTTTCACTCAACTGAAGTGGTAATGAAGGATCAATGTTATGAGATGAATTCAACTTGATAAATGAAGCAGCTCCAGTTCCGTAAACAGTCCCAACTTTTTGTGTATTAATACATAAAGCAGTTCTGTCATCCACACCAATACCAATTGGGGATTCATCAGAATTATGAATATTCCAATAAGCAAGCATACTGATCAGTCTTGTCAAACGACCACGTTCGGCAAAGTGTGTATCCACTAAGGTATGGGGTAGGAGGTTTAAAAAGTCATTTCTGAAAGTAAAATACTTAGCATCCATACTGTTTAATCCATCCTCAGGATAGAGACTGCCTTTCTCAGCAGTATATACAATAGAGGCTAAAATAGCCATTCCAGCAGAGGTCCCTCCAAGTACAACACCATTGTCTACTTTATCAGTGATCAACTGATGGAAGAGGGTGTTTTTGTAGTAAGAATAATATTTGTTTTGATCGCCACCTTTGAAGAAAAATGCGGTATAATCGCCTAATTCGTCTATTATTTCATTATTGTTAGCGTTTGTTCGATCAATTTTAAAGTCCTTGACTTCTTTAGCTCCTAAAGAAAGAAAGTAATTTTTTAGCCAGTCATCTTCGACTTCGGCATAAGAGATAATTGCTATTTTTTTATTTTCCGACTGATCCACAAACCATTGATACGGTTCATCAGACCATCCTCCTTCTATCTCACTGCCACCACCTACTAATAAAAGTGGTATGTCTTGTGCGAATGATGATGAATAAAATAAAGAAGACACAAGGACAAGCATTAAAATATAATACTGTCTCATGAATCAAGTTATTTGAATAGGATTTAAACGAGAGATTATAAGATGATAAAATCTAAAAAAATTGGGTAAATTGATTTTATCAGCAATTAAAAATAGGCTGGAGTCCTTGTAATCCTAGATCCTTACAAGGCAAACATTCGGGCGATATGTTTATTAAAAATAATTTCATTTTCTCTGTTGCTTATCGCAATTAAGTAAATAAAATTTAACGAAACAAGCCTCCATTTATTTTTTTGTGACTTCTTGTTAAAATCTAATTTTTATTCTGCTAAAACGCAGATTTATGAATCATTCTTCATTGAAGAAGTTGGATTGCAGTGTAAATAAGCGACTTAGTAGTAGAATGCAATTTTTAATTTGTTGAATATAATTTCGATTTCTTTTCATTTTATACTTTCATAACTTAAATAACTCTAATAATAGAAGATGAATTAATAATTAATTAGTTATTCACTGATTGTTACTTTAACTTCATTACGGTATCAAAAAAATTCTGCATAAGCAGTGTGGAAGTTAATTATTAATATATAAAGCAAACCTTTTTATTTTCGAATAAAGAAACTATACAATAAATTATGAAAGCATACTTCAGTCTATTACTCCTTAATTGTTTACTGGCAACATCTGTTTTTTCTCAAACATTGAAGCAGCATCTTGATGTAGCTTATGAACTACGTGAGACCAAAAAGTATAATGAGGCTATTGCCTTACTTGATAGTCTAATTACAATAGATTCCGTAAGTGCAGAAGTCTATTATTTAAAAGGAAGTTGTTATCATCATACCAATCTTTATGATCTTTCGGTACTGAACTACCAAACTGCTATTGCAATGGATTCTCTTTACAGTAATGCAATATACAATTTGGCGAATAGCTACGAATCTCTCAGTAAAATGGATAGCGCTGAGCTGTACTTTAGGAGGTACATTGAGTTAGATAGTGGTGATGCCTATGGGTATATGAGATTAGGAAATACTTTAAGGAGCCAAGGAAAGGAAGACAGTGTCATGTATTTTTATGAGAAAGCCTATGCGGTCGATTCGGTGAATCTTTATGCTATTTATACTTTAGCCCAGGAGTACTTTATTTTAGAAGATGTTGAGAAATACAATACTTTTATTGAAAAGGGTAAGGCCTTGTCTGAAGGAGACGTTGATTTTTATTTATTAGAGGGGGCTCTTGAAAGTGAAAACAACAATTATGAGAAGGTAGTAGAAATTTGTGAGGAGGCCATGAAGTTGGATTCCACTAATTTTGAACTAAACCGATTATATATTGAGTCAGTCATGTTACAAAAAACAGATCCAAAAGCAATTTGTAAGATTGATTACCGAAGTAAGTTTGTTGACTATAATAACGAAAAGCTCCAAGATATTTTAGCAGACATCAATGAGGACGATCATGCCAAAAATATGAAATTGATGAAAGAGGGAACGATACTATCGCTGGAGGATTATTTCCGTTTTTATCTATCTCAAAAAAATAAGCCTGGTTTTTCCGCTTATTTTAGTCAAGCTAATCCTAATATCGATAAGTGTTGGGAAGAAGAAAATTATGAAGAATTGGTGAAATATGGAGAGGAAGTATTTGATAATACACCTTTGCGATTATCTGATTTATATAGAGTTTGTAGTGCTCATTATTCGCTAGGCAATATTGAGGAGTTTAGAAAGTACTATGCTATTTATTTTGGTATTTTAGAAGGTATGTTAGCGACAGGAAATGGTACAGAACCAGAGTCGGCTTATATTGTAATTACCGTTTCAGATGAATATGCAATCCTTAACTATTTAGGAATGAGTTCTTCTTCTCAAGCTTTAGTAAAAAATAATGGCCATAGCTATGATATCCTTACAGGCCAATATAGTGACGGAGAAGAAAAGAAAGTATACTTCAATGTTGATGTTCCACTGACAAGTTTAAACTCTAGTTTTACTTCATCAAAAGGGAAGAACAAGAAAAAGAAGAACAAAAAGAAACGTAAAAATAAATAATGATCATTACTCTGAAAACTCAGCTTTTGACTTCAAAGCCTAGATTTTTTGCTTCGTTTTTCATCAATGGAAAAATGAAGAAGAAGGAAGCTTGAAAGTAGGACATAAAAGCCTGCTGAATAGTTGATTGAAAATTTGTGGTAATCTAGTATACAATGTATTACTACACTGTAAACTAAATTTTCATTAATTAATATGACTCCTTTTATGAAGGATTAATGGTAGTGTGTTGTGGTTTGCGAGGACGTTGCAATGCAATGTCCCTACAGAACTGCATTTTAGAAAATTATTATAAAACTTTTGTCTTTTAATATGTAATCAGACTATCATTTGGTAGTATCTCCCTCGGCCTTGAAGGGAAAAGCGTCAAGAATTTCATGGATTGAGCCGTTAAAAATGATTTTGCTGTTTGAGCGCAGCGAGTTTAAAATCATTTAGGGGAGAGAAATGGAATTTAGCTTTTGACTTCAAAGCCTAGATTTTTTGCTTCGTTTTTCATCAATGGAAAAATGAAGAAGAAGGAAGCTTGAAAGTAGGACATAAAAGCCTGCTGAATAGTTGATTGAAAATTTGTGGTAATCTAGTATACAATGTATTACTACACTGTAAACTAAATTTTCATTAATTAATATGACTCCTTTTATGAAGGATTAATGGTAGTGTGTTGTGGTTTGCGAGGACGTTGCAATGCAATGTCCCTACAGAACTGCATTTTAGAAAATTATTATAAAACTTTTGTCTTTTAATATGTAATCAGACTATCATTTGGTAGTATCTCCCTCGGCCTTGAAGGGAAAAGCGTCAAGAATTTCATGGATTGAGCCGTTAAAAATGATTTTGCTGTTTGAGCGCAGCGAGTTTAAAATCATTTAGGGGAGAGAAATGGAATTTAGCTTTTGACTTCAAAGCCTAGATTTTTTGCTTCGTTTTTCATCAATGGAAAAATGAAGAAGAAGGAAGCTTGAAAGTAGGACATAAAAGCCTGCGGAATAATTGATTGAAAGTTTATAGTAATTTAGTATACAATGTATTACGTATTAAAAATCATCTCTAGTTTACATGATTGATATTGAAAATAAAAAAAGCTTCCCAATACATTGGGAAGCTTTCTATTTATTGAATTATTACTAAAATGTTGTGTTAGTTATTATTTTTTGATCACTTTTACGACCTCTACGGTATTTTCAGATTGAATATTAATCATATAAATACCGAAGTTGTAAGAAGAAAGATCAATTGTATTTTTACCTTTCAATAAGCTTACTGTTTGAAGCATTTTACCATTTGTATCCATCACATAAGCCGTAGCATTTTGTGTCACTTCAATATTGATGTTATTTGAAGTTGGGTTAGGATATGCACTTACAGTGTTTACCAATGAAGGGTCAACAGATGTAGGATCTGAGATTGGATTGACAGTAACGATTACTTCATCCATTACTTCTTGACCAAATGTATCTGTCACTTTTAACGTCAATGTGATTTCAGTGGCTTCGTCTACTTCTGGAGCAGTGAATGAAGGACTAGCTTTATCTGCATCAGTGATTGTGATGGTCTCATCACTTGAAGTCCAAGCATAAGTAACATTGTCAGCAGTTGACAGAGAACCATCTAATGTCACTACATCACCTTCAGTTACCGTTTGATCATCACCCGCGTTTGCAGTAATTACTGGATAAACCGTTACTTTAATTTCATCTGTTGCAGTTTGATTAAATAAATCTGAGACTGTTAAAGTGAAAAGAATTTCAGTTACTTCAGTAACGTCAGGAGCAGTGAAAGTGGCAGCAGCCATATCTGCATTTGTAATGACTACATTATCATTGTTTGATGTCCAAAGGAATGAAGCATCAGTTGTACCAGTGTTTGAGCCTGTTAAGCTGACAGTAGTACCTCCTTTTACCGTTTGATCATCACCGGCAGCAGCCGTAATTGTAGAGTAAACCGTTACTTTTACTTCATCCATTACTTCTTGACCGTAAGTGTCAGAAGCCTTTAAAGTGAAAGTGATTTCAGTAGTTTCATCTACTTCAGGTGCCGTGAATGAAGCTGAAGCCATATCCGCATTTGTAATTACGATATTAGCATCACTTGAAGTCCAAGCGTAAGTTACGTTCGCAGAAGATTGTGAACCATCTAAAGTGACAGTACTTCCTTCCATTACCGTTTGATCATCGCCTGCAGCAGCAGTGATTTCAGGATAAACGGTTACCACTACCTCATCAGAAACAGTTTGATTAAATTGGTCAGAAACCGTTAAAGTGAAAGTGATATCTGTTGTTTGATCGACTGCAGGCGCTGTGAATGAAGCCGAAGCCATATCCGCATTTGTGATGACTACATTATCATTGTTTGACGTCCAAAGGAATGAAACATCTGTAGCTCCTGTATTAGAACCTGTTAATGAAACATTTGTTCCTTCTTTCACAGTTTGATCATCACCGGCAGCAGCCGTAATTGTAGAGTAAACCGTTACCGTTACTTCATCAGATTTCATTTGATTGAATTCGTCCGTAATTGTCAAAGTAAATGTGATATCGGTAGTTTGATCTACTTCAGGAGCCGTGAATGAAGCCGAAGCCATATCCGCATTTGTAATTACGATATTAGCATCGCTTGCAGTCCAAGCATAAGTTACATTCGCAGAAGATTGTGAACCATCTAAAGTGACAGTACTTCCTTCTAATACTGTTTGATCATCGCCTGCAGCAGCAGTGATTTCAGGGTAAACAGTAATCACTACGTCATCTGATTTTTCTTGGTTATTTTGACCAGAAACCGTTAAAGTAAATGTGATTTGAGTCGCAGTAGTAACGACAGGAGCTGTAAATGAAGCCATTGCCATATCTGCATCTGTAATAATAACATTATCATTATCAGATGTCCAAGCGTAGGTAACGTCTGTAGAAGACATAGAACCATCTAGCGTTACTGTTTCTGTTGACATTGCAGCTTGATCATCTCCAGCATGTGCCATGATTTCAGGGTAAACAGTTACGATAACATCATCAGTTTCACTTAAGTTTTCATCATACGTCACTGTTAATGTGAAAGTGATGTCGGTTGCTGTAGTAACCTCAGGGGCCGTGAATGAAGCCAAAGCCATATCTGCATTTGTAATTACGATATTGTCATCACTTGCTGTCCAAGCATAAGTTACATTTTCAGTAGTTGATTGAGAACCATCTAAGTTTACAGTTGTATTCTCAATTACACTTTGATCATCTCCCGCTGCAGCCACAATTACAGGATAAACTGAAACTGTTACCATGTCAGTATCTTCTTTACCTTCATAAGTGACTTTTAAAGTGAAATCATAATCAGTTTTCTGAGTAACAACAGGAGCTGTAAATGTAGGCATAGCAGCAGTTTCGTCAGAAAGTGTAATTCCTTCAGGAGCCGTCCAAGCATATGTAGCTGTAGCCGGAGTTGAAGCCGATGCATCTAACGTTACTAACTCTCCAGATTGTGCTGTTTGATCATCACCAGCCACTGCTTTTGTAATTGGTAAAACAGTGACCACTACTTGATCTGTCACTTCCATTCCTTTATAGCTCGCAGTGAGTGTGAATGTGTAATCTGTTTTTTCAGTCACAAGCGGAGCTGTAAATTTCGGTTGAGCAATTGCATCATCATCAAGAGTAATTTGGTGCTCGTTTGTCCATTTTAATGTCACATTAGCAGGTAATGAAGCCGTTGCATCTAGTGTCACTTCTTGGTTTGCTTCAATAGTTTGAGCTTCACCAGCATCAGCTACAGCATTCGGGATCGCAGTATATACTACCTCTACTTTATCTGTTCTTAGAGCTTTTGTAACATTAAATGAGAAGGTATAATCCGTATCTTCCATTACGTTTGGAACTGTAAAAGAAGCCTTCATTTTATCTGCATCAGTTATTGCAAGATCTTCTTTTGAAGTCCACATAGTAGATAACATTTCACTTGAAACATATGAACCCATAAGATCCACCATGCTACCTGCTCTAACTTCTGAACCTTGACCTGCACTTTGCATAATGTCTGCATCATACTCTACAATGCTTAAATCATCTAAGTAAATTTCATCTTCAGGATCAGTATCTGCAGCAAGTCTTGGTGAAGGGTAGATGTTTAATTTCGCCAACACTTCATCACCAAGACCGTCTCCATCATTTGATGTAAACTCAGGTGAAATTGTAATGATTTTTTCGAATTCAATCCATTCGTTCAGCGTCAATTCTTTACCCCAAGTTACTGTTGGTCTTGTAAGTCCAATCTTCGCACCGTCATACCATTCAGTTTGTGGCATTACACGTAAGTTGATCACGTTCATGCTCATTGCGACTGCTTTCACTCTACCTCTTAAAAGGTAAGTACGACCAATGATTAATGGCTTTTCAATAAATGATGCAATTTCTGTTGCTGAATTGTGATAACCTCCTAATTGTTTTTCTTTGGAGAAGAAACGAAGACTTTTAGTACCTTCAGTCTTCTCACTGTCCACCTCATCAGAAGTAGAATGCACACCATCTAAGCCAATCCAACCTTCAGTTAATTCTTTCTCAAAAGAACCGTTGGCTAATAATTCTAACCCGTAGAAAACACCACCTTTCACTGTAATGTCAACTTCAGCAGTGCTTTCAACGGTGCCATCACCTACTGTTACCTTAAAAGTATAAACGGTAGTTTCTGTTACATCTGGAGCAATAAAAGTTCTGACTCTATCTACATTCGCAGAAGTAGGAGACAAGACAATATCGTTACCTACAGGTTCCCAAAGGTAAGTCAGTGCATCACCGTTGGCATCTGAAGAAAGGGAAGCATCTAAAGTTACTAAATCTCCCGAAGCCACAACTCTTGGCAAGCCAGCATCAGCTACTGGAGCTTTGTTATCTTTATCTAATGTGATGTCAAATGTTTCATTTTGCGTTACAGTGAAAGTACTGTTTTTCTCAAGGAATAAATCTTTAGTGGCAGTGTAAGAGTACTCTTTTGCCAAAATACCATTGATACTGATCATACCATCAGCATTTGTGATATAATCATTATTGAAAAACTGACCATCTGTAATGGTTACAGCAACGCCTTCAAGCACTGTACCCCCTTCTTTCATGAACTTTAATGAAATATCGAAAGACTCTTCGCTATCTGTTAAGAAAACAACGTAAGTCATTTCCTCATCATTTGTACTTAGTGAACCACTATTAGTTTTGTATCCGTCTTTCGTTACTGTAAAATCATAGCTACCAGGCTCAAATAAATCATCTATCATGCCTTGAGCATTGGTGGTATACTCTACTTCATTGATTGTAACAGTTGCACCTTCAATTGGAGTGGTGTTGTCAGAAGCGATGATTTGAAGTGGTAATTGCTCAAAAGTAATTAAGCCATCAAATACAGTGCTTTCAAAGCCTTGCAATACAGCAAAAGAGTTTTGTTTCATCACCCATTGCCCTGTTCCATCCGTAAAATCAAACCCAGTATAGGCCGCTGGAGTAGTTAATTCAATAGGAGTTCGAACAGTAACTGTATTGTATTTTGGTGTAGTTTGAACAATAGTATAAATGTTTTTTACATATTGAGGGTCTACAATAATAACCTCACCTGGCTTACCATCATTTCCATTGAAACCAGAGTCACCAGTAGATTGCTTATTGTACTCTTCACTCCATCCATATTGACCATAGAAAACAAGGTTTTCAAAATAACATAAGTTCGTAATGTTATCAATATCTCCGAAGATCGCACCGTTTTTGATGTAACGTGCTCTCAATTCAACAGAAGAGAAGCAGTTTTTGACAATAGTACCATTGTTGGGTTTACCCATGATACCACCCACTTTTCCTTGACCTTCAATAGAACCACCAATAATAAAGCAGTTTTCCATTGTTGTCAAAGCGGCATTACCTAATATGGCACCGACTCTTTCTGCCACCACATTAATATAAGGATCAATCAATCCTAAGTTGATCACAGAAGCGTTACTAGTATTACCAAAAAGACCGTGACCGATCAAAGTTTTAGTTGTACGTGATTCTGTAATAGAAAGATTACGGATAACGTGATGATTACCATCAAAATTACCTTTGAATTGCGAGACTACTTTATCGCCGTCAGTATATTCATAACCGATCGATTTCATACCGGTAATACCCTCCATGTCGATATCAGTAGTTAGCTTAAAGTGTGTACCCTCTACCCAATGAACTTCAGCTTCAGTAGTACTCAAGGCCAATAAATCTTGAGGAGTACTAATAAGGAAAGGATCGTCTTGTGTACCGGTTCCTCCTGAATAAGTGGGAGTTTGTGCAAATAGGGACGTGTTCAGTAAGGTGACTAGATTGATAATAGTCACTGTAAGTAAAATAAAGTAACTTCTTTTCATTTCGTTAAAAAATAGTTTAAATGTAAGAACTATAGTTGTACTGTTTTTCGGATTTACTTCAGATGTAGACTTCTAAATCGTTTTATTTTTAGTAGACATAAAAAATGTATTGAGTTCGTTTATCATTTTCATTCCGAATGACATTTTCTAGTACAGGATCAATATTAGACGTTCCCCTTCGAATAATCGCAAACAAATTTCTCATAAATAGTGGGGGATATTTAAAGCTGTTAACTGAATTCGAGGTTTTTTGAACTTATTTTGATGGGAAAAACGTCGTTTTTACGATTATTTAAAATTAAAAGGTGTGTAAATGATTGAATTGAAGGGGGGGAGATCTTTTTTCGTTTTTTTTGTGGAATACTTCAAAAAAAATACCTGCTATAATTGTCTTAAGAACAAAAACAGAAATTTTGATAAAAAATGAAGAGTGATGAGAGTAAAGCTAAAATAGTAGCAAGGACCTCACCATAGAATCAATTTTGTTTTAGGGCTTATTCTTCAAATGAGGAAATGAAATAAAGTAAATGGATCAAACATACTTGAAGTAAAGAAATGAGATTTAGTAATTATTTATGGCTATTATTATTAATGCCAATGTCGGTTTGGGCACAGTCCAAAGGGCAAGTCGATTTCAATAAAGATTGGAAGTTTTATAAAGGGACAGTGGAGAACGGTGAGAAGAATACTGTCAATGATGAAAAATGGGCTACAGTTCGAATTCCACATGATTGGGCAATCTCAGGCCCTTTCTCAGATGAATATAATGCAAGAAGTGGTGGATTGCCATTTCACGGTGAAGGTTGGTACAGAAAACATTTTACTTTGACCAACACTCAAAAAGACAAGCAAGTGGCGATTGAATTTGAAGGAGTGATGAACAACTCTGAAGTTTGGATCAATGAGCACTATTTAGGAAAAAGGCCTTTTGGTTATATCGGTTTTGAATATGACCTAACACCTTACCTAAACAAAGACGGGGAAAACGTAATTGCAGTGAAAGTAGCGCCTGAAGACCTTTCTTCAAGATGGTATCCTGGTGCTGGTATGTATAGAAAAGTTTGGCTGAATGTAAATAATCCTGTTCATATTGCACATTGGGGTACTTTCGTAAAAGCAACGAATGTAACTTCAAAAGTAGCAACTGTTGAAATGGAAGTGGAAGTGGAAAACCACTTGAAGAATGATGAAGTAATTACTATTATTCAAAAAGTAATTTCTCCTGAAGGAAAAGTGGTGGAGCTTTTGGAAACAAAAACTGTTGCTGAAGCAGGAAAAACAATCCATGCTTTTAAATCCTTCAATATGTTGAAGCCTCAGTTATGGTCACAAGAAAACCCAAATCTTTATCATTTAAAGACGGAGATCAAAAATCAGAAAGGGGAAGTAACGGATACTTACATTTCTCGTTTTGGTATCAGAGATATTAAGTTTACAGCCAAAGAAGGATTTTTCTTAAATGGAAAACTGACAAAGTTCAGAGGTGTTTGTCTACATCACGATTTAGGTCCTCTTGGTGCAGCGGTCAATCGTAGAGCTACAGAGCGTCAGCTGCAAATCATGAAAGATATGGGCGTTAACGCAATCCGTACTTCGCATAATCCTCCGAGTAGAGAGTTATTGGAATTATGTGATGAAATGGGATTAGTAGTTTTGGACGAAGCATTTGATGAGTGGGGTGTTGCAAAAATTGAAAACGGTTACCACAAATATTTTGATGAGTGGCATGAGCGTGATTTAAGAGATATGATTCGTAGAGATAGAAACCACCCTTCTATTATTATGTGGAGTATCGGTAACGAGATCTTGGAGCAAGCTAAAAAAGATGGTTGGAAAGTGGCGCAGCGTTTGGCTGAAATCTGTCATGAGGAAGACCCATCAAGACCTAATACAGCAGGATTCAATAACTATTATGGTTCTATCAAGAATAAGTTAGCTGACCAAGTTGATATTGTTGGGTTCAACTATAAGCCTGCTAAATATAAAGAAGTAATTGCCGCACACCCAGAGTGGATTATTTATGGTTCTGAAACAGAATCAGTAACAAGTTCTAGAGGGGTTTATCATGATACTTTCTTAAAGAAGTATGATAAGTTTAGTGACAACCAAGTAACAAGTTATGATATTGTTGGGCCAGTTTGGGCGTACCCTCCAGATATGGAATTCAAATTCGAAAAAGAAAATCCATCAATTCTAGGTGAATTTATGTGGACAGGCTTTGATTATTACGGTGAACCTACTCCATATGGTGGTAGAGACAACTCTACAAATGGATATTGGAACGATGATTGGCCTTCAAAATCGTCTTACTTTGGTGCAGTGGATTTATGCGGTTTCCCTAAAGATCGTTTTTACTTATATCAAAGTGAATGGACTGATACACCAATGCTACATTTACTTCCTCACTGGAATTGGAAAGGTTTTGAAGGAAAAGAAATTCCAGTATTTGCTTATACTAATGCTGAAGAGGTGGAATTATTCCTAAACGGAAAGTCATTAGGTAAAAAAGTAAAAGGAGTAGATAAAGCTATCATTCCAGTGAAGTTTAGATTCTATGAGGGACCAAATAACTTTGAATCGCCGTATAGATTACGTTGGGATGTTCCTTACGCAGCAGGTGAGTTAAAAGCAGTATCGTATATTGATGGAAAAGTAGTTGGTGAGGAAATTATCAATACTACTGGTAGAGCCAAAAACATTGAGCTTTCAGCAGATCGTCAAGTCATTTCTTGTAATGATGGTGAAGATCTAGTATATATCACTGCGAAAGCTGTTGATCAAAATGGCAACTTCTGTGCAACATTCAATGGTGAATTACAGTTTGACGTAAAAGGTACAGGTACTTTTGAAGCTTCAGGAAACGGTGATGCTGCATCATTAATTACGCCTAACAATAAGAAATTAAAGTTTTTCAACGGTTTAGCATTAGTGATTGCAAGAGCCAATGAGGGACAAGAAGGTACAATTACCATTTCTGCAAAAGGAAAAGGTTTAAAATCGACTTCTATTGAAGTAGAAACAAAAAAGACAGAACAAGCAAAGGGATTGTTATAAGAAAATGAGGTAGGAGTGAAGAAAGATAAAAATATAGTGAGGTATACTTTTTATTCTTCTTCCTACCTTTTCACCTTACTACTTATTACACTGTAAACTAAGTTTTCGGCTTTTTTTGGTTTTTAGAAATCAGGAGATTTCTGATGATTTATTGGACACGAATGACGCTATCGCTTAACATTCGTGCCAATGGGTTTTCTACCCTTTTAGTTTGATAGTGCTTCCCCTGGCCTTGAAGGGAAAAGCGTTAAAAATTT
>NZ_JTAM01000079.1 GCF_000812565.1 Flammeovirga sp. OC4 | reverse complement strand
AATGAAGAAGAAGGAAACTTGAAAGTAGAGCCTATAAATGCTCCACTGGTGCGAATGTTAAGCGTGAGCGTCATTTGTGCCTTACAGATCATCAGAAATCTCACGATTTCTAAAAACCAGATATGTTCAAAAAATTAGTTTTGAGTTTGCTTAATTTTTGCCATCAGTTTCTATAAATGGAATAGTCACAATAAATTGAAGGACATCTACCCTTGACGAAACTGTAGCATCTTTGGCCGCAACATTTGATAGCCCAAGCACATAACGAAGTCTGAAATCCAACCCTTTTCCTTCTCTGACTTTTCCAAAACTTTTTACGACTTCAAAAGCCCAACTGTAGTTTACACTTCTAAAAGCATTTTTGATGTCTTGGTTGATCGTGGCCTCATTCCCATTTTTCAGGTCTAGTTCTGTTATTTCTGTCGCTCTATTTAAGAAAGAAATTTGGGGACCCGTGCTAAAATGCCAACTATCTGAAACGGAGTAGCGGACTAAAATGGGAACATCAATGTACCTGATATTCCATGAGGTATTAATTTCTGAAATGAGTGAATCTGCAAATTCAGATACTGGTAAAATTTTAGGAGTGTTTCTTCTACTCCGATCACTGATCATCTTAAACTCAGCGACTAATTGAAACTTCTCAGAAATTTTGGTGTGCGTACCCAAACCAAAGTTCCATCCCATTTGCACATCACCAGGTGCATTCTCATAAAATGAGGCATTTGCCCCAACATCTAAACTTAAATGAAATTTTTCAGAGGCGACTTTATCACCAAATATTAAGACTAATATGGCGGCTTGTCCATGACAAATTGATATTGAAAAAAGTATAAAAGCAATTGTTGTAATTATTTTTTGTCTACTCATAGTTCGTTCAAGGGTTTTCTACTTTTAAAATAGTTGAATTTATTACGAAAAAAAACCTCTTACCCCAAAAGATAAGAGGTCCCTATTGATAATCTCTTTTAATGCATCATTACTTCTTTAGAAGCACCTTTTGGATAGCGAATACTTTCTACCATTTCCACCACATCGGTTGGAGGAGGAGAGGTGAATTGTACTACTATCAAAGCAGTGATTACATTAATCAACATGGCTACAGTTCCGAAACCTTCCGGAGAGATTCCAAACCACCAATCTGAAGAAGTCGTTTCACCGAATAAATCAAACTTATAAGTAAGAATGTATAATATCATGGAACCAAGACCAGTGATCATTCCAGCGATAGCTCCTTCTTTATTCATCTTCTTATAAAAAATTCCCAAAATAATGGCAGGGAAGAAAGAGGCTGCCGCTAATCCAAATGCTAATGCCACAACGGCTGCTACAAAACCTGGAGGGTTGATTCCAAAGTACCCCGCAACAATTACCGCAAAAGCAGAAGAGATACGGGCTGCCAAAAGTTCGCCTTTATCGCTAATGTTAGGCATCCATTGTTTCTTTAATAAATCATGAGAAACAGAAGCCGAAATTACTAATAACAATCCTGCAGCTGTAGAAAGTGCTGCAGCTAAGGCACCAGCAGCGACCAATGCAATCACCCAATTAGGCAATTGAGCAATTTCTGGATTTGCCAAGACGATGATATCACGGTCAATGGTCAACTCATTGGTATTCGCATCTGCCAAATACTGAATTTTACCGTCTTGATTTTTATCTTCAAATGCAATCAAACCCGTTGTTTCCCATTTTTGGAACCACTCAGGCATACTTGCATATTCTTGATTACTGACTGTTTCGATAAGGTTTACTCTGGCAAAAGCGGCAATAGCTGGTGCAGTAGTATAAAGTATAGCAATAAAAGCCAATGCATATCCCGCAGAAGAACGGGCATCTTTCACTCTTGGCACCGTAAAGAAGCGTACGATCACATGAGGTAGCCCTGCAGTACCCAACATCAAAGCCGCAGTAATACAAAATACATCCATCATAGATTTCTGTCCCTCAGTATACTGATTAAAACCTAATTCAATAGAAAGTTGATCTAATTTATCTAACAAATAAGTATCACTTCCGCTCAAAGTATCACCAAAACCCAATTGGGGTATAGGGTTGTTCGTCAATTGAATGGAAATAAAAATAGCGGGGACCATAAAGGCAAAAATCAAGATACAATACTGAGCTACTTGCGTATAGGTGATACCTTTCATACCGCCCATTACGGCATAAATAAAAACCAATGCCATACCTATAATCACTCCAGTATTAATATCCACTTCCAGAAAACGAGAAAAAACGACGCCTACACCTCTCATTTGTCCTGCTACATAGGTAAATGAGACAATCAAAGCGGCAAAAACAGCTATCGTTCTTGCTTTTTGAGAGTAATAACGATCGCCTATAAAATCAGGAACTGTAAATTTTCCAAATTTCCTCAGATAAGGAGCCAATAACAGTGCAAGAAGAACATATCCTCCGGTCCACCCCATTAGGTAAACTCCACCGTCATAACCCATAAAAGAGATCAATCCCGCCATACTAATAAAAGAAGCCGCAGACATCCAATCTGCCGCAGTTGCCATACCATTTGCTAAAGGAGAGACACCTCCTCCAGCTACGTAAAATTCTTTGGTAGAACCAGCCCTTGACCAGACAGCGATCCCGATATATATCAAAAATGTGAAGCCTACGATGATGTAGGTCCAAGTTTGTACGTCCATGATTAAAGTTTGTGATGTGTGTAATAATTCATTAAATGAAACCTAGCTTGAAAGTAATGTTGCGATTATTCGTCTTCTAGGTGATGGCTTTTATCCAATCTGTTCATCAAAAAAATATAGATGATAATCAATACACAGAAAATGTAAATACTACCTTGTTGAGCAAACCAAAATCCCAGTTTGAAACCTCCGAAAGTAATTTCATTTAATGCATCTTTAAAAAGAATCCCCGCACCAAAAGATGAGATAAACCAAATACTCAAAAGAATTCCGAGGTATTTTAGGTTGGTTTTCCAATAGTGTTTTTTTGCTTCAGAAGAGGAAGTAGTAGAGGTGTGAGACCTTTCCGTCTTCTCCAATTGTTTTTGCATAGTAAGTAGTTCTAAAAAGTTTGAGAAAAAAGTTCACAATAAGATAGGTGTTTACAATTGATGTTGAAAGTTTTGAATAAAAAATTTCTGACTCCTAGATTGGATAAATAACCAATTGTAAGTCAAAATATTACCGGAATCGCTTTTATCACTAATGAAAAATTAAACTTTCTTTTTGATGAATTTATAGTGATCTTCATACCCACAGTTAAAATTGATGACAAAAAATGAAAATACTACATACCGCCGACTTACATATTGGCAACCGCCTTCACGAACAATCCCTAGCCGAAGAACAACAAATGACTTTGGATTGGATGGTGGATCTTGTCAAAAAAGAGAAGATAGATGTAGTATTGGTGTCAGGAGATGTTTTTGATACCGCACAACCGTCAGGTCAGAGCTTGAAAATGTATTATAAGTTTTTGACGGAATTGGTGAGGACGAATTGTCAAAAAGTAATCATTACTGGTGGAAACCATGATGGTGCTTCTGTGCTAAATGCCCCCAAAGAGTTGCTGTCTTTTTTAGATGTAACCGTGGTAGGTAAAATACCTGAAAATGTTGAAGAGGAAGTCTTTTCCTTTGAAATAGAGGGAGAAAAAATGGTTATTGCCGCAGTTCCTTTTTTAAGAGATCAGGATATTCGTAAAGCCACAAGTGGACAGCATTTTGAAAATATTGGTGATCGTTTTAAAGAAGCTTTGATTGAACATTACCAAAAGGTAGGAGAAATATGTGAGCAGAAAGCGGATGAAGATACCTTTGTGATGGGTATGGGGCACCTTTTTGCCATTGGTGGAGAAACTTCTACTTCTGAAAGTGAAAGGAATGTATACGTAGGAGGATTAGGAGATATAGGTGCAGATGATTTCCCAAAAGTATTCAATTATATCGCTTTAGGTCACTTGCATAGAGCTCAGAAAGTGAAATATGATCATATCCGATATTCAGGTTCACCTTATGTATTGAGTTTCAGTGAGATTCACCATAAAAAAGAAGTGGTTATTTTATCCACAAATAAAAAGGAATTTAGCCTTGAACATGTAAGCGTACCCGTTTTCAGAACAATCAAAAAGGTAAAGGCTAATCTAGAAGAATGCTTAACTGAATTAACATCACTTTCTGCTCTAAATCATCAATTAACTCCTTGGGTAGAGGTAGTGGTCAGTAATGTCAAAGCCAATGAAAACCCCATACACGAAATTTACAAACACATTGAAGACCTAAATATTGAGGTATTAAAAATTGGAATTCATAAAGAGTTAGAAAATAAAAAAGTAGAAAGAGTACAATTAGCAGATTTAGAAGACCTCACACCTGAGGAAACTTTTTTTGAACTCTGCCAATTGAGAAATTTGAACTTAGAGGAAGATCCTAAAATGAAAGATGCCTTTTATGAAATTTACAATAAGGTTAAGGAGAGGTCTTGATATTTTCTGATAAATCAATCAAAAAACAAAATTGCCTTATTCACATTTCCAATCCATTTTTTATATAAATTGCTTTACCTAACTGATAGAAATGTAGTTAGGGTAAACTTATTTTTTCAACTATTTGTGTAAATTATCTTGTCTACAAATCCTAATTGAAGAAAATTGATTCTAATATTTTAAAAGTAGATCGTTAAACCTACTTGTTGCTACTTTTGAGATTTGATTACTCTCAACTTCCTTTTGGGTTGTAGTACAAGAACTGATATTTGATTATTACTGAAATGATATTTAAAAAGAGTATTTTATTTTTAGGAACATTTGCCTTGATGAGTTGGAATGTGATGGCTCAATCTGACACTCCAGTAGAAATAATGAAAGGAAAGAGGACATATTTGAAAAAGACAATGATACTTCCTCAGAGTTCTTCTTATTGGAAAATTGAACAAAATCAAGCGGTAAGCGGGGTACCTCTTCGTATGAAAGGGAAGTTATATGAAAAGGGGTTAGGTGTTCATGCTCCATCCAACTTAATTTATAAAGTACCACCAAAAGCACATTACTTTTACGTTGTACCCGGAGGAGATGATGCACATCATGGAAAGATTTCAATGTCTATTAAATTAGACAATGAGGAAGTTTTCAACTCAGGTGTTTTCAATAGTCATTCCAAGGAGTATACACCAAAGTTACATGCAATAGACGTTTCTGGAGCAACAATTCTAACACTAACAGTAGAGGATATAGGAGATAAAGGAGGCGATCATGCCGATTGGGGAGAAGCATTTTTTGTTGAAGGTAAAAAGAAATTTAAACCTAAAAACCCTGAATTGGCGAAGAGGGTTTCTGATGAAAATGATGGCGACCTTGAAGGTGAAAAAGTATACCTGATGAAAGAGTTAGCGACCACGGTTGATTCTTATTGGAAAGTACTCAATAATGAGGGAATTGAAGGCGGGAGAATTAGTATTGAAGGTCGAAAATATGAGAAAGGAATTGGCTTGCATGCCCCTTCTAAATTGGTATTCCCTATTGAAGCTAATTACAAAACGTTTGTTGTAACGCCTGGTGCCAATGATTCCAACGGTGGTTTAATACGAATGAGAATTCAAGTGGATGGGAATGAGGTCTTCAATAGTGGTCCAATCAGAAGATCAAACCAAGTACCCCAACGATTACAAATTGATGTGAAAGGTAAAAAAGAGTTGACATTATTGGTCGATGAAGAAGATGGTGACAGAGGTGGAGATCATGCAAGTTGGGCTAATGCTTACTTCTTAATTGACGACGGTACTAAGTAATTTTTTTTCTTTTAAAAAAACCAAAATGTACATTGTTTAGTAAAAATAGAGTAAGAAAAGGGGGAGTAATACTTCTTTTTTAAGATGGATAATTTTTATTAGCCAAAATATTGACTTTACTGCATTGTCCCATCTATTACATTGCATCCATGAAATGATACATGAAAAGTAAAGATTTTTTATAATGAGAATTCTACCATTTTTTACAGCCTTATTTTTGCTTCCGTTATTAATGAGTGCACAAGAGAAGAAGCCCAACATACTTTATATTATGTCGGATGATCACACTTCTCAAGCAATAGGTGTTTATGGAAGCAGATTGAAAGCATTAAACCCAACACCCAATTTGGATAAATTAGCTAATGAAGGTGTTTTACTAACCAATACATTTTGTACAAACTCTATTTGTACGCCTTCAAGAGCTACGATCCTTACAGGTCAATACAGTCAAACCAATGGTGTACTCGATTTAGAAGGTCGTATTGCAGAAGATCAACAATATCTACCGAAGGAAATTAAGAAATTAGGTTATCAAACAGCAATCGTAGGTAAATGGCACTTGAAAGAAGAGCCAGGTGCTTTTGATTATTATAAAGTATTGCCAGTTCAAGGAAAGTATTTTGATCCAGTTTTCAGAGAAAGAGGTGATAAGGCATGGCCAAAAAATACAGTCAAGTACAAAGGACATAGTTCTGATATCGTTACAAATATCAGTATCGAGTGGTTAGATAAGGGCTGGAATAAAGAACAACCGTTTTTCTTAATGCATCACTTCAAAGCACCTCATGACTTCTTCGAGTTTGCACCTCGTTACAAGGACTATTTAGAAGATGTTGAGATTCCAGAGCCGTCAAGTTTGTATGATAACGAAAACAACGGTTCTATCGCTACGTACGGTGAAGATGGTAAATTAAGAAATTACATAGGTTCGTCTATCTCTAAACGTAATGTAACAAGAGATATGGGTAGAGATTTAAAGATTGACCAATCATTGAGTGATAAAGAGTACACTCACGCTTCTTATCAAGAATACTTAAAACGTTATTTAAGATGTGTGAAGGGTGTGGACGATAATATCAAAAGATTATTGGATCATTTAGATAAAATTGGTGAGTTGGACAACACTATTATTGTGTACACTTCTGACCAAGGAATGATGTTAGGTGAGCACGATTACCAAGATAAGAGATGGATGTATGAGGAATCAATGAGAATGCCTTTCATTGCTCACTTCCCGAAAAACTTCAAACAAGGAATCAAGGTAGATGCGATCATCAATAACACTGACTTTGCTCCAACGCTAATTGATTTAGCTGGAGGTAAAACACCTAAATACATGCATGGTGAGTCTTTCAAGTCCATTTTAGAAACAGGTAAAGAGCCTAAAAAATGGAGAAAAAGTACTTACTATCGTTATTGGATGCACATGGCACACAAGCACGGTAATCCGGCACACTTTGGGGTAAGAACGAAAGATTATAAGTTGATTTTCTTCTATTCAAGACATTTCGATCCTAACAAGAATCCTAAAGCTTGGGGTGCAGATTATAATTTCGAAGGCCCAATTGCTTGGGAATTTTACGACCTAAGTAAGGATCCACACGAAATGAACAATGCTTATGACGATCCAAAATATTCAAAAGTGATAGCCGATTTAAAAAAGGAAATCAAAAAGCTTAGAAAGAAATATAATGAGGAAGACGGTAACTATCCAAAGCTACAGAAAATCATAGACGAGCATTGGGATGACAAGGCTCTATAAGGAATATATTCCCTGTAACAGCACACCCAATACTTTAATGAAGTAGCACACGGTAAATGATACACACGTAGATTAAGCTCCGAGCATCTTGGGGCTTAATTTTTTTGTTTAGTGAGAAGTGATTTGTGTTGTGGTCCTGCAGAGAAGTCTTTTATATCGCAAGTGTTTAGCCGATAGGCGTCACTTGTGATGATACATTGGCGAAGTCTCCCGACTGCGACATGAATGAAAGAGTAGTATTAGCTATTCGAAGTCAGGAGACAATGAATAGTTCCAAGTGATGCTCACGCTTAACACTTGAAACATAGGAGGTATTATGGTTCTTT
Source organism: Flammeovirga sp. OC4 (assembly GCF_000812565.1). Lineage (GTDB taxonomy): Bacteria > Bacteroidota > Bacteroidia > Cytophagales > Flammeovirgaceae > Flammeovirga. The sequence goes on along the minus strand of NZ_JTAM01000079.1, from coordinate 36,814 downwards.
AGGGCGGTATCTTTTCAATTTTATCGACTCATTTCAACAAAATCTAAATCAAATGGAAGAGATATAAGTAAACAAATTATCATCACGATGAAGTCCCAATTTCTTTCTTAATCTATACCTCCCTTTATTGACCGAATCTGTAGAAATACCTAACAATTGAGCGATTTCTTTACTGGAAAAATTTAACTTGATCAAAGCACAAAGCTTGAGGTCATTTCGAGTCAAACTGCTATGAATAGTGTTAAGTGTATCATAAAAATCACTATTAACTTGTATAAAGCGAGTTTCAAATTCTTCCCATGTTTTAGCTGTATTTAGGTTGATGGTCTTATTGATACGTTCAACAGCAGCATCACTTTTTTGTTGTTTTACATCTTCTAAACCTTCTTTGATTTCCTGTAGTAATTTATCCTTTTCAATCAATTGTAATGATGTTACAGTCAATTCCCTTTTCTTGATTTCAATTTCAGCTTTCGACCTTTCTTCCAAAAGCTGTTGTTTGGTCTGATGTTTTACTTTTAAAAGTGAAATAATAAATACAGCCGATAAAACGGTGACACATAAAAGCGAGACAAGATAAATCAAACGTTGTTGAAGCGTTTCTTGCTCTATTTTCAATACCTTTAATTCCTGCTCTTTTCGATATTGCTTATTTTCTTCTATTGTTTTTCGATACGAATCTTTAATCTCAAAAAGCTTTTTATTACGAGCACTTTGACTCCCAAAAAGTTGGTCTCCTAATTCTTTAGAAGCGGTCATTTCCTGATACGCTTTTTTGTAGTTTCCAAGTTGACTATTCAATTGAGAGGCTTTTTTGAGTAACTCTACTCTCAAACCCAAACGCCTTTTATGTTCATCTACTGCTTTTAAACTTTTGTAATAATAGGCTAACGCTTCTTTAATTTTACCTTTTTGGGTGTATAAATCTCCCCACATAGAATAAAGAATAGCGGCATAAGAATGCGTAGGTGAAACCTCAGCTGATATTTCTTTTAAGATTTTCTCTGATTGCTCAAAATTGCCCGTTAAAGTATGCAAGTGAGCCTCTTCTGACAACACATAAAACTTTTCATCAAATGGCCTTTTTGTGGCATCTAAGAGTTGACGAGCAACATTTAAAAACTCCCTTGCTTTATCAAAATTACGGTTCATTCTGTAGGTATGTGCAGCGGTATAATATGTTTTTTGCTTTCCATAAGAGGTAGATAGAATACCCGATTTCTTAGCATAAAAAAACATGGAGTCTACGCTATTCATAGCATTAAGGCTATCATAAAAAATAGAATAAAGTAAAGTTAAGCGTTTGTAAGCCCTGTACTTTATTCTTGAATTATTTGCTTCGTCGGTACTGCTCATCAGCGACCAAATTTTATCATATGCTTCAGGGTAAAACGCAGTCCCGATCAGTTGATCTACGGCTTTAAGTTCTACCTTTGAATACTCCATTAAAGTATCATTTCCTTTTGATTGAAAAGGCAATAACAATACAATAATGACAGTGCTTATATAGAGTTTCCAACAATCTCTCATCTCATTCATTCCATTTTCTGTTTAGTAATTAAAGCTACAACAAAGAATTAGAAAAAACCTCTAAAATTCACTTCTCATAGGGTAGATTTTTCAGGAAAATGAGGGGAGATAATTTTCTTACTAAACTCTGACTTAAGTTTGATGAAGTTCTTCCGGAAATATCCCTTTTAAAAGTATTTATTGTGATTGATATGTATGAAATCAAATGAACGAATATGAAATCTCAAAAAATGTACTTTTTATGGATCGGGTTTTTCCTGATGTTATCCAATATCCTTTACGCTCAACCAGAATTTGTAAAGGGAAATGATCCTAAACCTTTAGGTACTTCTTGGCAATTAAGACCTGAAGTATCGGATGATTTTGACGGGACTGAATTAGATCTTGTAAAATGGAAAAATACAGACCCAAAGCGTTGGGTTGGTAGAGCACCTGGCCTTTTTAAAGAAAATACAGTGAGTGTGAAAGAAGGGGCAATGTGCATCACCAATTATCAGTTGGAAAAAGAAGAAGTGGTCAATGGACAAACATTTACGCATGGATGTGGACACGTTATTTCGAATAAAAACGTTAATGTGGGTAACTATATTGAATGTAGAATGAAAGCCAACAAGACTTTCTTATCTTCTACTTTTTGGTTAATCAATTATAAAAATGAAGGGCAGGGGTGTGATAAGCGTGTGACTGAATTGGATATTCAAGAATGTGTGGGGCAAGTGACAAACCCTCAATCTTGGAATGAAAACTTTGATCAATCAATGCATTCTAATACACACAGTAGAAACGTTTCTTGTGATACACCAACGGGGTCTGTTGGAAATAGTGTAGACCTTCCTTCAGGAAAAGTGTACGATGATTTTCATGTGTATGGTGCATGGTGGAAAAGCAAAAATGAAATATTATTTTATCTAGATGGGGTATACCAATATTCTGTAACACCAGCAGCAGATTTTAGTATTGATCTTTACATAAAATTAGTAACAGAAACGTATGATTGGAATCCAACACCTGCAGATGGAGGAATGACGGGAAGTTGGGAAGATAGAACCACAAAATATGATTGGGTGAGAACATGGGAATTATCCACTGAAAATGTTGAAGAGTCTGTAGGTTTTAATGAAGTACCAAACAACGTTCCTCCAGCCAAATCTTATGATTTTAAAGTAGATTATGTGGCCAATGAAAAAAGAGAAATCGTGGTAGAAGTTTGGTCGGCAAACAAAGTTTTACATACTGCTAAGAAAACAATAGAAAAAGGCTTTGGTACAACATCAATTGCATTGGAAATGGATGAGGCACTTCCATCAGGAAACAATTATTCTTGGAAAGTTAGCCTTCGTGCAGTGGGTGGACAAGACAATCTTTCTGACGAACAAATTGATAATATCATCATTACATCTGAACCCGTTTTGTCCATCGATGATTTAGATTCTGTGAAAGTAGCAATTTACCCGAACCCCACTGAAAATACATTAACGGTAGATGTTCCAAAAGGGAAATATTCTGTAGATATATATAATGTAAAGGGTCAAAAAGTGATTCATAAAACATTGAAAAATAAAGGGAAATTAGACGTTTCAGCTTTAAAAGCAGGCTCTTATATCCTAAAGGTACAGTCGACACAAATGTCACATACTTTTAATTTCATCAAAAAATAAAAGTACAATACACTGTAAATTATGGATCCATTAATTCTAATGGGTGATTCTATAAAGGTCAAATGGTTGTGTAATGTGGTTCGCGAGGACGTTGCAATGCAACGTCCCTACAGAACTACCTTTTTAAAAGGTTATTACAAAATATCTATTGATAGTGATCGATCATTTAGTTTAAAGCATACTAATAGTAGAGGGGTAAATATCTTCTATTCAAGGGGATAGCCTATTACTCCCTTGAATACTATCGGCTGGTTTTTTAGCAAAAAACTTTGTTCCACTAGTTTTAATTCAATAATAAATAGAACACTAATATCGAATTGATAGAGAAGTGTTTTAACATGAAATGAATTTAAATAACACAAAGTGAAATGAAGAATTACCGAGTAAACATGTTACACCTTTTGATTTTGGCAGCTACCCTTTTTATGGCTTCTTGTGATGCAGAAGACGTCATCGATGAGGTCACCAAAATTGAAGAAGAACAAGGTGAAAACGAAGAACCACCCAAAGAGGAGGAACCCGAAGAAGAAAATGATGAAGTCACCCAACCTGTTTTCTTAGCGGATCAAGACCCTAAACCTTCTAATACAAAATGGGTATTGGTAGAAGCTCTTTCAGATGAATTTGAAGAAGGAAATATCGATCTTGAAAAATGGAACGAAAGCCCAGAGTTTTTATGGGAAAATGCGAATGGTTCTTTCTCGGATAGAGGTTGGTATGGTTCTACCCGTTGCCTTTTTTCAGCTGAAAATGTAAGCATTGAAGAAGGAGAACTAAGAATTGAAGCCAAAATGTATGATGAACCCCAGTACAGCCCGAAAGACGACACAAGCCAACCGGCTAAAAGATGGTATGGAGGTGCCTATGTGTCTTCCAAAACAATGGGTAAACCGGGTTATTATTTTGAAGCGGAAATGCAATCAAGTTCTACAGTGATGTCTTCTGCTTTTTGGTTGAAAACACCACCAGTACCTTGTACTACTACATCAGATGGTGAAAACCTAGAATTGGACATTCAGGAATGTGTGGGTCGATTTTTAGGGTCGAAAACTGACGATTGGACCAAAGATGACTGGGCAGTGAATTCAAAATGGGATCAAATCTTTCATTTTAATACCCATCGCCACTCTACTAATTGTGCTTACAATGGCAGCCGACAAAGTAAAGGTGGACACATTAACTTCGAGAAATTTAACCGTGAAGAATACCATATTTATGCCGCATGGTGGCATGAGGGAGGTAATCAAGTCGACTTTTTTATCGATGGCAGATTGGTGAAATCAGTGACTCCTCCAGTTCCTTTTACCTCAGATCAACGTTTGATCATGTCAAGCAATTTTTATGATTGGGTAAGAGAAGATGCAAGGGACGATATGGGCTTTAATGATTCCAAGTTAGATCGAAGTACAAAATTCAAGTGGGTCAGAACCTGGAAGTTAGAGGCGGAAGATTAAATCCTTCAGGCCGAGGAAAGTACTACAAAATGATTTTCTGATTACTGATCGAAAGATGAGTATTTTACAATAGTATATTTAAAGTGTAGTTCTGTAGGGTCGTTGCATTGTAACGACCCTACAGAACCACTACAAATAACCATATACTATTCATGAAAATCTATCTCAATCAAAGAAAATCTAGTTGACACTATACCAATAACAAAGTTCGTGAAGAAGGATAAAATAGATCCTCTTCACGAACTTTATTTTTATCATTACAAAAACGACTTTTTCTCCTCTTTTTATCTGTTACTTCTACACTTCAAAAAGGGGATAATTACACCCTATTCAATGGGGGATTTATTATATGTTATAAATACACTTGTGTTTGAGGTAAATTTATCAACCTTCAATTAAAGGAGATCAAGCAAATTGAAAAAAATTAGTATGAAATGATCTTAAGTAACAACACAAAAATGACTTTACCTTTTTATTCCTATCGTATTGAAATGAATCAATTTTTAAATGAAACGATTAGTCCCACTAATCATGAATTATTATGTCTTTTTCTCCAATGATAACCAATAATCACGTAAAGTAATTTTTGTTGAGTTACTATTTAAATACTTAACACTTTGTAAACTAAGTTTTTGTTAATTTATATATTTCTTTTTGCGAGGAATATAGGGTAATGTATTGTGGTTCGCGAGGACGTTGCAATGTATCTTAGAAAATAATTATAAAAAACTTCTCTTTTGACCTGTGATTAGATAATCATTTAGTAGTCTCTAACTTGGCCTTGAAGGGAAAAGCGTTAAGAATTTCATGTATTGAGCCCTTAAAAATGATTTTGCTGTCTGAGCGCAGCGAGTTTAAAATCATTTAGGCGAGAGAAGTGGAATTTAGCTTTTGACTTCTAAGCCTTGAATTTTTTGCTTCGTTTTTGTTTCAAGACAAAAATGAAGAAGAAGGAAGTTTGAAAGTATATCCTATAATTGCTTGTAGAAAGATCAATTGAAAGTTAACGATAATTTAGTTTAAAAGGTACTTAAATAAAGAGCATACGGAACGTGCTCAAAGATCGCATAACCAATCGTTTAACTATTATTTCACTAGCTATGAAAAAACAGCTTATTGCCCTACTGTTATGGGCATGTTTTTGTGGTGTCGTATCCGCAAAAGAAATCCATGTTGCCAAAAATGGAAACAACAACAACTCCGGAACAGCTTCAAATCCTTATTTAACTATCCAAAAAGCAGCGAATGTAGCCGTTGCAGGTGATGTCATTGTGATTCACCAAGGTACTTATCGTGAGACTGTTGAGACCGTAAATAATGGTACTTCAGGAAATCCTATTACTTTTAAAGCAGCTCAGGGAGAAACCGTCGTCGTTTCTGCCGTGGAGGAAATCAACAGTTGGACTTTGACCAACAACAACATCTACAAAGCCAATGTAACAATGCCGTTAGGGATAGAACACAATGCATTGTTTTATGATGGAAGTATGATGGACATTGCCCGTTGGCCAAACAATGCGGACAATGATCCTTTTACTGTAGATGCGAATTACATTACAGGAGGTTCGGCTTCTCATATCACGTATTCTGGTATTCCAAATTATGATTGGAGTGAAGGTTATATGTGGTATTTAGGAGGACACTCTGGGGCTAGTTTTACTCGAAAAATTACCGCTTCATCTACTTCAAGAATTGATTTTGAAGGGGTAGATATTACAAAGTGGCCTTTTGGTGTACACAATCCAACCGTTACAAGAAACGGTCACAAAGGTATCTTTTATTTGTTCAACAGTTTAGATGCTTTGGACATCCAAAGAGAGTACTATTATGATGCAACCAATAAGGTTATCTATTTCAAAGCACCGAACAATGCAAATCCTACTGCCGGTAAATGTGAATACAGAGCGCGTGAGTATACATTCAAAGTATCGAAAAACTATATCGTTTTAGATGGTATCGAAACTTTTGGAGGTATTGTGTTGATCACTGGTAATAACAATGTGGTGAAAAACTCAACGATCCGTCATGGTATTCCAATCTTAGACGAGTTGGATAATACGGATGCTCAAATTGGTTCTGGATCTATTACGGTAGAAGGAAGTAATACATTGATTGAGAAAAATCTGATCGAAAATGGTACAGCAAATGGTATTTCAATGCTGGCTGCTTGGAAAGGATCTCAAAACACTACGATTAGAAATAACGTGGTAAGAAACTTTAATACATTAGGTATTCACGCTGAGCCTATTCGTTCCAACTGCCCTGGAACAGTGATTGAAAATAATACAGTTTATGGCGGTGGCCGAAGCGGTATTTATGTGAGTGGTTCTAATGCCACTGTAGCCTACAACGATGTGTATGATGTAATGAAGATGAATGCTGATGGAGGCGTTTTCTATACTGTAGGAAATGCAGATTACAAGAACTCAGTGATACATCATAACTGGTTCCATAATTCTACTGCTGCTCCTCATGCCGGCTATAAAGTGGCGGGTATTTACCTTGATAATAACAGTAAAGGCTACCAAGTATACAATAACGTTGTTTATAATGTATCATGGACGGGCATTCAAATCAACTGGGACAACTGGGGCTTAGACTTTTTCAACAACTCTATTTATGATGCTTTGGAAGGCATGGGACGTTGGGAAAATGGCTATACAATGGATGATGTGGTACTAATTAATAATTATGCGAGTACTGCACCATGGTTTGGTACTGATATTCAACCACAAAATATCATCAATGCCAATAATCCATTTACGAATGTTAGCACAATGAACTTTGAGCCTAAGAGTGGATCTTACTTAGTAGATGCAGGAAAAGTAATTCCAGGTTTTACGGATGGTTATGTGGGTAATGCTCCAGACATTGGGGCTTATGAGAGAGGAGGAACGATGTGGGTTCCTGGTGCAGATTGGACACCTGTAGGTGACCTGCCTTCAACCAATAGTGTTAGTATTGCATCGGCTCCTCAAACGGTTGCCACTGGCGATAGCTTCAATGTTCAAGTCAGCTATCAGGCAACCGCACAATATGAATTGGTCGTCTTGGTTAATGACCCATCAGGATTGTGGTTGACAAGTTCAAAACAAACCGTCAATGCAGGAACAGGGACTCAAACTCTTACACTTACGCAGCCATCTGCGTGGGCAGCAGGCAACAACTATAAACTTGGCGTTTCAATACGACCTGTTGGTGGAAATTTTGGTTCTAACTTAGATTATGTTTCTACTACTTTTGACGTTACGGCAGGCTCAGTATTATATTCTTTCCAAAATCAAGGAAGCTTTGATTATATGAGTTCAGCCAACCCGAATGTATTAGGAACATCTTCTTCAGTGGGAACTACAGAGCTTTTTGAAATCATTGATAACGGAGATGGTACATTCTCTTTCAAAGGAAGTAATGGTTTGTACGTAAGTTCTGAGAATGGTAACAAGGAGCTGACGTGTATCAGAACTTCAATAGGGGCATGGGAAAAATTTGAAATGGTAGACTATGGAAATGATATTTACGCATTAAAGGGCAACAATGCTTTGTTTATAAGAAATAATATGCTTTGTACAAGTACTGGAGCATCCAATTGGCAGCAATTCAAAATCACAGAAGGTACACCTTCCTCAGCTAGGGTCAGAAACTTAGAAGATGAGATAAGTGGAGCTATTGAATTTGTGGTCTATCCCAATCCTTCTTCGGGCATCTTCAATATCAGAAGTAGCCAAGATTTAGGAGAGGTAAGAGTCACCGTCTATAACACTTTAGGGCAGTTGATCTATGATCAATTACTTTCATCGGATGAAAGTACTATTAATCTAAACAGTGTAGATAGTGGTATTTACGTGATTAAAGTAACTTCTGAAAATTACACAAAATCACAACAGATTATGATCAAGTAATCTTTAGAAATACATATTGATAAGCCATAAAAATATGGAAATACCCTGAAGGAGCGTTAGTGTTCTTTCAGGGTGTTTTTTAGAGTAGTAAACTATGAAACGTCTTCTATTATTATAATGATGATGTTAATACTAGCTTGATTAAATATTAGTAAATCTCTAAAGATGATAAAAGTAGACAAGGATTTAGTTTAACTAGAAGTCTTTTTTTCGGATCTTTATTAAAGCAATAATCTTTAATAAGTAATGGCAAATAAAACAGAGAACAAAGAAAGAAAATTAGTAATACTTGGAAATGGTTTTGATTTATCTTGTGGTTTAAGATCAAGTTATAGCCAATTTATTGCATCTATATTTAATGAAAATAGTGTGAGAGTAGAAGGAGTATATGCTAGACCTCATGTTATAAATGATAATTTAAGAGAGGAAAATATTCGTTCAAATGAATTTTATGAATTGTTATTAATGAGGCAGAGTCAGCCATTATCAAAATCCGGTGAATATTCTGTGTCTGAGCTATTTCCTAGAGAAAAAGGTGAAGAGATAAAGTATATTGATAACCAAAATATAAAGACTGTAGTCAGGTTTAAAAATCCATTTTTGGGTCATATTATCTATAAAAATTCAAAAAACTGGGTGGATATAGAGATGGAATATTTTAGAGCCTTAAATGGAGAAATTGTAAAAAAAATAGAATATACGAATGAAGTCATAACTGAAGTTCAATTTGATGACAAGGAAAAACTGAATATAGATCTTATAGAGGTTAGAGATTTATTAGTAGATTATTTAACTGAAGAGGTCAAGTCTAAAAATCATTTAATTAGAGATTGTTATCCGAAAGAAATTGTCACATCGTTTCAGAATACTGATTTTTTAGTAGTTAACTTTAATTATACCAAAACTCTAAATCTTATATTAAGAGCGACTTTAGACAAATTTGGCACAATGGTAAATATCCATGGAGAGTTATTTAAGAAGTTTAGTGATCAAGCTCTTTTCGGATTTGGAAATGAAGAAAGTGATAAATATAAAGAGTTAGAAAGTAAAGAGAATAATGATTTGTTGAAGTATATCAAATCATTAAAATATCAAGAAAATGATAAAATTAAAAAAATACACAATTACATTGATATAGATGCTTATGATGTTATTGTTATTGGTCACTCTTGTGGAGCATCCGATAGGACTTTATTAAAAGAAATATTCACTCATCAAAATTGTAAGAAAATATATGCTCATTATCATATTGATGATAATGGAAGAGATGATTCTTTTGATAGAATAGCTAATATTTCAAGATGTTTTCCCAACAAAGATAATTTTAGAAGGAAATTGGTAACCAAAGACGATTGTATAGCATTTTGATAGATGGTTTAATCATCTTTAACTTGGTTCAAGTATTAAGCTTAAAGTGTGACTTGGAACTTTAATTCTCGGGCAGTCGCAAAACCTATTATTGTAATAAAAATCAGCCTGTTTCAAGTGTTAAGCGTGAGCGTCACTTGGAACCACTCATTGGCGAAGTCTCCTGACTTCGAATATAAATGCACACTTTTATTTATTTCGAAGTCGGGAGACTTCGCCAATGTATCATCACAAGTGACGCCTATCGGCTAAACACTTGCGATATAAAAGTAGGCCTTATAAAATCAAGTATAACTATGGGCTGAAATTATATATCCCTAAAACCACACAAAAAAAGCAGAAGACATCATATCCTCTGCTTTTTTAAAGATTACCTGTTTTATTTTTAAGTTATAAGCGTCACAAGCATCTGTTAACTATTCAAATTATATTATTTTGAAGCTTTCAATATTGCCTCATTTTCTCTGGCAATACGTGCTTTTTGTTTCTTATTCAAACCTTTAGAGAAGTACACACTTGGCTTAAAGTAATTGTGTGTTTTCTTCATATCAGGATCGTTGACATCTAAGCTTAAATCACAATCAAAACGAGCGATAATTGCGTGATTTTCTTTCCAAGTTGTAACGTTGGTAAAGTGTGAAATACCCCATGAAATACCTCGGCCATTTCCGTTGCTATCAAAAGCATCTGGAACGTATGGACCTGCCGCTGTTGGCATTAATGATACAATAGAAGCAATGTCAAAGTTGACGCCATCTTCAGCATATTGGATCGTATAATGTTCGCTACCGTCTCTGATCACCAACGCAGCCATACCTTCTTTGAATGGGAACAAAGTAGTTTCATGACCTGATGTAATCACTGGGTTCAATGGGTGTTTTTTAAATGGTCCCAATGGATTGTCAGCGATAGCCAATCCTTGCATACGTACTAAGTTAGGATCACCATCAAAGTCCGATTTGTAGTACAAGTAGATTTTACCTTTGTAGACCAATGGGTAAGGATCGTGGATAGAATATTGATCCCACTCACCTTCTTTACCGTTTGGAATTACAATTTTGTTGGCAGGCGTCCAAGGACCGTCAGGCGAATCCGCATAAGAGACCGCCACAGGACAGTCGTCCCCACGCTTACCACTTGCTTGCATAAATCCTTGGTAGTATAAATAGTACTTTCCTTTCCATTTTAAGATGTCCGTAGTGGTCACCGATCTCCAACCCACATTTGGTTTTGGAGGGCGAGGCACTGCTACACCTTGCTCTTCCCAAGTGAAACCGTCTTTACTTGTAGCGTACCAAATTTCAGATAAATCCCAGTCTCTCGAAGGAATGGTATCGTTGCATAAATCCGGTCCTTGTGGTGGAGTAGGAGTGTCTCTTTTTGTATACCAAACATAGTATTGACCATTCTCAAAGATCACTTTCGAAGGGTCTCTTCTAGAGATTGTACCGTCGTGATCATTGTAGTCAAAACCTTTTAGTTCAGTGAATTTGAATTGAGAATACAACTCATTATCCTCTGGACGGCCCGCAGGGTAAGAGTAATTTCTTTCCATGGCTCTACTCAACTGTCTGTCTGTAGGCTTTTCTTTTGGAAGGATAAAAGGGAAAGCTGTATCGTTTTTGATTTCCTTATTATCAAATGTCGGTTGGCAAGCACTACCTCCTACAATCATTAGTAATAGTAAGTAGTGGATTATAGTTTTGTTTGTTTTCATTTCAATAAGTTGCGATTTATTTGTTGATAGATTGAAGTGTGAAGAATGACAAGTGAAATAGTTTTTATGTAATGCAAACGACAATTTTACCATCACCCGCCATTCATCACTCTTCCTTATTATTAATTAGTACATTGTAAACTCAATTTCCGTCAACTTTCAATCAGCCTTTCTGCCAGCATTTATAGGATCTACTTTCAAACTTCCTTCTTCTTCATTTTTGTCTTGAAACAAAAACGAAGCAAAAAATTCAAGGCTTTGAAGTCAAAAGCTAAATTTCATTTCTCTCGCCTAAATGATTTTAAAATCGCTTTGCTCAAACAAGAAAATCATTTTTAACGGCTCAATACATGAAATTCTTAACGCTTTTCCCTTCAAGGCCGAGGGAGATACTACTAAATGATGGTCTGATTACATGTTAAAAGACAAAGGTTTTATAATAATTTTCTAAACTGCAGTGCTGTAGGGACGTTGCATTGCAACGTCCTCGCGAACCACAATACACTACCATTAATCCTTCATAAAAGGAGTAATATTAATTAACGAAAATTTAGTTTACAGTGTAGTGTAATTAGTTTTCAAGAGGTTTGTCGTTTTCCTTCATGACTTTAGACCAATCTCTGATCTTTGCATTAGGAACAACGGCACCAATGATATTTCCTTTAATTGGATTGCCGAAGAAATCCGTTTTTACTTCAAGACCACCGAAGTAGATTCCCTTTTCAGTTTTGTCTGATTTCAGTTTTTCGATTTTCTCACCAGCAGAAATTAATGCCGTGTTTTTAGGCACAAAGTCCGCAGCATCAGAACCTTTTTCATTTACAAAGTCAGGGTTTCCTCCTAAAGCTTTCTCATCCCAGTAGCCTTTTGGTAATGCATTCTCAACTTTAGTGTATTTATCTTTTCCTTTTTCATTATAAAGTTGATAAATATTATTACGCATATTGAGTTCAACCTTAGCCAATTCTTCCGCATTCATAGGTCTGATATTGGCCGCTACAGAACCATCAAAACCTTTTTCTGGCTTTGCATTTGGTTTTGGAGCTTTTGAAATTTTAAAATCAAAAGCAGCATCATAATCAGCACCATCTTTCCAACGGTGCATTGACCAGCTTGTTGTTGTTTTATCGTCTATCCAGAAGATGTTATTCATCATCACCAAACCTTCATTTGAAGTCGAGATATTGAATACATTAGGATTCTTATAAGGAGCGTTTCCAGCCTTTGTATTAATGATAGTGTTGTTGTAAATGTATGTTTGGTAAGGACCCTCATATTGTTTTTTATGATTATGACCATTAACCGTTACAATACAGCCAGGCGTACCTACTTTACCCCAGAATGCTTGAGCAGGGTCTTTCATATTTCTCCATCCATCATTTACACTGATATTATAGCGGTAAGAACAGTTGTAGTTTAGACCTAAAATCTCAATAAAACCACCCGCATTATATCGGCTTAAGTTATTTTGTAGTACTACATTTTTACAGTTGAAATCAATATGAGCACCACAGCAATCGGCAATACCTTGTGCACCTTCGAAGACATTGTACTCAAACAAGAAATTCTGAAGACCCCAAGTCCACATACCACTACCACGACCCCACTTACGCTTGTCGTTTCTGTTGCCTGATTCAGTAATTCTGCTGTATTTCAAGTGGCTATTATTACATCTGTTGAATTGCATACCTGGGCCACCTGATTGGTATACCGTACAGTATTCAATATGTACATTGTTCACATTTCTAGGAGCAGATCCGTCTATTTTACCACTACCTTTGAAACGGATACCCATCTGACTAACATTTTCTACTGTCACATGCTTTACAGTGACATTATTAATGCCTTTTCCTTTTTTCAAAACTTGACCGAATACACCCCAGCCCCAGCCAGCGCCATCGTTCATGTTCCATTGACGACAAGCACGAGAAGTTTCAGCACTGTTCAATAAGAAAACATCATAGATGTCTACATTGTAAATCACAAAGTCCTCCATTAAACTATGCTTGTGCGTTTCATCAGATTGAATACGAATTCCATAACGTTGGTCTTTGAATTTATCCTGAGGGCGCTTCATCAATTTATCATTGCTAGGGCCACCGTTTCCAGTCATTTTTAAGTCTGTAACGATCACGTTTGAAGTGTTTTGGATCATGACACCTGTAGGGTAGCCCTTAAAATCAATCGTCGCTTTTCCTTTTCCATAACTACCGATATGAATTTTCTTTTGCGCTTTTGTACCTTTATTCAAGTTGATTAATTCAATAGTACCGAAGTGTGTTTGATTTCCCTTTAGTAAAACTTGATCACCAAAAGTCAATTTCATTTCACCCAATTTTTTCAATGATTTAATGGCTTCTTTAGCCGATAAACCATCGTTTTTATCCTTGCCATTTTTTGCGTCTACATAAATGGTTCTGTTGAATTTAAGGGAAGACTTGTATTTAATTTTGTTGTTTGTCGTTGGTTTTTCAAAGACAAATCCATTAGGTGCTTCGGGCACATCCTCAATGATGGGTGCGTTGGCAGCCTCTTTTAATGCACTTTCCAATTGCACTTGGGCAAACAGCCCCAATGGCAAGAGGTAAAGTAAAAGTGATAGTTGTAGGAAACGATTTTTCATATTTTTTGATATAAAGTTGATTTATAATTGAGGAGCATCATGTTCAGTATCGAAGTTGTCGTACTTTGGAAGGATTTTCTCCAACATCTCTTTTTCTTTACGATGTGCTTCTGATACTTTGCTCCAGTCCGTGATCACTGGAAAACTGATAAGGTCTGAAGGGTTTTTGGAAACATCAAAGTATTTACCATGCCCATCAATCAATACATTTTTCCCTCTGATCAATTGTTTATCTTTATGGTAAGAGTAGATCCACTCTCTATGTTCGTTTGTTTTTGTAGTCAAATAAGGTAACAAACTCTTACCGTTGATTTCATAATCCTTTGGAATAGCAACACCGGCAATTTCAGCAACGGTAGGGAGGATATCTGAAATGTTGACCAAGATGTCTTGCTCACCTTTTTTCGTGAAATCAAAACCAGGAGCATAGATTACCATTGGAACATGTACACCTTTTTGAGAAACAAAACTACCTTTACCGTATTTGCTTGTGCCATTATCAGCACTGAAAATGATGATGGTATTATTCTCCTCACCCAATTCTTTCAGCTTGTTCATGTATTGCCAAACTTGGTAATCCAAGTAATTGATGTGCGTGTGGATTCCACCTTCAGTCACCGTATTGTGAGTGTCGTATACACCTTCATCACCAGTTACATGAGGTTTTGTGCGCGTGTATTTTCCATTTTCCCATTTGATTTTTGGAGTTCCTGGCCATTTTTCTCTTGTTTTTGGATTGGTATCTCTACTAAAGAAATTCCATCCGTCATGTCCAAGGTGACTGGTATGGTAGATAAAGAAAGGTTGATCTTCTTTCGTTTTTCTTTCCATAAACTCCATAATGTATTCCATTTCCACATCAGGACCATAGGTACTTAATCCGTACTCTTTTTTCGCTTCTTTTGTGTTAGGCCACCACTCAAACTTATTTTGAGCTTCCGGGTGATTCATAAGTTGTACATGAGGTTGCCAATACCATCCATCTTGTGCATAATATTTTACCTGCTGATCTGTATCTACATTGACTAATACACGTTTGCCATCTATTTTTTTCGGTTTGATTTTAAAGTCACTATAAGGGTATAAGTTTTTACGATCTCTTACTTCTCCCGGAGTAAAAACACCTTCATCAAAACCAAATTGATCCACTCCACTCATCTGTGTTTTACCTGCCCAATAAGTAGCATAACCACCTTCTTTGGCAATATGACCGATCGTTTTTGGAGAACTCATATACAAAGGCCAAGTTACTTTTTTACCATTTGGATTAATCCAAGTACCTCTATCTTTTAGATGCCACCATTTATGAATGTGAGCATAACGACCCGTCATCATCATGGCTCTACTTGGAGAACAAATCGTAGTGGCCCAAGCTGTTTTTACATAAACGCCTTCTTTCGCCAACTGATCAATTACAGGTGTAGAAGCTCTGAATTTTAAATCAGAAGTGTTTCCGCCTTGGGGTGCAGGACTCCATTTCGAAGAACCGTATATAGGCATTTCTCTAGCACTAATATCATCGGCAAAAATCACAATGATATTTGGTTTTTTCTGAGCAAAAACGGAAAAGTTCAGAGTCATCCCAATTAAAAATTGTAGTAATAGTAATCTCATATTAATTCATACTTTTTAGTAGTCACATCGTATAATGTTGAAATTTAAAAACGAAATGACTCATAATAAGGAGATATACTTCTAATTAGGGGGGAGATATGAGATGTACGTATAATACACGCCATATTTATCACCTTTCTCCACAAAATCATTGACCAAAAGTGTCTTTCCTTTTTCTAGATAAACAGTAAAGGCAACTTCTTCTTCTTGTGCATTGACCTCTTTTTCGTGAATCTGATTCCCTATTTTTATGCGTACTAGCTCAGGTTTTATGACATCATACTCAAAGCGATGCTTAGGGTGTTGTTCAGGTTTGCCGTGCAAAGGGCCACTCCATTCTTTTGGCCACCTTCTGCAGCTGATTTTATACATACCCTGTTTCACTACTTCCAAAGCATGAGTATTATTTTTATTCTTTGATCCTTCCGCCACTTGCTCACATTTCCATATTCCTTTGTCTTCACCGATGGCATGTTGTATAGTCAAGGTGACTTCATTTTGAATCGGACTTCCAATGATAGTAGAAGGCATTTCAGAAAACGTTTTTTCCTTTTTTATTTTTTGATAAAAAGTCTGATTGTCTTCCAATAATTGTGTGATGACAGAAGGATGATCTTGTGCAAGGTTTTTTTTCTGAAGCGGATCTTTTTTGATGTCATACAGCTGTTTTCCATTGATCAGTCGCCAATCATTTTGTAAGACACATGTGCCTTGTACAGCGGTTGGAGGACGCCAATCTTGTCTGTGATGAACAAATACAGAACGCTCTATTTTAGTATCCTTTTCTTTTAATACAGGAGATAGGTCTACGCCGTCTAATTTCAGACTATCTGCTAACGAGATATTGCATAAGTTTGCCAAAGTAGGAAGTAAATCCACATGAGCAGCCAAGGTCGGAATGTCTTTTCCTCCTTTAATGCCTGCACTAGCCCATTGCATAAAGAACGGCACTCTATGTCCACCTTCTAATTTGGCTCCCTTGATGCCTCTCAAGTTGTAATTGTACCCTTTTTTACCATCAGGACTGTAGCCAAATCGAGTACCGTTGTCACTCATATAGATGATGATGGTATTTTCTTCTAACTTGTGTTTTTTGAGGAATTTTTGAAATCGGCCAAAATTTTCATCAATATTGGCAATCATTCCGTAAAGGTTGGCATCTATAATTTCATTGTTCTCTTGATATTTCTGGTAAGGTTTAGCGTATTTTTCGGCTACAATTAATGGATCATGAGGAGCGTTGAGTGGAAGGTAAATAAAGAAAGGTTTGTCCTGATTCTTCTCAATGAATTTCATGGTTTCATCAAACCAAACGTCAGTACAATACCCTTCAAATTGTTGGGGTTTATTGTTGACGTAATACACATCATCAAAATAGGTGTTTCCCCAGTGATCAGAAAGTTCTCCAATACCACCTGCATGATGTTGTACAACATGTTCAAAACCTTTGTCAGTGGGTCTTACAGGGTAATTATCCCCCAAATGCCATTTTCCAAAAAGTGCTGTTTTGTATCCTGCAGATTGGAAAACTTCTGCTATTGTTGTGGTATTTTTAGAGAGTGCATCTCTTCCTTTGTAGGTAGCCCACGCACCATTGTGCACTGGATACTGTCCTGTCATAATCGCTGCACGAGTAGGTGTACAAAGTGGACTTACATGAAAATCTGTAAATCGAACGGAAGAGGCATAAAATTTATCAATGTTTGGTGTTTTTAGCCAAGGGTTTCCATGACATCCTAAGTCTCCAATTCCTTGGTCATCTGTAAGAATCAATATGACATTAGGCTGTTTTTTGGTTTGTCCAGATACGATAAGAGGAATTAAAATAATTCCCCCTATCGCTAAAATTAATGAATGAATTATAGGTATCATCTATTTATTAAGCTTTTGATCTTGAACAGTTGTAGATGAGAAAAACACCTTACGTCCTTCTCTTAATTCCAACGGAGCACCTTTGATTTGTACCGTAGCACTCAAACGAATATCCGTAGAAGAAGCACCAATTTTAAAGGCATAATTTCCTCCTTCAACTACCCAATCATTATTTTTGTATTGTGCCAACAGTTGTGGTGACACCTTAAATGTAATCTCTTTTGTTTCTCCTTTTTTCAAGCTCACTTTCTCGAAACCTTTCAGTTGAATAGGCTTCATCGTTGAGTTTTTATCTAATGGCGAAATGTAGAGCTGTACAACCTCCGTTCCGTCTACTTTACCACTATTAGTGACCGAACACGAAACTTCAATTGATTCATCTGTCAATTTTGCTTCTTTCGGTAATTTGATATTATCATATTGAAAAGAAGTATAGCTCAAACCATAACCGAAGGGATATTGTGGCTGATCATCTTTTGCATAACCCAACTTGTAATCAATCTCCTTTTTTTCTTGTGTTCTAGGGTAACTTACACAAAGTTTACCGGAAGGATTAGCATTGCCCAATAAAATATCCGCTACAGCATTTCCACCTTCTTCACCAGGGAACCAAGCGTTAACAATTGCAGCACAATCTTTCTCAATGTCCGCAATCACCTGTTGTCTACCACCGAAAAGTACCAAAATAACAGGTTTTCCAGTCGCAATTAGTTGTTTTACAAATTCCTCTTGTTGACCCGGCAGACCAATGCCTTTTCTCCATCGCCCTTCACCATTGAGGTAAATATTTTCACCCATAGCAGCAATAATTACATCACTTTCTTTGGCAATTTTTAATGCTTTCTTTAAGTCAGGTTGAG
Organism: Flammeovirga sp. OC4; assembly: GCF_000812565.1. GTDB lineage: Bacteria > Bacteroidota > Bacteroidia > Cytophagales > Flammeovirgaceae > Flammeovirga. Next base: position 18,219 of record NZ_JTAM01000079.1, on the reverse strand, counting down.
GAAGATCTGAGACTGAGATCATTTTTAATTTACTTAAACGATCATCCCCAAAACCATCTTTATCAATTGTCGCTTCTAAAGCAGCACTCCAATCACAACCTCTTTCGTGTTGGATACTTACTTTTCTACCTACTTTACTTTCTAAACCTTCTTTAAGAGTCACCAACTTAGGATTGAGTTCATCAAACTTGGCACTCTTCCAGAAGGCACGCATTGCTTGGTATGTATAGTCACCTAAAAGGCAGTGTACCGTAGAAGAGTTTGGACCGACTAAAGCAATTTTTCTAGTAGATTTTTTAAGGGGTAAAACGCCATCATTTTTTAGTAAAACAATAGATTCTACAGCTGATTGATATGCTAAAGCTCTGTTGGAAGCTGGATCAAAATCCAAATCTCCATCTTTACCAATCATTGGGTTGTCTTCCAATAAACCTAACTTTGCTTTCATGGTCAATGACCTTTTTACCGCTTGATTAATGTCTTTTTCAGTAACTAATCCTTTTTTCAAAGCATCTTTTAAGTAAGGGAAAGTCATAGGAGACGAAAGCTCAATATCTACTCCAGCATTCAAAGCCATTGCACCAGCAGTCATTTGATCTGGAGCTCTTTTATATTTTTTGTAAATCATATTGATGGCACCATAGTCACTGACTACTAACCCATCAAAACCGATTTCTTTGCGAAGAATTTGATCTAACATTGTAGGGCTCATGCTGATAGGAAGAGCTTTGTAAGTACCGTAAGAAGGCATTACACTTTTTGCATTTCCCACTTTAATACAAGCTTCATGTGGCATTAAATATTCCTCGTAAAGTTCTTTTACTGAATTATTTTTCGTACCATATCCTGCAAAGTGTTTTACAGTTGCTGCTACACCTGTTTTAAAGTCATCACCTTGTAAGCCTTGAACGAAGGCAACACCCATTCTCGATGTCAAATAGCTGTCTTCACCGTAGCTTTCTTGATGTCTGTTCCAATGTGCAGTTCTACTAATATCAATCATTGGAGATAGTGCAAAAGAAGCCCCCACTTCTCTCATACTTTTGGAAATAGCGGTAGTGTTTTTCTGTACTAATTCGGGGTTCCAAGAACATCCCATTCCTATTTGTTGAGGGAAAGTAGTGGCTTGGTAGGTCGCGAAACCAGTGATAGCTTCTTCATGAAAAATGGCAGGTATTTTTAAACGAGTTTCGTTCATCAAATAATTTTGAACTTCCCTCACTAAATCTCTTAATTGTTCTGGGGGTAATTCCTGTCCAGATGAAAATTGACAAAAATGACCTATTCCATGGGGTATATGCTCTCTACATTTTTCTAGAGAAACTTTTCCGTCTACCATAATATCACGTAAACGAGTACCTTCTATTTGAGCGATTTTTTCATCCAAAGTCATTTTAGACATCAAGTTATCTACCTGCTCGTCTATTTCCTTTGTTGAAAATGAAGTTTGTCCCATTGCACCTTGCATTACAAAAAGTGCAATTATTAATAAGTAATATTTGTTCATCATTTCTTTTCTTTTACCCAAATGTATTCTAATGTGGTGGTTTCAGTAGAAATAAATTGAGCAGAAAAAGAGGGAGAAAATTTTATTGAGATCAGAATCGTTAGTTTTTACCATTGTAGAAGGCAATATCATCAACCCATGGTTACACTTCTGAGTTGATGATATGCGTCAAATCTTTCAGCTTCTTTGCTCTTCATTTTTCCATTAATGAAAAACAAAGCAAAAAATCTAGACCTTGAAGGAAGGTACTACAAACTAATTGGGTAGAAAGACTATTGGAGCGAATGTTAAGCTTAAGTGTCAATCGTGACCTTTCAGATCATTAGAAATCTCCTGATTTCTAGAATTCGTTTTGTTGTGTAATCAATGTACTTCCGCCAATTGCTTACCCACATTCGTATTCCAAGAGTAAATCTTTTTTAGAGAAGGTATTCCCTTTAAAATCTCAAGTCCTTCATCACTGATATTAGTAGAATGAAGATTGATAACTTCTAAGTTTTGAAGCCCTTTCAAGGCGATTAAATCATGATCTTGAATAGGTGTTTTACTTAAATTGAGTTTGACAAGTTGAGTGTATTGCCCAATTTTCTTCAAATCCTCTCCATTGACATCTTGTTCTTTTAAGTCTAGCCAAAGAATATTATTTTTGATCGGTTCTAAATCTTGAATGCCTTGATGAATATCGATTTTCTTGGAAATAGAAACATCCAAAGCATTACTTCCCACTATCAATTCCCTAATCTCAAAATGATTCTCTCTTAATTCAGTGATGATAGCAGGATCAATAGCTTCAAAGGCATAACTACTTTTACTTGCTTTAAAACCTAATCGTTGAAGTGCAATTTCTTCTAATTTTTCATCAGGTGCCAAAGCCACAAGGGTAGTATCAAAACTGCCCATTCCTTGATCAATCCAAAATGTAATCAATGCAATATCTTGATCTGAAAGAGGCTTTTTTCCCTCAGGAGGCATAATATCTTCATGATGATGGGGTAAGGAAATTCGCTCTACAAAACTACTTTTAGCAGAATTACCAGCAACCACAAAAGCACCATTTTTACCACCTTTCAGAATAGAGGTTCTACTTGTCAGTGATAAATTCCCTTTCTTTTTTTCTTCATTATGACAACTGAAGCATTTGGTTTCAAGAATAGGGTAGACCAAATCACCAAATACTTGAGCTTCTTCAATAGAAGTGATTTCAGGCCTTTCAAATTCGTTGGGTTGTTGGTTGAATTTGATAGGAGCGTATTGTGTCAAATAAGTCGAGCCATGCGTGAGGTTTCCACCCATATGACCTGTTGCACTTAGTAATATAAAAAGTAAACCCAGTGAAGGTTTATAAAATTGATTGTCTTTTTCTTTTAAAAAATAAGCTCCAAAAACCACCAATGTTGTGATAATTCCTAACCACTGATGCAATTGAATACTTTCAAAATCGTAGTCACTTTCACCACTTCCAAGGAAATAACCTAGGACACACGTAATGATACCACTCACGCCTCCTGAAAGTAAAATCAGTTTGATTACCTTTTTGGTGTGCTCTATTATTTTAAAATGCTCTGCGATTTCAATGATATAAACCATAAAGATAAAACCGATGGGAAGGTGTACCAACAGCGGGTGAAATCGACCTATAAAGAGAGAAAAATTTGAAAAATCCATTTTGTTGAATTTATAATTTTCAATGAGAATCAAGAGGTATTGATTTGTGATAAAACTGAATACTGTTTTCTATAACCATAGATGTTTTCAACTAGAAGTCGGAGACTTCTTATGATCTTTCAAGCACAATTGACGCTGTCGCTTAACATTTGCGCTAGGAAGTGGAAATCAGTGACACTGGCTCGGATGTTAAGCGATAGCGTCATCCGTGCCAACAGATCACCAGAAATCTCCTGATTTCTAAAAAAGGATCTTGTTAGAGCATATAGGGTAGTTCAAGTGAAACCTTGATTCGCATTAAATCATTACTATTAATTTATATACGCTCCAATTTCAGAGGAGCCGTATGCCCTGCGTTCCACTGACATATGTAAAGGTTTTTATCCTCATCTACACACACATCATGACCGTGAAGAATGGGTTGAGTAGGAAGCTGATAAGAAGCTTGAAGCTCACCTTTTTTATAAATTGGCGCCGTACCGCCTGGGTTGGAAACTACTTTGTCATCTTGCAGAATAGTCACAAAACCAGTATGTTTTTTCCAGTTATGACCGCTTCCATCTTCAGGTCTAGACCAACAAACGCCAGCGTATAAGTTATTCTCATCAAATACTGCACGACAAATGAACATGTTGGTGAGGTGGAGTTTTTTGACGAATTTCCCATCCAAGGTAAACCACTTATACATATTCTCACTTCTTGATGAACAGCATAAAAGTGGTTGGTCAGGATCACGTAAATCTAAAGTTACCCCATGAGCATTCATCAAGTTGTAGTTTTTGTCCTTGTTTTTATGCCCGCCCCATTTTCTGATAAATTGCCCCTTGGCATCATAGTGCAAAATGTAGTCTTTTCCATAGCCATCTGCCACATAAATATCACCGTTGGGTGCGATGGCGACTTCGGTGGGGCAGAATAAATCCCCCGGCTCATAAGCACCTACTGTTTGAGGGTGACCGATATCAAAAACGACTCTTCCGTCTAATGTAGTTTTAGAGACTCTACCGTTATGATGTACCCACTTTCCGCTTTTATCCAAGAACCAACCTGAATCCGTCAAGTAAAGAAAATCTTCTTCTCCTTCCTTGCTTAAAGTCAGACCATGACCACCCGGATAGGCCGTGCCCCAGTAATCTAAAAGCTTACCCGATTTATCAAAAATCATGATATTGTTGTCGGTATTATCACCAATCATGATCAGCCTTCCTTTACTGTCCATCACCATTTCATGGCAGTTAAGAATAGGGTTACGGACACTGCTGATTTGTGCCCAATCTTTGTTGAGTTTATATTGATAATCACCATGCCCTAAAATGATTTCTGGAGCTGGCTTTTTCTTTAAAATATTGAAACTATAAAGTGGAGAAGCCATAGCGCCACCAAGAGCGGCAATGCTTGTATTTTTTATAAATTGTCTTCTTGAGTTCATGGTAAATTAAGATAAAATATCGTTGACAACATTTCCATGAACATCCGTCAATCTAAATCTTCGTCCTTGGAATTTATAAGTAAGTTTTTCGTGGTCAATGCCCATGATGTGCATTAGAGTCGCATGGAAATCATGTACGTGAACTGGATCTTTTACAATATTATAGCTGAAATCATCCGTCTCTCCATAGCTCATTCCTGCTTTTACTCCAGCACCTGCCATCCACATACTGAAGCATTTCGGGTGATGGTCTCTACCGTAGCTTTGAGGCGTTAATTTCCCTTGAGAGTACACCGTTCTACCAAATTCACCACCCCAAATTACGAGGGTGTCTTCCAGTAAGCCTCTTTGTTTCAGGTCTTTCAAGAAAGCGGCGGTAGGCTGATCTGTCATCTCACATTGCTTTTTCATTCCCCAAGGAAGTCCGGCATGATGATCCCAACCTCGGTGGTACAATTGAATAAACTTCACATCTTTCTCTAAAAGTCTTCGAGCCATCAAACAGTTTGCGGCATAGGTACCCGGTGTTCTACTGTCTTTGCCGTACATCTCAAAAACTTCATCGGGTTCGTCTGACATATCAGTGACTTCTGGAACGGAAGTTTGCATTCGGAAGGCCATTTCATATTGAGAAATTCGAGCATCCACTTCAGGATCACCATAAGCAGAGTTCTGCACTTCATTCAATTCCTTTAAATAAGAAAGCATGTCCTTACGGTCCTCGTGATGATAATTTTCAGGATTGTTGAGGAACAAAACAGGGTCTTTTCCACTTCTAAATTGCACTCCTTGATGTTGAGTTGGAAGGAAGCCATTTCCCCATAACCTAGAGTAAAGGGGTTGGCCACCATTTCCAGAAGTCAAAACAATAAAGTTTGGAAAGTTTTTATTATCAGAACCCAATCCATAGCTCATCCATGATCCAATCGACGGACGCCCAGGCAATTGGTGTCCGGTTTGGAAGAAAGTGATGGCAGGGTCGTGGTTGATCTGTTCGGTGTACATGGATTTGATGATGCAGAGATCATCGACCATTGAAGCCGTGTGCGGAAGCAATTCACTCACCCAAGTTCTGCTCTCACCATGTTGCTTGAATTTGAACTTGGAAGGAGCGATGGGAAGTGAAGATTGTTGTGCACTCATGGCGGTCAGACGTTGCCCTTGACGAACGGAAGTGGGAAGTTCTTTGCCAAACATATCCGTTAGTTTTGGCTTATAATCAAATGTCTCAAATTGAGAGGGACCACCACTTTGGAACAAATACACAACACGTTTCGCCTTAGGTAAAAAGTGCGGGAGGCTCTGCGTTATCTCTTCTTGAATGGTCTTCTTTGGACTTCCAAAAACCTTTTCCAATCCCATCAATGAACCCAATGCAAACGCACCGATCCCCATGGAAGTGGTGGTGAGAAAGTGCCTTCTATCCATTTTCTTTTCAACAGATTGAAGGTCTTTATTATTCGATCTGAATTTCTTTTTATTACACATAATGTTTATCGTCTGGTAATGGTAGCATCTGAGTTGAGAATCAGGCTGGCAACAATGGCGTTGGCGGCCACTTTTGATGGATTTAATCGCGTATCCAAGGCTGATTCACCAGCGGAAAGCCAACCTTTTGTTTTCTCTGGTGAAGTCTCAAAACGCTGTATCTCTTTTGTTTGCACTTCTTTTAATAGTGCTAATTCTTGATTGGAGATATCACGACCTGTCAATTTGTAATAGACCGTTTGAATGCCTTCATCAATAAAATCACTCTTTGTAATTTCTTCCCCTAACTTTCTGCACGCTTCCAAATAAGTTGGGTCATTCATAAGCACTAAGGCTTGAAGTGGTGTATTGGTTTTTTGTCTTTTGACAGCACATTCACTTCTCTCAGGTTGATCAAAAGTCGATTGCGTAGGATTGGGAACCGTCCTTTTCCAAAAGGTATATAAACTCCTTCGGTATAAATCATCACCGTGATCTTGTATATAAATACCACCGTTCATTTTCCATAGTCCTTCCGGCTGATAAGGCTTCACACTTTTACCGCCTACTTTCGGTTTAAGTAAATTACTGGCTAAAAGTGCATTATCTCTCATCATTTCACTACTCAGTCTAAATTGAGGACCTCTAGCCAAAAGTGTGTTGTAAGGGTCTTTTTCTCTTAATTCTGGTGAACAATGACTGCTTTGTCTATACGTAGCCGACATCACTATTTTTTTCTGAAGTGCTTTCACATCCCATCCACTTTCAATAAATTCCAAGGCCAAGTGATCCAATAATTTAGGGTGAGTAGGTAGTTTTCCTTGATTGCCAAAATCTCCCGTCGTTTCCACAATACCAGTTCCAAAGTAGTTTTGCCAATAGCGATTTACAGCGACTCTAGCAGGCAGTGGGTTACGAGGATCCACGATCCATTGTGCTAATCCCAATCTGTTTTTAGGAAGGTCCTTATCAAAAGGTAGAATTGAATTTGGTGTATTAGGATACACTTTTTCGCCATGTTCACTGTATACACCTCTTTCTAAGATATACGCTTGACGTGGTGTTTCCATCTCTTTCATCACCATCACCTCTTTCAAAGTATCATAAGTATAATCCAATTCCTTTTTGGATTTGAGGTAATCATTTTTGGCCCATTTTACTTCCTTAGAAACCCTCTGTTTATAATGCTCTTTTAATAACGTTTTCTCATCCGCAGATAAAGAAGAAACATTTTTAGTAAGCAATTCTTTTGTCTGTTGAGGGGCAAAAAGATGTTGCACTTCCAAAGGTGTCAAGCAGGTATTGAACACATCTACTTCATCCACTTTAGCGTCTTTTAAACCAAATCCTCTCCAACGTGCACCGACCTGTAAACCTGGCTCGATTGGAGTGGCATAGATTACATCTTCATAATTATTGAAAATGATGCTTTTGGTAAGGTTGTCCTTGGTGGTGTTCATCTTAGCCACTGCACCATCAACATATAAAGTCACGCCTTCAGCTTTACTTTTTCCATCATAAGTCAATGTCAAGTGCACCCATCGATCCCTTGGGAAATCGTCTTTTGTTTCTTGAATGATAGCATTTTCTGGGTAGGTATGTGCTAGCATCGTTTGCAATTTATTATCCTTTAGATACAGCGTATACCCTTTTACAGAGTGAAGCATCACCGCTTTATTTTTATGGAAAATCACACCTTCTTTTAGACCTTCAGGAATGTTCACCCAAATACTAATCGAAAAAGGATCATTGCGGTCAAATACACCTACAGGCTTCATATCAATCCATGTATCACCATTCAGTAAAATACCTTTTCCTTCTTTTCCTTCCGTATAATTTGCGACTTCATTTTTAGAAGTCTTACGTATCATTTTGGCCTTCTTTCCCGTGATGTCGTTCTTCAAATTACCATTCAAAGAGAAATCAGCCACTTTATGTTTTCTAGCCGAAAGAGAAGCCGTGTGATAAGCCGAGGTATTGACCCACTGTTTCGCAGTACTTTCCGCTTTTTGTTCCGCCGACTTTACTTTTTCATCTTTTTGCTGACATATTTTTTCTAAGTAAGCAATCACTTCTTCCTGTTCTTCCGTTGGCAATGTCATCGTAGGAACCGGAATATCGTTAGGGTCCCAGGAGATTTGACCGGTTTCATTGACATTATTAAAGAAGCTGTAGATCTCGTAATAATTTTTCTGAGTGATCGGGTCGTATTTATGGTCATGACATCTCGCACAAGCGAAAGTCAAACCCATTACACCTTGTCCAACTACTGCCGTTCTATCCGCTACATATTCTACTCTAAACTCTTCATCTACAATGCCACCTTCAGCATTTTGAGGGTGAAGTCGATTAAAGCCAGTCGCTAACACTTGATCTCTTGTTGGGTTAGGCAATAAATCACCCGCCAACTGATAAATCAAGAATGAATCATACGCCATATTATTATTGAAAGAGGCAATCACCCAATCTCTCCACGGACTCATATCTCTGTAGCGGTCCACCTGATAACCGTGTGTGTCAGCATAGCGGGCAAGGTCCATCCAATCGGTCGCCATTTTTTCACCATAAGCTTCAGAAGCAATCAAGCGGTCCACTTGCTTTTCATACGCATTCTCATCATTGTCATTCAGAAATGCATCAAGATCTTGTTGAGTAGGAGGAAGTCCGGTAAGGTCAAGCGAAACTCTTCTTAGTAAAAGGGATTTTTCGGCTTCCGCTGATGGTTTTAGTTTTTCCTGTTTTAATCTTTTATATACATAATCATCAATTTCATTTTGTCCCCAATCCTCTGCTTTTTCAACTTCTGATTTCGCCATAGGCACAAAAGACCAATGCGGTTTATATTCTGCTCCGTCTTCAATCCATTTAATCAACGTTGCTTTTTCTGTTGCCGTAAGACTAAGGTGAGATTCAGGTGTAGGCATGATCAGTTCAGGATCGTCCGTTAAGATTCTTCTGACTGCTTCACTGCTTTTTGGACTACCCGGAACGATAGCATACTTACCCTTCGATTCTGTCAGTTCTTGCGTAGCCGTTGCATAACTATGTAATTGTAATCCGGCTACAATTTTCCCTTTATCCGGTCCATGACAAGCAAAGCATTTATCCGATAATATGGGTTTGATATCTTTATTAAAATCCAATTCAGCCGGTAATTCTTCATACGCTATTTCCACTTCTTGGGGTAGGTCCATTTTACAGGAGGATAGCAAGTAGAGCAATAGCAAAATAAATAAGCTATGAGATTTCATTCCATTAAAAAAGTTTGAGTGTGTGAGATAATTCTGACTCTAAATTTCATGAACAACTCCTCCTTCCCCTAAAAAATGACATAGACTCTATATAGACAAGTGTGAATTTTACAGCAAAAAAATTGTAGACAAACCTTAATACAGGCATATTGAGGAGGGTTTTTCCAATAGACAATCCCAAAACTTCAATTTTTATGTATAGACAAATTTTAATAATACTCTTCAGTGTCATTTTTTCGACTTCAGTTTTTGCGAGCGATACTGATATTATCATTACCACGGATTTTTTAAGGGAAATTTATGAAGATGATGATCTTATTTCTGCCGAAAAAGAATTGCTTGAATTTAGAAAGTCAGGTGATGTAAGAGGAGAGATAAGAGCTTATTTAAAGTTGGGTGGACTTTATTGTAATAGGGTCAATTATCATAGAGCATACGAGTCGTATTGGGAAGCACTTTTTCTTTTGGACAAAGAAAATTACCCTATGCTGAAAGCGAAAGTGTACAGAGGTATGGGCATCTTGTATAGCTTGTTTGAAAGAAACGATTTGGCCGTAAAATATTATAAGCAGGCATTGTCTATGAATAGAAAATTGGTAGAGAATGGGGTCATTGCATTGGAGAATTTACGTCCCAATTACCACTCATTGATGGTGCATTACAGGTATGAAGGAGATGCGAAAAATACGCAACTTTATTATGACAGCTGTACTACTATTCCAATGGAGGATAACGTTTCTAGAATTTTATTAGAAAGTGAAGAAACCTTTTTATCCTTACTGAAAGGAGAGCTTATAGAAACGGGAAAATCCTTTAAAACATTGATGCCTCAATTGGAAGGTTTAGAAGGTAACGAATCTTACTTGGTGATTTTTTATTCTTCTTATGGAGATTACTTTTTTAAGACCAAGAAGTACAAAGAATCGATTCATTATTATAAGGAAGCATTGAAAGTTTCGAAGCAAGAACGTGCCCATCTAAATTTTACGCCTTTGCTTTACGAAAAACTAGTAGAAACGTATAAAATGATAGGAGATTATCAGTCTGCTTTAAAGTTTGCTACGGTGGGGAACAACTTAAATCAATGGCTTTACAGTAGTAAAAGTGAGAGGAACAGGTCGTTATTTGAAATTTCAGATGAATATAAAAAGAGAGAACAGGCCCAACAATTAGAGATCGAACGCCAAGAATTAGAAAATTATAAGCAGGAGCAGAAGATTCTATGGTTGACCGTCGCTCTTCTATTTTTAATCATATTGGGGGTATTCTTTATGGTCAGAACAAGAGTGAAAACATTGAAACTGAAATATGCATTAGAGAAAGAAGCCATAGAACAGAAACAAAAATTGCATGAAGAGAAAAATCAGGAAATTCTGTATGTCAAAAACAGTGAACTGACCAATACCACCCTTCAAATTATAGCCAAAGATGAATTATTGACTTCTATAAAAGGAAAGTTGAAAGACGTTTATAAAGAAACCAAATCAAAGGAAGTACAAAAAGTAATGAACGCTATCAAGCTCAATCAGGATCATAGTTGGCTAGAATTTGAAAATCGATTCACCTCTGTCAATCCCAGTTTTTTCTCTCAGCTAAAAGAAAAACATCCTTCTCTAACGAATTATGATTTGAAAATTTGTGCCCTTATTAAGCTTAATTTTTCAGGAAAAGAAATGGCAAGATTACTAGGAATTTCTCCCGAAAGTGCGAATACTTCTCGTTATCGATTAAGAAAAAGGTTGGGCTTGGTGAAAGGGGAAGACTTGGTGAATTATTTGGAGAGCGTGCTAATTACCCACAAGCCCACAACTTAAGTTGTGGGCTTGTGGGTGGAAATCATTATCTTCAGTTTTCGATTCATTATAAAACTAGTAAACTATGTCTCATAATCATTGCCAAATCTGGGTTCATGTTGTTTGGACAACCAAAGATCGAGAGAACCTCTTCACTACTGATTTTCTCTATCATAAAATCAAACCTTTACTGCGGAAAATCGCTTTAGAAAATGATATTCAGATAGGAGTAGTCAACGGCTATAAAAACCATATTCATTGTTTAATACGACTCAAAAGTACTCAGTCCTTGTCAGGGAATATTCAGAAGTTAAAAGGAGTTTCATCGAGGGTCATCAATGAAAATAAATGGTTTGACTTCGAATTTTCATGGCAGATAGGCTATCATGCACTATCGGTAAGTCCGAATAGAATCCAATCTGTCAATAACTACATAAAGAAATCAGTGGAGAAAATATCAAACATGTCATTAGACGAAGAACTTCGAGATTTTTAAAGTAGATAATTTATTGCTAACCACCCAATAGCCCTTAAGTTGTGGGCTTGTGGGTGTGAGTTGTTAATCCATTAAATTTTGCTAAAAAAACTAATCAATATCCTACTATCCTTATATTTAAGAAATCTAAATGAAATGAATTTTTAGCCTGAGCTCATTAACCTCAGGTTATTTACTAACTAAGACAATCTTTTTTTAAATGAAACTGTATTATTATTCTTTATTATTAGCTACACTTTTTTTTGGATGTACGACCAACCAACAACTTGATCCAGTTGAACAAAAAGTAGAAGACCTATTGTCTAAAATGACGATAGATGAAAAAATCGGCCAGACCTCGTTACGAGGAACTTCAAGTAGGGTAAAAGGCGACTTGCCTGAGTCGCTGAAAGAAGCCGTCAGGAGGGGTGAAATTGGTGCTTTTCTGAATATCATGAACACGGATTATGTAGATGAACTACAAAGAATTGCTGTGGAAGAAAGTCCTAATAAAATTCCTCTGATTTTTGGTAGAGATGTGATTCATGGTTTTAAGACAATGTTTCCAATACCGCTTGCTGTAGCCGCAACTTGGGATCCACAACAAGCAGAAATTACAGGTAGAGTCTCCGCCTTTGAAGGGACATCTTCCGGGGTAAACTGGACTTTCGCACCCATGTTGGATATTGCTAGAGATAGCCGATGGGGGAGAATTGCCGAGTCGCCAGGTGAAGACCCTTTGTTAGGGAGCCTGATGGGAGCCGCTTATGTAAAAGGTTTCCAAGGTGATGATTTGACAAGTAAAACGAGTATGGTTGCTTGTGCAAAACACTTTTTGGGGTATGGTGCAGCTATTGGAGGACGTGATTACAATACGGCAATTATTCACGATCCGTTATTGTATAATGTATACATTCCGCCTTTTAAAGCAGCCATTGCTGAAAATGTTCAAACGTTCATGTCCTCGTTCAATGAATTGAATGGAGTTCCTGCTTCAGGAGATAAGAAAATCATGATGGACTTATTGAGGGGCAAAATGAACTTTGATGGTTTTGTGGTGAGTGATTGGAATTCAGTAACAGAAATGATTCCTCATGGTTACGCTCAAGATGAAAAACATGCTGCCGAGTTGGGCACCAATGCAGGCGTTGACATGGAAATGACCAGCCAATCTTATGAGAAACACATCAAGGAATTATTGAAGGAAGGAAAGCTATCGATGGATCAATTAGATTTTCTGGTGAAAAACATTTTGAGAGTGAAAATCAGAATGGGCCTTTTTGAAACTCCTTACAGAGATAAACAACACAATGGGCAACTTTATGCAAAGGACCATCTTGAGAAAGCAAAAATTGCAGCAGCAAAAAGTATTGTTTTATTGAAAAATGAAAACCAAGTTTTACCGCTTACTGCCAACAAAAAAGTAGCATTGATTGGTCCCTTGGCTGATGCTCCTCTAGACCAGATGGGTACTTGGTCTTTTGATGGTGAAAAAGAACATTCTCATACCCCTTTGATGGCACTAAAAGATCATGTTATTGGGTTTGAAAAAACACTTGATTTTAGTAGAGATAAAAGTAAAAAAGCCTTCAACAAAGCAATTGCTTTGGCCAAAAAAGCGGATGTCATTTTGTTTGTAGGAGGAGAAGAAGCCATTCTTTCTGGTGAAGCTCATAGTAGAGCTGAAATCGACCTGCCGGGTGCTCAGGAGGAATTAATTCTTGAGTTAGCAAAATTAGGGAAGCCAATTGTATTAACAATTATGGCAGGGCGTCCGATTACGATCGGAAAAATTAAAGATAAATTGGATGGTATTGTAATGGCTTGGCATGGTGGAACAATGGCAGGTCCAGCCTTAAAAGAGGTGTTGTATGCAGAAAGACAGCCGGAGGGCCGTTTACCAGTGACATGGCCCAAAACCTCAGGTCAACTACCTTATTACTATAATCATAAAAACACGGGACGACCTGCTATGGAAGAGAAGTATGTATCCATGTATGATATTCCTGTAGGGGCTTGGCAAAGTTCTTTGGGCAACGAATCTCATTATTTAGATGCAGGCTACCTTCCTGAATATCCTTTTGGATACGGACTCAACTATTCAACTATTGCTTATTCTGCTACAACAATTTCATCTAATCAATTGAAGGAAGGAGGGGAATTGACGGTAGAGGTGACCATTACCAATAATGGTGACTATGATGCAATAGAGACTGTCCAACTTTATGTGCAGGATGTCGTAGGTTCGATCACTAGACCTGTTCGAGAATTAAAAGATTATCAAAAAGTTCACTTAAAGAAAGGAGAAAAGAAGAAGGTGTCTTTTCAACTTCATACTGATCAGCTTAAATTCTATAACAGAGATTTGAAATATGTATTAGAAAAGGGTGATTTTAAGGTATGGATTGCTCCGAATGCTTTAGCTTCAAAAGCGGTAGCATTTGAACTGATCTAAACAATAAATTCAATAGAAATAAAGACAATGACCCCTCAGGATAAAAATCTTGAGGGGTTCATGATTCACCATTCTTTAAAATTATGGTGAAAGAAACAAGGAATCTTAGTTTATAATCTATTGAAGTTACTAAGTATAAAGGATCCCGACTTCAGGAGAAAATACTCCGTATGAAGTCGGGAATTTTTGTTTATTCTATGATAATTTTCTTAGTAAATTGTGCTGACTGTGTAGTGATTTGTACGATATACACACCACTTGTCAAAGCATTTACGCTGATAGCGTGTAGACCTCCATTAAAGGATGTTGTCTTTACGACTCTACCTTGTAGGTCTACAATTTCAACTTGTGTAGTACTTTCATCAGGAGAAGGAAGTTTGATATACACTTTCTTATCCGTAACAGGGTTCGGGTAGACAACAACATCATTTTGTTCCTCCACCACTTGTCTTGTTCTGCTACTAGAAGTAGAAGATTGCCATGCAGCCCAGCTATTAAAATTATAACCTCCATTGACAGTTTCCCATCTAATGACATGTTGACCAGCAGTGAGTGCGATATTTCTGATGTGCATTGTTTGGAATGTTTGCCAACCCCCAGTATTAGGTACGCTCAGGTTTCCTGTAACCGCTACGCCATCTACCAATATTTTGAATTGACCATTTGCGGAAGTACTTGCCACTCTAGGGAAGAAGTCGTAATTATCAGTAATACCTACATTTACGGTATATTCTAACCATTCTGAAGCATTGATCCAACCAACATTGAATCCTCCACCAGTATCAGAACAGGCTTCAACATCTACACCATCTGTTCTGTATTGACCACCTTGATTACTAGTATTACTATCATGGTACGCTACACCCTCACCACCGGTATCGTAGTTTTCAGATTCCACTTTTCCAGGCAGGTAAGAAGGTGTTCCACCGTAAGGATTTTGAACTGCGGCTGGGATGACATTAAGCCCATTGACTTGATCGGTCGCAATATTGGAAGTCCAGTTCGTACCCACAGGTCGAATACTTGCTTTTACGACATAACCACTGCCTGTTGCAGGAGCATTATTTAAATTGATTGTCAAAGTTTCAGTTCTATTTCCTGCACTGACCGTTTTTACCGCTTGACCTAACCAACCTGTTGAAGACCAAAATTCAGCGACGATATCTCTTGTAGCATTGGCAGTATAAGCCAACGTAACATTCACTTTTGTATCACTTTCCACATTGGTAGAAGGACTATTAATTGTAATCGACTCATTACCAATCACGGCTTGATCGTATTTCTTCACTTCTAAGATCATAGAACTGATATGTCCTCCACCATCAGGGAATGTGACAGAGACTGTATTACTTGCTTGTAAAAGGTTGATGTCAAAAGGAATTTCAATTACACCAAAGAAATCACTTCGGTCAGTTTGATCATAACCTTTCCAATTATTAGGTACTGTTACTGTTGTACCATTAATCTTGACGGTTGGATTCTTTGATTTGTTATGTTTTCTTCCAATTCCCATTTGAAGGGAAGCAAGACCTGTTCCTGTTTGAACAGTATTAAAATTGAAATTGATAGTGGTGTTCGCATTAATTGCTTGAAGGTGCTTACTCGTATAGTATTTACGGTCTCGGATTGTATTATCAAAAGTAATTGCACTTGAGAATTGATATTCAAAGACCACTGTTTCCCCTCCAATCAGGGTAATAGATCCAGGTGCAGTACTCGAAGTCGAAATATTCATCACCGGTGCTGTTGTGTCGTAAATTTTTAATGATTTCTTCGTCACATTTTGAAAACCACCTAAGCCACTTACAAAATCAAGATTGACCGTTTGATTAGCATCGTCTAAGTTGTTTAATGCTACATACAGCTTATTCCCATCTGCAAATCCTTGAATCTGAATGTCAGGATTATCAGTAGTTACATGTACTCTGTTTCCCTTAACATTTTTCCATAATTCATAGAAGTGAATTTTGGGTGCATATTTCCAACCTGCCACATTAGGTTGGCCTAAGTTGGTAGGAATAAATAAGGCTGCACTGTAAGGTTGGTAGTTATTAGCCGCAGTCAAGTGCCATAAGGACTTATCCGTAATAAACGGAATAGAAATCTCAATTTTGTTTTCTCTATCCAAAAGATTGAAAAGCATGTGGTTGATACTTCTGACTGTTTGAATACTAGCGACATCAGAATAATTGTCTCCATACCCACTAGCAATTGCACCATATTCTGTAATGGCGTGTGGTTTCACAGTTCCCCATTTGGTGTGAGAGTACGTTTCAATCAAATCTAGAATGGCCTCTGAATTACTACCCGATCTTTGATTGTTTTGACCTGTTACGTTTACTCCATCATAAAGGTGGGTTGAGAAGGCGTCCATATCAGCACCTGCAACATCCATAAACATCTTCATGTTTTCATCCCAATGAGCAAAATCGCTAATTTCTAAAGAAGGCCAAGCAGCAGAATAACCAATAATTTTCATGTTATTCAAAGCTGGAGTATCATGGATTTTTTTCCCTATAGCTGCAAAAACCTTTGCCATTTGTAATTTAATACGATCTTCTTCTGCAATATTCCAAGGGCCAGAATAATAATCAGAAGCATGTACAAATGGCTCATTCATAGGCTCGAAATACTCTGGCCTTTCGCTATCACTTGCATAATCTTTGTAATACTCTGCAGCCCAATTTGCTGCAGCTGTAGCATTAAGACCATCTTTAAAAATGTTGTAAGGATGCTCTGTCGCAACATAACGTGTAACACTTTTTACGTTGTTATTACCGGATTTATCGGCAGGGTATGTGCCTACTGCATTTCCTTTACTTTTGGAGTAAGAATACGGTCCCCAAAAACCACGACTAGGAAAAGCATTATAATCGCTGTAGAATTGATTCAATTCCGTGTCTTTCCAATTGGAATGAAGATTAAAGAATTTGGTACGGTCAAGGCTGGAGACGCCACCGATGTACCTTCGTACTTTGTGGTTGATTGTAGCAGTTGTTTGAGCTGTTACTTCGTTGACCAGCAAACTTATAAGAGAAGCTGCTAGTAGTGTTGCAATAAAAACTGGTTGTCTAAAATAATGTTTAATCATAAGTATTTAATTGATAGTTCATTAAAAGCAGAAAAGGAGACTCCTGCTTAAATTTTCATTACCAATCTACTTTGACCTCTTTTGATATAAGTTTAAAAAAAAAATGAAATAAGTGGGGGAAATTTTTTATATGTTAATATTACACTAATTCGTGAAATTCAATTTAAAAAAAATCCCCCTTTAAAATCGGACGAAGATTTTATTAAAAAACTTACAAAAACCTTTAAAAATACCTCAATTAGTGAATGAATGATTTTACACCTCTCCGTATTTTTCTTTACATACAATTTACGTTAATCATAAAAGCAAAATAATTTATACTTTTTATCGAAAGGGTAAAAATCACACTAATTTTGGTGATGTTCATTAAAAACACAGATATTTTAGTGATTAAGAGGTGATTGTTGTTTCTGTTTTTTTGTGTTTCCCCCTCTTTTTTTCTAGGTAATTCTTAGCTGATTTTCTAAATAATAATACCAAAATAATAA
Source organism: Flammeovirga sp. OC4 (assembly GCF_000812565.1). Taxonomy (GTDB): domain Bacteria; phylum Bacteroidota; class Bacteroidia; order Cytophagales; family Flammeovirgaceae; genus Flammeovirga. The sequence goes on along the minus strand of NZ_JTAM01000079.1, from coordinate 598 downwards.
GGGAGGTAGAAGGAAAAACCAAACGGCCAACTTCAAGTAAGACTTGAATAATTCCCATTGTTCGAGCAAGTTTTAGTTTCTTTAAATCAATAAAAAGCCACGTCAATAAGATAAAGGTTGACCTTAATAATAATACACCGATCAATTGCCCTAAAGCATACCTTGTATCTGAGGTATTCAATTCAAATTGCTCAACTGTAGCATCTCTTACTCCTGTTTCCCAACTTAATTGGTCAGCCGGTAAATCCTTGAAGAAAAAATAGGTAATGATGATTCCAATTGTAACAGAGAGTCTTAAGACAATAACAAATTGAATGATTTTAATAGAAATCGGTTTTCTATCTTTCATAATTAAGTTTGCATTAGTATTTGAATAATAGTCACTTTTATAAAAGTATTAATAATTTTTTCAAAAATGATAATTACTTACATTTTTCAGCAATGGAAAAATAAAGAAGAGGGAGGTTTGAAGCTGTATCTTTAAAGTTTCAGATTTAGAACATTGTAAACTAAGTATTTCGAATACTTATGGAGTTTAGAAATCAGGAGATTTCTGCTGATGTTTAGGGCACGAATGACGAACTGTGTTAAAAAACAA
>NZ_JTAM01000078.1 GCF_000812565.1 Flammeovirga sp. OC4 | reverse complement strand
GATGAGTTATGAGACAGCCTCTTTTCGTTTTATCTTAAATACAAGTAACTATGCTTTAGCTGCTTGTTTTTCATATTCTTGCCATGCTAATGCAGAAGAACCTAAGATTGCTGTGTTGTCACCTTCTAAGTTAGATACTACTAATTTAGTTTTACCTTTGAAGATATGTAAGCAATTTTCTTCCATAGCTTCACGTGTAGGCTCTGTAATGTAGCTACCTGCACTTGCTAAACCACCAAACAATACAATAGCCTCTGGGCTAAAGATCGCAATAGTATCAGCTAACGCTTTACCTAAAATCTCTCCAGTTACGTCAAATGCTTCTTTTGCCAATTCATCACCAGCTTCAGCAGCATCGAAGATATCTTTTGCTGTCAACTCTTCGAAAGTCTTATCAGATAAAGAACTTGTACCGTTGCTGTCAGCTAATAATTCAAACATTGTACGTTTGATACCTGTTGCTGAAACGTAAGTTTCTAAACAACCTCTACGACCACAACCGCAGATACGGCCACCTTCAACAACATTGATGTGTCCTAACTCACCTGCAAAACCATCATGACCATATAATAAGTCTCCGTTTACGATGATACCACTACCAAGACCAGTACCTAATGTAACAACAACGAAGTTTTTCATTCCTTGAGCTACACCAAATTTCATTTCACCTAAAGCAGCTGCGTTAGCATCATTTGTGATGGCAACAGGAACCTTGAAGTGCTCTTCCATTAAGTCAGCAATAGAAACTTCTTTACCCCAACCTTTAAGGTTTACAGCTTCTTCGATTTTACCAGTATAGTAGTTAGCATTTGGAGCACCGATTCCAACTGCAACCATTTCCACTTCACCTGCCTCTTCTTTCAGTTTATCTACTGTAGCAAATACATTAGATAAGAAGTTTGCAAATGGTTCGTCAGCACCTGTAGGGATGTGCGTACTTGCCAAACATCTACCATGTTTGTCTACAAAACCAATTTTTGTATTAGTACCTCCTACGTCAATTCCTAAAGTTACGGTCGTCATGATTTAATATATATATTTTGAAAAGTGTTTGTTTGATTTTTCCAAATCCAATTGAGTTGGCTAATTACAATAAAGAATTTTAATTAAGAAATGATTTTCATTACAAAATGTAAACGAGAATTAAAAAATCGATTGCAGTATTTAATAATATTGATCCCCAATGGAATTAGGTCGATAATAAGGCTCTTTATTGAACAAAAAATGATGTAAATGCCGATAGCTATTAAAGTTTGGCTATAAAGCTCATGTATCGTCAACTTTTAAAACTTCCCTTCTTCTTCATGATTATCTTAACACAAAAACAAAGTAAAAAAGTCAAGGCCGATTTAGATACTAATAAATGATTGCTTGAATACAGATCAAAAGACAGGGGGGGGTATTATTATCTTCTAAAAAAGGGAGATTGATTAATAGCATATTTTTGGTTTCACACAAAAAATTAAAATTCCTCTCCAATAACTCTCTTCTTTCTTTCTTACTTCCTACTTCTTATACTACTTTTGTAGCCTTAAGACTGAATTATGAAAGAACAAGCACAATCACCAAAATTAAAATTTTTAAAACCTGATTTATTCAAGGTTGGAGCCGTAGCAGGCGTAATAGCCGCATTTATCCTTATTGGATATGTTATGGTATTGCATGGACTCAACCTCAACTCATTTGGAAGATGGAAAAATATTAACTTCCCTCTTTACGGTCTTTTCTTTGCGGGTGCAATGACCTATTTCCGTCTGAAATTAAACGATGGAAAAATGAAAGGTCCTCAAGGTATTTTAATCGGGGTAACGTTAAATAGCGTAGCCACAACGTTATATGGCTTTTTACTGTATGTTCTTTTAAGTACAAAAGGTATTGGTCAAGCAATTATTGAGCGTCATAAAGCAGATTTAAAAATCATCTTAATAGAAGGAAAATCAGTAATTATTGAAAGTCTTGGCGAAGCAGGTTACGAAGAAAACGTAAAAGGTGTTGAAGAATTATCAGCAGGTGTTTTAGCCGTAGACCAAGCTATTGGATTGTTGTTCCTTGGCTTTTTCCTTACTTTCTTATTTATGCTAATTATCAAAAAGAAATAAATATGTCATCTATCGCAGAAAATCTTAATTCTTTCAGACAAAAACTGGAAGGTACTTCTTGTAAATTGGTTGCCGTTAGTAAGACCAAACCTGTAGAAATGTTGAAGGAAGCTTATGATGCTAATCAAAGAATATTTGGTGAAAATAAAGTGCAAGAATTGGTAGACAAACATGAAGTTTTACCAAAAGATATTCAATGGCATATGATTGGACACCTTCAAAGAAATAAGGTAAAATATATTGCTCCATTTGTCTCTTTAATTCACTCTATTGACAGCCCAAGACTTCTGAATGAAGTTCAAAAAAGAGCAGCTCAGAACGACAGAGTAATTGACTGTTTACTTCAAATTTTTATTGCTGAAGAAGAAACTAAGTTTGGCTTTTCTAAAGAAGAAGTAACTGAATACTTATCTTCAGAAGAGTTTCAGGCGTTGAAAAACATCAGAATTGTAGGTGTGATGGGCATGGCAACCAATACCTCTGATGAAACACAAGTGCAAAAAGAATTTGCCTCTTTAAAGACACTTTTCACTGAACTCAAAGAGAAATTTAATAACTTAGAGAACGTAGAACTTTCTGAAATTTCTATGGGTATGAGTGGTGACTTCCCAATCGCCATCAAAGAAGGTAGTACAATGATCCGTGTTGGAAGTGCTATTTTTGGTGCAAGAAATTACGGAGCCCCGAAACACTAAGTCTTAATATTTCGTTTATATCACCAATGATTAACAGAAAATCTTAAAATATTACCTAAAATGAGACAACAAGAGTATGCGTTCCAACGCAGTCATAGATCAGATAAAGAAATAGCAAGTATTCAAAGTTCATTTATGACAAAAGTTTATGGTTGGATGAGTGCTGGATTATTAATTACAGCTTTTGTAGCCATGTTTGTAGCCAACAATGCTTCTAACATGCCAATCGTAACCAATAACTTCTGGATTTTAGCCATTGCACAATTTGGTTTGGTTATTTTCTTAAGTGCAAGAATTAATAAAATGTCATCGGCCACTGCCACAACATTATTCATATTATATTCAGGTTTAACTGGTGTTACATTATCGACTATTTTTTATGTTTATCCTTTAGCTAATATTGGATCTACATTCTTAATTACTGCGGGTACATTCATTGGTATGAGTATTTTTGGTTTAACAACTAAAAGAGACCTAACATCAATGGGTAACCTTTTGATTATGGCTCTGTTTGGCTTAATCCTAACATCAGTAGTAAATATCTTTATTGGTAGCTCAATGTTATACTGGCTATCATCAGCAGTAGGTGTATTGATCTTCGTGGGATTAATTGCTTATGATTCTCAAAAATTAAAAGAGATGAGCTACGCTATCGCAGACGGAGAGTCAGCACAAAAAATGGCTATCTTAGGTGCATTAAGCTTATACTTAGATTTCATCAACTTATTCTTATACTTGTTACGTTTCTTCGGCGGATCAAGCAGAGACTAGGGTTAGATAAAATATTAATATTGACTCCTTGAAAGGTGAACACTTTTCAAGGAGTTTTTTTATGAATTGATTTCTATTTAGAAGCATAAATCGCTTTAATATTGGGTTGTAAATAGGGTGAAAACTCAGCTTTCAACCGCCCGTCTTTGGCAATAAATAGATGTAGATTATTGAGGCTTGTTATACCCGGCTGCACTTGATAATCGTATTCTGAATTATAAAAAGTGATGACATTTTGTTCTGATAAATTCCAAGAAAACTGTATTTCTTCCGTATCAAAAATTAAGCGTACGGTTACTTGTGTTTCATTCTCTCTAACTACAGAAATATAACTATCTCCTATTTCATGCTCTTCTAACGGAGCTACTGTATTTACCCCCTCATATTGAAAACCAGAAATAATATATTGACCTTCTATATTTTTAGATAAATCAATCTGCTTAATTTCATCGGTTTGATCAAAACAAGAAACAAGGAAAAATGGAATCGTAATAAGTAATAGATGGGTAAATCTGAAGTAATTCATAATCAAAAAGTAATTCATGTAATTAGGTTTCTGCTCATTACACGAAAGAATTGGTTTTGTGGCCATTAACAGTATTTAGGTACATGTAATTGATTTCTCATTAAAACAGGCTTAAAACATTCAATAATTGGGGGAGATAAGGAAAGAACTATTCATTTATTATTTTTCTACATGTAATAAACTAGGACAAGTTTTATTATTACAATCTATTTTCTTTCGTTTTTAAATCTTAAGTACACATCAAAGTAGAAGTATCATTGTTGCTTCTATTTATTGTAAATGGCTGTACTAATGAAAGCGAAATAATAACTGAAACTTAAAGAAGCATTCTATTTTTTAATTATATAATATACTACTATGTTAAAGCAAACACATTTTTTTCGTCTGCTCATTATTCTTGGGATTCTATCACTTTATTCGTGTAGCGAAGATGAAGGACCACTTGACCCTATTAAAGGTAAATGGCAGGTATCTGCAATCAATGCTACAGAAACTGAAACCTACGAGCTTCGTCCTGAAAAAAATAATATCACTTATTTTAAAGCTGATAATATCAGTTCCACCTATGAATTCATGGATGAAAATATCCTAGAGGTAAGAGGTAAATACGATCGTATCCGTTATGATGAAGAAGGTAATGAACTTTCTGTCGTACGAGATATTCCTAACCACAGAACAGATTACTGGGAAATTAATGAAGACATGAGTGAATTCTTATTTGCCATTGATGGTACTTTTTTAGAAGAAAGATGGGAGATTACTGAATTAACCACGAATAAGATCACTAAAAAATCTGTAGTGGAAATTGATATTGAAACTACGGATGGTCCGATTAACATCAAAATCGAAGTAATTATAGAATTGACACGTTAGCAGTATAAAGGAAATGGAATATTCCCTAATTCCTGTCATTCAACCTGTTTGATCAGAAGAGAGAAAAAAGGATTGATAAAGCTATAAGAACAGCTTTTAAGCTTACGAGATAACACAGAAATAAGTACTAAACCATAAACCACCTTGAGCAATTGAGGTGGTTTATTTTTTCTCCAAAAACCAGATAATTAATTATTTTGCACCCTCAACAAATATTACTCTTCAAAACTTGAAAACAATAGACCTCAATGCGGATTTAGGAGAAGGCTTCCCTTTTGATGAACAACTCCTCCAAATCGTTTCTTCCTGCAATATTGCCTGCGGAGGGCATACAGGAGACAAAGAAAGTATGAAAGCTACATTGCGTTTAGCTCAAAAATATAATGTGAATGTAGGTGCACATCCATCCTACCCTGATCTAGAAAACTTTGGTCGGAAAGAAATTGTGATTTCAAATGATGATTTGAAAAACTCGATCATGGATCAAGTTCAGAGCTTTCTTTCTATAGCAAAAGAGGAAAATATCAGTGTAAATTATGTAAAACCTCACGGTGCATTGTATAATAAAGCCATGATTGATATTACTACGGCAACAGTCATTGTTGAAGTAATTCAAGCTGTAAGTGAAAGTTTATCTATCATGGGAATGCCTAATTCAGTATTGGAAATTCTATGTCAAGAGAGTGGTATTTCTTTTATCAAAGAGAGTTTTGCGGATAGAAGATATACCTCAGAGGGAAAATTGGTTCCAAGAAGTGAAACAGGAGCCGTAATTCACACTAATGAAGAAGTATGGCAACAAATCAAAAGTACAATTGAGAAAGGGCAACTTGAAAGTATAGATAAGCAACTCATTTCATTAAAAACAGATAGTATTTGCTTCCATGGAGATACCCCTGAAGCCTTAGAACTCATTCAATTCGTAAAGAAAAAGCTAGTAGAAAATTCTATTCATATTCAATCATTCTTATGATGGAGGTAAAAAGATTTGGGGAAAAGAGTTTGATTATTCAGTTTGAGAATATCATTTCCATTCCGGTTCATCAACAGGTAAAAAACTACTATAAATACCTTTTACATTCTTCTATGAAAGGTATCAAATCAATCTCTCCCGCTTATAATTCTATCACATTAATTTATGATCCTTTTCTGATTGCTTTTGATACGTTAAAATCAGAAATAGAAAATATAGAGATTGATGGTGATAAAGAACTTGAGCAAAAGGTAATTGAAATACCGGTCTGTTATGCCACTTCTTTAGGGTTAGATATTGAAGAAGTAGCACAATCAAAAAATATTTCAATAGACGAAATTATCCATTTACACACTACTCCTCATTACACTGTGTATATGTTAGGTTTCTCTCCAGGTTTTATGTACTTAGGTGGATTAGATCCTCAATTACTTACACCAAGAAAAAAAACACCACGTCTTCAAATCCCTGCCGGTGCTGTAGGATTGGCAGATCAACAAACGGGAATCTATCCTTCTGCAACTCCAGGGGGATGGCAGATCATTGGGCAAACTCCGATTCCAATTTTCCAAGTCAATGAAAAACCGCTTGTACAAATGGGGGATCAAATAAAATTCAACCCCATTGACCTTGATACTTTTCACCAACTAAAGAATACCAAATGAGCTTTGAAATCATAAAAGGAGGATTGATGACCACCATTCAAGATGGAGGACGATATGGTGTGCAAGATCAAGGAATACCCGTGTCCGGTTTTATGGATGAATCTTCTGCTCAAATTGCCAATTCATTGGTAGGAAACTCACCAAACTCCGCTTTGTTAGAATGCTGTCAAGTAGGTTGTACAATCAAGGCTCATACTGAATTTTCTGTGGCTTTTCACGGAGCACATATGGAACTTAAATTAAACAATCATTTAGTTTCTCAAGGAAAAATTATCACACTTACGACTGATGATATATTGAGTATTGGATTTGCAACCAAAGGCATGTACGGTTATTTAGCCATTGCTGGTCAATTAAACCTTCCAAAAATATATAATAGTTACTCCACCTACCTCCCTGCCAAATTTGGAGGTTATTATGGTAAAAAGCTTGAAATGGGAGATGTTGTCCATATCCTCAAACCTAATATCCTTTCCAATAGCTTTAGTGTCATCAAACCTCAAAATTTTCCTCAACAAATTGTACTTGAAGCACTACCTGGCCCTGAGTGGAATGAACTTCCAAAAGAAAGTCAAGAGTTACTATTATCCACTACTTATACCATAAGTAAAGATATTAACCGTATAGGATACCGATTAGAAGGTGATCCAATTCCTTTAGGAAATCAAAAAGAAATAATTTCTTCTGGAATGGTAAAAGGCACCATGCAAATTACGAGTGCAGGAATTCCGATTATTATGATGGCAGATGCTCCTACTTCAGGAGGGTACTTAAGAGTATTGAATTTGACAGAGAGGGCATGTGATCAATTGGCACAGATGCAAGTGGGTGGAAAAGTTCTATTTAAAATAAAAACGGCTTAACCTTCCGAAGAAAGCTAAGCCTGTTCCACTAATTCACTTGATTTGTTATCGCTGTTGCATTCAATAATTCAATAGATTCTATCTCTATTTGACAATGACTATCCAGTGTTTTTATTTGTAGTGCTTCAATTTTATTCCAATCAAACACTCCTTCCACTTCAGAAGGTTCAAAGTAATAAGGTAAAAAAGATGGATAACCTCTTGGAAGTGCGATCACTTTAGTAGGTGTAAGATCATTTATTTCGATAAAATAATCTTCCTTCTTTTTATCAATACTTAAGGTATGACCATATGTCTTTCCATCTATATCAATTAAAGCTATTTCTATCTTTTGGGGAACCTCATTTAAAGTCCTTACTTTAATTTTGATTTTTTGATCATCGGAAAAAGTTGAATTCGATTTTAATTTATCACCTATAAAGTGTCGAATTCCATAAGTAGGTACTGTCATTGCATCATCCGTAGGTACTTTAGGTAAATTGATCTGAAGCACATCTCTTGATGATGATAAACTAGAAGACAATTTCACATCCTTATGCCATGACTTATTTAAATGGGCATAATCGCTTTTCGGATCAAATAACAGAATGGGAGCACTTTCTTTTACAATACGAGTAGTATATTTTTCTAATGATGTAAAATCCCAATCATTCAGATCACCATTTACTCCACCTGGAAAAGTTTTTATTCCTTCTGATGTAGTTGCCGTAATGGTATAATTAAAGTACCCTGCACTTAATTGTTCTGCATTAATCTGTCCTTTATAAGTAAAAGCTTTTACACGATCAAGTTGACACTTCACAACTTTACCATCATTATACCCTGTTAAGTGAAGGTGCTCAGGTAATTCCTTATCAGTAAATTCGGCTGAAATAATTAAATCTTGATTTTCATTTAGTTGATGTGTCTCCTTATGAATCACCAAAGGTTTTTCGATGGATTGTTTTGGAGCCCTATACTCTCCTAATAGTATATTTTGATATTTACTATTTGCAGTCCAAGAGTGTACTTTTCCTTTTTGCGTTAGAACATAAGTACCTGGTTGAATATCAAAAGATCCGTTCGTAGTTTGGCTAGAGCGTTGATTTCCTTTATTTATTCCTTCAATGGAAAAATCATTCCCTAATTGAGGTAGATTGATGGTCATTTTCCATTGATTCCAAAGGATATCAGCCACCTGTTTCTCTAAACTATTTTTTCCTAATGGATTTTCTGTAATCACTACATCAGGCATCACTTCTAAACGCCAAACCCCATCTTCCAACTGATCTAAAAAGTAAGCTCCTTTACCTTCATAATCGACCAAGGGGGAAGTACCAATACCTGCAATTTCTTTAAGGTTTGTCACTTCTTTTGGTGATGTTTGATGCGTATTGGTGTAAAAGAATTTTGACGTATTATCAAAAATCACCACGTCGTTTTCATAATCAATCGAGGTATTTTTAAAAGTAGTGTTATCAGGAAATCTACCATAATCAGTATACATGGGCACTTCATGAAATATCTCACTTGAAATTTTCAAGCTTATTGCCTTGCTTGGAGTGTAGGCTAAATTCATGTAATGCGTATTGTATTCTGTATTTCTATCCGCTAAAAAAGTAGGATCATATGCAAATTGTGTTGCCCACTGTATACCCGCTGTTCTAAAACTTCTAGCCATAGCAGGATACATGTAAGATTTCATTATATCTGCACAATCAAATTCATAAACCACTTTTGCTTTCTTTTGGAAAGTCTTGTACTCCGCAAAAGGGATATTATAATCATCTACATTTACTAAGAAATTGCCCTTCAATTCTTCTCCTGATACCAGATTCGTTGGGTACCACTGAAAAGTACCTCCATCTATTCCAGCATCATAATAGGCATCAACTAAATGAATACTATGGGATACATTATAGAAAATAGGTTTCTTGCACCCTGTTGATTTCATCGATTTCAGCATCTTTTTAATATATGATGTCACTTCTTTTGGTGTGCCAGAATGATGCGGTTCATTACTAATTTCGAAGGCTACAATATTAGGTTCATCTTTGTATGCTACACCTGTGTACTTATTCTTATGATTAAGAAACTGTGCTAAGTAATTCGCTTGAGCTTTTATGGCTTCAGGATTATCTAAACAAGCATCTTTTCCATATTTGTGAGAAAATCCAGGCGTGTAAGTATCTTTTTCAGGCCAGCCATTCCCCCAGAATGCTATTGGTGTAATCAAAAATTTGATCTCTCTCTTTTTCAATTCAGCAATCATATAGTCAAATAAATCCAAGTGTTCATTGACTAATAAGTTGCCTAAAGAATCAGAAATTTCGGTATCCCAAACATGAATTCTATAGCCATCAAAACCTAGTCGAGCAAAATGATAAATATCTTCATCTATTGCATCTTTAAGGTTAATACCCATCTTTTTTGCACTTCTATAAGCGTGTGCAAATGGACCTGTATAATTCACACCAAAGCCCTTCACTTCTTCTTTATTGGCCCACCTTATCACCCCTTCTTTATCCACAAATGCATCTTGATTTTTATGAGCAAAAAGTGAGGTCGCCAAGAGTGATAATAATAAGGTGAAAATGTACTTTCTTCTGTTATTCATACTCATCCGTCATAAAGTCAAAAGCTGAATTTGCATTGTGGTTTTCGTAATCGAAAAAGGCACAATTCTCCCATGCGGAACCTTCTCCCCAAAGTGTTTTTATTGGAACAGCAACCCAAGCAGGTTCCCAATAAACTATTCCTATTGCTCCTGCATTCATCATTTTTTGAGTCAAGTCATGCAAGAATTTATGTTGACCTTCCAAAGTGAAATCATAACCTGTTAGTGCAGATTGGCCACCGAATAAGTTGTTATAATCATCTCCGGCTTCTGTTGTCCATGGGTAAGCGGTTTCAACAATTAAGATGTCTTTCTTGTATTTATTCTTAAAAGAGGCAATCGCCCCTTCAAGGCTACTGAATGAGATTCCATCATGCCATAATGGATAATAAGAAATGCCAATAATATCACAATCGATAGCATCATCGCCGGACAAACCTTCATCAAACCACCACTCAATATGACTTGGGTCTGCGATATGAATAATTGTCTTTGCTTTTATATCCGATGTCTCATTGACAGCTTTAACAGCTTCTATTCCACTACTCAATAATTGCTTTTGTTCAGTCCATTTACCGTCAAACACACTTACATTCGGAAAGCCTTCTGATTTTCCAGTACTTAAAATTCCTTGATTTATTTCATTACCAATCTGTACCATTTCCGGCATTAACCCTTTTTCGTTTAAATACACCAAAGTATTATAAGTGTAATTGTAAACAGAATCTGATAATACCTCTAATGATGTTATTTCTTTCCATGCCTCAGGCACATCTTGCTTTTCCGGATCTGCCCAAGTATCTGAGTAATGAAAATCCAACATCACTTCCATATTATTGGCTTTGGCCTCAGCAATTGTTTTCTCTACATCTGCTAAATCACAATATACTTCTCCGTCAGGATAGAGTGTGCTATGCCATGAAGGGTTATGCCATAGTCTTACACGCACTAAGTTTGTCCCTTTTTCTGAGAATATTTTATAAGGATTTTTTGAAGCTCCATCCATTTTAAAATCTCCTCCATGATCTAATATTTGATTGACATAAGATAAATCTGCTCCAAAATAAAATGAATTTTCAGTAGGTGGTGGAGTTACAGGTTTTTCCTGATCATCGTCTGGAGCCTGCGGTTTTATTTTATCTTCCACTTTCAGGCAACTTATCGTTAAAAGTGCTGTGGCAACTGCAAGCGTTAATTTTTTTATATTCATTTTGATTATTTTTTATCAATAAGTAAGTGCTAGGATATCGTAAAGCAACACCCTAGCAATTCGTCTCAAAATATTATTTCAATTCAATGGATTGTGTGTAAAGATCCACTGATACTTTAAATTCTCCATCAGTTCCTTCAAACCTAAGATTGGCATCGCCATCAGTATCTCCAGAAAGATCACCAGTTATGGTACCTTCTCTAAAGAAATTATAATTGTATTGTTTTGATGACCAATTCCCATCTTCCGTGAAGAAACGGAAAATATTAGCATTCCAGAAGTTGGAAGTCACTTCATATTTACCTCCACCAAGCCAAGTCATTTTATCAAAAGACCAACCGTTTTGATCTCCAACAAGATATAATTCAGGAGTTGACGCTTTTTCCATTGTGATCGTTTTGGTTCTCAATGAAACTGTCATAAAGTAAACACCTGACTCACCTGCAAAACGGAAATTATCATCAGCATCTGTTGCTGATTCTAATAACTCATCGACTTCATTAAACGAACCATAACCTAATTGATTACTCTCCCATGATGCTCCTTCGAAGAAACGGAAGTGACTGCCGTTATTAAATGTGCCTATTACTTCATATTCACCAATATCCAATGTATGAAGAGCGAGTATATTACTCATATTCCACTCTTGGTCATCACCCATTACGTATAAAGGTGCTAATTCCAATGGAGCGTAAATTGTAATCATGGTTGATACAGATTCTGAATAAACTGGCGCTATATCCTCATGGATATTGGCTTCTACTCTAAACGATACTTCCACTTCACTCCCTCCTTCAATACCTTTTTCTAAAAGGAACTTATTCAAATCCCCTTTTGTAAATGTGGACTCTAAATTATAAGTATGATTTAAATTGATGGGTTCAGAAAAACCATCGGCAGTGATGTCAGCTTGTAGTGAATAATTTGGAGCTGTTGCCACCCCAAAATCTACCGGTGTCCAAAATAAAGTATCAAAATCTTCATTTCTTGTTTCTTCAGTAAAAGTATATTGATCCTCTATTGACATCAATTGATTTGGTGTAACGACCGCATCTTTATCAATTACCGCTTGATCTAATTCTTTTGTCTGACATGAACAAAATGCAATTATTCCCCAAAAGAACGTACTTATTTTTATCAGTTGTTTCATGAGTGTAGTATTAATAGCCAGGATTTTGTTTAAGATTAGGATTAGCAATTAATTGCTGTGCTGGTACAGGGAAAATGTTTCTGTAAGCAGGAGTTGAACGTCCTTCAAAAGATTTTCCTTTCCATGGCCAATTGTAAGAGCCATCTGTAAACTGTCCAAAGCGAATCAAGTCTGATCTACGGTGTCCTTCCCAAAATAATTCTCTCGCTCTTTCATCTAATAGGAATGGTAAATCCAACTCTCCTGCTGAAATTAATGGGGCATTGGCTCTTCCTCTCAGTTGATTGACCATATCCAATGCTTGACTGACTGATCCTCCTTGACCTCCTCTTAAGGTCGCTTCTGCATACATTAAGTAAACATCTGCCAAACGGTACATCGGAAAGTCTGTATCTACTTGCTCAGCGTGATTAGAATCTGAAATATCACCATTCAACTTTCGGTTTCTAAATTTTGTAACACCATATCCATCAGTAAATAAATTAACATCATTGATTTCTAAGTTCTGACCATCTGACCAAAACAAAGCTCTGACATCATTATCAAGATCAAATTTATGGACTAATGCTTTTGTGGTTCTTAACCCTGCCCAAGCATTCTGAACACCAAACATCCCATGAGCATCCATCGATCCTCCAATTTGTGATAAAACCAAATACATTGTTCCTCCAAATGATTGTGTTTTTATACCATCATAAATCATAGGAAAAATCATTTCTGGGCTTGTATGGTTATCCGCTACAAAATTGTTCATGTACTGATTAGGGATGTAGTAACCCGCATTCAATACTGTTTGAAGTGCCGTTAAACACTCTGTATATTTTGCTTCGCCGATATAAACTTCTGCATTCAAATAGATTTTGGCCAACAGCATAGAAGCCACTGCTTTATCTGCTCTACCATATTCAAAACGAGGTTCACCTAATAAACCTTGAATTTCAATTAATTCTGATTCTACATAACTGAATAATTCCTCTCTTGTAATTCGTTCTGGAAAAAATGCTCCTGGTAAATTAGCTTCCGTAACAAAAGGCATTGGGCCAAACATATCCATACCATGAGAATATGCTAATGCTCTTATAAATCTAGCTTCTGCTTCAAAGCGTTTTACCTCAGGTTCTTCACTTTTTTGAGTGGCTCTAATATATTCGTTGGCGATGGCAACCGTATACATAATTCTAGAGTGCATCGCTCCTAAAAATACATCTGTTGCGGACCATGTATGCCAACAAAAATCCTTGATAGTTTGATCATTCCAAGATATTACAGCTTCATCTGTAGATAATTCTTGAAGGTTCCAGTACAAACGTAAGTAGTTATAAAAGCCTTCATCCCCTTCAATATCGGGCATTCCGCTTGGCCCTTGCTGACCTGTTAATGCAATGGATGCATATATTTTCGCCAACCCTTCTTTATAGTCTTTTACTGAGTTATACACATTATCTCCTCCACTAACATTAGGGTCAATTGGAGAAACATTTAAATCATTTATACATGAGGTCAATTGAAATAGACCTATTACAAAAATTAATTTATATATCGATTTCATACCTGTTTTGTTTAGAAGTTTAAGTTTAAGCCAAATTGATATACTCTAGGAATTGGATATACACTTCCATCAATTCCATTTCCTACTTCTGGGTCTACCCCTTCATAATTGGTAATAACAAATGCGTTGTTCACTGTGAAACTTGCTCTTCCACTTAACTTGGTATTGAACATTTGACTGAATGAATACCCCATACTGATGTTATCCATTCTGAAGAAAGAGGCATCTTGAACATAAATATCAGACCAATACTGAGGGTTAATAAAACCAATATCCAAAGCTTCTGGCCTAATGTTAGAGAAATAACCATTAGCGGTTTGATAGTATAAACTGCTTAATGAATTAGATGCTAACCCATAATTATATACATAATTACCAAGACTTAAACGACCTGACATTGAAAAATCAAATTTCTTATAATTCAATCGAGTATTGATACCAATCAGTACATCGGGGTTAGGATTTCCAAATCGGTATTTATTAAACTCATTACTGATCACCTCTCCATTTTCACCTGATCGGTTGACATAAAGTCCTTCGATTGGCTTTCCATCTGTATCATAAATCTGCTGGTATACGAAGAATGAATTCGGTGCATATCCTACAGAATGAATTTGTACTAAGTTACCTTGTCCACCAATTGCACCTGTTGGAACACCCAATGAGTTCGGGTCATTTACTTTATTCAGTTTTGTAATTTCTCTATGGTTATAAGTAATGTTACCTCCTACAGACCACGTAAAATCCTTTTTAGTGATGACTCTACCGGTCAATGAAAATTCAATACCTTTAATTTCCATTGAGCCCACATTTGTTACTAGATAATTGGAGAAGTTGGAACCATCAGCAATTGGAATTCTATTTAATAAATCATTCGTTGTTCTGGTATATCCTTCTAATGAACCTGATAATTTATCATCCCATAAACCGAAATCTAAACCTATGTTATAAGTAGTTGTTTCTTCCCATTTTAAATTAGAATCATAAGCTGAAGGTCGTAATGTATGGTAGTATTCATTACCAAATTGGTAATAAGCTCCTTCTATACTTCTTCTATAATTAGGAATTGCTGGATAATATGGATCTCCGACATTCAATCCTTGTTGACCAGTGATACCATATCCCAATCTTAATTTCAATGTGCTGATTTGATCCACGTCAGCTAAGAAACTTTCATTATGTACATTCCAAGCAAAGGCTAAAGAAGGGAACAATCCCCATTGATTTCCTTTTGCGAAACGAGAAGATCCATCATTTCTTAAAGTGGCTGTTAGAACATAGCGTTTATCAAAGGAATAAATCATACGACCATAAAAGGAAATTAAGTAATTCTCGTTGGCCCAGCCATTATCGTTATAAACTAAAGTCTCATCATAGTTTCTGCTATAGTTATTTCCTACTCTCAACCATCTCTGCCAAGAATAACCACCAATCAGATCAATGTTGTGCTTGCCTAATGACTTTTTGTAGTTCAAGAAGAACTCTAGTAAAGTAGATTCTGTATCAGTAGTATAATTTGATCTTGACCCTCCCTGGTCACCGGCAACATTATTTCCCATAGTCCATGAAGCGCCTGGCAATACATTATCATGACCTACAGTACTTGTTCTATCGATACCTACATTTAGATTAGCATGTAAATCTTCTAAAAAGTGAAGCTTATAATCTAGTTGGGCATTACCCACAAATCTATTGACACTAGCTCTATTGTCTGTAAGATCAAGCATAGCAACTGGGTTTGAAACAAAAGTGTTTGGGGCTCCATTCGGGTCTATACTTCCATCTTCTAATACGTCCTGTGTGTAAGCAAAATATCCTCTATATTTTTCACTATCTGCATATACAGGTTGAGTAGGATCAAATCTTATGGCATTACCAATCGCTGACGTTTCTCCGAAATTAGTATTTGCGGTTGTTCCTTTTGCATTAACATTTACAGATAAGTGATCTTTGAAGAAGGTAGGGTTTACATTCACTGACAATGTATGTCTATTGGTATTAGTTGTTTTCAGAATACCGTTTTCATCATTAAATCCATAAGAAACCCTGTAAGGAACATTTTTCACTTTCCCTGATACACTTAAGTTCGTTGTATAAGACACCGCATTGCTAAAGATTTCATCTTGCCAATTCGTATTGGCATCACCTAATTTTCTAATGGCTCTTTCATCAATACCACTAAATCCACCTTCATGTAATTCAGTAATTAGATCTCTGTACTCATCACCAGTAAGAGTGTTTACAAATTTGGTAGGTGTGCTTACAGAAACGATGTTGTCAAAATTGACTTTCATCTGATTTGAATTCGCCTTTTTGGTTGTAATTAAAATCACACCATTAGATGCTCTTGAACCATAGATAGCCGTTGCTGAGGCATCTTTTAGAACCGAGAATGATTCTATATCATTTGGGTTCAATGTACTTAGTGGATTTGATAACCCTGCCACATCTCCATCATCAACAGGAAAACCGTCAATAACGATAAGCGGGTCATTGGTAGCGCCACCTAATGATGAACCTCCACGAATACGAATCGTTGACCCAGCACCTGGAGCTCCACTGTTTCTAGTGATGTTTACCCCGGCTATTTTACCCGTCAATAAATCTTGAGGGTTAGTCGTTACTCCTTGTATAAATTCTTTTTCTCCAAGGGTAGAGACCGAACCAGTCACATCTGACTTTTCAACTTCTCCATACCCAATAACCACCACTTCTTCTAAGGCTTTCAGGTCTTCTTCCAATTGAATATTTAATTCTTTGGAAGTACCTACCTTTACCTCTTGAGTGACATAACCTAAATAGGATATGATGAGAACAGATTCGTTACTTTTGACTTGAAGTTGGAATTCTCCATCAAAATTGGAGATTGATCCATTGGTTGTTCCCTTCTCTAAAATAGAGACGCCAGGAATTCCCATTTGAGTATTATCTACAATACGTCCTGAGATAATAGATTGTGCATTGATTGAGAATTGTATAATAAATACACAACTAAATAGTAATAGTAATCTTTTCATTTCATTGTATTCTCGTTGCAATAATTGTATGCAACAAACTTAGGTTTAACAGTCATTTTTACGCTTTCACTTTTGACACCTAAAGTTGTAATTTTCGGACAAAAGTGCCTTTTCAGCTTAAATAGAGAGGTTTTTCAAAGTTAAGCATCACCAATACCATTAAAATGACGACTATTGATGATGCTTTATTTTTTTATTTACCCGTCAGATTATCTGCTTTTTTATCGATTGACTTTATCTTAATTGTTCCTGATTTAATTCCTTTTCCTCTGACAATCAATTCAGCATTTCCTGAAGTCATTGAAGATTGAACAATAGCCACCAACTTACCATTGAAAGTTTTCATTGTAGGCTTATGGAACATTTCTAAAGAGGTAGCATCTCCATTACAAACTGCTTTAAAAGTTGAGTTTCCTTTTACTTCAAAGTCCAGTTGTAGATTTGCTGTTGGGCAAGGATTTCCATTTTTATCAACTACAGTTACAGTGACAAAACTCAAGTCTTCCCCATCTGCATAAATTGTTGGTCGGTCTGCTTCTAATACTAAATGATGAGGTTTGCCTGCTGTTCTAATTTCCTTTGAAGCCACTTCTTCACCTTCATTATTGTATGCTACAACTTTCACTACACCCGCCTCATATGTAGTATCCATCCATCTTAAACGATAGCGATCTAAACGTTTGGTTTTATCTTTAATACGAACTCCTTGGCTTACACCATTTATAAATAACTCTGCTTTATCATAATTTGTATACACATATACCGGAGTCACTTCACCTTCTCTTCCTTCCCAATTCCAATGTGGTAAAATGTGTAAAGTCTCTTCTTGAGTATTCCAACGACTTTTGTATAAATAGAATCTATCTTTTGGGATACCTGCTAAATCACAAATACCAAAATAAGAACTTCTTGAAGGCCATTCTTCATTGTAAGGAGAAGGTTCGCCTAGATAATCAAAACCTGTCCAAACAAACTCACCCAACACCCATTCAAAATCATCTTGTAAGATAAAATCATCTTCAGGTAAATTTGACCAAGGGCAAGCCTCCATATCATAAGATGAACTTTGGAAGTCATCGTGTTTTTTAACTTTATATTCTTTTACAGGAAAATGATAAACACCTCTAGAGCTTACTGTTGAAGCTGTTTCTGAACCTAAAACAAACCCTTGTGGGAAAGTTCTATATGCTTCTTGATAAAGATGCGTTCTATAATTTAATCCCGGAATATCCATAATGGCACCAAATCCGTTTTCCATTACAGCTTGAACTTGATCCATCCCTACAGTTACAGGTCGAGTTGGGTCTTCTTTATGGAAAATATCTTGTAACCACTTTGCTCGTTTCACACCGTCAGATCCCCATTGGTCAGGCACCTCATTTCCTGAACTCCACATAATAATAGAAGGGTGATTTTTTGTTGCTCGCACTAAATGTTGAACATCAATTTTAGCCCATTCGTCAAAGAAACGATGGTAACCATTGTCTACTTTTGCTTTTTTCCATTCATCAAAACTTTCTGCTACCACCATTAACCCTAACTCATCACAAAGTTCCAATTGCTCAATAGAAGGCATATTATGGGCTGTTCGAATGGCATCAGCTCCCATTTCCTTCATCATTACCAATTGTCTTTTTAAAGCAGATCTATTGATGGCCACACCTAATGGACCTAAGTCATGATGAAGACAAACACCTTTTATTTTTCTTTTCTCACCATTCAATTCAAACCCTTTTTCTGCAGTAAATGAGATAGATCGAATACCAAACTTTTCAACAATTTCATCGGTCTGTATTCCATCAACAAATGTGGTCGTTATCATTTGATATAAATAAGGATGTTCAGGGCTCCATAATTCAGGTTGTACTACAGCCAATGTATTCTCAAATTCATTACCAAATGACGCATTGGAAGAGGAAGTACTAATTATAATTCCATCTAACGTCTTAATTGTTGTTTTCACTTCTTCAACATTACCAATCGTCTTCGTTCTTACGGCAACTTTTGCTTTTTCAGAAGTGATAATCGGAGTAGTTATGGTATTGCCCCAACGCTTTATAGCATTAGGTTGCTTGGTTATCAATTTTACATTTCTATAAATTCCTGCACCAGGGTACCATCTTGATGATTTCGGTTCATTGTGTAAACGAACTGCCAAAGTATTCTGCCCCTCTTCTTTTAAAAAAGAAGTGATGTCAAAATAAAAATAACCATAACCATAAGGGTGTTCACCTACATAATTACCATTGACATAAACCTTAGCTTCTGACATAGCACCATCAAAATGAATCAATACTTTTTCCTGATTTTTTCTTTTAGGTGTGTCAAATTTCAGACGATACCAAGCAGTTCCCATATAAGGTAATGCCCCCGTTCTACCAGACTTTTCAGTGGGTATTTGTTCTCCATCTTGAAGGATAGCGACACGCTGAGCATCATGTTTTTTATCAAATGGTCCTTTGATCGCCCAATCATGTGGAACAACTACTTTTTCCCATTGTGAATCATTGAAGTTTACATTTTTAGCTGTGGCAAAATCACCTTTACTGAATCGCCAATTTTCTTTTAGTAATGTTTCCATTCTTTGCCCATAACTGATATTTGCTATTAAAAAGGCAAGAATAATAGTAAATCTCTTCATCATTTCATCTTGTTATTTTCAATAATCAAAGTTGATCATTTGACACCTGATAAGTGTTGCACTTATAGGACAAAAAATTGACATTTTGAGTATTCAAGGTGAAAAGAGACCTCTAAGAATTAGCTTTTTGATACTTTTCCTGATATTTCTTTGGAGACATCTTAAACTCTGATTTAAACACTCTTGAGAAATAAGAAAGGCTTGAAAAACCCGTTTGGTCAACAATATCAGTAATATTTCCTTCTTTGTTCTGTAATAAAATAGAAGCTTTTTTCAGGCGGTATTTTTTGATAATATCTTTTGGCGTTTGCTGAGTAATCGCTTTCAATTTACGGGTAAGATGTTTGGCACTAATGGACATTTCATCCGCTATCATTTCTACAGATAAATCCTCATTACTCAAGTTAGACTCAATGAAATCAATGACCTTATTGACAAAAATAGTATCCTCATTATTCATTGGGTTCACTCCTTCATCACCAACTAAATCACTTTTAGACGCACTTAAAGTTTTTCCTTTTGCTATTAACTTAAAAGCATACGTCGTCAACTCTTCAATCTCTACTGGCTTCGTCAGATAAATATCTGCACCGGCATTCAAACCTTCAATTTTTTGAGTAGTTAATGATTTTGCGGTTAATAATATGATTGGAATTTTATCTGTTTTAGGGTTTTTCTTTATTTCTTCTGTAAATGAAATACCATCCATAACCGGCATCATCACATCAGAAATGATAAGTTGAGGTACAATACGAATGGCCTTTTGTAAGGCGTCTTGACCATTTTCTGCAATGATCAAATTGAATTTATCTTTTAAAGACATTCGTAATAAATCCACAATATCTTTATTGTCATCAACAATGAGCACCAATGACTTTTCATCATCAAGAGTCAGTTTATAAGAGGCTACTTTTTGATCTAAATCATCTCGAATTGGAGTTGAAATAAGATCCACTTCATCCTGTACAATTTGTTCCAATGGTAAATGTTCCATTCCTAAAGGTAAATCGATGGTGAATGTAGTCCCTTTGTGCCCATCACTCTCAACACTGATACTACCATAATGCAATTCTACAAACTCAGCCACAAGTGCCAAACCAATACCTGTTCCTCCTCGGTTTTGATTTTTTGTTTGATAAAAACGCTCAAAAATATGTTGTTGATCTTTTTCCGGAATGCCAATACCTGAATCTTGGATAAGTATTCTTAATCCCTCATTACCTTTAAATGTACATGTACTTAAATGCACTTTTATTTCCCCTTTATCATCTGTGAACTTGAAGGCATTGGAAAGAAGGTTAAACAGAATAGTTTCCATCTTTTCTTTATCAATCCAAAGTTCTAAGGATTCAAATGTAGAAGTAAACTGATAATTTATATTTTTCTGAATCGCTTGATGCGAAAACAGGTGAACGACGTTCTCACAAAAATCTTTCGCCTCCGTTTTAGAAAATTTCAAAGATAACTTCTCGTTTTGCATCTTATTGAAATCTAAAATCTGATTGACTAATTTTTTTAACCTATCAGCATTCTTTTCTGCTATTTCTAAAAGGGATACACTGTCTTTATCTAATGCTACTTTGGCTCTGATTTGCTGAAGAGGTGGTAATATTAAACTGATAGGTGTTCTTAATTCATGAGAAATATTCGTAAAATAAGCCTCTTTGGTCCTATCAAGTTCCTCTGCATGATCCGCCCTAATTTCAGAAATCTGTAGCTTATTCTTCAACTTTAATCGATTCGTATAAATTCTGAATCCTACATAAAAGAACCCAATGATTAAAAAGATATATATAGCTATAAACACATTTTGCAATAAGAAAGGGCGTTCAATAGTTATTCCTAATGGTACAGCTTCTGTGACTGTTTCTCCGTAAGGGTCTACTAGTTTCAACTCAAATGTATATTTACCAGGAGAAACATTTGAAAAAATAGCCTGATTTTCACCTTTAGGAACAGTATGCCAGTTTTCATCAAAGCCGTTTAATCGATAGGCGAAAAGGTTCTTTATAGAGTTATTGAAATTAAGGTCAGTAAAGTTTATTGTAAAAAAGCGTTCTTCATAGTTAAGTTTAACTGATTTAGTAAACGAGAAATTATCTTTTAGTATAACTCGACCATCAATCTCTTTCCTAGGTTCTACTTTTTGATTATTAATTTTCAATCCTGTAAGATATAAAGATGAACGATTTTGATATTCTTTTAATTCATCAGGCTTGAAAGTGATATACCCATTATTTCCTCCAAAATAGATCTCATTATTATTTTTTGTAACACAACTAAAGTTAAAATTCTTTATTGGTAAATTATAGGATAAGGGATAAGCTATTGAAATCTTTTTTAAAGGATCATATTTGATAATAGAAAGGTTTGTAATAGACCAAATATTCCCTTCTTCGTCTTCCGTTATGGATACAATATTATCGTTTTTCTGAATTTTCAATAAATGATCTGTTATCTCATTCGTATGAATATCATATTGAATCAAACCACTTGATGAACCTATCCAAAGGTTATTTCGACTAGAATATAAAGTAAAAACTTCCTGATTTTCGATATGCTTATTTATATCAGGTAACTCTAAAGTTGTAAGCGTTTTAGGGTCAACCTCAAATACTTTATTATAAGAGGCTGTAAAGATCTTATCATTCACAAAAATAAATTTTTCACTATCCAGCCTTTTATTTTTTATCTGCTCAAATTGTTGGTTTTTCTCTAAACCCAAAATGCCATCCTTCAGTTTAAAAATTCCTCCTTCCCATGTATTTACCCAAATATCTCCACTATCACTTTCTAATATATTCCCTACATAATTGGACAAAAGTTCAGGGTGATTATCAACTGTTATATTGGTCATTCTTTGCTGTTTGGGATGCCAAATATTTATCCCCGCTACAGTTCCTATCCAAATATTTCCCTTTCTATCCTCTAAAATTGAGTAGGTATTGTTCATCAATATTTGATGCTGATGAGGGCTTTTTACTGTAAAATGAGTCTGTTTTTGAGTTTTCAAATTAATTCGAATAACCCCATTAGAAGTTGCTAACCATAGATGATTATTTCTATCCACAATCATCGATTTCACTTGATACCCAGTTCTTTTATCATCAATTTGATAAGATAATTCATACACATTGTACAAAGCTTCTTTGCTATTGAGGATAGAAATACCATTTAAAGTAGCGAGCCATAATTCTTCATTTTTCCCCTTATAAATAGAGTTGATAATATTATTTGAGATACTATAAGGCTTTTGTGCATCATGAAAATAGCGAAGGCAAGTCTTTGTTTTTATGCTGTATAAATTCAACCCAAAGTCAGTTCCCAAATACAAAGTGGCGTTATTATCTTGAAATATATTTTTAATGACTTTATTTGAGATACTCTGATTGATATTAGCACATTCATTGATGGCAAATGTCTCTTTATCTATGGCAAACAAACCCATTTCAGTGCCTATCCAAAGATTATTTGAAAATTGATCAGGTTGAATTGAAAGTACTAGAGTATTTTTTGATTTATTTTTTATCAATTGAATTGTTTCAAATTTTGAACTTCCTTCTTTCAAATAGTTCAAACCATCGTTAGTGCCTACCCATAAATTGCCATTCTTGTCCTTATAAATAGACCTTACCATTTTATGTGACAACCCATTTTTATCATCAAAAACTACCGTTTCTTCATCATTATATTTAATAATGCCCTGAGAAGTACCAATCCAAATCGTTCCATTCCTCCCATTTTCTATTGTTCTTATTTTAGTATCAGGTAAATCAATTCTTTCTACTTCTAAAGTCTGAACATTTACCCTATTCAACCCATTCCAGCTCCCTACCCAAATATATTTATCAGTTGATAACACTTCCGTTAATTCATTATCCGATAAACTGTGTTGGTTATTATTCTTTTTAAAATACAAATATTCATTACCATCATATCTTACCAAACCATTTCTTGTGGCCACCCAGGTAAAACCATATTTATCTTGAGTGACATCAGAAATAATATTAGAGGGAAGTCCGTCACGCATTGACATCGTCGAAAAATATAATTCCTGTGCAAACGTGAATTGACAACAGATTAAAAAATAGGTAAGTAAAGTATATTTCATTTTTAAGAACTTTAATAATCACATCAAAAATACATTCAAAAAATTAATATCAGGTTCTAACACTTCAATTTAATAAACAAAAAAAGAGCATAACCCTTTCGAATTATGCTCTTCTTATATATTAGGAAGGATCAAAGTTTCAAAAAGAAAG
The DNA here is from genome assembly GCF_000812565.1 of Flammeovirga sp. OC4. Classification (GTDB taxonomy): domain Bacteria; phylum Bacteroidota; class Bacteroidia; order Cytophagales; family Flammeovirgaceae; genus Flammeovirga. Next base: position 26,578 of record NZ_JTAM01000078.1, on the reverse strand, counting down.
AGTCCACTCTTCCCTCTTCATTCTTACCTCTTCCCTCAAAACTATCCCATAAATGGATACTTGTAATCTTCTGGAGAAACGAATGTTTCTTTCATTGTTCTTGGAGTAGTCCAACGCATCAAGTTGATTGCAGAACCCGCTTTATCGTTAGTACCTGAAGCTCTAGAACCACCGAAAGGTTGTTGACCAACAACAGCACCAGTTGGCTTGTCGTTGATGTAGAAGTTACCTGCAGCGTTTTCTAATTTCTTAGTTGCTAACTCAATCGCATAACGATCTTGAGAGAAGATAGCTCCTGTCAATGCATACGAAGAAGTGTTGTTTACTAAGTACATTGCCTCATCGAAGTACTCTGCGTCATAAACGTAGATAGTAACGATTGGTCCAAAGATCTCTTCTACCATTGACTCGTAGTTAGGATCTTTAGTTACGATGATTGTTGGCTCAACGAAGTAACCTTTTGATTTGTCGTAACCACCACCAGCGATGATTTCACACATCTCAGAAGCATTTGCTCTGTCGATATAACCTGCACACTTGTCAAATGATTTCTCGTTGATTACTGCCGTGAAGAAGTTTTTGAAATCATGTGGAGTACCCATGTGGTTGTTGATGATATCATTCGCATCCTCGATGATATAACCTTTCACTTCTTCCCAAAGGTTAGAAGGAACATATACACGAGAAGCTGCAGAACATTTCTGACCTTGGAATTCAAATGCACCACGAGTGATCGCTGTAGCTAAACCTTTCGCTTTTGCTGATTTGTGTGCCAAGATAAAGTCTTTACCACCAGTCTCACCTACGATACGAGGGTAAGTGTTGTACTTCGCGATGTTGTTACCGATAGTAGCCCAAAGATCTTGGAATACACCTGTAGAACCTGTGAAGTGAAGACCAGCAAACTCAGGGTGATTGAAAATCACGTCACCTGCGTCTGGACCAGAAACATAAACAAGGTTGATTACACCATCAGGTACACCAGCTTCCTTAAATACTTCCATCAATACGTTAGCAGAGTAAATCTGATCGTGAGATGGTTTCCAAACTACTGTGTTACCCATCATTGCAGGAGCTGTTGGTAAGTTACCTGCAATTGCTGTAAAGTTGAATGGAGTTAAAGCGAATACGAATCCTTCTAACGGACGGTACTCTAATCTATTCCACATGCCTGGAGATGACTCAGGTTGATCCTGGTAGATCTCAGTCATGAATTGTACGTTGAATCTTAAGAAGTCGATTAATTCACATGCTGAATCAATCTCTGCTTGGTGTGCTGTTTTTGATTGGCCAATAATAGTTGCTGCATTGATCTTCGCTCTGTAAGGACCTGCTAAAAGATCTGCTGCTTTTAAGAAAATTGACGCTCTGTGCTCCCAAGACAATTCCGCCCAAGCTTCTCTTGCACCTAATGCTGCGTTGATGGCTTGAGTTACATGGTCCTTATCACCTTTGTGATACTCACCTACCACATTTTGGTGATCGTGAGGAGATACACAAGTGCCTAAGTTACCCGTACGAACCTCTTCAGCACCAATATACATTGGAACATCGATCTTTTGAGATGACATTTCTGCAATTTTTGCTTCTAACTCAGCACGCTCAGGAGTACCTGGAGCATAGCTTTTGATGGGTTCGTTGACAGCCTTAGGTACGCTGAAAAATCCTTTTGCCATGGTTTAAAATAATTGATATGTGAATATATACTTAGCTGTCTGATAGTATGTGAAATACAGACAGTATAAATTTTGTGCTACAAATGTATGAAATTGAGCCACATAATCATCATGTTATTTGAAGAATAAAAGGCGTTTTTATCATTTTTTATTGATAGTATAACGCACCTCTACTATAATAATTCAATAACTTGCATAGTATTTCAAGTCAAAGCCAATCATTATGATCCATTTCAAAACCTACAATCCATCCCATAAAAATAAAATCATAGCCATTTTCCATTCCAACGCACCTAAATATTTTGATCCAGAAGACGAAGCTTACCTTATTGATTTCCTTGATAATTATACGGATAAAAATTATTTAGTCGTAGAAAATAATGACGGAGAAATTATAGGTTGTGGAGGTTATTATACCAAGGAAGATCGACACGGAATACCATGGGTCATGTTCCAACAAGGAAGCATTGGGGCCAGTAACTTACTGCAGATAGCGGATACTTTTTACAATGAAATTGAAAGCAGAATCATTGCTGAAGGTAAAATGTATCCTATTCATATTAATACCACTCAGCTGATGGAAAAGCTTTTCAACCGTTATGGTTTTGTCACTTATGAGAAAATCAAAGATGGTTTTGGAAAAGGATTGGATGAGTATAAGATGAAGAAGGTATTTAATCAGTAAGTAGAGAAGAAACATCTAGGTTTAACTCAACATTATATTATTTCAAAAAAAAGAAAATAATGTAGACTATTTCCATTATTTTTAAGGACTGAATTTGTTATTTCATCATCATTTCAAGCACTTTGGAGAAACACTCAGAAGCATACATCGAGGAAGAAATTGCCATTTACGGGGCAAGAGAGAATAATCTTAAAAACTTTGATTTAAAATTTCCTAGAAATAGTCTAGTGGTGATCACTGGCGTTTCGGGTAGTGGAAAATCGTCTTTAGCATTCGATACTATCTACGCAGAAGGACAAAGAAGATATATGGAGTCTTTTTCTGCCTACGCTCGTTCTTTTATTGGAAATATGGAACGTCCGGACGTAGATAAAATTGAAGGTTTAAGTCCTGTAATTTCTATTGAACAGAAAACAACTTCAAGAAACCCTAGATCTACTGTAGGTACAACTACAGAGATTTACGATTTCCTTCGTCTGCTTTATGCTCGTACGGCTGATGCTTTTTCTTATGTGACGGGTGAGAAGATGATCAAGCAAACGGAAGATCAAATCATTGAGTGGATCATGAGTCATTATGATGGTCACAAAATGATTATTCTTGCTCCTGTGATTAAAGGTCGTAAAGGTCATTATAGAGAGCTTTTCGTTCAGCTGAGAAAGCAAGGCTACAGCAAAGTGCGTGTGGATGGTGAAATTTTGGACTTAGTACCAAAAATGCAGGTGGACCGTTATAAGACCCACGATATAGAAGTAGTGGTGGACAGAGTGAAAGTAGCTGAGAAAGATATTTTCAGAATTACGCAATCACTGAAAACGGCGATGAAAGAGGGTAAGGGAATCATGATGACGGTTTTCCCTGATGCACCTGCAAAGGAACAAGTAAAGTTCTTCTCTAAATTCTTGATGGATCCAAAGTCGGGTATTTCTTATGATGAACCTGCTCCAAATATGTTCTCTTTCAACTCTCCTTATGGTGCATGTCAGACATGTAATGGTTTGGGTGAGATTGAGGAAATCACGAAAGAAGCCGTTATTCCAGACCCTTCGAAAAGTATTTTTGCCGGTGGTATTGTTCCTTTAGGGGAATATAGAGATATCTATATTTTCAAGATGATCGAGCAACACTTGAAACAAAAAGGATACACGCTTTCAACTCCTATCAATGAGTTGAGTGATGAAATGATAGAAATTGTACTTCATGGTTCAGACGAAGAAATTGAAGTATTGACTGCCAAAGAATCAAAATACGATCAAGCTTGGGTCACTCAGTTTGAAGGTGTAATTCCATTCTTGAAAAGGCATGCAAAAAGTAGTTCTGAAAAAGTAAAAAACTGGGCAGAGGAATTTACAATCGTCAAAACTTGTCCTACTTGTAATGGTGCAAGACTCAAAAAAGAATCTTTACACTTTAAGATTGCAGGTAAAAACATTGCTGATCTGGCTGAAATGGACATCAAAACATTTGGAAACTGGATCAATAATGTGGATGATGACCTAACAGAACGTCAAAAAACGATTGGTTCTGAAATTCTAAAGGAACTAAGAAAGAGAACACAGTTTCTAATCAATGTCGGTCTTGATTATCTGACTTTAAATAGATCATTAAGAACACTCTCGGGTGGTGAAGCACAACGTATTCGTTTAGCAACACAAATCGGAACACAACTCGTCGGTGTACTTTATATATTGGATGAACCAAGTATCGGTTTACATCAAAGAGACAATGTCAAACTCATTAAATCACTTCAAGACCTGAGAGATTTAGGTAACTCAGTAATTGTGGTGGAACATGATAAAGACATGATGTTGGCCTCTGATTACATTCTAGATATCGGTCCGAAAGCAGGACTTTATGGAGGAAATGTAGTGGCGGCAGGAAATCCAGATGCTTTCTTAAAGCAAGGAAGTACAACGGCTGATTTCTTGAGTGAAAAGCTTCAAATTGAAATTCCTAAAAAGAGAAGAGATGGTAATGGAAGATCAATAGAATTAAAAGGTGCCTCTGGCAACAACCTTAAAAACGTTGACGTTTCTTTCCCATTGGGTAAAATGATTGTAGTATCAGGCGTTTCCGGTTCCGGAAAATCTACTTTGATTCACGATACCTTATATCCAATTCTAAACCAAAAGATATACCGTTCCAAAAGAGCTCCTAAAGCTTATAAAAGTATAGAAGGACTTGAGTTTATTGATAAAGTGATTGAGGTAGACCAATCGCCAATTGGTAGAACTCCACGTTCCAACCCTGCCACTTATACGGATATGTTCTCTGAGATCAGATCATTATTTACCAATCTTCCTGAATCAAAAATCAGAGGTTACAAACCTGGCCGTTTCTCTTTTAATGTAAAAGGCGGACGTTGTGAAAACTGTCAAGGTGGTGGTAAGAAGTTGATCGAAATGGACTTCCTTCCTGATGTTTACGTAGATTGTGAAGAATGTAAAGGTAAACGTTACAACCGTGAAACATTAGAAATTCGATTCAAAGGAAAATCAATTTCTGATGTATTGGACATGACCGTTTATCAAGCGGTAGAGTTTTTCGAAGCTCATCCAAAAATCATGAGAAAGCTATCAGCTTTGAAGGATGTGGGTTTAGGATATATCACTTTAGGGCAACACGCTACTACACTTTCGGGTGGTGAAGCACAACGTGTAAAACTCGCAACGGAACTTTCGAAGAGAGATACGGGTAAAACTTTCTACATTTTAGATGAACCTACAACAGGGCTTCATTTTGAAGATATTCAACACCTTTTGGATGTACTTCACAAATTAGTTGACAAAGGTAATACGGTGCTGATTATTGAGCATAATTTAGATGTTATCAAGGTGGCCGATCATATCATTGATATTGGGCCTGAAGGTGGTGCTGAAGGAGGAACTGTAGTAGTAACAGGTACTCCAGAAAAGGTAATTAAAAATAAGAAGAGTCACACTGCAAAATACCTTAAAGAAGAGCTTAAATAATGTGCATCAGTGCACTATAATTTTCCGAATCAGATATAACAGGATATTCAGCATCTGTGATATTTGTAAAAGATTATTTTACTAGAATTCCATAAGTGCCATATAAGTGAATGAATATTTTGTTATTTAATAAGTTCACGAAACAATTCACTTATTATTGCACTATGTTGATAATTATTTGCATTTAGTATACATTCGCTTTATATTTGTGTCACTAACCAATTCAATTATCACTTCAATAGAAAGCACGTTTTCATTTTAAGGAAACGTGCTTTTTTGTATTCAGACTACTTTTATTGTAAGTGAGTTATACTTTTTTAGCGATATAAAAACCGTAACTATAGTAGTCTTTAAACTGCTTATACATTTTGATTTCTTCCTTTTCTTGCGTTACAAGGTTTTTAGCTTTTTCAGAATGATTATTTTCTTCTAAAAATGCTTCAAAACGATCTTCAATTGGACTGTAATAATTATCCAACCAACTTTCTTGTTTTAATGGAAAATACCCTACTGGTTGATACCCTAATTCTTCTATCACTTCTAGCTTATTTGAAGCAGTATCAATTTCCGGATATGCGGCGTTCCAATATTCCTCAATCTCTTTAGGCCTGCTATTGGTTAACCATGTAATTTCACTTACCGCAATATACCCACCTTGCTTAAGGTATTTTTTCCAGTCCTCTAACCCTTTTTTAAAACCAATATTATAAATAGCCCCTTCTGACCAAATCAAATCAAACACACCTTCGTCAAAAGATAATTGATCCATTGATTCCTTCAGAGTAATGATTCTATCATCAAAATTATTTTGAACTGCTTTCAAGTTTAATTGCATCAAAAATGCGTTAAAAAGATCTACAGCAGTGATTTCGGCTTTTTCCAATACTGTCGCTAAAGCAAAAGTCTGTGCACCAGAACCACAACCAATATCTGCTACTTTCAGAGGCTTCTCAAAATCAAGATTGGTCAATGATAGTGCTTTTTCAGTTTCAGTATCACTACCTGGTCCTTGTCGATCAGCTTTAACATGAAAATCAACAAGTAATTTAAAATCTTCTTCAGTCATAGTATTAGGGTTAATTAAGTACTAAGTCACAAATAGGTCATAGTTTATTTTTGGCTTAATACTTAGGATATAAAAAACTCCATCAAAATAGAGTACTATTAAAGATGGAGTTTCCAAATGATTATAATTTCATATCTGTCTCTTCAAAAGGAATATTTTGAAGCATAATTTCTTTGTCTCGTTTATTCAACCTCAAATCAGAAATCACCGTATGAACCGTTGGGTTACTCATGGCCAATAATATTAATGAGAATAAATAAACACCCATCATTAATGGCTCTAACGTCAATCTATAAAGTACCACTGTAATTACAGGAGCTATTGCCAATGGAATAAATTTGAAGCATTGACCTTTAAGAAGCATGGTTAATCGGTAGGGAAGTGAATCTTCTTTTCTGATGACCTTTAACTTCTTTTGGTACTGCATGTAAACTACAATTGCTACTGCCACCGCTATCGCTGCTGTAATACCTGAAAACACCTTACCCAGAGGCTCAATGATCGGCTCTAGCTCTTCGTTCTTATTCTGAAGATACCAAATAGTGAAGAAAGGTACGGAGAGACTTGCTAAAGAATAAAATACAATTCTCAATTTATTGACCATTTCGAATGGGTCTTTGAACCCTTCAAAAAAGTTTGGTTTTCTATCGCTCATATTGTTTAATTATCTGTTACCACAAAGGTACAAAGCTTAAATTTTAATGAAAAAAAATCCACAACAGCATAACAACTATTGTGGATTGAAAAGTACCCTAAAATACTTTGTCTAAATTAAATTACTTCGATCCTTTTTCTTCAGATGAAGCAGCATTTAATTCCTCTTCATATTTAGCATTCAAACCATCGATAACAGCTTGAGTAATATCCTCTACGTTTGGAGTTGACCAGATTACAGTAGATGTAACACCATCGCTATAACCTAATACAATACTATAGTTTTTGTCTGCTGAGTAAGAATCTAAAAATTCTTTTACTCTTTTACGTACCTCAGCTTGGATAGACGCCTCTTCAGCAGCTAAACCTTGTGCTTGAGATTGTTGAGCAATTTGAATTTCTTGTTGTTTGATTGCTAACTCCTCTTGTTTCTTACGAACATCATTTTGAGACATTAAACCTGCTCTAGCTCTTTTTTCAAAGTTCTCAGCATCCTTTTGAAGCTTCATTGCACGAGTTTGCAATTGCTTTTGGCTTTTCTCTACTTTCGCTTGGAATTCTTTGTATTGATCTTCTCCGAATTTATAGTAAACAGATAAAGTATCGTTGTTGATATAAGCGATCTTTGTTGTAGTTCCTGCTGGTGCTGCTGTTTGAACAGGTTGAGGTTGCTGACATGCAATCATTGTAGCAATGATACCTACTACGATTAATAACTTCTTCACTTTATTTATTAGTTTAGAATGTGATTCAAAAAAATGTACTATGAAAATAGATAAAAAAAACTTCGATGGAAGGTATTTTTCTATTTTATTTCCGATTTAATCCGGCACAAATATAATTAAATCCTTCTAAGTGTAAAAAGTCCTATTCTTTCATTGTATCTTACTAGTATAATTTTCACAAAAATGATGAAATTAGATACGTAGAAGTACTCTTTGTACATCAAAGTATCGATATAAGTCTAGATTTTCTATGAACTTCGTAAACCCTGTTTTTTTATATGCCCTGCCTTTGGTTGCGGTGCCGCTAATTATTCACCTTTTTAATTTTCAGAGGTCGTCTGAAGTAAAGTTTACCAATGTTGCCTTTCTTCAAACTGTCAAGGAAATGTCCAATGCACAAGACCGTTTGAAAAAGATATTGGTAATGATTGCCCGTATGGCCTTCATACTATTGGCTATTCTCACCTTTGCCCGCCCATATATACCAAAAGAAGATGGTAGTACACTCCTAAAAGGTGATACTGGTAAAATCAGTATTTATATTGACAACTCCTTCAGTATGCAAAGCGAACGTAATGGTAAAACGCTTTTGGATGCTGGTAAAGATATTGGTAGAAATATCCCAGGTATTTTTCCTGTAGGATATAATTATCAAATCATTGACAATCGCTTTACAGGAAGTTCAAGGTACTTTAAAAACCAAGATCGTACAGAGGAAGAAATTATTGGCTTAACTTATTCTAATTTCACTAGAGGGTTAGATGAAGTCAATACTTTCAGTCAAGATGCATTTGTAAGAGAAAAGATGGGAGACAATAAGCAAATTTTTATGGTCTCAGATTTTCAAAAGTCCACTAACTTAGCATTTGAACAGTTTGAGTTTGATACCTCAACAACTTATCATTTAATACCTTTACAAGCTGATAAAACTGAAAACCTACGCATAGATTCTGTTTGGTTAGAAAAACCATTCTTGAAAGAAAAAGAAAATAATAAGCTTTTTGTGAAAGTGTCTAACCTTGGAAAAGGTGAAGTCAAAGACAGAGACCTAAAATTATATATAGAGGATGTGCAATCTTCAAATGCAACAATTTCATTAGAAGAAGAAGAAACTAAAACAATAGAAATGGCATTTGCTATTGGTAATTCTGGTGCGAAAAGATGTAGAGTAAGCATTGATGATTATCCTGTTGACTTTGATAATGACCATTATTTTATTTTAAATGTTTCTCCAAACATTAACATTGCTATTATATCAGATAATCCTAGAAAATATTTATCTACGGTTTTCAAAAGTGAACCCTTCTTAAATGCTACTTCTTTCCGATCTAATTCTATCAATTATTCAGCAACAAATGGGGCTGATTTATTGATTCTAGATTATGTGGAATCCATCAATGAATCGTTGAATGAAGTAATCACCAATGCAATTAGAAACGGGACCAATATAGCCGTTTTCCCTCCTCCTAATATGGACATAGAAAGTTACTCTACTACTTTTGGTGTTTTAATATCAAAAAATAATATTTCGGCAAGCAGTCAATATATTGGTACAATTCCTCCTCCTAAGAAAGATCCTTTCTTTGCCAATGTATTTGAAAAGAGAATTAAGAATATGAGTATGCCGGAAGGTATTTCTAATTACCAATGGAATGGCAGAGGAGTACACACACTTTTAGGATATAAAAATGGACAAAGCTTTTTAACGATACAAGAAAATGCATTACAGAACATTTACTTCAGTTCTGTCCCTCTTGACCCTCAATATTCTAATTTTGGAAAGCATGCATTATTTGTTCCAGTGATGTATAGAATGGCCATTTTAAGTAAGACCCAGTCAGATCAACTATCTTATAATTTTGAAGAAAAAAACATTCGAATTCGATTAGAAGGACTTCAAAAAGGAAGTATGTACAAGTTGCAAAAGGAACAGCTTGAAATCATTCCAACTCAAAAGGTCAACGCTGATATTCTTACATTAAAACTGCCCAATGAAGATATGGAAGCAGGTTGCTATGCCATTAAAAATACTGAAAATGATGCTATTGTTGGCTATATCGCCTTTAACTATGATATTTTAGAATCTAAATTAGAAAGTTATTCTACTGACGAGTTAAAAGAAAAATTTCAGAATTTGAAAAATGTAAAAGTATACAACAATAGTAAAGCAGATACTTTCAAGCAGGTTTTTATGGAAGATAATGTTGCACAACCTCTATGGAGATTCTTCTTATTATTCGCATTACTTTTCCTAAGTATTGAAATGATTATCCTTCGATTTTGGAAATAAAATAGTAATTGATACTAGTCTGAAATAAAAAATCCATTGTAAACAAAGAGGTTACAATGGATTTTTTATTGGTGAAAATGGCTATTAGACTTTTTCTACTTCTGATGACAAATCATCACCTTTTTCACCTAATTGAGATTTATAATATAAGATTTGCTCGTCTTTTAAAGCTATTTCTTTCTTTAACTCGTTTCTTACTTCCTCAAGTTCTATTTGTCTTCGTGCCATTTCTTCTTGAGTCGTTTGAAGTTCCTCTGTGTTTTGAAGCATTTCTTCTTCTCTTGTTCTTAACTCTTGCGTTAATTTTTGTGCATCAGAAAGTAAATGTGCAGTTCTTGTATTGTGCTTCGCTGATGTAATAGCAGAAGCTATATTCTCTGAAATTCTTTCTACAAACTCGATCATGTACCTTTCAAATACATCAAAAGAAGCCACTTCAATAACTCCCAAAGCTTGCTCATTAAACTTTAAAGGAACAATTAAGATACTCTTTGGAGAGGCTAAACCAAGACCCGTTATAATCTTCGAATAACCTTCCGGTACATCATCAATAAACAATGATTCGTTTTCTTGCCAACAACGACCTGCTAAACCTTCTCCAAAACCGATTTTCTTATGAAGATATTTTTGTCGATCAAAAGCATAACAAGCTTTCAACTGTAAATACGCTTTATCTTCGATTTCATCATCCTCTACCAAAAATAACATTCCTTGATTGGCCGATAAATAATCTACCAATTCCCTTAATACTACTTCGTAAAGTTGATCTACATTGTCTAAGTATTGTCTGGTAATATCAGCAAACTTTGTCACACCTTCATTGACCCATTGCCTTCTGTGATCCTCAATAGAAACCTCTTTTAAACGATCTCTCATCTTCACCAAAGAGTTACCCAACACGTCTTTATTACCATAGGTTTCAAATTTTGTTTCAAAATCACCTTTACCTATATCTCTTGCGAAATCTGACGTATCCTTTGTTCGACTAATAAGCGTATTCATCGAATCAATAGTCTTTCCTATTTCATCAGCAGATGTAACCGGAATTGATGCAGATAAATCACCTTTTGAAAGCTTGGCAATAGCCTCCTGAAGTTTATAAATAGGCCTAGTAAAACTTGTAGAGTAGGCATTCGATACAATCACACCAATGATAAAAATAACCAAAGTGGCTAGTGCTACATTCCATTTCAATCTTTCAATGGATTCAAATGCCTCTTCTTCCTGCATTTCTGCAATAATGATCCACGGTAGTTCCCTTATTTTTAAACTCGAATAAGCACTCAAAGCGGGTTTACCTAAATAGTTCTTAGAAAGTAGGTTTCCCGAATGTCCTTTTAAAGCATCTAGAACGGGTTCTGTAGTAACAGTTTTAGATAATACAGTTGTTCTTAATGATTTGATTTGACTGATTTCATCACCAGAAATTTTAAGTTCTAATAACTCCTCATAAAACTTCTCAGCCCCTTCTTTAAAAAGACGGGCATCACTTCTCATCAACTGATCTTTACCCACCAAATAAGTTTCTCCTGTTTTCCCTAATCCTTCTTGCTTCCAATCACCATCGTCTGTCATGATCTTGTTGATCGCAGACAAAGGCATTGTAGCAATAAGTACAGCTATTTTTTCACCTTCTTCATAAACAGGTGCAGAAAAAAAGATTTGTAAGTCACCATAAGCCCCTTCGTAAGAAACAAAATCAGATAGAATCACCATATTAGGGCGAATCGAATTTCTGGCTAAAGTAAATGCCTGTCCTAGAGCAGACTGCCTAAATACACCATCCATTAAACTAGAGCCAAAGTCTGTATTTTTAGCTACAGAATAAATTACCTCAGAAGTATTGACATTCACTAGTAAAATATCTGCAAAACCATCAGCCATTAAAAACCTTCTGAATGAAGAATGATATCTTTCATGAATATCAGAATAAGCCGTTTTATCTTCAGCTCTATTCATTAGATACTTCTTCCCGATTGGGTTTTGATTATTGGCGATATAAAGGCTTTGAAGTACAACAGCTTTATCCGATAACTCCTCTGTGCTTTTGATAAGTTGTTTGGAAAAAAGGTCTTGATCCCCCAATTTTCTATCTACACTTGTCCGGTAAAACTCCTTCAAGTCTCTTCTCATAAGCGTAATCTTACCCGGAGAATAATAGAAGTCCATGATAGAATAAGCGGGTGACAGTTCCATTACTGCATCTGCTACCATCCTACTTTGGGCTAATACACTTACTTGCTCTTTAGCGTCTTCTATAAAAGACTCCAATGCTCTCCTTTTTACTTCTCTTACAGAAGTCAATTGAGCAAATACCGCCTCTTCAAGAGATTTCTTTGCAGAATAATACCCTAAAAAGCCTACCGCAATACTGGAAAGTGCAGCTATTATAAGCATGTTAAGCAAAACCTTAACACGTATACTTAAATCATTTAATCTTAAACCAACATTCTTAGGAGTTGATGATTGATCACTCATAGTCTACTTTATATGTGTCCTACTACTTCAGTACTTTAAGCAATTCAAGTACCATGATTACATAGTGGATGTATGAACTATTTCTTTTTATAGAATTTATTCCTGATTATGAAAAATAATCATTCAATGTGAATAGATAAAATCACTATGACTATAAAGAATAACGAAGAAACAAGTATTCTATTTTTAAGATTACTAAATTTTGGGCATAAAAAAAAGGTTGATATTTCTATCAACCTTTCTTGGTGCGGGTGGAGGGACTCGAACCCCCACGCCGTGAAGCACTAGATCCTAAGTCTAGCGTGTCTACCAATTTCACCACACCCGCTTTTTGTTGTGGCCTTTTGTTTTAAAGCGATGCAAAGGTGCATGTTTTTATATTACCACGCAAGTTTATCTTGAAAAAAGTTTCTAAACAAAATTAAATATAATGCGTTTTACATTTCCCAAAAGAATATAAGCCTGTTATTCAGATGTGTTAAGTATCTGATAATAAATAGTGTGTACAACATCAAAAAGATATTCCTATCTTTGAAAAAAAAATCAGATTTTTATAAAAAAAATTTGATGTGTTTGTGAAAAGGGAACTTAACCCCCTGTAAGCATTTTAATTTTATGGCAAAAAGAGTAGTAGTTGGTCTATCCGGTGGAGTAGACTCAAGCGTAGCCGCTTATTTATTAAAAGAGCAAGGTTATGATGTAATTGGTCTTTTTATGATCAATTGGCACGATGGAAGTGTAACAATTCAAGGTGAATGTCCATGGATTGACGATAGCAATGATGCATTGCTTGTCGCCAACAAACTAAACATTCCATTCCAAAGTGTAGATTTAAGTGAGCAATACAAAGAACGTATTGTTGACTATATGTTTGCGGAATATGAGGCAGGCAGAACCCCAAACCCAGATGTATTATGTAACAGAGAAGTGAAGTTTGATGTCTTTATGGACATTGCCATGTCACTTGGTGCTGATTATGTAGCAATGGGACACTATTGTAGAAAAGACTCTTTCATTGATGAAAATGGCAAAGAAGTCTTCCGTTTATTAGCAGGTGTAGATGGAAATAAAGATCAAAGTTATTTCTTATCTCAATTGAATCAAGAACAACTTTCTAAAGCATTATTCCCTATCGGGGAATTAACCAAACCTGAAGTAAGGGCAATTGCAGCTGAACAGGATTTAATTACTGCTAACAAAAAAGATTCTCAAGGGCTCTGCTTTATTGGTAAAGTAAAACTTCCAGATTTCTTGAAGCAACAATTAATGCCTAAAGTGGGTAATATTGTTGAGGTTCCTGTTGATCACCCTATTTATCTAGAAAGAGAAGCATCGATCAAGGATGCATCTTCTGATAGTGAAAGGCTAGAGCTTGAAACACTTCCTTATTCCTATAAACCAACTTACGGTAAAAAGGTGGGAGAGCATCAGGGAGCACATTATTACACAATCGGCCAACGTAAAGGTTTAGGTGTTGGAGGTACTCCACTTCCTTTGTTTGTGATTGCAACAGACACTGAAACAAACACTATTTATACTGGTCAAGGTAGTGAGCACCCTGGTCTAAATAGACAAGGTTTAAAAGTAGAATCCAATGAAATTCATTGGGTCAGAGAAGACCTTCAAATGAAGGTTGGCGAAACACGAGAGTATATGGCAAGAATCAGATATCGTCAGCCCTTAGAAAAGGTCACTCTTTATCAAAAAGAAGAAGGGCTATATTGTGTTTTCGAAAATAAACAGTCAGGTATCTCAGCAGGTCAATTTATCTCTTGGTATGAAGGAGACGAATTAATTGGTTCTGGCGTAATTGGAAGATAACTTTTAAAAAGTCTAATATGCTCCATGCATGTATTTTGGCTGTATCTCACCAATTATTTTCATAATAAAAATGGTCATAAACTTTTGAAGCTTATGACCATTTTTGATTTATTTCCTCTACAAACTTAGATTCTTCTACGCCCTACATTACTATAAAATAAGTACTGAATCGCTAGTACTATTACCAATGTAGCTATTGTACTCAAAACACCTCTTAATATAGCCTTAGGCATAAACGCCATACTTCCTGCTTCTATCATGAATAATGTAATATGGTGTAATATTATTTGTGGAATCACAAAGACCAGAAAAGCTCCAAATCCCATTTGATGAATTGTTGGTACCTCTGAAAGTTCATATCCTCCCGTAGGTGCCGTCCATTTCATTATTTGTGTCCTTGTAAAAGCCAGGAAAACACAAGCTGCAGTATGTATACCAATAGAATCATAAAATATATCGATCACAAAACCCATACAAAAACCAACAATCAAAATACTCATGTTCATGGCTCCAAATGGCAGCAAGATAAGAAAAGCAATGTAAGGGAATACCATCACATTACCTTCAAAGAAAGTAAGGTTTCTAAAAAACAATACTTGAACAAAAAGATAGATTAAAAATAAACCTACTTGTTTTAACCAAATTTCTCTTCCCATAATTTCTTTTTAACCCTTAAGACATCTACTAATTTTACTGTTCATCCATAGATTCCAAAGAATCTTTTTCTATTCTGAATAATGACTTTGAAACATACACATGGTGCAGTTTTGAAAAGTCTACAGAAACATCAATTGTGACTAGCCAAAATCGTTCTGAAGGCGTCTTTTCTGCTTCTGTTACCACACCCAACATCACACCTTCTGGATATACTGTATTAAACCCAGAGGATGTAATCGTGTCTCCCACATTAATATCTAAGTGCAATGGTAAATAATTTGCAGATGCTTTCGTAGGGTCCTCTGTATTCCACGTTACCGTACAAAGCGCTCCATTCTTCTTTAGCTCTGAAGATACCGCCATATCTCTATGCAAAAGTGAATAACAAGTTGCAAAGTGATTGGATACTGACTTTACCTGACCTACTACTCCATCCTTTGTCATGATTCCCATCCCTTCAACAATTCCATCCTTTCTACCTTTATTCAAAGTAATGTAATTGGCTGACCTGTAAACAGAATTATTAATTACTCTTGCAGGTATAAAGTCATAGGCAATAGTATCACTCATACCGTAAAATAGTGGAGATAAGGTATTCTTTGTATCAACACTATCATTAATACCTGCCACCTGATATAATTCAATTTGCTTTCTTAAAAGAGCATTTTCATTTAACAAGTCTTCATTGACCTCAGTAAGGTTAAAATACTGTTCTATATTAGATGTAGTATTATAAATCCCTCCTACTACAGTATTAGAAGAAGACAGAATGACCGAACGTTGATAAGTATTATTATTCACAATTAAAGCAGCTGCCACTAACTCTAAAAGAATAAATACTAAAAAGACTCGGTACTTAAATATGATAGCAAATAATTGACTCATATAATGGCAATAAAAATATTATCTCCAGAAAAAATATAAGGCAAAAAGAGTTTTTAGCTTATCGTAAATATTTCTTTTCCCTTAAATATCATGCAAGATAAAATGAAGATCCGAACAAAAAAAAACGCAATGGAATCTTTCAATTCATCTTGCGTTTTTTTATATAATTAGGTAATCAAAATTGCTTTATACCTATTTAATTCCCTTAATACATGTCCTGTTCCTAAAACAACAGCTCTTAACGGATCATCTGGAACATGCACTGGTAATTTTGTTTTAAGTGAGATTCGTTTATCCAATCCTCTCAATAATGCTCCACCACCAGTTAAGTGAATTCCTCTATCATAAATATCTGCAGATAATTCTGGAGGAGCAGTTTCTAAGGCCCTTAAAATAGCCTCTTCAATTTTAGATATGGATTTATCTAGTGCAAACGCTACCTCTGCGTAAGATACGTTGATCACTTTTGGTATACCGGTTAGTAAATCTCGGCCACGAATTTCATAGTCCTCGGGAGCATCATCTAACTCTGCTAAAGCTGCCCCAACTTCAAACTTAATTTTTTCAGCTGATCTTTCACCAATAAGTAAATTATGTTGGCGGCGCATATAATCTAAAATGTCTCGATTAAATACATCTCCAGCAGTTCTTACAGATTGATCACATACGATCCCAGACATTGCAATCACTGCAATCTCTGTCGTTCCTCCTCCAATATCTACCACCATACTTCCCATTGGTTCCTCAATATTTACACCTATACCAATTGCAGCTGCGATCGGTTCCGGAACCATATATACTTCTTTGGCTCCAGCGTGTTCGGCAGAGTCACGAACAGCCCTTTTTTCTACTTCAGTGATGCCCGAAGGAATACAGATGACCATTCTATGAGAAGGAGTGAAAAATCGTTTTTTAGCATCAGACATCTTAATCAAGCCACGAATCATTTGTTCTGCAGCATGAAAGTCCGCAATTACGCCATCTTTAAGAGGACGAATCGTTTTAATATTTTCGTGCGTTTTCTCATGCATTTGCATGGCCTTTGCACCTAGAGCAATCACTTTTCCTGATTGCCTATCTAATGCAATGATAGAAGGTTCTTCTACCGCAATTTTGCCTTTGGTGAGAATCAGCGTGTTAGCTGTTCCTAGATCTATTGCTAGATCACTTGTAAAAAAATCAAAGAAGCCCATTGATACTTTACTCTATTTTCATTATTCAAGATAATTGGTGTAACTGCAGTAAAAAAAATCAAGTTATTAATGGTTTCAATTTGTAACATTTACCTCTATTTGAGTAAACATTCTCAGTATATTGAAAAGGGAATACAAGACAAATGATCAGTATTTGTCTCACCTATTTTTATTGGTTATCAATACAACCGCTTTAATGAAGCATAATAACCGCCTTATCTACGGCTATAAAAGAAACGGCAAATAATGTACCTATGGTATATCAAACACCTATAAAATTACGTTATTCTTTTCTTTTAAAGTCACCTCGTTTTATGGATTTAATCAAATCACCCCAAGCAAATGGGTTCAGTAATGGGTTTGCAGTCTCCATAAAATACTGAGTAGCAATTTGATCTGCCCTATAATTCATATAATATTTGTAGTTACCAGTTGCTCCCATTGGCAATGCATTAGACATCATTGTCAATTTCTCCTGGCTTAGATTTTTTTCCATATTTTCAACCCTTTGATCTTTTTGCTCTCCTAATGCTAAGAATGCCTCTTCAAAAATCTCTTTGGTTGGGTATGGAAAGACTTCAAGTAATGGAAGCTCTGTCACTTCCTCTCTCATTTCTATCAACACCGTAAAACCTAAATCATCTCTTTTAGGAATTACAATTTCTTGTTTTGCAAAACCAACCGAACTCACGACAATAGTATCCCCTACTTGTGTAGGCATCGTGAAAAAACCTGCATGATTGGTCACAGTTCCTCTACCTGCTTGTTTGATATAAACGTGAGCTCCAGGTACACCATATGAACTATCTCCTTCAACTACAATACCTGAAAACTGAATTGTGTTTTGTTCTCCTTGGGCGAAAATATCATTAGGCTGTAAAAAGAAAGTAACTACTCCTAGAAATAGCACTACTTTATAGTTTAATATTTTTTCAAAAAATTGAATCATTCTTCGTCAATGAATAATTTTGATATGTGATTAAGTTTATCAAATATAACGAAAGCCTCAATACAAAAGGGATGTATTGAGGCTTTTCTTGAAATATTTGTAAATAATTAAGTGAATTAGAGATTTAAACTTTTCTCTTTAACACTCTTCGTTCTTTTTTAATAACCTAAACCATTCGAAGTCATCGTATTCCTTGTTACTTCTGAAAAGGTTTTTTATATGACTACTTTTTTGAATAGACGGCTCAAAATGCACTCAAATATATTTTATCATACTAATGTCCTGCACTTTCGTCTGATGAAACAGCTGATGCTAACATCGATGATTTAATTTTTTCAAATTGTTGCTTTTTTAGGTGTTTCAGCTCCATACTTCTTTCTTGTACCCATTTTTCTGGAGAGTATTTTCCTTGTGGATATTTATCCCAATACCCAACGTATTCTAATCCTAATGATTCAAACTCCATTCTAAACTCATCATCAATTAGAATAAAGTTTTCTCTTAGATTTCTTGCTAACGTTGTTATCGCACTTGGTGTTTGCACCATTTGCTGTTCCATTTCTTCAAAATGCTGCCTTAACTCTTGTTTTTCCAACAATATCTCATTCGCGGTTACTTGAGCTTGAAGCTCCTCTCCACCCCAAAATTCATCATTATCAGCAAAAACTTCTTGCTGAAGCTGCTCCGCCGATGGTCTATTATGCTGCTCATCTTGCGATAACGGTGCTGAAGGCCCAAGCATTTGTTTCCAACTTTTGATGTTTTCTTTCTCAGAAATGTTCATACAAACCCATGACTTACCGATATAGGCAGCCCACAAACTCATATCTGTCGGTGTTTCTTGTAGTAGTGACCAAACTTTTGGTTTGTTAAGAGGATCATTTGCATAAGCATTCAATGTTAGAAACGTAAATGCTAGTAATAGATAAAAGGTATTTTTAATCTTCATTTTTCACACAGTAAGTTGCCATTTTGAGTTGTCCATGAAACATACTTATTCTAAAGTATATTTTTAATAAACAACGTAAAACGAGTGTTGATTGCTAAGGTAACCTAAAAAATCATGCCTAATTCGATGTAAGTTTTTATAGCAATAGTTCTCAATTATAATAAAGTCTGTTTACAAGAAGTAAAACTTACATGTAAATTCCTAATAAATTTTAATCTTGATTAAAGATACGCCCCACAATTAACTCTATTTGGTAAAAAAGGGGGTGAAATTCAAAATTTCAACCGGTATACCATAAAAATTGCAATTAAAATACAATTCTTACACTTAAAATGTCAATAATCTTTGGAATCATTAGATAGTATTATAGTTTTGCATTGAAAATAGTCTTTGAAGTAGTCTTGCTTCGAAGCTTGTGTTTGAATTCATTGATATAATAATAAATACCAAGATGTCAAATATCGGTAAAGTTTCCACAGTCATTGGACCAGTAGTTGACGTCAGCTTCGAAGCAGAAGGATCTACGCTACCTGCGATTTACAATGCTTTGAAGGTGAAGAAATCCAATGGTCAAGAGATCATTTTGGAAGTTCAACAACACCTTGGCGAGGAACGCGTTCGTACAGTAGCGATGGACGGTACAGAAGGTCTTCAGCGTGGTGCTGAAGTACTTGATACAGGCGAGGCTATTGCAATGCCTACAGGTGAAGAAGTTAGAGGTCGTTTATTCAACGTTGTAGGTGAAGCTATTGACGGAATGAAACAACCTTCTGGTAAAACTTCATTACCTATTCACAGATCTGCTCCTCCATTTGATCAATTAGCAACTTCTACAGAAGTTCTTTATACAGGTATCAAAGTAATTGACTTATTAGAGCCATATACTAAAGGTGGTAAAATTGGTCTTTTCGGTGGTGCCGGTGTAGGTAAAACAGTATTGATCATGGAATTGATTAACAACATCGCAAAGGTATACTCAGGTATTTCTGTATTTGCTGGTGTTGGTGAGCGTACTCGTGAAGGTAATGACCTTCTTCGTGAAATGATCGAATCAGGCGTAATCAAATACGGTAAAGAATTCGAAGAAGACATGGAGAAAGGTGGATGGGACCTTTCTAAAGTAAACGAAGAAGAGCTTGCTCAATCACAAGCGACATTGGTATTCGGTCAAATGAACGAACCTCCAGGTGCTCGTGCTCGTGTAGCTTTATCAGGTCTTACTATTGCAGAGTACTTCCGTGATGGTGACGGAGAAGGTGAAGGTAGAGATATCTTATTCTTCGTTGACAACATCTTCCGTTTCACTCAAGCAGGTTCAGAGGTATCAGCCCTTCTAGGTCGTATGCCTTCAGCCGTAGGTTACCAACCAACGCTTGCTACTGAAATGGGTGCTATGCAAGAGCGTATTACTTCAACTAAGAGAGGATCAATTACATCCGTACAAGCGGTATACGTACCTGCCGATGACTTAACTGACCCAGCTCCAGCGACAACATTCGCCCACTTAGACGCACAAACAGTATTATCACGTAAGATCACTTCAATGGGTATCTTCCCAGGTGTAGATCCACTTGAGTCATCTTCACGTATCTTATCTCCAGACGTATTAGGAGATGAACACTACAACACTGCTCAACGTGTAAAAGAAACAATCCAACGTTATAAAGAATTACAAGATATCATTGCAATTCTTGGTATGGATGAACTTTCTGAAGAGGATAAGCAGGTAGTAGCTAGAGCTCGTAGAGTTCAACGTTACTTATCTCAACCTTTCCACGTAGCAGAACAATTCTCAGGTATCCCAGGTCTTATCGTAGACATCAAAGATACTATCCGTGGTTTCAACGAAATCTTAGATGGTAAGTGGGATCACCTTCCAGAAGCAGCCTTCATGTTCGTAGGTGCTATCGAAGAAGCAGTAGAAAAAGGTGAGAAAATGCTTGCTGAAGCGAAGTAATTCCTTCACAGCTTAATCATATTCATAAGGCGAGAGTCTAGAGTATTCTCTGATTCTCGCCTTTATTAATTTAGGGAGTAAGAAGTTTACATTTACATAACTACTTCTACCTCTCAAACATAATTTACTTTTATAAATTTATTTATCATGTTTGTTGAATTAATTACTCCTGATAAAAAATATTTTGAAGGTGAAGCTACAGGTGTGAAAGTTCCTGGTATCAACGGGGAATTTGAAATGCTTGATAGACACGCCAACATCATCTCAAGCTTAGCAAAAGGTGATGTTCGTATTGCAAACGGTAGTGATCTTACTACTTTTACAATCGATGGTGGTACTGTAGAAATGCTTGATAACAAATTAGTAATTCTTGCAGAAGCAGTAGTTAGCTAAGCTTCATCGAATGACATTATAATTAAGGACGATTTTCTTCGTCCTTTTTTTATGACTATAATTTACAAATGTCCACAACGTGTTCAATGTAATTTATTTTTGATAGTATTAAATTTACGCCATAAAAAAACACCTCACTAATTGCTTAATGAGGTGAAAACTATACTATCGTATCCTTATATATTCATAAGGAGAAATAATATCCACAAAATCTTGATTAAAAATTGGCATAGTATCGCTAAAATTGATCGTAATTTGTGATTTTATTAGTGAGAAATAGCGTTGTTTTTTTTGAATCGCTAATTAAACAAAATCTTCTGTATATATATGAGTACATACTCATGATAACAATGTGTAATGTTTATCACTAAACACTTATATATCTATATTTTAAATTAAAAATCATTTGAAATAATCATCTTGTAACTAAGATGATTGAAACGTGATACAGTTTCTAAAACCAATAAAAGATAGAAATTGATTTACTCACATATTTGAGGTTTGTTAACTAAGCATAAAGTAACAAAAAATTGTCTTGCATAAAAAGAGAAAAATAGTCAAACTTTATTTTAAATGAACCGAGCAGAGTTTTTATACTCTATTTCTTGTTATTATGTTACTTCAATATTAAGGCTCAGAATGTTTATTTACAAATATTCACTAAACTATTTTTAGCAAATTTATGATTTTTATAAGATTGAAAATGATGCAACGTGTTATTGAAAATATTGTAATAAAAAAGTCATAAAATCTTTCAATAATAGACTTATGACTCTTTATAAGAATTTAAGATAGGAGTGGAATAGTAACCAAAAAGAATACAACTTTTTAAGCTACTCTCTTTACATTCATATTCTTTTTCAGTAGGTGTTTTATAACTTAAGCAGAATGAAGTCTTTTATTATTGCACCAATAAATGGTCACTTCTGGAATAGCTACATATAACCGGAGAGTTAGTAAAGCCCTTTCAATCAAAAAGTATTTCTGCATTATGGGAAAAAGATGTACAAGAAAAAGCTATGACAAAGAATTCAAGTTTATGACAGTTAACTTGGTTCAAAGTGGTAGACCAGCAAAGACAGTTACCGAAGAGAATAACCTGGATAATCATATGATCAGACGATAGTGCGTGAATATAATAAATATGAGAGCAACTCTTTTTGAGGAAATGGAAATGTTGTACAGACATCAGAAGAAGCTAGAATTGCACAGTTAGAAAGGGAGCTTCAAAAGGTAAAATAGAACGCTATATTTTAAAAAAGGTCATAGGTATATTCTCCAAGAGCGACAGTTAACCTATAATTCATTAAAGATAATAGTCAGAAGTTTTCTGTTGAGAGTATGTGTGAAGTTTTAAAAATAAGTAGTTAAGCTTATTACAGCTGGCTTCAAAGAAAAGTATCAAAGCGAAAAATAGCTTTCGAAAGAGATACAAAGTATATTTTAAAGGAATACCATCTTTCAAAAAAGAGGGATGGAAGCCGCAAAATAACTTCCTTATTAAAAGAGAAAGGTATCCAAACTTTTCTAAATCGTGTTGCTAAAATAATGAAAAAAGAGAATATAAAAAGCTGTATTTATAAAAGTTATAAACCTCAAATCACACAATCCAACCATAGAAAGAAGGTCGCATCAATATATTGAATCGGAACTTTAAAACAGATGCACCTTCAAAAGCATGGGTATATGACCTTACTTATATTTTAACAGATCAAGAATGGTTATATTTAACAACCATCTTAGATCTTTTTGACTATTCTATTGTAGAATAGTCAATGTCTAAGGATATGATAGCAAAAAAAAACAGTTTTAAAGGCTTGGAAAATGGCTAAAATAAATCGCAAACCTAAAAAGGGTATGATTTTCCATTCTGATCAGGAAGTTCAATATATCACAGAGAATTTTCAAAAAGATTTAAGAAAAAAATCATGTTATCCAAAGTATGAATCGTAAAGGCAACTGTTGGGATAACGCAGTAGCTGAAAACTTCATTTAAAATTCTCTAATCAGAAATGGCTGATCATAAATATTATTACTCTTTCGCACAGGCTAGAAATGATATCTTTGAATTTATCGAGGTATGGTATAATAAAAAAAGGATTCACTCTGTTTTAGGCTATAAATCTTCAGAACAATTCATGAAATTATATAATCGAAAGGTGGCTTAACTTTATATCCGAAAAAAAGATGCAAATCCAGTTTTCTCATTCAGTTCTGACGATAGTAATACCAAGCGAATATTATTTCACAAGATGTAGTTAAAAAATAGTCTAGTTTGTCGGTGGATAGAGCATACAACTTAACAAACCTATTAAGAGACTACTATATACTTTTTAATAGATTATATTTACTATATTTGCACTATATCAAAAAAAAATATTTATGGATCTATATTCGAAACTTACGCAAGTACATTCGAGTGATATTTCGTTAACTGGGGAATCTGTTTCACTAAGCTATATTAAAAGTAAAAAGTTAATTCATCTTTATTGCCCTAAGGAGACAGTGCAAAAAGTTGAACGCATAAGTAGAGCACATGGGCTAAAGCTAAGTATAAATACCAATAACAAAAATTATTTTACTAATTCTATTGTCCTTTATCATGACCCAACAAATTTATCATTAAAGGATCAAGCAACTATTAAAGAAAATAGAATTAGGTTTCAAAGTAATGCCACTTGTTGACTTCCTAGATAGAGAAAATGGCTTTACAGATATAGAACTATTAGATTGGGAATATTTTTTAAACAAAAGAGAATTTTCTGTTCTAAGAAGAAGTCACAGAGTAATAGCAAAAAGAATAACAGATATCATTTATGCATCTATTTTAGCGACTCTTTCTATACCAGTAATGCTAATTACCGCATTACTAATAAAAATAGAGTCAAAGGGACCTGTTTTCTTTAAACAAAAAAGAGTTGGTTTATATAATAAAGAATTTGAAGTTATCAAATTCAGATCAATGTCTACCGATGCTGAAAAAAATGGTGCTAAATGGGCACAGAAAAATGATCCAAGAGTTACAAAAGTCGGTAAATTTATTAGAGCGACAAGGATTGATGAATTACCCCAACTTTTCAATGTATTAATTGGAGACATGTCTCTAATTGGCCCCAGACCTGAAAGAAAAGTATTTATCAAGGAATTAAAAAAAGAAATTCCTCATTACGAATTTAGACATGCAGTAAAACCTGGTGTTACAGGTTGGGCACAAGTAAAGTATGCTTATGGGGCATCTTTAAATGATGCAATATGGAAACATAGATATGACATGTATTATATAAAGTATCAATCTTTATTGTTTGACCTTAAGATCATATTATATACTGTAAAAACAGTTATTTTTGGTATGGGGAGGTAAATCATTAAAATATCAATTTATACAAAAAGCACTTTAAGAATTAAATTATTTTTAAAGTGTTTTTATTTATTAAATAGTCCTGAGTGTGGAGAGTAAAGACTATATTACATATTTTTTAATTTCAATTTTTGCTTTTTTGAGCATTTCAATTTCATTAACAAATGCAATGATTATTGGATTACTTTTTTTTGCAATATTATATTACCTCAAAAATAAAAAATATGTCAACGATAACTTTAATTATTATTTATTATCACTTTTTATTATACCATTCGTTCAACTAATTGTCCACGGCTATACTTATAATGAATGGTTATATGTAGAGAAATATTTTCCAGTACTTGCTCTTACTTTAACTTTTATTGTAATCCGAACTATCCCTAAAGTTGATTATATACTAGTTCTGAAGTCATTTAGTTATATCATTACAAGCCTCTCTATTGTTTGCCTGATAAATTGGCTTGTTCAAGTTCGTGAAATTGATTATTCCAAAACTCAATTTGATTATACTAATATTATCGGAGGTATCCACGCTGGCTATTTTTCAATATACCTTCTTACGGCTTTAGTCTTTTTTCAATTCTATGCAAAAAGACATTACACTACTTTTTGGTATATTAGACATAGCTTAATAATAATCTCAATAATATTAATCTCATCAAAAACACATGTCGCAATACTTTTAATACTTTTGATTTATTACACAATCCATGAAAGGTATAATAATAAAAGAATATATTATAGTAGTTTATTAATGATTGCTTTATGTCTACTGATCTTTTCTTATTCTGATTTTATTCTTGGTTTCTATTATGCAATAGAAACAAAAACGATTTTATGGAAATGTGGTTTTCAAAGTATTGGTATAAATCAATTTATCTTAGGTTATGGGAATATCGATATGCATAGAGCATTAAATAGCTGTTTTGAAGAAAATAAATCAATAGGGCTTATTGATTTTAATGTTCATAACCAATATTTAGAAACTTTACTAAAGACAGGTTGCATAGGTTTTATATTTCTATATAAGTGTTTATTTAGTAATCTATATATCTTAGTTAAAAGAAAAAAAGACGATATATTTTACGATTTTGCTATACCTGTTTATATAATTATTTTAATTTCTTTTATGACTGAATCAATCTTAGAACGACATATGGGTATTGTTTTTCTCACAATGACATTACTGATTATTAGAGCCTTAATTTACACTAATAAAAATGAAGGTATATATATACCAACTACTTTGAACAATTAATTTCTCATTTTAATATATATATGATTTAAAAATGATTTAGGTAATAACCTAATTGGTATTCTAATCAAAGTTGCTTTTAAAAATGATGGTAAATTTATAAGTTTTTCTTTTAATAGAGAATAAAAAAATAAAAATTCATCTTTACTATATTGCACTCCACTTCTTCTACCAATCATGTCATTTCCTACTCTAGCATGTACTAATACTTTACCTATGTTAATCATCGGTAATGAATTATTTATCATACGTAACCATAAATAATAATCTTCAAAACCATTCTTTTTAAGATAATTACCAGCAATTAATATTGCTTTTTTATTAAACATTACTGACATATGATTAAAAGGGTTTCTCATACTAGAGTATTTATATATGTCTTCTTTAAGTAATGGCACTTGCTTTACCCTATTTAAATCACCTATTTTTTTATTAAACTCTTCCACATAACTTCCAATTAATACATATTTATTTAAAAATGGTAATTGTATTTCAGCTCTATTTAACTCACAAATATCATCCCCATCCATTCTCATGATAAAATCATTTTTACAATTTAAGACACCAAAATGTAAAGCATCACCTTATAGTTACCCCATCAAAACGGACTGC
>NZ_JTAM01000077.1 GCF_000812565.1 Flammeovirga sp. OC4 | reverse complement strand
AACGCTTTTCCCTTCAAGGCCGAGGAAATCACTACCAAACGAATTGGGTACAAAGTCCACTGGTGCGAATGTTAAGCGATAGCGGCATTCGTGTCCTATAGATTAGAAGAAATCTCCCGATTTCTAAATATTCGAGAACTTAGTTTATTATGCGATAATTTTTAATTCGCTTCATATCATCTGAAAACGTCTATACATTTCATCTTTATGTTGTCTACTGACAGGAAGTTGATGATCTTCATTCAGTGTTACAGCGTTATTTTCAAAAGCAGTGACATAATTCGTATTGATGATATAGCTTCTATGAATTCTAAGGAAATTGGGATGATTGATTTTTTCTTGAATTTTTTTCAATACAATCGCATAGGTATAATCCATTTCTTGCGTATGGATGATGGTGTAGTTACTATCGGCTTCAAGGTAAATAATATCACTGATTGCAACTTTCTTGAATTTATTGTCATGTTTGATAAAAAGTGAATCAGGGGAATTTTTATTGGTAGGACTTGTTTGTTCTTCTGCTTCAGTATCTTCCTCCATCAGCGCACTGTTGAAGTTGGAAATCGCAAGGTCAATAGACATACTGATCATTCTGTCATTGAAGGGTTTTAAAAGGTAAGCATGTGGCTTTGCTAATTTTGCTTGGTCAAAAGTTTGTTGGTCTGCGTGAGACGTTAAGAAAATAAAAGGAAGGTTGAAGTTTTCATTAACACTATTAGCGAGGTCGATACCTGTTTTTTCTCCTTTAAGTGTGATATCAATGATAAGGAAATCCATTTTGGTGGTAAATAATACCTTTATGGCTTCATCGTAACTTTGTACCACGGTAGTTTTGTAGTCATTATTGCTTTCTAAGCGTAATTGTAAGTCTTGAGCCAGCAGTATCTCATCCTCTACAATTAATATATTGATTTGATTGTTCATATTATTTGTTGATCATTAATACACAAGTAGTTCCGCGGTCGGTTTCGTAAGACACTTTACCATCTAATTGTTTGACCAAGGAGTCTACTAAGTTCAACCCGAAATTAGTCCCCCCAGACTTTCCTTTAAGAATACCGACGCCATTGTCTTTTACCTTTACTATAATTTCCCCCTTGATTTCCTTCAAGTCAATCCACATTTTAGGATCTTCAACACCTTCATAAGCGTATTTCATGGCATTTGTGACAAATTCATTGACAATTAATCCCATCGGTATGGCTTTGTCGATATGAAGCATAACAGGTTTGATATTGAAAGTAGGTGTGAATGAAGCTTGAAAACTGTACATCAGATTCAAAACAAGTTCTTGGAGGTAAGTATCAATTTCAATTTCGGTATGAACGTCTTTTTGATATAGTTTTTGATGGATTAACGACATGGCTTCTACCCTAAATCGGCCAGAATCAATGGCACTAACGGCAGGATGATCCCCTAGTTTTCTACTTTGAAGATTCAATAGACTAGAGATCATTTGTAAATTATTTTTTACTCTATGGTTTAACTCCTTTAATAAAAGTGCTTTCTCTTCTTCTCTTTCAGCAAGCATATCTCTCTGCTGACGAAGTGTAATGTTGATTTTTTTCTTTTTTACAGATTCAAAATAGAAACGTACACCAAAACCTACTAAAATAAGTGCTATAGAAACGATAGCCATTGAAATATAAAAACGAAATTTTGCTTCTTGTCTGAGAAGTTCCATTTCGTGCTCCATTTCATTGAGTTCCATTTGATGCTTAGCTTGTTCTAGCTTTTTGATAGATTCTTTGTTGATCAATGAGTCTTTATATATTTCTTTTTCTTTTTCGTAGAATAATGCTTTATCAAATTGATTTCTTTCTTCGTAGAATGAAGATAACAGTTCAGTGATATCCCTAATTTCTTCTTTGGCATGAAGAGTTTTAAAATGACGATATGCACTAAGGAATAAACTTTCTGCAAATTCTTCTTTATTTTCTTGTAGGCGTAATTTCCCTAACTCCACTCTGAAAATTTCCGCAGTAAGATCATCTCCAACTTTCTTTAAGTAATGAACGCCGAGTTTAAGATTTTTTTCAGCTTCAAAGGTTTGATGGATGGACATCTGAGCCATACCTAGGTTGCCATGTGTGTAACCAAAAATTATTTCGTCTTTTTCTGTTTGTTCATTAAGATCTAATACTTCAGAAAATAAATTGATTGCCTTATTATAATCTTTTAATATTCTGTATGTATCTCCTGTATTTAATAACAGCGACATATAATTTAAAATAAGCACATTAGAGCTTGACTGAAAATCTTTGGGATAAGTGGATAATGCTATTTCGTAATAATTTTTAGCTTCTAAATAATCTTTATCTGAGTAATAAATTGCAGCAAGTTGAATATAATTTAAAGCTTCTAAATATTTATTTTTGAAGGTTTTATTAATTTCGATAGCTTTTAATATACAATTTATAGCTTTTATTTTATTACCGAATAATCTATGAATATTGCACATATCTTCTAATATCAAAGACTGCAGTTCAGCGTTTTTAGTTTTTATTGAAAGATCTAATGCTTTTTGTAAATAGATTAGTCCTTCTAAGTTATTGAGGTGGAAACCAATTTTAGAATAATATATTGCAGTAGAATCATGTGAAAGGTAACTTTCATTCATTGTTATATATTCAATTAACCTACTAGCTCTATCTTTATTTTGAGCTAATAGGTTAAAAGAATAAAGTTCTATAATAAATAAAGCTACATATAAAATAATACTATTTTTGTACATAAATATTAGCTTCCTCTGTTTCTACTAACCTGTGCAATTGGATCAATAATACAATAGTACTTTTGCATAACCCCATTGTCATCTTTCAACTTAAATTTCAGAACGACATAATAAGAGATTAAAATATCATCACTTTCATCCTCAAATTTGACGGTTTTTGCGTTGATTTCACCATCATCCCCTGGCTCAAAATAAATACAACCATTAGGAGCCACTGTGGTGAGCTTTTTATCAGCAGGGTCTTTAAAGTCAAAGTACTTTGACCAAGCCATCTTACCCATAATATCTTTAGAGTTAGTCGTCAAGTTTTGTACTTGAAGGTAGATCAACTTTGCTTTTAGTTTGTCTACAGTGTCTTGGGCAAGTTTGACAGTGATTGTTTCTCCAGATTTGATGTTTTTGATACCGCTGATATCTGTTTTTACAAAAGGATCAATGACTACAGGTTGGACAGGAGAACCTGTTTCAGTGTACATGTTGTTGAAGTTCTTGATGATCTCATCAGCGTAAAGCTCAACCTCAATGACGTTGGGAGCAACTAGTTGTTCAGACATAGTCAGTAATTAATTTTAAAATAGTTTGTAATAAGTTTATAGAATAAACATTCCATAAATAGATAGCGTAAAATAGACCACTCTAAAAAACCATTGAAAAGATGGATATCTGATTAAAAAGAGAGTGTTTTCTTTACCTATGTTTCTCATTAAAGTTGCATACTTTTTCATCAAATCCCAAGAAAAAATCCGTTTACTAAAAAAATAGTACCACTCACTCAATTGTTGTTTTTATTCTTAAATGAATGTTATTACTTGCAGTCGTACCAAAAAGGAAACTATTAATGACGATGTCACAAAACATAGACGGAGATAACAAAACTAATCAACTTGTGGAAAGTGATTTTCTTCAATCAAAGGAAGGTGATTTTATCGTTTTCGGAACTTACGAACATGTGGAAGACAAGTTTACTAAAGTTCCTAAGGGAATAGAGTTATGTTTTTTGTCCAATGACCAATATTATATTTCAGATGCATTGGTCAAGCAACTTAAAACACAAAAAGCCGTTCCTGCCATAGGTTACTATGAAGGAGAAAAGTGGATAGAAGTGACGCCTACTATCTACAGAGAGGGGGATATAGTACCTAATCATGTCATGAAAATGTTTCCTCAGGGCATGATCTCAAAAATCGGGTCGTCCCATATCCAAGGTATTACAAAAAAAATGAGTTTAAACAACTTGTGGATTCATATGCAGTCTGCAAGTGATAGCGATATTATTATTAGGTGTTTTTGGACAGCCAATAAGTTGACTAACCCCGTTCTTCACCCGAAACTATTATTTCATATTACCAAATAATACTAATAATCAAATTTCAGAATACACATTAGACTTACTTTGCAAAAGAGATCGGTTCTGCCGGTCAATTTTGTTACATGTTGTAGGAGGTACTCTCATCTTTATGATGGAGTACCTTTTTTTATTTTCTGTTTCCGATAGGAAAACTAAAACTCACCCCTGCCGAAATACTTTGTTCTTGGTCTTGTATATCATGCACATATCCTACTCTTGGGCAGATATAACCAATGCCTTTAATGGGGATAAAATACATTAAAAAGCCATCCACGTAATCATTGCCGAATTTAAAATCATTTCCACTGACAATGTCTTTGGCATAACCGCCACCAATACCCCAGTGTTTATTTTTACCAAAAAGGTAAGTACCATAAATGGCCACAGAACTTTTAAAAGGCTGATTGATACCATTTTCATTTTCCCAGTCACCGATGATAGAAGTGCCAATCATCCATGTATCACTGATATAATGATTATAATCTACACTCAAAATACCTGAATGAGCATTTCTCTGCATCACATTAGAACCCGACGTTGTCAAGGAGAGAAACCCTGTGGGACGCTCTTGTGCAGATAGGTTACCGATAGTGAGTAGGGTCAACGCCAAGATGAAGAAGTAAGGAAGGGAAGGATAGATACTGTTTTTCATTTTCGTATGTTTTCTGATGTATGATTTTTAGAGATGTCTCTCTTTCATCTAGAAAAGGGTAAAGGGGGAGAGGAACCCCTAAAAAATAATTGAAATAGGGATTAAGCGTATCGATTTCCCTTCTGTGGGAGAAAAGACATTGTAAAACGAATCGATATGAAAAAATTATTATTCAGCCTATTGGCTTTCCTTTTATTGTTTGTGCATTCGGTAATGGCACAAGATACACCAATAGATGCTTCCAAACCGACCAACTTTTATTCTCAGGTAGATATTCAGTTTGAAAGTGCGGGAAGCCAAAATCAATATGGTTTGAGGAATTCATTTATCATTGCTCCTTCAGAAAAACATCTGATTCTTGGAGAATTACCAATTTTGACCAATACTCAGACGAATGAAACGGGGATTGGTGATATCAGATTACGCTATTTTTATTTGCCTTATAAAAATTACGATAAACTATTGGGTGCATTTGGGCCATCCATAGATGTTTACAGCCCTACAGGTAATGTAGATAAAGGTTTGGGGGCAGGACGTTGGGTAGTGGCTCCAGGACTTACTTTGGGGGTAATGGCTTTTGAAAGAATACAGTTTTTCCCCATTATTTCTTACCAGTATATGTCTGAAAAAGCAGGGCAGATCAATGAAAATGGAGAAAATACAGCGAT
Source organism: Flammeovirga sp. OC4 (assembly GCF_000812565.1). GTDB lineage: Bacteria > Bacteroidota > Bacteroidia > Cytophagales > Flammeovirgaceae > Flammeovirga. Next base: position 45,414 of record NZ_JTAM01000077.1, on the reverse strand, counting down.
GCACGGTATGACTTTTCAAGTAATCACACCTATCGTACTTAGTCAAAAAATGTATATGCAGGTGACACCTATCGTTCAATTACCTGATTTTAGATATGCCACGACCAATTTTGCTTGTGAGGTATTGGTGGCATATTCTTTAAAAGAAAAACTACAGCTTTCTGGTTTTTATAAGGCTGACCAAACTTATGGTCAAACATTTAGGGTAGGGACGACGATTTTCTTTTAGTTTATTGTAAACTCACCATGTTTCAAGTGTTAAGCGCGAGCGTCACTTGGAACTGATTATTGGCGAAGTCTCCTGACTTCGAATATAAATACCATATTTTCATTCACCATTAACCCACAAATTAAGTCGTGAATTGATGATGAGTAAATACATTGTAAACTAAGTTTTCGTTAATTAATGTAATTTCTTTTATGGATGATAAATGGTAGTGTATTGTGGTTCGCGAGGACGTTTTACTAAAACGTTCCTACAGAACTGCATTTCAGAAGGTTATTATAAAAACCTTTGTCTTTTCATCAATGGAAAAATGAAGAAGAAGAAATCTTGAAAGTAGTTCCGATAAAATCTTGTAGAAAGATGGATTAAAAGTGAGTGGTTTTAAGTTTAATAAAACACCACTAAAAGGTCTAATAATATTCAATGTTAGATCTTTTTTTACATTGGAAATCATAAAAAGAGGAAGAAAGTTTATCCTATTGTCTGATGGTAGTATATTGATGTCAACCAGAAAATGAAAATGAATGACGCTATGAAAATGAATTATTACCAACGATTATCGACTTACTTCACCTTCATCTGTACGTTTTTTTTATCAACTTCAGTTGAAGCGGTTCATTTTGTAATTCACCAACTTCCGTTGCACCATCCTCAAGAAGCCTCCCTTTTTTTGGTAGGTTCTTTTAATGCATGGAACCCATCAGATACAAAATATCAATTCCATCGAAATCAAAAGGGGCAATGGGTCGCTAGTATTTCTTCAAGTCTGAATGCTTTTGAGTATAAAATCACGAGAGGAAGTTGGGAAAAAGTAGAATCAACGCAAGATGGAAAACCCAAAGCCAACCGGGTTTTTATTTCCGAAAATGAAGCCGATACTGTTTTTATTGATGTATTAGGTTGGGAAGATTTGGCAGGTCAAACCACTATCCTGTTGGAAGAATTACCTGCTTCTACTCCTTATGAATCAAGGTTTTTCCTGACAGGCGATTTTAATAATTGGGACCCTTTTAATACAGAATATCAATTTCAAAAAAATGAAGAGGGTGTTTACGCATTGACATTACCTTCCACTATTTCTCAGTTTCAATTTAAGGTAACGAGAGGAAGTTGGTCCTCTACAGAGTGTTTGTCTAATGGAAAATACAGACCCAATAGAGCGTATTTTCATCAAAGCAAAGGACCTGAAACAATAGTCCTTCAAATTGAAGATTGGGAAGATGTTTACAAAGGAAAAGTATGGGGTTTAACACCTCTGACGCAATTTATCCTCTTTCACCTTTTACTCTTGTTTATTTATTTCTCTTGGATTAATTATGAGCATTCCCAATTTAAAATGTCTTTATGGATCATAGGATTGAGTTTTGGGATAACATTACTTTTTGCGACCTCTTTATTTATGCCTTTAAAAAACAGCTTAAATGGACTTCACTTAGTGCATGACCTGTTTATACCCGTTTTATTTATAGCTATAGGTGTAATACAAAATTATACCTTTCGATATACACAATGGAAAAGCTACAAAAGAGGAATTTATGTATTAAGCATTAGTTTATTATTGGTTGTAAGTCTGTATGTATATCAGGAAGAACCTTTATTAACGACTTTCCTGGAGCGTAAATATCCTGTATTGAATCTTTTTATAAAGTTGATAGTATTGGCCGTTGTGATGTATACTTGGAATATTTCAAGACAAAAACTTACAAAATACAACACAGAAACATTACAAGGGAGTGTGGTGAAAATGGCAAAAGAAGCATTTTTGCTCTATCAAAAAAGTGTGGTGGTTTTGATGGGAGTTTTTATCATTTCTATTGTTATACAAGCTTACAGATCCGTACTGAGTCCTTCTGATTTTCTTTTGCAAGACCTTTCTGATGATATCATTTGGTATGCAACATTTATTTATATGGTTTTTCTTTCAGGATGGGTCTTTAGATATCATGCTTTATTAAAGCCCGTTGAATTAAAAAGTTCCTACCGAAAAGAAGATGTTCCTTCCAATGACAAAGAATTGACGGTATTCATGGAACAGGTCACTGTACTTTTTGAAAAAGAGCAACTTTATACAAAACAAGATCTTACTCTCAACGAAGTTTCAACGATCATGAGTATTCCTTCTCATAAATTGACAAAGTTGATTCAACAATCTTACAAAAAGAATTTCTCAGAACTGGTGAATGATTATAGAGTGAAAGCCTTTACACAGAAAGTAATGATGGGGGAAGCAGAAAAAAGTACATTATTGAGTATAGCTTACGAAGTAGGTTTTCATTCAAAAAGTACTTTTAATAGAGCTTTTAAAAAATCAACGGGCATGACACCTAAAGAATTTATGAATAAATCTTCAGTAAAGAAGATTTTAGAGGAATAATACGTATCGCTTTTAGAAAAAATAGGTCTCAATAATATAAAACGTAATAAATACGTAAAAAGGTGTAAGTAATTGATAAAGTGTGTATTATTAGTGTCAAATTATTTAATTGAGACTTGTTTTTTGCTCCTATTCATTTCAATTTATGAATCTTAGACGATTGCAACCTGTTTAGATGTGTAAGATTGCAATATCAATCTATTGAACATTTTTTTAGCAAACATGCTCTTAAAAAGATGCTCATTGTTTAATCTAAGTAAAAATGAAAATGAATTTAAGATCAATTCTACTTTTTTCCTCTCTTACCATAGGGAGTTTTTCTTGTAACCAATTTCTAGAGCAAGAAGAAGGTAGTATACCAGCTCATGAACCTAAAGCAAACATGGATTTGCAGGTGACCAACCACGACGGTGCACCATTTGTAACCAACGAAAAGTCCAACGCAAGATATTATAGTAGCCCAGGTGGACCTGTAATGATGCAAGCGTTTTATTGGGATGTTCCAGCAGGAGGTAACTGGTGGAATACCGTAAAAGGTAAACTAGACGCTTGGAGCAATCAGGGGATTGGTTCAATTTGGTTACCACCCGCTTCAAAAGCACAAAACGGTCCTTTCTCAATGGGGTATGATCCAATGGATTACTTTGACTTTGGTGATTACAACCAAATGGGCTCAACAGAAACAAGATTTGGTTCTGGTTCTGAATTGAGATCATTGATTGGTGAAGCACACAATCAAAACATGGAAGTGTATGCTGATATTGTATTGAACCACAACAGTGGAGGACAACTAGAAGCGAACCCTTACACGGGTACTGATACTTGGACAAAGTTTGAGCCTGCATCAGGTAAATTCTTCAGAACTTACAATGATTTCCACCCGAACTTAGATGCTAACAATGACGAAGGCGTATTTGGAGGGTTCCCTGACTTAAGCCACGTAAAAGGTTACGTACAGGATTGGTTATGGAGAAGTAACGAAAGTGTTGGAAAATACTACAAAAACGATCTAGGTTTTGATGGTTGGAGATTTGATTATGTGAAAGGCTTTGGCGGCTGGGTCGTTAAAGAGTGGATGAATCATGTAGGTGGTTTTGCCGTAGGTGAACTTTGGGATGGAAATGCCAATACACTAAAATGGTGGGTAGACAATACAGATAGAAAGTCAGCTGCTTTTGACTTTGCTGCATATTATGCAATGAAGAGAGCATTTGACGGGAACAACCTTTGGGAGCTCAATAGCGATATGTTATGGAAAAAAGATAGTTACAGAGCTGTAACATTCGTAGCAAATCACGATACAGATGAGATTTGGAACAAACACTTGGCTTACGCTTATATCCTAACGCATGAAGGATACCCTTGTTTGTTCTACCAAGATTATGAAGAATGGTTAGACAGAAACATGATGGATAACCTATTATGGATTCACAAAAGCTTTGCAACAGGTAATACCTCAATTCTTCATGTAGATAATGACGAATATATCGCAAGAAGAAATGGATACAATGGTAACCCTGGACTAGTTGTTTACATCAATAACTCCGATAACTGGCAAGAGCGTTGGATTCCAACGAACTGGAGTAATAGACAGATCAAAGATTATACTGGACACTCTAATTGGGAACCTTGGACGCAAGGTGGTACTTGGGTGAAAATCCAATGTCCTCCGAGAAGTTTCTCGATCTGGTCAACGAAGTAATTATCATTTCAAGTTAGTTTTCGAGTACCTGAAATATTTTCAGGTACTCCTTTTCTTTTTAAGCCGATGAAAGTTTTAATCCCTTTTCTTTTTTTATTTACAGCTTGTAATGTGCAGCATTCACAAAAAGAGGCTGCACAAGAGCAGGATCAATGGCATTATGAAACCCATCAGTCCACCCTTAAAATGCATGACAATCCCTGCCTCATTACGATCAAGGCCATACCCGATTCACATGAACTGATTTATACGATAAACTATGAGGGTGAAGGGTATTTGGAACCTTTGGTATTGTCAACGGTTGATAGTAGACCAGCGGCACATCTGATTTCAGAAAGAGTTTGGGTGGAAAATGACACCACGATATCTCATACCATCAGACCTCATAATAATACATTAAAATACGCTCAAATTAAGGATAAAGGGCCTCTTAGAGGAAGTTACATGATCAGTTATCAGGAGAAAGGACAATTACAGTACCTTCGCTTCCAACTCGATTCAAAAGTATATAATTATTATTTAGAGACCTTCCCTTATGTTTCTAATCAAAAAAGCTATCACTTCTCACCAAAGAACTTGATGCTAGAAGAGAAGGTCAGTGCCCATTTAAAGGAAAAACTAAAATCAAAACGAGATAATAGAGGAGCAGAAGGTATTATTATTTCAGAAAATGAATTGAATGTGGCGGGTTTGATCAGTCATGTTGATTGTATTTATGATGGGAAAACACTAAACCTTACAATCACTTGGATCAATCATACAGAGTTGGATTTATGGATCACTGCTCCAGTTCCTCACCTTTATATTGACCAACAAAAAGAAGCTGTAGCATGGACTTCATTTAATGAAAAGATAGGGTTAGCGAAAGGTAAAAGAATGAGTATAAATACCAATTTAGAACTTGATAATGCACCTAATGAGATAAAACTCCCGATTGAGAATGTTCTTTTTTATGATGAAGATCTATTTTTTCCGGAGAAAATGGAAGTGATATTAAATGGGGAACTGTCGATTTAAGTACAAATTAAAAATATCTGACACTAATTCTATTTATTATTTTGCGATTACTTCCTTCAAAAAACTTTCAATAGAACCACTATTCATACGTTTTTTAGCGTTGTACTCACAAAAAATAAATTAGAATTAACTATAATTTATTTTTGGCTTTGTACTTAAAAAGAAAAAACAATCATAAACTCTCTAAAAACAAAAAAGGTCAAAATCTTACGATTCTGACCTTTTTTAGTGATCCCGCCAGGATTCAAACCTGGAACCTTCACAGCCGTAATGTGATGCTCTATTCAGTTGAGCTACGGAACCATTTGCTCTTTAGGAAAAAGATTGTGACCCCGCCAGGATTCAAACCTGGAACCTTCACAGCCGTAATGTGATGCTCTATTCAGTTGAGCTACGGAGCCATTTGAGGTGCTTTTTCCTTTAAAGCGATGCAAAAGTAGAGAGATATTTTTTACAAACCAAATTATTGAGCGTATTATATTAATAATAAACGTCAATATTTTATTTTATCTGCTCGTTTCCATTGCTTTGTAGATCGCAGACTGAATATTCTCTCTAATATTTTCTTTGGCTAATTTGTTATTTCTTGCTGTAGGGTACACTCTGTTGGACAGAAAGACGTACACAATTTGATTATCGGGATCTACCCAAGCACATGTACCCGTAAAACCGGTATGTCCAAATGTAGCTTTTGGAGCTTCAGGTGCCGTATTGCCAGTGTCTCCTTTTTTAGGAGGCTTATCCCATCCCAAACCTCTTCTATTTTTGAAATGTAGGTAGGGCTGACGGTTGTACTTATTAAGAGTCGCTTGATCAAAGTATCTTCTTTCTCCATAAGAACCATTTTGAAGGTTCATTTGCATTAAAATAGCGAGGTCGTGAGCATTGGAGAAAACACCTGCATGTCCACCAACGCCACCCATCAAGTCTGCTGAAGGATCATGAACGTATCCTTTGATTAAAGACTGTCGGTAGTTGATGTCCATTTCAGTAGGTGGAATTCTAGATATATTCACTCTCTTTAAAGGCAAATAACCCAATGTTCTTGTTCCTAATGGATTGTAAAGACTATCCTGTACAAATTGATCCAAAGGCATACGCGTTTTGCTTTCTATGACTCTTTGCAGGAAATAATACCCCAAATCACTGTACCAATACCTATAGATTTCGGAAGTATATTTTCTTCTGGTAGAAATAGGAGATTCTAGCAACCATTTCCACATGGTATCTTTGATACTATCTGTCGCAAATAAATCAGGCGTGACTTGTACAGAGAATCCATCTTTTTTAATCTGACTCAAATAAGTAGGATTGTATTTCTTAGTTTCCTTATCATAAGCATGTCCCCAAAAGTAATAACCTCCTCTTAGCGGTGCAGTATGTGTAAGAAATTGAATCAATCGGATATTTCCTTTATTGGTAGAGTCTGTTTCAGGAAGATATTCTTTTAGCCTGCTGTTTACGTTGATGCTATCCTTATAATCAAGCATCATTAAAGCTTGAGTAGTAGAGGCTACTTTTGTAACCGAGGCAATATCATAAACGGTTTGATTGGTGACAGGAACTTCTTTTTCATATGTGAAATAACCATATGATTTTTCGAAAACAATTTTCCCATTCTTTGCCACTACAACTTGGCAACCTGGAGTAGCTTCCATAAAGATGGCTTGATTGGCAATACTGTCTATCAAATGACTTAATACTTCACCGTTCAGACCTACTTGTTCCGGTTTTCCATAACCTAATCTTCCAAAGTTTTTGATTTTCTCCCCTGTATTGACCACAAAGCGATCAGTGATACTTACGGGTAATTTTCCATTTGCTGCCAATGCACCTGCAATCACTTGTGCATTTGCTTTTTGTGCGTAAGGAGTAGTGGAGTAGTTGAGGACTAAATTTCTTGTATTCGAAAGGTATTTTAAACCATTAGGCTGACCACTTAAAACTACAATCACATTGGTTTTCTGTTGTAATTGTTCAATCAGTTGTTCGGTAGCGTAACTTACTCCAAATCGGTGCTTAGAGTTTTCTTGGTGACATATAATATTGATGAGAACAATATCTTTTTTAGCACAGGTTTCTAAAAGTAAATTGACTTGAGCTGTTGAAAAACTAGAATGTTCAATTTGATGATAATCATAATCAATAAACATCTTCATGGTATTGGCAAATACATCTTCTGTTTTTCGAGTACCGATACTGATCAGCTGATATTTCTTTGTATTAAGACTAGGTAGAGGTATAATGCTGTCAAGGTTAGAAAGTACGGTGACAGATTTCTCATAGGTTTCTGAACCAATCGCATCTAATTCATGAGGATTAGAATACTCAATGATGTGAGTGTCTTTTTCTATTTTATACTTCTTGATTTTCTGAAAATGCTCATCAATAATTTCCATAGCTAAAGTACCTTGTCTTACGGCACTTTTAATGGCTTTAATGACTTCTAAATGATGATCAGAAAGTACCAAAACATCATGTCCTCGTTTTAAAGCTTCAATAGCATTTCTTTGTGTGGTTTGTATCGTTGCCCCTGCCGATAAATCACCCGTAAAGATCAATCCATCAAACGAAAGAGAATCTTTTACGAAATGAATAAAAGATGTATTGAACAATGATACTTCAAACAATACTTCAGAAGGAGTGATAATATTTAAGCTGTCTTTAAGAAGTTGTTTTAAGATTTGCTGTTCATTACTGTTGAGTGTTTCATGAAAATCTGAGGCGACAGGTAGAGTTGTGCCCGTCAATATTTCAGATTGATGAAGACCTTTTAATGCTGCGTGATTTTTTTCAAGTACATTATTGGGGTCACTTCCAAAACCATAAAGTTTGGAACTATTGTGATGCTGTATGGATAATGTTTCAGCTAAGAAAAAATCGATATTTAATTTCTTGTTGATTTTGCCAATTTCATTGTAGGTATTGTAGGTGAAAATATTGCTTCCAATAGCACTAAGATGAAATTTGTCCGGTAAGATCGTATAGTTGTTATCCAGGCAATGTATGGCATCTTGAGACCTTGTTCCTAAGAGTACAGGTACTTTATTAGGAAGTTTGTTTAAGTTATTGAAATAGGTGTAGGTGTTTTTTGAGCAGTATTTGTCAAATACCACACCTCCTAATTTATTTTCCCTTCCTAATGCCTTAATCTCTTTGTCATTTTGTTGGGGCAGGGCAAAAATAAGTTGACCAATTTTCTGTTCTAAGGTAAGTTGATTGAATAGGCTGTCCTTTTCCGCACCGAAAGAAATATTCGATAAAGAAAAATTACACATCAAGATTAAGGTAGATAGAATATATATATTGTTACTCTGAATCATTCGTACTGATAAGGTTACACAACAGTGTAAAAGAAGTCGTATTTAAAAAATCAAAAAAACTACAAATCTGTTTGTTACAATAGTAGCATTTTAATTCCGTATCGAAATTTACATGATACATCTATAAAATTAAATGAATCTCTAAATCTTTGAAAAAAATAGTTGTATTTAATAAACAAAATCGCTCAAAACTAGTGTTAAGATGATACTATTTAACTAAGTATCAATTTAAATCATAAAAATGTGTTAGATTTGCAATCAGAAATCAAAAATAATTTACAAGTGGAAAGTACAACAGTTAAATATAAGGTTAAAGATATTTCTTTAGCTGACTGGGGAAGAAAAGAAATTGAGTTGGCTGAAGCTGAGATGCCAGGCTTAATGTCTTTAAGAGAAGAGTTCGGTCCTTCTAAACCATTGAAAGGAGCTAGAATTGCTGGATGTCTTCATATGACTATTCAAACAGCAGTTTTAATCGAAACTCTTGTAGAGTTGGGTGCTGAGGTAACATGGTCTTCATGTAACATTTTCTCAACTCAAGATCAAGCAGCAGCAGCAATTGCAGCGGCGGGAATTCCAGTTTATGCTTGGAAAGGTTTAACTGAAGAAGAGTTTGATTGGTGTATTGAGCAAACTTTACACGCTTTCGAAGATGGTAAGCCTCTAAACATGATCTTGGATGATGGTGGAGACCTTACTAACATGGTTTTCGATCGTTACCCTGAATTAGTAAGTGGTATCAAAGGTTTATCTGAAGAAACTACTACAGGTGTATTAAGATTACACGACCGTGAGAAAAACGGTACTTTACCAATCCCTGCGATCAACATCAATGACTCAGTAACTAAGTCTAAGTTTGATAACAAATACGGATGTAAAGAATCTTTAGTAGACGGTATCCGTCGTGCTACTGACGTAATGATTGCAGGTAAAGTTGCAGTTGTTGCTGGTTACGGTGATGTAGGTAAAGGTTCTGCGGCTTCATTAAGAGGTGCAGGTGCTCGTGTTATCGTTACTGAAATCGATCCTATCTGTGCTTTACAAGCTGCAATGGACGGTTTTGAAGTGAAGAAAATGGATGACGCTATCTTAGAAGGTGATATCGTTGTTACTACAACTGGTAACAAAGACATCGTTGTAGGTCGTCACTTCGAAAAAGTAAAAGATAAAGCTATCGTTTGTAACATCGGTCACTTCGACAACGAAATCGATATGGCTTGGTTAAACGAGACTTATGGTGATACTAAAGTGAACATCAAACCTCAAGTAGACAAGTATACTGTTGCTTCAGGAAATGATGTGATCATCTTAGCGGAAGGTAGATTAGTAAACTTAGGTTGTGCAACTGGACACCCTTCGTTTGTAATGTCTAACTCTTTCACAAACCAAACTCTTGCTCAATTAGAGTTATGGCAAAATACTGATCAGTACGAAAATAAAGTTTACATGTTACCTAAGCACTTAGATGAGAAAGTAGCAAGACTTCATTTAGCGAAGATCGGTGTTGAATTAGAGACACTTTCAGAAGATCAAGCAAGTTATATCGGTGTAAAAGTAGAAGGTCCTTACAAAGTGGAGCACTACCGTTACTAAGATTTAATCAGACTTTATCTGAATAAAATATTAAGCTAGTTCATTCATTTGGGCTCGCTTTTTTTATAAAACAGGAACCTCTTCCAAAAGTAATGGAAGAGGTTCTTTTTTATAAAAATTCTATTTCTTGATATCCAACATGCTGTAATTTTTTATACCGCTTTTTGCTGTCATGAATCACATTTACAGGAAACGAGAAATCCTCTAAATTGATCTTATGTTTTTCGATAGACCCTTTACATAAAGTAAGCTGTACCTGATCAGAGTTGATGTCTTCTAGCAGTTTCATGGTATCTGCGTTATCAAAAAGAGACTTTACAGCTTCACCACAGATGATTAATTCTGCTTGATGGAGATTGATCTCTTTATTGTCACTCAATGAATCAGCCATTGTTAAGGCTTCTTCTAAGTATTCGGGGTTGTTGACTTTCATCACATAGTTTTCCTGACCATATTTTCCATATAATAGGGTGATGAGCATGAAAATAGAAGCTAGAACGACAACTGTTATATGCCTTTCCATTTTTTAGTGTTAATTGATAAAGATTGGTGTGTTAGAGGTTGGTTACGTAATGTGTTGAATTCGAGTTGGGTAATGGTCTTCTTTTTAAGATTTATTTGTTGAAGTAGCAGGAACGTTATTTTTATTTAGCAATAAAAAAGTCCTACTCTTGGGAGGAGTAGGACTATATATTTTCGATTTGGGGCTTACAATAAACCTAGTTTACGGGGTAAATACAACGGTATTCACCTTCGACTTAAGATTTGTGCTGGGATTACTCAGCAGCTTCTTCAGTTGACTCTTCTGAAGCGTCCTCTGCAGGAGCCTCTTCAGCAGCTTCTTCAGCTTTTTTTGCAGCTTCAGCAGCGGCAGCAGCAGCAAGAGCTTCAGCTTCAGCCTTTTTCTCAGCTTCTTCAGCAGCCTTACGAGCAGCGATACCTGCTTCTAATTCAGCTTTAACAGCAGCTTCAGCAGCAGCTTTCTTAGCCTCTAAATCAGCAGCATAAGCAGAAGATCTTTCTGACATCCAAGCGTCAAATAATTGATCTGCCTCTTCTTGTGTTTTTGCACCTTTGATAACACCAACTTGAAGGTGTTTCTTGTACATCGCACCAGCTTTAGAAAGAACCATACGAGCTGTATCAGTTGGTTGAGCACCATCTAATAACCACTTTGCTGCAGCTGCAGGATCGATATCGATAGTTGCAGGGTCAGTGTTAGGGTTAAAAGTACCTAATTTCTCGATGAAACGACCGTCACGTGGAGCTCTAGCGTCTGCTACTACTACGTTGTAAATAGGTCTTCTCTTACGGCCACGACGTGCCAAACGGATTTTTACTGCCATTTTTTTAAGCAATTTGTGTGTTGGAAAGGAACTCGTCCTTTATGACACAGTTAAACATTGAGGAAACACGTTCCCCTTAAAGCGGTGCAAATATAATATAACTTGCTGAATTCTACCACCTAAAAAAGAAAATAAACAATAATAAACCTTTATCAACCGTGAAAAATGATAATTGAACTATTGCTTTTTAGGTAATTCATTGATAATATCTTTAATATGTTTCTTTTTCAGATAATTAGAAGAAGTGACCATTCCAGGAACAAGATGTCTAAAAACTACTTTTCCAGTTTGCCCATTTGTAATAGTGATACACTTTTCTTTTGATAAGTAATTCGTAAATGTGATATAATACATTGGTTTGTTGTCAAGAATTGCAGCTTCTAATTCTTTCTTACTTACAATTTCATAATCATATCTATAATCTTCAAAGAGGTCTTTAATGTGTTCTTCGCCTGATATTCCTTTTTTATTGGCTCCTAAATAATCATGTACATATAAAGTGTGATCTATCAGCTGTACCATTTCTTTCGATACTATTGATATTTCAGGTATTCTTGATCTTGTAAATAATTGATAGTTCTCTAGATCCTTATTCAGTTTCTGTATGTAATTTTTAAAGTGACCTAATGAGAAATTGACCATTATATCCTTTTTATACAGAGTGGATATTAGGTCTCTATCAAAATAATTTACATCACCCTCTATACTCATAAAGATTTTCACCCATGGGGCATGATATGAATTATAAGCATCATTTATTCTTTCATTTTTTTTTGATGTCTTATAATTTTTGCTTCTTATCTTTTTAAGTACCCCTTTTAATCTTGGATCAAAAGTTCTTAACATCAATTCCGGATATACCCCCACTACTTGTTGTGCTCTCGTCGTTTGATCTACTCTTGTTACAGTTTCTAGAACCAAATCAAAAACGGCATATTCATCTGAAATATATTGTTCACAATTGTAGGCTTCTGCAGGAATAACTTTGAACTTATTAAAAGTCCAATACTCTTTTAGAATGTCATGATAATGTTGAGGTTCAATATAGTTTGGCATTACAAAAATTGTGGTTCTACTTTTAAGGTCTTCAATCTTCTGTTGATATTCCTTATGTGTTTTTTTTGTATCTGGAGCCTTTTGTGTCGGTATGTATTGTGCTTTTAATGTGCTACAATAGCATATCAAACCTATCAATAATAAGTAATTTTTCATTATTTAATGAAGTTGATGTTGGCAGTAAATTTCACCTCAAATACTGAAGGTGAAAATTTTGTAATGTTCGTTATATTATTGAACTCTTCAATCTCTGTGAACTCTTTAGAAGGTAAGAAGTGGTAGTTTGCAGCTATCTGAAAAAACGAAAAATTCATACCTACCTCTGGTGAAAAACCGATCATGGATTTATAGTCGGTATATTCGATGTTGTACATTCCAATACCTAGCCCCACATGAGGTCTTATTTTGTCTGTACCCAAAAAATACTTTCCTTTTAAAGATGTTTGCGTAAGTGGGTAGTCTAAATTCATACCAGCCAAAGTTTGGTACTCAATACCTACAGACCATCTATTGGTTATGTTGTAGTAAAGGTTAATAAAACTCGATATAGATCTTGAAGATTCGTCTCCTTCATAGGTTTTACCACGGCCAAAACCAATACCAAGCCCGATAGTTAACTTTTTAGAACTCGGCATATTTTTTTCATTGAAAAATTCCTTCTTACCATCTTCATACTTGATGAGGTAAATTTTTTTCTTCTCGATTGTGAAACTTGGCCCTTTCTGATTATCAAATTCTTTGTATTCTATTTCTTTTTTAGAGACCGTGATGATTTTGGCTTCAATTTCATCTCCATCATGTAGTACTAAAACATCTTGTGCGTGAACAGTCTGTACAGTAAAGGCCAATAATAATAATGACACATACAGGAATAAAAATTTCATCTTATACTTAATTTAAATAATAAAAAAATAGCTTAGTACCTACGCTATTATTCAATAGACTGCTAGAAAAAATAGAATGCATTTAAATCATACAATAGTAGTGCTCTAGAAAATAATAAGAAGTCACGTAAAAGTAATAAGCTCAAAAAATCACTCAATAATACAATTTATATTGGTCTAAATCAATGTCATCAAATGTAATTTATCTTGATTTATTTTACTTATATTAATAGTAATAGTTGTATCTCATTACTAATTTTGTAGAAAAAAATATAAACATGAGTCTTACAATAATTCTTATCATATTAAATGTTGGTATCAGTTATTATGCTTGGCAAAAACCTGATGTGTTGAATAAAATGATGATGCAGCCGTATATGGTGCAAAAGCAAAATCAATGGTACCGATTTGTATCTTCTGCTTTTGTACATGGTAGCTGGACACATCTCTTTTTCAATATGTTTACACTTTTCTTCTTTGGGAGTAATATTGATAGAATTTTCCGTCAAATATTAGGAGATGCGACTTTGGGAGCTATTGCCTATTTTGGTTTATTTATTTTAGGTGCAATTGTAGCAGATATACCAACTTATTTCAAGCAAAAAAACAATTATCACTATAGATCTTTAGGAGCTTCTGGGGGTGTTGCAGCTATTATTTTTGCGAGTATTTTTTACATGCCCACAAATGATATTTGTTTGTATGGTGTATTATGTTTTCCAGGGTTTATTTGGGGGGCAGTTTATTTGATTTATACACAATATCAAACGAATAACATCGATAGTAACATCAATCATTCCGCTCACCTATATGGTGCATTATTTGGAATTGTATACGCCATTGCAATTTGGCCTTCTTCAATATCTAACTTTATCAGAGAAATCGCCTCATGGAGTTTTTAGAAAAAATCCGTCTTTCTGTCAAACATACAGTCACCCATAGAATATTAGTACCTTTACGTACTCTACTGAGACAAGGATTGACACCTTCAAAGTTAGCTTGGAGTTTTGCTGTGGGGTTATTGATTGGTTCATCACCTTTATTGGGTTTTTGTACATGGATTTGTCTGATTGCTGCTTCCGTATTTCGTTTAAATCAGTTGGCAATACAAATTGCTAACTATGTGGTTTATCCTTTACAGGTGATTCTGATTGTACCTTATATAGAATTAGGGTCTTCTTGGTTTGGGAAAAAAGCGGAAGGAGTCACCTTTGAAAAATTACAAGCAAGTATAGAAGCAGGTTTGATAGAAGGTTTAAAAGAAATAGGTTTTTTGATGCTTCAAGGTGGAGCTGCTTGGCTAGTTGTGGCGGTAATTTTAGTATATCCTATACAACTCGTTTTAGAAAAAATATTTAGTAAGATGTTGACAAGAATGCAACATCTTGAAAAGGCAGAACAATAGCAATGGACTTTTCAACGCAGCTTATCAATTGGTATGAGCAAAACAAAAGAGATCTCCCTTGGAGGCATACCAATGATCCTTATAAGATTTGGCTTTCAGAAATAATCTTACAACAAACAAGAGTTCAGCAAGGATTGCCCTACTATGAGAAGTTTCTTGAAAACTTTCCAACAGTAAAGGATTTTGCAGAAGCTGATATTGATAAGGTTCTTCATTTATGGCAGGGCTTAGGCTATTATTCTAGAGCTAGAAATATGCACAAGGCGGCCAATGAAGTTATGGAAAAATGGAGTGGAGAATTTCCAAACAATTATAAGGACCTATTGACACTAAAAGGTGTTGGGAAATACACTGCAGCTGCCATAGCCTCTTTTGCTTATAAAGAAAAAGTAGCGACTGTAGATGGGAATGTTTACAGAGTGCTATCAAGAGTTTTCGATATCAATGAAGATATTGCTTCGGGAAAAGGACAGAAAGTTTTTTCTGAAGTAGCCAACGATTTGATTTCAGAAACCTCACCAGATATTTTCAATCAAGCTTTAATGGAAATGGGTGCAATTCAATGCGTCCCTAAAAGCCCAAAATGTGAACCCTGCCCATTTGTGCAACAATGTTTGGCAAGGGAAAATGGCAGCATTGGGAACCTTCCTGTAAAACTCAAAAAAGTAAAGGTAACAGATCATTATTACCAATACCTTGTTGTGGAGTACAAAGGGAAGTTTGTCATGAAAAAAAGAGAAGGGAAAGGGATTTGGAATGGTCTTTATGATTTTCCATTAATCCATAATTCGGATCAAGTTAATGCTTTGGATAAAGAACAGTTACAAGAACAAACATCTTTAATGCTTTCATTTCCAATTCATTATCAAAAGTCAGAGTCGTATAAACACATTCTTTCTCACCAGAGATTATATATCGATTTTTATCATATCATTTTAGAAGATGAAATTGAGCTGTCAAATGGTCAGTTTGATTATAAATGGTACGATATTGATGCCATAAAAGCCATCGGAAAACCGATTATCATAGAGAATTATTTGTCGAAATATATTTATTAAGTATTTTGTTGTTTAGAAGAAAATCTTCACATTTTACATCATTATACTTAATGATTCATATTTTATTATTATCGAAATTTAAAAACAAAAATGGCCGGAGTAAATAAAGTCATATTAGTAGGTAACTTAGGTAGAGACCCAGAAGTAAGACACCTTGAAGGAGGTGTTAGCGTTGCTACATTCTCTCTTGCAACAACTGAAAACTATACAGATAGAGACGGGAATAGACAAAGCCAAACAGAGTGGCATAATATTGTAATGTGGAGAGGTTTAGCCACTATTGCTGAAAGATATTTAAAGAAAGGTAGTAAAGTTTATCTTGAAGGTAAATTAACTACCCGTAGTTATGAAAAAGACGGTATCACTCGCTATGCTACAGAAGTTGTAGCTAGAGATATGGTAATGCTTGATAATAGACCAGAAGGACAAGAAGGCGGAGGTTATGTTCCTCCAACTGCTGCAGACGCACCATCCACTGCTGCTGCTACAACTACTCCATCGGCTCCAAGTTCAAACGTTGCTGCGACACCGACTCCAGATTTAAGTTCAACGGAAGGTAGCAACGACGACCTACCTTTCTAATAGATTTTTGATTTTAAGAAATATACATGGAAGGTGATCCTTTAATACCACTATTAGGGTTTATGCTCAATGAAATACCATTGGGACCAACGCTGATAGTGGTGCTTTTACTCATTACTTCTGGCTTGATATCAGGTTCAGAAGTCGCATTTTTCTCCTTAACTGCTGATCAAGTTAAAGCATGTCGTGAAGACGATGACAATATTGGCAAGAGTGTTTTTGCTCTTTTACAAAAGCCGCAAGAGCTTTTAGCTACTATTTTGATCTGTAATAATTTTGTAAATGTTGCCGTGGTCATGATCTCCACTTTTATTGCATGGCAAATTGCAGATCAAGTTAATGTTCCAAGAGATGGCATAGAAATTTTTGTTTCTCTGACATTTGTGGTGACAGCATTAGTAGTCTTCATTGGTGAAATCGTACCAAAAATTTATGCTACAAACAATAGCCTACTTTTCGCCAAAAAGATGGTGGTATTTTGGGTCGTAGCAATTAAAATATTCAAGCCTTTTGCCTTTATGCTAACAAGTATGGGTAATTACATGGAAAAGGCTTTAGCTAAAAGAAACTATAACCTGGAAGTTTCTGTTCAGGAAATAGACCAAGCAGTAAACCTCGCTACCGATCAATCAGATGATAAAGCAACGGAAATGTTGAAAGGTATCATACGTTTCGGTTCAAAGACAGTAAAGCAGATCATGGTTTCAAGAACGGACATGAATGCTTTGGACAAGTCGATCGATTTCCATGAATTAATGGACAACATCAATAAGTCACGTTTTTCAAGGTTACCTGTTTATATAGATACTATTGACTCCCTTTTCGGGGTATTATATATCAAAGACCTTCTTCCTTATTTGGATAAAAATGAACATTTTGAATGGCAGCGTATTGTACGTAAAGACATTTACTATGTACCTGAATCAAAGAAAATAGACGAACTTCTTCGAGATTTTCAGGAGAGAAGAGTACACATGGCCATTATTGTAGATGAATATGGTGGAACAACGGGCTTAGTGACTTTAGAAGATATTATTGAGGAAATAGTAGGAGAGATCAATGATGAGTTTGACGCAGATTTGCTTGAAAACTTCCAGAGTGAGGACGCATCATTTATCTTTGATGGAAAAACTTCTTTGATTGATTTTGAAAGGATGGTACTTCTTGATCCGGACTATTTTGATAAAGTAAAAGGTGAGTCGGAATCTTTAGGAGGGTTGATGCTGGAATTGTTACAGGAAATGCCATCAACTGGCAAAGAAATAGAATACAAAGGCATCACATTTACGATTAAAGCGGTGGACAAGAAAAGAATAAAAACAGTCCATGTGCGATTCCATGATGAAGAACACATTAAAAGACTTCAAGACGAATTTAATGAGGAAGATAATTAACAAACCTACTTTTTAACACTGTTATGAGATCATTTTTTAAACGAGTAATAGTGCCGCTTTTATTAAGCATATTAGCTTACAGTTGTGGCTCCACAGCAGAAGAGGCTTACTTCCCTAAGCCAAGAGGTTTTCATAGAATTGAGTTACCGGATCAGGAATATAATATTGATGAGTTCAGTAAAGAAGAACTAAAAGGTTATCCTTATTTATTTGAGGTAGCTTCTAATGCGATCATTAAACCAGATGAGTCTTTTATGTCTGAACCGTATTGGATTGAAGTACAGTACCCATCATTAGATGCAATAGTAGATATTTCGTATAAAAAATTACCTAATTACGACTCTTTAGTAGGTTATATCAATACCTCAAACACATTGACATTTAAACACAATGTTAGAGCATCTGCGATTGATGAATACACCACTACAACTGAAAAAGGATACTCAGCAGTGATGTATGAGATAGAAGGTGATGTTCCAAGTCAATTCCAATTTTTTGTAACAGATTCTACACAGCACTTTTTCAGAGCTGCATTGTATTTTCCAACTTCCACTCAAAATGATTCATTAGCTCCGGTTATTGAATACATCAAAAAAGACATGTTGCATATGATGAACACCTTGGAGTGGCAGAAATAGTGGAGTGCTTCTCTTAACTGAAATTGTATTCGTGTTGGATTAAAAAACAAGCAACTTGAATGGTTTTTTGAAGGTATTTCAAACATCCATCACTTTTTACGATATAGTTAAAAATATCCTGATTTTGGAGTTCAGCAATGACCTCTACATCTTCTTGTGCTGAGATAACAATGACCTTTACTTTTTTATCAATCTTTTTAAGTTGAAAAATTAATTCTTGACCATGAAAATCAGGAAGCATTAAGTCAGCAACTACCACATCAGAAGGAGATTCAGAAAATTTGTGTAACAAGTCAGTTCCGTTTTTAAAAAAAGTAACCTCAACATTTTTGATTTGTTGTAAGGCAAGTCTCATTAACATGGTTTCAGTGGGGTTATCTTCTACGAAGTATACTTTAAATAGGTTTTCTTCCATGACGATACTGTTTAGTACAATATAAATTCGGTACTCTTTATTGTTTTTTAATTGGGTTAACACTCAAAATTTGAGAGAAGTAAAGTAACTTTAAGTACTACTACTTAAGTTACAAAAATTAGGCAGACAATAATTATAACAGTATGTGATATTTGTGTATTCTTTCTACGATTCTTTTTAATCAGAATAGAATACAACTTTTATTTGTAATAAGTACTCAATCATATAAATACATAGAACTTAAAAGAAGATGAAAAAATATAGCATTATAGTAGCAGGTGGTAAAGGTACTCGAATGCAAAGTAGTACCCCAAAGCAGTTTATTGAGATAAACGGTCTACCTATATTAATGCATACCATCAATAAATTTAAAGAAGCTGACCATTCTATTCAGATTATTGTAGCGTTACCCAAAAATGAAATTCCAACATGGGAAACTTTGGTAGAAAAACATGCTTTTACAACTCAGCACCAAGTAGTGACTGGAGGTGACTCAAGGTTTCAGTCTGTTGACAACGCATTACAATATATCCCAAATCAAGATGAGTGTTTAATTGCAGTACATGATGGCGTAAGACCGCTTGTAGATGTTAGTGTGATTAATCAGAGTTATGTTGATGCTGAACAATACGGGTCGGCTATTCCTACTGTAGCCATTAAAGAATCTATCCGTAGAGTAACAGAAGAGGGGAATGAAATGGGGAACCGTGATGAGTATAAATTGGTACAGACACCACAAACATTTAGAGGAGATGTCATATTCCCTGCATTTGAAAATGGATATGTTCCTTCGTTCACTGATGATGCAAGTGTAGCAGAGTTTTCAGGTAATGCTATGCATCTGTTTGAAGGGAATTATGAAAATATTAAGATTACAACACCAGAAGATTTAAAAATAGGAGAGGCACTAATCCAATAAGTTTTCTCACTTTTATAATCTGTTGAAAACAATAAAGCTGACTTTGTTATTACAAGGTCAGCTTTATTGTTAATAATATCTCTAAGCTAAGAAGCTTTTAACAAGGTATTAGTTATTAATATTCGTCTTCGTTGAAGAAGAAGTCATCCTTTGTAGGGTAATCAGGCCAAATTTCTTCAATACTTTCGTAAGGCTCTCCATCGTCTTCAAGTTCTTGAAGGTTTTCAATTACTTCAACAGGAGCTCCAGTACGATCAGAATAATCAATTAGCTCATCTTTTGTTGCCGGCCATGGCGCATCTTCTAAATAAGAAGCCAATTCTAAAGTCCAATACATATGAATATATTTTATTTTAAAGTCTTACATTGATAATGCATCAAACCCCAAATCTAACAGCAAGTGTTCTGCACTTCAAGGTTAATATTAATTCTTGCGAAAATACATTTTTTTTCAATTTGTCAATTTCACAATAGAATTTATATCACTAATTACTTAAATCAAATAAAAAGGTTACATTTTAAGATATAAAAGTGCAAAATCATTTAATTGACATATACAATTCTTGATTTGTAGACTCCATTGAGGTCACATCCTTTTACCTCAAGTGGAATAAAGCCAGAACCGACTTTTCTAAAGTGTTTCTTTCTCCATGAACCGTCAGATTTTTGTAAGTACATAGTGACTTCTACCTTTTCTCCTTTTGGCGTAAATACTTCGCCTTGCTTGAAGTAAGTGCCTACAATACCTTCCTCACATTCTTTCAGAGGAAATTTTTCGGTTACACGAAACCTAGGGCTTTTACCTTGGCCCTCGTGTTTTTCTTTTACTTGTGATACACTAGGCATTCTTTTACCAGAGTTATAAGCATAATCTGCCAAAGCATAGTAGTTGCCCGTGTAATTACAAGAGGATAAGTCTAATTTCACTACACCTCCGCCTTTTCTTTTGAATTCTTGTTTTGTCCAAGATCCATCATAATTCTGTAAGTAAATATAAACATCAATATATTCTTCAGAATTAGCAGATCTTACTATTCCTTCTATAAGATGTAATCCACCTAAAGGACATGACTTAGGAACTCCTTGTTTGATTACTGTAAAAGTAGGACGACCATTTTGATCTTCTGAAAAAAATTCTTCCAAAGAACTAAATAGAATCAAAGAGAAAATGGAAAGAGTATATAATATAGTCTGCATGGTGATAAATCAACAAGTTTTATGCAAAGTGTTTCGAAGGATCTACTTACGTATTTATTAAAGAATTTAGATTTAAGCGAACAACAAAAAGTAAGTAGAGTTATTAACGTACTAATATAAAAAAAGTATATTTAAAACTACTCAAAAACTGTACACAGTTAATGTTTTGTCACATTAAATTTGCCGTTTTGAAAGGATTTTAAAGATTTCAACTTTATTTCTTCTAACACAAAATTCACCTAAATAGTTTATTCTAAGAAAAATACAAAAAAATCAAACTTACTGCAAATCAAATAAATAGCGACTAAATGTAAATAAATGTGAATTTAAATGTTAATAAACTTGAATATTATAATCAAATAGGCTTAAATTTACAGCATACAAAGCATTGAAAATACTCATTGCTACTTTAACTCGTTACTTTCTACATGACATTTTTTATTGTAGATAATAAAATATCTACATGTTGTTTGTTCACCCTAATCGCTATTTACTCATCGCTACTTTTTTACTATGAAAAAATAACTTGCTACTATCTACAAGGCACTTTTTAAGGTGCCTTTTTTATTTTAATATAGTGAAAACAACCCTTCTATTTTCTTGTCTACCTTCCTTGGTTGTGTTTGAATCGATAGGCCTTTCTTCTCCAAAACCATAGGCATCTAGCCTTGATTCATGAATTCCTTTTTCAACGAGATATTGCTTCACGGAATTCGCTCTTGCTTTTGACAATTCTATGTTATACTCTTTTGTATCCACATTATCAGTATGACCTTCTATAACTAAAATCCAAAGATCATTTCTATTCATCATCACTGCTAAACGGTCAAGATCGAAGAAAGATTCGCTTCTGATACTCGACGAATTTGTATCAAAGTTTAGGCTTGTCATAATGAAAGAAGCATCCTCAGAGTCATCCTTTAGATCAACCGTCTCCATGGGTTGTAATAATAAGTTATGGTCAGGATCGTCTGTTAGAGTGACGCTGCTACCAATATAGTTTTCATCATCTACATAGATGAGGTATTCTTTGTCTTGAGGGACGGCAATTTGGAATTCACCATTATCTGCTGTTTTTCTCTTAAAGATTTCTTCACCTTCAGCAGAAACAATTTTGATGGACAGGTTAGGTATACCTTCACCATCTGGGTCGACTACTTTACCATGTGCAAAAAGCATGGGTATTGGCCTTACTGCTTCAGGAATTTCTAGCTCATAAATATCATCTCTACCATAATTTTCTTTTGCTTTAGAAGATACAACAAGTGCTTTGTTACCGACAGAGGTAAGATAAAAAGCATCATCATCTACACCATTGACCGAAATGCCAAGATTTACAGGTTCACTCCACTTGTCCCAACGTTCAGGGTCTAATCTTTTTGACATAAAAATATCATAACCACCTAGCCCTGGGTGCCCATCTGAACAAAAGTATAATGTTTCTTTATCGGGATGAAGGTAAGGGTTCTTTTCAGCAAAAGGAGTGTTGATCGTTTCCCCAAGGTTGATTGGTTCTCCCCAAGATCCGTCTTCTTTTTTGACAGATACATAAATGTCAGTATTGAATTCTCCTGAACCATGAAAATATAACCCATCATCAGGGTAATTGGGATTGTACCCACCAATTCCTCCTGGTCGATCAGAAGTGAAAAATGCAAGATCGCCTTCTAATGATAAACTTAAGCCTGCTTCATAATAAGGTGTATTGATGGGATACTTAAATACATTGACAGCACTCCATTTTCCATCTTTCATTTTTTTAGAATAATAGAAGTCTCCTTTTCCAAGACGACTTTCAGTATTCCGAACATAAGAAAAACGTTTTATTTTACTGTAATTACCGTATAATAATAATGTCCGTCCGTCTCCACTTACCCCAAGTGGTACTTCATGTGATTCAGTGTTGACCTCGAAAACTTCTTCGGCAAAACCCCATTGCCCCGTTATATGATCTTTTTTAGATACATAAACATCTTCGCCTGATTTAGCAGTCTTGCGAGCAAAATATAAGTATTCTTCATCAAGAGTGATGACAGGTTGATATTCTCTGGCCACAGTGTTGACATTATTCCCTAAGTTAACAAGGTAGCGAGGTGTTTCTTCTCTTGTAAATAGCTCAAGTATTCTATCAAAATAGTCTTGTTGTTCAGGAAAGAGAGGTTTGTATTTCTTATAAATGTTTTGGACTTCTTCAAAATCATGTGCTTTAAATGATGGTTCAGTCATTTTCTTGACGGCAATTAAAGCAACATCCATGGGAGCCATATGATGAATAAATCGATCATAAAGACCTTCATTCTCTACTTGACAACCACCATCATGAATATTAAGCTGACATAAAACCTCTATGATGCTTAGTTTTTCACTCTCTGCAAAGGATTTTATTTTTTTATACCCCTCTGCTTTATACATATTTTCTTTTGTGAAACCATATTCCTTACCATAATAGATAGGAATGATGTTTTTGAGTTCATCTTTAGAATAGAGTTCTATGATTTCATGACAATACCTTTCAAACATATGACCTGATTTATCACCGTATTGTCTTAATGTTGTATTAGTGAGGTATTCTTTTAAAACACCTTTTCTTAGTTCATTTACTTTTTGTAGATAAGGAGACTTAGGGTAATCTTCAATATAGTGGCCACATTGCTTGATGAAAATTTCTCTCAATGCCATCAATGTATCGCCTTCCATGATACGATTATACACTTCCGTTCTATACAATTGATTCGTAGGTCTACGATAAGGAGCTTGGTTTAGGTAAGCAAAAGCTTCAGATTGAATTCTTGAAGTTAAAAAACCTGTGATCTCATCACTTGTGACTGACAAGGATTGTCTAATTCTTTTTTTCTCCTCTTCTGTAAGTTTCTTATAATTTTCAGATGCAATTAATGACCATTCATAGGCTTCTTTAAAGTCTTTGAAATAGCCGTCCATATTTACAAATCGGATATTTACTCGATTTCTTTTTTCATCTGCTTCTACTTTTTCAAATAATTGATTCGCTAAGGCAAATTGAGATAGTACAGCATTAGAGTCTTTTTCTAAAGATAATCTGAGGTCTACGATTGCCCCTTCAATATTTCCTTCCAATATTTTTTGCAGTGCATTTTCCTCATGAATGTTCTGTGCTTTTATGATATTACAAAGCAAAGGAAATATTAATAAGGTCAGTAGTATTCTCTTAAGCATCTAAAAATATAGTTTTTTTAGGTTTAGTATTCATCAAAATCGTACCGTATCGATACTGCACTTTTTAATTTGCTTATTTTCAAGATAAAAAAAATCATTAAATTCAATTTTATAGTACCAATATATGTTTTTTTTTAATTTTTTTAAGTAAATTTACGACTATAGATTATAAGTGTACAATTTACAGTATACTTATGTTTTCAATCTAGTTATTCATTTTTCAATTGTTATAACTATCGTCATTTTTTAAAATCAGTCAGCTACTAACAAATTAGAATAGAGTATTATGAGAACATTAACGTTACTAGCAGTTGTAGGGGTAATTATACCCTCACTGTTATCTTTATTTCAAAATGATGAGAGACTATCCCTTTTAGAAAGAATTATCAATTCATTGGCTAGAATGGTTAAGCTCTGTTTAGTCCTTGGTTTTGCATTTGGTGCAATTGGCCTAGGAACTGCTATCACTTACTATGTGGCACCTATGTTAGGTTTTACTGTAGAACCTGACTTAATCGAATTATCAGAAACTTCGTTGAAGTACTATGGTATCGTAGGTGTTTTAATGCCTATTTTAGGCATATTGATTGGATCAATTCTAGCGAAGCGTCAGTCAATCTAGTGATTACACTTAAAAAAAATTGGAAGTCCTTTATCTTTAAAAAGATGAAGGGCTTTTTTTTGTAACTGGTATTTTACTTTTTCTCTTACTTGTAACAGAGCATAGAGTATTTGGTATGAGTATATATTATTTTTTAATGTTCAGATCTTATTTTATTTGAATAGATGCTTAAATTCACTTTTTGATTAAGAACATTTACTTTTTTGACTATATGGCCTTAAATTATATATGGATATTTTTTATACTTGGAGCATTTGTAGTTGCTCTTTGTAAATGGATATTTTTTGGTGACGCAACCACATTTGCTCTCATTATCGACAGTACATTCAGTATGTCAAAAACAGCCTTTGATATCTCTATTGGATTAACCGGAACGTTGGCTTTATGGATGGGATTGATGAGTGTAGGGGAGAAAGGTGGAGCAGTACAGGTCATGACGAAATTAGTTGGTCCTTTTTTTTCTAGAATATTTCCTGATGTTCCCAAAAACCATCCTGCTATTTCTTCAATGATGATGAATTTTTCAGCAAATATGCTGGGTTTGGATAATGCTGCCACACCATTGGGACTTAAAGCAATGAAAGAATTGCAGGAGTTTAACAAAGTAAAAGATACGGCTTCTAATCCTATGATCATGTTTTTAGTTTTGAATACATCTGGATTGACTTTGATACCGATTACAGTCATGATGTATAGGGCAGAACTAGGAGCGGCAAATCCAACAGATGTTTTTATTCCTATATTATTGGCGACAAGTATCTCTTCATTGGCAGGTTTACTAATCGTGGCGGTTTATCAGAAAATTAATTTATTAGATAAAGTAATACTTGCTTATATAGGTGGACTCGTATTATTGATTGTTGGTACGATTACTCTTTTTTATCATTTGTCACCTGAAGAAGCAAATACAGTATCATCGGTTGCAGGAAACTTAATCTTATTGAGTATTATCTGTTCATTCGTAGGGTTAGCGGCATATAGAAAAATTAATGCTTATGATGCTTTTATAGAAGGAGCCAAAGAAGGTTTTAAAACAGCAGTGACCATTATACCTTATCTCGTAGCCATACTTGTGGCCATTGGAATGTTTAGAGCTTCTGGAGCTTTGGAATATATTATGGATGGTATCAAATGGGTCATTCAGGATGGAGTTGGAATTGATGCCGCATTTGTAGATGCTCTTCCTGTAGCTTTTATGAAACCATTGAGTGGTAGTGGTGCAAGAGGAGTGATGTTGGATATTATGAATGCTGAAGGTGCAGACTCATTTGCGGGTAAGTTGTCCTCTATGATGCAGGGGGCTACTGATACCACATTTTATATTATAGCCGTTTATTTTGGCTCTGTAAATATTAGGAAAACAAGATATGCGATCACATGTGGTTTATTCGCTGATTTTATGGGCGTAGTAGCTGCAATCTTCCTTGCTTATCTCTTTTTCTAACCTAAAATAAAGTTGTTGATAACTTTAAACACACATTTAAAATCACTACATTTATCACCAATAACCTCCTGTTCTTCATAAGGAATCGTGAAGGACAGGATTTTTTAGCACTTATCTACAAAATGTACTAAGACAACTAAATACCAATTCATTGTCAAAGTACAACTATACTAAGCTCTACTCCATTGAAATTAACAAAAAGCTACCCATTGATTTGGTTCTTTCAGCTAGTGCCTCTTATTGCACTTTGTCAAATTAATGAAAATGACCACGAAGAAAAGAGAACATATTTTACTCGCTCTCTAGAAAACACTCAAATTACTATTGATGGTAAATTTGATGACCCTGCATGGCAAAATGTGGAATGGGCAGGGGATTTTACACAAAGAGATCCAATAGATGGAGCTCCCCCTTCTCAAAAAACAGCATTTAAAGTAATGTACGATGCCAAGTATATTTATTTTGCGATCAAAGCCTTTGATTCATCTCCTGATAGTATTGTAAAGAGAATGTCAAGAAGAGATGGTTTTGAAGGTGATTTTGTGGAAGTTAATATCGATTCATACCACGATTTAACGAATGCCTTTTCATTTACAGTTAGTGTTTCCGGTGTAATCGGAGATGAAGCAATTTCGAATAACGGAAGGAATTGGGACTCTAACTGGGATGCAATTTGGTGGGCAAAAACCAGTATTGATAAGGAGGGTTGGAATGCCGAGATTAGAATTCCACTATCTCAATTACGTTTTACTAATTCAGAAAACCTAACATGGGGATTACAAGTAACTCGCCGTTTATTTAGAAACAATGAACGTTCTTACTGGCAGTATATCCCAAAAGATTCTCCGGGTTGGGTACACCTTTTTGGAGAATTGAAAGGTCTGAAAGGTATTAAGCCTCAAAAGCAATTAGAAATAGCCCCTTTTGTACTGGCAAGAAATGATCGAGGAAAAAAAGAAGATGGAAACCCCTATAAGACAGGTTCTGAGTATTCAGTCAATGCAGGTGTGGATGGTAAAATTGGTATCACAAGTGATATTACATTAGATTTCACAATCAACCCTGATTTTGGGCAGGTAGAAGCAGACCCTTCACAACTGAATTTATCAACTTTTGAGATTTTTCTTAGAGAGCGAAGACCCTTTTTTATCGAGGGTAGAAATACTCTGTCTTTCCCTGGCACTCGCTCCAATGCTGGAGGTAATTTTTCCAGAGATAACTTAGTATATACAAGACGAATTGGGAAATCGCCAAGTTATGAACCAGAAACGGAGGAAGGGCAATTTTTAGATCAACCTAAAGTAGTACCTATTTTAGGTGCATTCAAGTTGACAGGTAAAAACAAAAATGGTTTTGCTTTTGGGGTAATGAATAATATTACCATGGAGACGACTGCAGAAATTGATACACAAGGACAAAAATCAGAAGAAACAGTAGAACCATTTACAAACTATTTTGTAGCAAGAGCCACTCAAGATATTAATCAAGGAAACTCTGTTGTAGGCATAGCTTTTACGGCAACGAATAGAACGATTGACTCTGATAATTTAAGGTTTTTACATACTGATGCTTATTCTGGAGGAATAGACTTTTTGCATCAGTGGAAGGACAGGTCTTATTATATACAAGGCAACTTTATGGTCAGTCATGTAGAAGGAGATCCGGAAGCTATTACTAATACACAAGAATCTGGACGACATTTCTTTCAACGTCCAGATGCAAACTATGTGAATGTAGATACCACTGCAACCTCACTGACAGGGACGGGAGGTTATTTGAAATTTGGACGAAATGGAGGAAGCCCATGGCGATATGAAGTAGGAGGTACCTGGCGATCACCAAAATTTGAGATCAATGATATCGGCTTTATGAATGCGGCTGATCTTATGAATCAATGGAGTATGGTTGGTTACCAAACTCTACAGCCAGTATCTATTTTCAGAAGGATCAATGCGAATCTTAGACAATATGCTTATTTTGATTATGGAGGGAAGAATACCTATTTGGGTTTACATGGAAATGTAAATCTTGAGTTCAAAAACTTTTGGGAATTCTCAACAGGTGGGTCACTTCAAAGACAAAGACTCAGTAATTTTATGCTAAGAGGAGGTCCTGCTTTCTTACGCCCCAATAGAAATCAGTTTTGGTATAATATAGAAAGTGATGGAAGAAAAAAGCTAGCCTTTGAATTTGGGAATGAGTTTGCTGTTACACAAGACAATGCAGGAAAGAACTTTGATGCTTGGGTAGGTATGAACTATAGACCTATTAATGCATTGGAAATTGGCATTTTCCCTTTTATCTCTTATAACCAAGACCATATTCAATATGTTACCACGGAAACAAATACTGCAGGTGATAATTATGTTTTGGGAAGAATTGAACAACACACAACAGGTGTAACCATAAGAGGAAACCTTATTTTGAGGCCTAATCTATCATTGCAGTATTATGCACAGCCTTTTGCCTCACGAGGAGATTACTTTGATTTTAAAAGAGTAGAAGCTCCTCAAGCTGGAAGATATGAGGATAGAATCCATACGTTTTCTAATGATGAAATCAGTTATAATGTAGAGAATGAGGAGTACACTGTTTTTGATCAAAATGGAAATTATACGTTTGATCAACCTGACTTTGACTTTATAGATTTCAATTCAAATTTGGTTTTAAGGTGGGAGTATAAACCAGGGTGTACTTTCTTTCTGGTTTGGTCACAAGGAAGGGGAGATTTGGCAGAACCTTTCAGGGAGTTTTCTTTTTCAGAAATAGTTAATGGTATTTTTGATTCACCTTCGGAAAATGTTTTTATAGCCAAACTAACTTATCGATTTAGAAAGTAGTTTTTAATGAAGAAAGAGCGA
Organism: Flammeovirga sp. OC4; assembly: GCF_000812565.1. Lineage (GTDB taxonomy): Bacteria > Bacteroidota > Bacteroidia > Cytophagales > Flammeovirgaceae > Flammeovirga. The sequence continues at coordinate 16,163 of NZ_JTAM01000077.1, read as the reverse complement.
TTAAAATTGATTTTCTTTCATCAATTGGCACAAACCTTCATCAATGAGTAAATGGCCTTTGTCTAATTCATGAAATCGAACATTGTCAATTAATTCAGAAAACTGTATTGCACCATCCATTAGAATTACTTCATCTCTTTTTCCAAAGTACATATCAACGGGAATTTTATATTGATTGATTTGATGAGCGACTTGCTTTAGATCTGGACTCATATATCTTGAAGATGTTGCAACTCCGAAAAAGCGTCTCCTTTGTTCTTTAGTTTCAAAATGATTCATAAAAAAGTCATAAAGAAATTTAGAGAGGTAACCTCTTCGGTGTACCCAACCTACTAATTTGAAAGTGGTTTTTGGGAAGCGAAGTAATAGCATTGCAATTTCTAAATACCATCTTGGAAGTTTCGAAACATCATAGAGAATATGTGTTTTTAAACCATCAGAAGCACACAAAATCAGCCTTTCAATAGTATTGCTGTAGTATTTTTGAAGACAATACATCGTAATTTTTCCACCCATACTGTAGCCTAAAATTGAAAACTTATTTTTCTGAAACCTTTGAAGTAACCCATCAATGACCTCCTTTATATTTCTAGAAGAAAAGTAAGAAGGGGTCCATTCAGTTTGTCCGTGGTAGGGCAGTGAAAAAGCAATCATTGTAAAATCTTTTTCCCATGCAGGTGCAATAGCCCGGAAAAGGTTGGCACTATCTCCGAAGCCATGAATACAAATCAAAAGCTTTTCACCTTTGCCAAATTGAAGACATTCGATTTTTCCATTTTCTAAATCTAAAAAAAAGTGTTTAGGAGTTTGAGGTGAGATGGTCATTAGTAAGTGATTATTTATTCATTGACTATGATACAAAAAAAAATAACCAAAAAAAAGAGGTTTAGTATTTCTACTAAACCTCTCTTCTTTATGTTCAAACAGTTGCTGATTACTCAGCGTCCGCTGCATCCAATGCTGAACGTAATGTTCTTGGAATAGCAATTGAAGCTACTGTTACAGAATCATTGTAAAGAATTTCGTAGTTCTCAGGAGTGATTGCTCCGATACGAACTGACTTACCAAGTTCTAAACCTTCAATAGAAACTTCTACAGACTCAGGCATGTTAGCAGGAAGAGCTTTAACTTTGATTTTTCTAAGTTTAGCTACAAGCTTACCACCTGTTTGAAGACCTGGAGAGTTACCTACGAATGAAACAGGAACATCCATTTTGATAGCTTTATCATCGTTTAACTCTAAGAAGTCAACGTGAAGAAGAACCTCAGAAACTGGGTGTAATTGGAAATCTTGAACGATAGCAGTTTTCTCTACGCCTTCGATGTTGATTTTTACGAAACAAACCTCTGGAGTATAGATAATGTCTCTGAACAAGATCATTGGTACTGCAAAGTGAATTGGTTGCTCACCACCATAAATTACACATGGTGCTAAACCTTCTTTTCTTAAATCTTTGGCAGCTTTCTTACCAACAGTCTCACGGTTGTAACCGATGATTTCTACAGTTTTCATCTGATTTTTTTAATATAAAAGTAAAACATGTTATAAACGCTTTGGTACTTGATCGTTCTTTTCTCGAAAGGTGGACCCCATCCCAAAACATGCTTAACGATTTCTATTACTAGAAATAGGCTCGCAAAGGTAATAATTTTCGTATTAAAAACGAAAGATTTATTCAACCTTATTAAACAAAAAAGGCTATCTACCAACAAGTTATGATGGTAGATAGCCTAATCTTATAAAAAAACTCTAGGTTCTTAGATGAACAAAGAGCTAATTGATTCGTGATCTTGGATCTTTCTGATTGCTTTAGCGAAAAGCTCAGCAACTGAAAGTACGTTGATTTTTTCTCTGTTTTCTACAGGAAGAGTATCAGTAACAACTAATTCTTCAAGAACTGAAGCTGCTACACGATCGTAAGCTGGTCCAGAAAGAACACCGTGTGTACAGATGGCTCTAACCGATTTTGCTCCTTTCTCCATGATGATCTCAGCGGCATTACATAAAGTACCTGCTGTATCTGCTAAGTCATCAACAAGAATTACATTTTTGTCTTTTACATCACCAATAACTTGCATTGATGCTACTTCATTTGCTCTCTCACGGTGCTTGTCACACATCACGATATCAGCTTTGAAGTGTTTTGCATAAGATCTTGCTCTCTTAGCACCTCCCACATCTGGAGAAGCGAAAGTCAAGTTATCTAATCCTAAGCTCTCAATGTAAGGAACAAAGATTGGTGAGCTTTGTAAGTGAACTACAGGGATGTCGAAGAATCCTTGAATTTGGTCAGCATGTAACTCACAAGTTACTACACGTGTAGCACCTGAGGCAGTTAACAAGTTGGCGATTAGTTTCGCACCAATACCTACTCTTGGTTTGTCTTTTCTATCCTGACGTGCATATCCGAAGTACGGAAGAAGAACTGTCACTGTAGAAGCGGAAGCTCTTTTTGCAGCATCAATCAGTAAAAGAAGTTCGAGAAGGTTATCTGCTGGAGGACAAGTGGATTGAATGATAAAAACATCACAACCTCTTATTGACTCATTGAAGTGTGTAGAAATTTCTCCATCACTAAAACGTTGAAGAACTACATCTCCTAAAGATTTACCATAAGAGTGTGCTATTTTGCTCGCGAGATATTCTGTTCCCGAAGCTGAAAAGATTTTAACTGAAGACATCAGTATATTTTTTTTGGTACGCTATCTATAATTCAAGACGAAAGACAGGAGGACCTGAAGGTGAGAATTAATAATTTAATAACACCACATTTCCTTTGTCACTGCAAATTTATAATAATCAAGATAATGTTACTCTATTCATTAGAAATAATTACAATTAAAAAGGCAATCTTGTAATAGATTGCCTCAATTTTAAATAAATACTTCTAATTTTTTTATTTATTAATCTCTTAAAACATAATAATAAGTACCATCGCTGTTCATCAAAAGGTCAGCTTTTTGTGCAATTTGTTCTAAATCCACATCGTGAACGTCTCCATTATGATAGTGGATTAATCTGAAATCTTCAGCACTGTAAACATAAACTTCTGATACAAGTGTGCTTTCTTCATGAAGTGCATTAAATTCTTCATGATTGTTCAATCCCCAATCTAATTCAGTAAGCGTAGTTTCTAAACTGCTTAGGTACTGGGGACCTAGTGACTCTAATACTGAATACTCCACTTGTGAATATTCTTCTTCATTAATTTTTTTAATTTCTTCTGTTTGAGCGAAAACAAAGACAGAAGTAAAGCCAATTAAGAGTGCAAGGAGGAATGTCTTTCTCATGATGATAGTTTTTTTGGTGATGAATTAGAATACAGTATTAAACGTTGTTCTATAGGTTAGAGATGTTTATAGGTTGAGATTGAAACGTAATATTTTATTCCTTTTTCTATATTTTTAAAATATGTTAATTTTATGAGAAAGTCAAGTTTAAAGTGTATTATTTACATTTTATTAATGACTATCATCGTATATTTCTGTTTTAACGATTAATTTGCAATCCTCCTGAATGTAAAACAATAACTTTTTGACCTTTTTTGAAATACCCTTTTTGAAGAAGGTCTATTACACCATAGATCATTTTACCTGTATAGATGCGTTCTAGCTCTATGTTATATTTTTGATGAAATTGATCTATAAATGTCATTAATTCAGGCTTTTTCTTAGCATAACCTCCAAAATGATAATTAGTATTTAGTGTCCACTGAGGGAAAGAAGAAGCGTCTAATCCTTCTAAGAATTCATTGATATCATCATATAAAAACTCACCTCCTTTTAAAGCTGGAAAGCCAATTACATTCACATCTGACCTTAAAGACGCAATCAAACCGGCTAATGTTCCTCCAGTACCGCAAGCTGCACAAACATAATCTCCTGCTTCAAGCACTTCATTCAATTCCTCACCTAATTCACCAACACCTTTAAGTGCAAGTGTATTTGATCCTCCCATAGGAGCCATATAAAATGCTCCAAACTTTTCTTTTAATTTAGGAATTTGGTCTTTATAATTTCTAAAAGAAGTTCTGTCCAAGTAAGAAAGTACCATTCCCTGTCTTGTAGCAAAATCGAGTGTAGGGTTTAATGGTAGATGTTCTTCACCTCTGATCACCCCAATGGTATCCAATCCGTATAATTTTCCAGCCGCAGCAAAGGCGTGTATATGATTAGAGTAAGCACCACCAAAGGTGAGTATCTTCTGATAGCCTTCTTTTTTAGCTTGAAGTAAATTGTATTTTAATTTCCGCCATTTATTTCCTGAAACTTCAGGGTGGGTAAGGTCATCTCTTTTAACAAAAAAACGAACTCCATTTTCAGAAAAAATAGAGTCCGTTAGTTCTTGCAAAGGAGTATTTTCGATGGGTAATTCGAAAGATTCCATGCTATTTTTATGCTTTTACTTTTTCAATCACAAAGTTGTGGTTAGTGTAGATACAGATATCAGCGGCAATGCTTAGTCCTTCACGCACCATATCTTCAGCAGACATATCACTAGCATGTTTTTTAAGGGCTAAAGCGGCCGACTGAGCATACATACTACCCGAACCGATAGCTGCAATATCATGATCTGGCTCAATTACATCACCTGTACCAGAAATGATCAATACATCGTTGATATCCGCTACAATCATCATTGCTTCTAATTTTCTCAAGTATCTGTCCATACGCCAATCTTTTGCTAAGTCGATTGCCGCACGTTTCATATTACCATTAAAAGCATTTAATTTTTCTTCGAAACGTTCCATCAAAGTAAAAGCATCTGCTGTAGATCCTGCAAAACCGCAAACGATTTTACCTCCCATCAATGTTCTTACTTTTTTTACGTTACTTTTTGCTACAGTATTTCCAAAAGTAGCTTGTCCATCAGCACCAAGTGCTACCTCACCATCTTTTTTGATAGCAAGGACGGTTGTTGATCTAAATTTTTCCATATATCTTTTTTGGTATGTACTAAAATCAAATATTGAAATAAGAAATTTTGTTTTGGTACTTCGTCTCAACCAATAAACGACCCATGAATGGAATCCTCGACAAATTGTCAGTATTGGGCAGATTGAATGGTTAATTTCTCTATGAAGTTATATAAATCTGTCGAATTTGTCATATTAAAAGTGAATATCATTCTAACTCTCGATTTTCTGAGCTATTTTCATAATGAAATTTCACAAAAAGAAGAAAACCATTTTATGCTATACAAAATTAAACGATCTGTATCAGTGCTTTTTGTAATTGGTGCTTTGAACGCCTGCAAAACGACACAGCCTACAGCTCAGGACAACGGAAACCTCACTGAAGTAACCCCTGTCGCTCCATTAGCTCCAGTAGCACCTGTTAAAGAAGAGAAAGTAGTTCCAGATTGGGTTGCTAAAAAAGGACCTTATAACCCGTCTTTCAGTACTGCTTTTGATTTATTGCATACACAATTAAAAGTGAGCTTTGATTGGGAAAAACAGAGAATGTCAGGGGATGCGGTATTGACTTTACAGCCTCATTTTTATACTCAGAATGAAGTGATTCTTGATGCAAAGAATTTTGATATACATAAAATTGAATTAACAGATAAAAAACACAACGTATTACAGTCTTTAGACTACAGCTATGATAGCTTGCAGATAACGATTGCATTGGATAAAGACTATACAAGAAAGGATATATTCGGTTTGCATATTTCTTATACTGCAAAACCAAATGAAAGACAGACTTCAGGAAGTGAAGCCATCACAAGTGATAAGGGATTATATTTTATCAATCCATTAGGTGACGAAATTGGTAAACCACAGCAAATATGGACACAAGGTGAGACAAGTGCGAACTCTTGCTGGTTCCCAACTTTTGATCATCCTAATGTGAAGATGAAACAAGATATTTTCATGACGGTACAGGATAAGTATGTGACGCTGTCTAATGGTCGTTTAGTTTCTCAAAAGAAAAATTCAAATGGAACAAGAACGGATCATTGGAAACAGGATCAGCCACATTCGGTTTATCTAACGATGATGGCGGTTGGTGATTACGCAGTAGTGAAAGATGAGTGGAGAGGAAAAGAAGTGAGCTATTATGTAGAGCCTGAATATGAAAAATACGCAAGAACAATTTTTGGTAATACACCAGAGATGTTGGAGTTCTTCTCCAATAAGTTTCAGTATGAGTACCCGTGGGATAAATATTCTCAAATCATTATCCGTGATTTTGTAAGTGGAGCAATGGAAAACACTTCGGCTTCTACTTTTATGGAAGCTGTACAAGTAGACGATAGAGAAAAGCTGGATCAAGATTGGGATTTTATTGTAGCACACGAGTTATTCCATCATTGGTTTGGTGATTTAGTAACTACAGAGTCTTGGGCTAATCTACCTTTGAATGAATCATGGGCCAATTACAGTGAGTATTTATGGAGAGAGTATAAGCACGGAAAAGATGAGGCGGATTATAATTTGCAATCAGAACTAGAAAGCTATTTAGCGGAATCTGAAATGAAGCAAGAACCGTTGATTCGTTACCATTATATGAATAAGGAAGATATGTTTGATAGCCACTCATACGCAAAGGGTGGTTACACATTGAATTTATTGAGAAACACAATTGGTGATGATGCCTTTTTTGAGGGAGCGGCACTTTATTTAAAGAATAATGCTTTTAAGGCGGCAGAAATTGCACATTTAAGAATTGCATTTGAAGAGGTGACTGGCCAGGATTTGAATTGGTTCTTTGATCAGTGGTTTATGAAGGCAGGGCATCCTGATATTCTTGTAATGGAAAAATTCAGCGGTAATACTTTAGAACTGACTGTACAACAACGTCAAGACCCAGAGTATACACCAATTTACCGTATCCCAACAAAGGTTCAGTTCTATTGGAAAGATGGAAAAAAAGAGGAAAGAGCTATTGTTTTAGATAAAAAACAGCAGACATTCTCTTTCATGTTGGATACAAAACCTGATCTGATCATTTTTGATCCAGCTCATATTATTCCAGGAGTTATTTCACATACTAAAAGTACAGACGCTTATTTAATTCAAGCTAAAAGTGCAGAAAATGTAATGCATAGGGTGGAAGCTCTAGAAAACTTAGGAAATTCAATTATTGCGGATCCTTCATTGGTCAGTGAATTGAATTCTTACTTAAAAGATCCATTCTGGGGAATTAGAGAAACAGCAGCTGGTATTTTTGATGGTTATCAAGGGACAGGTGATTTGACCGAAACAAAAGTGCTTCTTAAAAATTTAGTAGTGAATGATCCTAATTCTTCTGTAAGAGCAACTGCATTGACTACATTGGGTGGCATAAGCGAGGATTTTATTCCAATCGCCAAGCAAGCAATGAATGACAGTTCTTATATGGTAGTAGCTACAGCTTTGTATGCAGTATCTGAAATAGAAGGTCCAAGTGTGATCCCAACAGTAGAAAAATTTGAGGAAGCTAAAAATCCAAATATTGTTTTTGTTTCTTCAATGATCTACGGTCAATTTGGAACCAAAGAAAAATTGGGTTGGTATGATAAAAAGTTAGCAGAGATGAATGATCAGTTCCGTCAATATATGTTTAGAACGATGACGGGGTATATCATTACTCTGGAAACAGAAGAGGAGAAACAAGAAGCAACAGATATTGTCTTGAAGTATGCAACCAATAGTGGTGCAAGTACCGATACCAAAGTTGCAGCATATCAAGCCATCAGCCCCATTTTAGAAAATGAAACGGTAAACAAAAGAGTAAGTGAAGCTCTTTCAAAGGAAAAAGATCAACAAGTATTAGAAGCCTTAAAAAGCCAAGGGTACTAGTTTTTTATAAAAAGTTATAATATAAAATGAGAGGGAAGAAGTGTAACGTGAAACACTCTTCCCTCTTTCTTTTACTCCTGACCTCAAATTGACACTAGTAATCTAAAAGGTCTAAATGATACCTTTTGATTATTTTCTTCAGTAGTTCACCATATAAAGGTGAAGTAGCATAACCCACTCCTCCGTATTTTGTGGAACCAATCATATCTGCCCAAGAGGCATAATCTCTTCCTTGAGTAAAAAGTGGAGCATATCTTTTTTGCTTATTAAGGAAAAGAGAATGTGCTCTGAAAGATTCCCATGGTGATTTGTACTCTGCGAATGAGTCTTTAACTACACATTTGTATAAAATTTTACCATTTCGTTTTACTTTTTGTGAAGAGACAACGATCCCTTTGTTTCTTTTAAATTCCTCTTTAGTATAATATTCAGTAGTGGTAATTGGAGTGGTTTTACCCGTTTTATCCTTTACACCGAAATAATTATTGCCAATCACTCTTTTACCATAACCTGTTTCTAAAGCGGCCTGAGCTAAAGTGATAGAGGCAGGGACATGATATCTCGCTTGTTCCATCAACGCTGTTTCTATCTTTTTCAATGGAGAAGAGGAAGTGAAAAACGCATACACATGAGGAGGGGCCTGCATCTGATCTAAAACATAACTTTTGAAGAGACCAGAGATTTTTGAATTGAGTTCTATTAAAGACTCACTTTTTAATTGATCTACTCTTGTTACCTTCTCTTCGATCAAGTAATCAGTCACTAACAACTGACGTTCAATCTGAAAACGATCCAAAGAGGAGGCAACACTGTTTAATTTCTGTTCTTTGTACTGATCAGAAATATTCTGGGCGGTTTTAACAGGAATGATTGTAGTGCCTGCATGATTGACTTCTTCTATATTGATACCGAAGTCTTCGATAAACTCATCCATTGTTGGTTCATTATTACCGTAATTATACTGGATGGGCGCCTGCACAAAAATTACTTTTTCTTCAGGGCTGGAAAACAATTGGACCATTAAAAGCGTCAACATTAAAGCAATTGTTGCCAATAAGAGTTTTGGGTTAATGATGAAAGAGTACACATTACCTCGGTAACGTAGATACAGATTGTTAGGAAATTTGATTCCTATCGAAACATTATTACTGGAAACAGCTAATTCTGATTGATTTTTAAGAAAATACATGACAACAAAACTTTACCTTTGAGAAAATTGAAAAACTTACTTACTACCTCGATCAAATGATTTAAAAATGAACACTTGATAGCTGGAATGATTAAGGTGTCATCTTTAAATTTGATTACGATGTAAAATTAGTTTAAATTTTAAACATTGTCAATAAATTAAACATAATTATTAAAAATAATTCAAAAATGTCCATTAGTTTCAATACCATGAGGGTTGGTAGAACCTATAAATTAATTAACTACGGGGAAGTGTTTATTTTTGAAACATTGTCTATAACTCCAAATGATGATTATTTAATCAAAATAGTAGATACTTTGGAGCAGTGTTATTTAAGTGAGCTGTATCAGTTTGGGAAGGGGAAAGATTTTATGATTGACGAAGTATAAGTACTAGAACATAAGTAAATAGATATTTTTTTAAGGGAAGGTGGATCGTATTGTAGTCCAAAAATCATCATAAAAACTACTTTCTGAACTATAGCACTCATCATTTTTCTTAACTCTTACCTGAAAACTTTTCTTCTGTACTAGTATTCAGAATTTTGAACATAAAAAAACGCCTTTGAAGTTGTATCATCAAAGGCGTCTTCTCAATTATTATTTTCTTGGAATCCAGTAATTCTCATCTACTTTAAGATCAGCTGCCATTTTTCTTGACAACACAAAAAGGTAATCAGACAATCGGTTCAAATAACGAACAATAATATAATCTGATAACCCATCTTCTTCGTCTAATGAAATAGCTAAACGTTCTGCTCTTCTACAAACAGTTCTACCTAAATGGCAAAATGATACAGAAGTGTGACCGCCTGGAAGAACAAAATATTTTAACGGCTGAAGGTCAACTTCCATTTCGTCAATGGCATTTTCTAAATACTCAATATCCGATTCATATAAATCAGGTTTTTTCAATTGAGGTTTATCAGGGTCAGCAGCCAGTTCAGCTCCAATAGTAAACAGTCTATCTTGAATTTCTTTTAAAACGGCACTTCGTGGAATATTTACATCCTGATCACGAATAAGACCAATATATGAGTTCAATTCGTCTATAGTACCATAAGCCTCTATTCTAGGATGAGACTTTTTCACTCTTTTCCCTCCAAATAAGGAAGTTTCTCCTTTATCTCCTGTTTTAGTGTATACTTTCATGATCATACTTTTGTAATGTTTTGATTGATTTCATCTTTCTCCACTAATCCGTCTCTAAGTCTAATAACTCTATGAGCATAATTGGCAATATCTTCTTCGTGGGTTACCATGATTATAGTATTGCCTTGTTGATGTAGTTCATTAAAAATCGCCATAATCTCATAAGAAGTTTTAGTATCAAGAGCACCAGTAGGTTCATCGGCAAGGATAATACTCGGTCTGTTAACCAACGCTCTTGCAATCGCTACTCTTTGTCTTTGTCCACCAGAAAGCTCATTTGGTTTATGAGAGACTCTATTACCTAGGCCAACTGCATCTAGTGAAGCTTGAGCTCTCTCTAAACGTTCTTCTTTTCCTACACCAGCATATACCAATGGCAGGGCTACATTATCAAGAATAGTAGATCTAGGAAGTAAGTTGAAGGATTGGAATACAAAGCCAATTTCTTTATTTCTTACCGCTGCAAGCTCATTTTCAGTCATGTCGCTTACATCTTGATTACTTAGCCAATATTGTCCTTCGCTTGGAGTGTCAAGACACCCGATGATATTCATCAAAGTAGACTTTCCAGAACCTGAAGGTCCCATAAAGGCGACATATTCACCTCTTTGTATAGAAATATCGATGGTTTTTAAGGCTTTGATCACTTCATCACCCATTTGGTAAATTCGGGAGATGCCTTTCGTTTTAATTACTTCTTGTGACATAAAGTTATTCTGTTAGTGTATCCCATTGGTTTATTCTCTGATTGTAATCTTCTAAGAGAGAAGCATAGAGTTGATTCACTCTTTTTACAGCTTCGTCGGATAATAAATATTCCGCTTCCACTTTTTTAGAATTGGCAAAATCTTTTAAACCCAAAGAAAAACAAGTCTCCAAATAGCTATTCGTAATAATTTCAGAATAAGGGTTAAGTTGCAAATGTTCTGAAACAAACTCGAAAGCTTCTTCCGTTTTTTCTTCCTTCAGTAAATTATCAGCGTGAAATTGGATAAATGCACTATTAAAATATAACTGCTGTTGATCTTTTTGGTTTAAAAAGTTTGTTCCCTTAAAGATATCACTATACAGCTTACCTTCCACATTATTTATGTCTAATTGATCTACCCAAAGAGAAGTATTTTTTAAATTCAACCCTAGTAAGTAATCCGCTTCAATACATTTTGCCTTTGCTTTATTACTTAATTCCAGTTCACTTAATTGAAGAATGAATTTTTTTGTTTCCTCTTTTTCATTCAAGGATACATAATGATCAATAATTACATCAATCAAATCCTCCGCCTGATTAGAATTTTTTATTCCCTCAATTTTCTGAGTTATACTTAAATTCTTATGATTTAAAAGAACTTGGAAGTAATATTCATTTTCCTCATTACTTCTTAAATCAATATTGTTTAAATAGTGCTTTATAATCTCAACATCCGAAGGTTGAAGGATATTGAGTTTAAAAACAAAATCCCAAAGACTTTTGACATAGTTACGGTCGTCTAATTGAGTAGCAGCCATTGCTAATGGATATGCTGCCGCTTTTTGTCCTGCTTTAAAAGCCTGATCTAATTGATCTACTGCAAGCTGAAACTGATTCTTTTTTAATGCATCAAGTCCTAGTAAGAATAAATAATAGCCGTTTGTTTTTCCATATCTATCATTGAGCTCTAGTAAATTATGTCTCCCTTCATAAAATGCATTTTGATTATAATGATTAACAAAAGAAGAGAATAATAACTGTTCTCTGTTTTCAAGATTATGACCAGATTTTAATTTCTCTTGAATGACAGCATTTAGATCAAAAGGCTTTTCCTTTCCAATGTTGTTAATACTGTAATTATAAATATAACTGATCTGATTTCCGTTCAGTACAGAATCTTTCACCAAGTCTTCAAAGAATGTGCTTGTACTATTGATTTCAGACTCATTCAAATAGGCAAGTTGGTTTACAGTTTGATTTAAATCTGAAGTGCTAGAAAGTTCCTTTAGGTATTTACTTTCATCATTAATAGGCAGTTTTGCCAAAGCAGAAATCGCTAAATAATTACTTTCCAGTATAGGAGCATCATTCTGAGCAATTTGAATGCCTTGATCCAAATAATGTAAAGCACTATCAACTTCGCCTATTCTATAAAAGGCTAAACCGAGGTTATTAAAGATCTCTTTGGAGTGAGGAAACTTTTCTAAACCCTTTTTGAGCGTAATAATTGATTCAAGATAATTTTTATTTTCAATATCAATTAAAGCCATTTGCACAAAGCTTTGTTGACTCCCTTCATCTTTAGATGATTTATCATAAGCTAAACGAGCCATATCTTCTCTCTTATTATCTTGAGCGATATTGGCTAGCATATAGTTGGAATGAAGGTTCCAAACACTGTACATTTTTGCCATTCCATACCTTTCTTCTGCCAAATAAGTGTTTCCACTGAAATATTCAGAATCACCTAGATTATTATAATAGGAAGCCCATAAGTAGCGGTAAGATGTGAAATTATTGATATAGAATAACCCTACAGTTATAAGCAAACCAACTCCCCATGAAGATAAGAAATCAATATTCTGAGGTTTGAAAGCAATTTTATATACAGGTAGATTCTGTTTTATGATATCATAAAAATTATAGGAGATATAAAATAGCATCAAGAAACCAAAACCAATAAAGCAGATGGTGATCGCTTGTTCTAATGCAATGACATAAGATGTATCAAATAGTGAAATATGATAAGCATATGTAGAGGAAGCAATAATACTACTTCCAAGGTAAACCCAAAAAAGTACAGATTCTTCTCTAGCAATGACTCCAAAAATCTCATCTTGTTGAGTAATTAACCAAAGGCCTATTAAGGTACTAATAACAAACAGTAAAATAGGAGGGAAGTAATATAAGCCAAGATCTAAACCATGAAATACGTTAAGGTAAACATAGATAAGGTTGAGAAGGTAGATAATATAGAATACATAAAAATGCTTCACACTATCTCCACTTTGGCCTGTATTTTTGAAAGTTGTGATATATAAAATACCAAATGGAATACAAAGAGCTAAGAATACTACGAATAAAAAGGTAATGATAGTGAGGCTAGAAAATGAGTAACTCAAGCTCTCTACATACCAATATTCATCTTTAGCAAATGTATTGATTAGTGAAATAATACCTCCGCTTACAAATAGATAAGTCAAGAAACGGATAAAAAGAGAGACTTTAGCATTAAAATGAAAGTAAAAACTTATACATATATATACAGTTAGAACAATTCCTGTAAAAGCTTTATCATGAATGCTCTCGAGGAAATGAAGGTTTTCTAAATGTAGGGTACCAATAAGTAAAGCAAATACCCCGAATGAAATCCCGTGCCATAACCTAGTTAAACCACTAATGCTACTCAAGAAGATTGAAAAGCCAATAATCAGTGAAATACCATAAAGAAGAGCATAATCAGGCGTTAGATTCATATTTTGACCTACGAAGTGCTCTAAAATCAAAAAAGAATCTGTTTGTATACTAAATGCGGTTTTCCACTTATCAAAAGAGAAAAGAGGTGTTTTTACCGCATCAACATATCCCGAAATACTCCAACCTATTCTTTCTGAAATATTATTTATTAAGTAATAAATTAATATGGTAAGTGTTGATAACAAGGAGGTTAATCCAATTGATTTGATAACAGGGCTACTTTTTTTAATCCAAAAATTCATCCGTTTGTACATTAGTTGGACCCAAAAATACAAATATTTTAAAATCTAATCATTTTAAATATAAAATTAGTGAAGTCGTGCAATCGGTTTCGTTTTTATTCTGTTTTTTATTTTATTTGTATATAATAAACGTAAGTGTAGTGCCGTTTAAAATTTTATCCTTTTTTTAAAAGATCGAATAACAGCCAAAAATTATACTAACAATTATTTTATATATTATTTTTATTAAAACCGTCTATAACCTTGGAAACATTAGAAATGTCAATAACAACAAAATTTCGTCCAGAGGATCTTGAATTAATGAAAGAAAAAGGGATCTCTCAAGAAGTAGTCGAAAAGCAACTTAATTATTTTAGAACAGGGTTTGAATTCGCAAACATTATTAGACCTGCTACGATTGGAGATGGTATAATAAAACTACAAGATAGCGAAATAGAAGCTTTCGTAAACGAGTACAACACAGCAATACAAGATAAAGATATTGTGAAATTTGTACCTGCATCTGGTGCAGCAACTCGTATGTTCAAGGCTCTTCTTGAATTTAAAAATGATTTAGAAGCTAAAGATTCATTTGCAGAACCAGATCTTGAAAAGAGTAAAGGTTTAGTAGCTGACTTCTTTAATAACATTATCCACTTCCCTCTTTACACTGAAATTTACTCAGAAGTTGCACAAAAGCTAGGTAACCTTGATGTATTAGTAGCTAACAAAGAATACAAGAAAATTCTAGAAGCCACTTTCTCAAGTAACCGATTACATTTAGCAAATCGTCCAAAAGGATTAATTGGATTCCATAAGTACAATGGAGAAGTAAGAACTCCTGTACAAGAGCACATGATTGAAGGAGCAAATTATGCAAAAGACAAAAATGGTAAAGTAAATATCCACTTTACGGTATCTCCAGAACATCTTAATCAGTTCCAAGAATTGACAGATGTCTATAAAGAGGTATATAATAAAAGGTATGAGGCAGATTATGAGATTTCGTTCTCTACTCAAAAGGCTTCTACTGATACTATCGCTGCTACAGCTAAAAACGAACCATTCAGAAAAGAAGACGGTGAACTGTTGTTTAGACCAGGAGGTCACGGTGCATTGTTGGAAAACCTTAATGATATTGATGCTGATATTATCTTTATTAAGAATATTGATAATGTCACAACAGATAGATTGAAAGAGGACACTTTCAAATACAAAAAGGCATTAGCAAGTATCTTAGTAGATACACAGAAAAAAATCTTCTCATTCTTAGAAAGACACGAAGCAGGAGAATCAAGCGAGGAGTTAACTTCAGAGGTAATTGAATTCTGTATGAAGCGTCTTGGTTGGAGCTTAGGCGAAGAGTTAAGTGGTTTATCGAAAGAAGAGATCGAAAAATACTTCTTCGAAAAACTTAATCGACCTATCCGTGTTTGTGGTATGGTGAAGAATGAAGGTGAGCCAGGTGGTGGTCCTTTCTGGTTAAAAGATGGAGACCATAGATCATTACAAATCGTAGAAAGTGCTCAAATCAACTTCTCAAATCCTGTAAGAAGAGAAATTGCTAATGCAGCGACTCACTTTAATCCAGTAGATTTAGTCTGTGGTGTAAAGAATTATAAAGGCGAGAAATTCGATTTAATGGAGTTCCGTAATGAAAACGCAGGCTTCATTACTCATAAATCAAGAGATGGTCAGGAAATCCAAGCGATTGAATTACCAGGTTTATGGAATGGTTCAATGGCATATTGGACTACCTTATTCGTTGAAGTACCAGTTTCTACATTTACGCCAGTAAAAACAGTAAATGATTTATTGAGACCAGAACATAGATAAATATTTGATTTATAGATGTTTGAACATACAGTGCACTTGCTGAAAAGTAAGTGCACTTTTTTATTTACTTTTATTTTGTGCTTTTTTTTGCACAACCTATTGCATTTAAAAAACCTTCTATTACCTTTGCACTCCCTTCAGCAAACGGCTGAGGAAAAAACAAACGTAGGGGTTGTCCTACGTGACAACCCGATTAGGGTAATTGATATAATGAAAAGGTATTTGATTTTGTTGAAAATCAGCGATGTAAATTAAGTTTCTAAATAAAACAAAATAAGCATTGCAAATTAAATTTCTAAATAAAACAAAATAAGCATTGCAAATTAAATTTCTCTTCTTACCTTTGCACTCGCCTTTAACGAAAGGCTTTAAAAACTTCTCTTTTGGAGTTGGAAATTCAGAGTGTTGAGCGTTGAGAAAATCAACGAAAAAAAACTTTAAAAATTTTTGAAAAAAGATTTGGAAGTTAAAATAAAAAGTTTTTACCTTTGCACTCGCTTCTGGGAAACGAAGCCCATTTAAACAACGGTTTAA
>NZ_JTAM01000076.1 GCF_000812565.1 Flammeovirga sp. OC4 | reverse complement strand
TGGCTAAGTTAGTACGCTAACGCTTAACAATCGCGCTAGTGATCTTTCTACCATTTTAGTTTGGTAGTACTCCCCCGGCATTGAAGGGAAAAGCGTTAAGAATTTCATGGAATGAGCCGTTAAAAATGATTTTGCTGTTTGAGCTTTAGCGAGTTTAAAATCATTTAGGCGAAAGGAATGAAATTTAGCTTTTGACTTCTAAGCCTAGATTTTTTGCTTCGTTTTTCATCAATGGAAAAATGAAGAAGAAGGAAGCTTGAAAGTAGATCATAAAAAGCTTGCAGAAATAAAAAAAAGGGATGCCGTCTGATCCCGGCACCCCTCTATCTAATCTATCTGAAAATATGAAAATTACTATTCTTTGATGAGTTCTACTCCCTTGCTGTTAGAGAATGTACCTTTATAAGATAGGAATTGGTCCACTGTATTGAACATTCCAGTATTTCCATTGGCTTCTGCTCTTTGTCTTTCAACCGCTTCGTTGTAGTTGGTGGTGTTACTTGACATTTCATTGTTAGGGTAGTCAAATCTTCTTGATCTAACATAAGAAGTCGTACCCGGAGAATGGAATGGGATGGTTTTGTAACCTACTACTTCAGGCATAGGACGGCCGGCAGTGATTTCATCTCTTGGATCAACAGTATAAACAGGGATGTCTATGGTTTCGTACATGTTTCTGTCTAATTCTGGTGTCACAAAAGAAGGTAGATGCGTTCTGTTCCAAAGCGTAAACGTATTGATACCATTTCCAATTTGAGAAATCCATGCTTGGTAAATGATATTGTCTAGTTTGTTGGCTGAAGAAGCAAAGGCCATTACTTCAGCGGCTATGTAATCTTCTTTGGCTGCATTGTAATCAAACCCTTGCCCCGCATCCGTTGTTTCATAGGCATCAATGGCACCTTCTACATATTCAATTCCAGGGTAAAAACGATTGTATTTGTCAAAAGCATCTCGGATACCTGATTCAAAGAATTGTTGAGCATTTCCTCCAATTAAGTTTTTCTGAATTGCTTCTGCAATCATAAAATTCACCTCGTCAGATCCCATGATGATGGTTGGAGAAAGTGGGTTGAAAACCGTCATATTGTTCAAAGAAGCAAAGATAAATTTGTCACCACCGTCTTCAATGGCATACTTATCATTGATTTTCAATGTTCCATCATTCATTCTAGCAAAATAAGCGGCATTAACAGGCGATGCATTATTTACATCACCGTTAGGTTCCACTGCAAATACCGCTGTCTGACCGTCTTGGTCTCCCATTCTTGTACCTCTCAAAGAAACAGGCTTGTAAGGGCTGCCCCATTCTTCTGCCATTTCAAACGGATCGAAATCACTGCTAGGAATCACCATAGTGGAAGGAGAAGAACTATAATCATGCATACCTGTTAACCAAAAAACACGAGGGTCTTTTCTTGATTGCATTGATTTGAGAGAAGTCTCACTGATATAACCATAAGCAAAACCACCTACTTGAGAAGTCATTGAAGCACCGACACCGTTCATGTGTTGCCCCCAAGGACCACCATTTAAAGAGTGTTCTAATTTTGCAGATTCATCTAATGTTGAAATATATCCTGCAGAGTGATTAAATGCTTCCGTAAAGATTTCTTTTGCTCTGCCGGCATCACCTTCCGACATATATAAGGCCACTTTCATTAATACAGAGTTGGCTAGTTTTTGCCATTTTAAAGCATCCCCTCTGTAATAAAAATCATCTGTAAAAGTTTCACCATTGGCCACCCATTCTCTACCATTTTTCAGGTCAATGACCATGGCTTCCAATGCTTCTTTTTGTGTGTCATATTTAGGATATAAAATATGCTCCACATAGCCTTTTCCTGCTTCAGTGTAAGGGATATCACCGTAAAGCGATAAAACTTTAAGCATGTCAATTACTTTGGTAATTTTCACTTGACCCAATTGTGCAGAAGCGGCTGGAAGGTTGGTCTCAAGATCGGCTACGTTTTTCATTACATCTTTATAGATGTTGTTCCAAGCCCATTCTTTATAAGACGTACTAAAAGCTTCGCCAGCGGCATATAAGTTACCAGTGGCTTGAGACATTGGCCCTGCCATGATAATTTGCGTTCTCCATGACTCGCCACCATCAGTATAAGGCTTGTTTTGAATGTGAGTGAACTGATACTTAGGGTTCATTTCATCTGAAGCCCAAGGGTCGGAGTTCATTTCTTCAAATTTATTTGTACAAGAAAACATACTAGCTGCTAGGGCAGCACCTAAAAATAGTTGGTTTGCTTTCATCGTTTTGCAATTTATAGGTAATTCCACCACTTGCCTTTTTTGACAAGTGGCAGCATTGATTGATTAATTAAAATTTAGCATTAAGCTTTAGACCAAATGTTCTTGGTAGTGGGTAAGATCCTACTTCCATACCTTGAGCATTTCCATAAGAGAAACTTGCGGCAGGGTCAATGTTGTCAGTGTTCTTCCATAAGTAACCTAAGTTAGAAGCTACGAATGATAACTGAAGGTTTTGCATTTTTGCACTTGAAACCATTGTTTTAGGGAAAGTATAGCCTACTGAAATTTCTGCCACTCTGATGTAAGAAGCGTCATAAACGTGGGCTTCATCAATACCTGCCGTAGTTTGGTAGTAGTTTTGAAGATCTTGGTCTGTTGTAAAACCTTCAAATGGCTCTCCGTTTTCATATACCATTCCACCAGGATTGTAAACGCCTGTTTCATGCATTGTATTTCTACCATCAGCCGTGTCTTGATGCTTACCATTAGAATACATATTGGCATTGGTAGAAGAGTAAATGTCTCCACCAAACTTCGCATCGATCACCATACCGAATGAAATATTTTTATATTGGAAACGGTTAACCCAACC
Source organism: Flammeovirga sp. OC4 (assembly GCF_000812565.1). Lineage (GTDB taxonomy): Bacteria > Bacteroidota > Bacteroidia > Cytophagales > Flammeovirgaceae > Flammeovirga. The sequence goes on along the minus strand of NZ_JTAM01000076.1, from coordinate 33,558 downwards.
AACCATAAACGGTTGAACACCATTTCCGATTTGCTGATATCCATCTTCTACCATTGGCATGCCATCTTCATTGACAATGATGTTGCCGCTGTCATCTCTTTTGTAGGCCGTACCCATAATTGTACCGTATGCTTGTCCTGGAGCAGCCACGATGTTGACAGGACCTTCACCTACTAAATATTGATCTACACCTTCCGATAATGAAACCACTTCATTGTAGTTATAAGCGAAGTTGACTTGTGTGTGCCAATTCATATCTTTCTTTCGGATCACATTGTAACCTAAAGCGACTTCCACACCTTTGTTAATGATCTCACCAGCATTAATAATAGCATCTTCATAACCTGATGATTCAGGAATACGCACCTTCATGATCTGATCCACTGAGCTTGAATTATAATAGGTCATATCTAAATTCACACGGTCGTCAAACATTCTTAAGTTCATGCCCAATTCATAAGAAGTTTGCATGGAAGGTTTTAAGTTGCTGTTGTTGATGGTGTTACCGTAGATAGCTCCCGTTTGAAGGTCATCCTGTTTTTGACCATCAATCTGATAGTATTGTTGTAACATATAAGGGTCGGTATCCGAACCTACCTTTGCCCAAGAAGCTCTTACTTTACCAAAAGTCAACCAATCAGGCGTGTCCCAATCCATATCAGAAAATACCCATGAACCACTAATAGAAGGGTAGAAGTAAGAATTGTTTTCTAATGGTAGTGTAGAAGACCAATCGTTACGTCCTGAGACATCCAAGAATAAGTAGCCATCATATCCAATAGAGGCTGTTGCGTATACAGAACTGATTGCTTTTTCGTAAGTATCATAAGAAGCAAAGCGGTCTGAACCTGATTGTGGGTTTTGTTGTAGAGGGTCAGAGAAGTTAGAAGACCCTGTATCAGAATATCTTCTGTAAATGTGCATATATGATGTACCTACATTGGCAACTACATCAAACTTGCCGAATTTGTTGTCATAAGTCATCATGGCATCAAAGTTATCTTCTCTGTCGAGTTGCGTTCTTTCGTACGCTCTGCCTGATTCATACCATGGAGTATACAAAGGTTGTAAAACATCGGCTCTCCAAGCGGTATAGTCTGTACCTGCTCTACCTTGTACTTTTAAATGATCCGTGATTTCATAAGTAGCCGTTGCCATACCCAAGAAACGATCTTTTGTATCATGGAACTTTGTTTCATGCATTGTCCAATAAGGGTTCTCATTATTTTCATTATAACCAATAGGGCGACCGTCTTTATCTTTGTAATCCTCCATCCAATTGATATCATAAGTATTTGGAATGGCGTTGATATTACTCATATAGTTGTTGACGCTGTTACCCATGTACGGTCTGTTATATGCTTCCTCTTTGATGTAGTTCATGCGAGCATCAATGTGGAATTTTTCAGAAACTTCACTGGTTCCTCTTAAAGAGAAAGTGTTTCTCTCATAACTTTGATTGTCTGTGTTACCATTGTTGGTCATGTTAGAGTAAGAAAATCGAAGTGTTCCTGCATCCGATACTTTGGTTAAAGCAACGTTGGTATTTGCAGTATATGAAGGTTTGAAAAATGCTTCGTAGTTATCATAAAACTGTACATTTCTTTCTTCTCCATCATAGTACTTGTCAGTGGTCATTCCTGGAGTCACTTTAGGTCCCCACATGCCATAATCACGTTTTGGATCAGTTGGAAACATACCATTCGTACCATGTGCATATTGTTCTTGGTTATCAGGGGTAATACCCAAAGTACTGACGGTAGAAGTATGTGAAAAGTCTACACCTAAACCTTTTTGACCGCCTTTGCCCGATTTGGTAGTGATCATGATTACACCATTAATACCCCTTGAACCGTAAATTGCAGTGGCTGCAGGTCCTTTTAAGACGTTGATGGATTCAATATCTTCCGCATTAATGCCCGACATACCATCACCTGTGTCAACACCACCGCTGTTGCTGTCGTTAGCATTGGCTACATTGGAGTTATTCATCGGGATTCCGTCTATTACGTATAACGGCTGATTAGAACCGTCCAAAATAGCATTACCACGAATCACCACATTGGATGATGACCCCGGAGAGCCGCCTACTTGGTTAATCTGAACACCAGCCACTTTACCTGCAAGGTTGTTCATGGCATTGGAAGAGGAGGTGACAGCACCCAGGTCATCACCCGATACTTCTTGAACGGCATAACCTAAAGATCTTTCTTCTCTTTCAACCCCAAGGCCTACGACTACTAATTCCTCCATTTCAGTTGCATCAGGCTCCAACTTAATGGAAATGAAAGATTGATTGTTGACACCAATCTCAGTGGTTTTGTAACCAATATAAGAGATTTGTAGCGTACTTTCTGGACTTGCTTGAAGTTCAAAATTACCATCCATATCGGTGATAGAACCGCTGGAAGTACCTTTAATCTTGATCGAAGCACCGATTAATGGTTCTCCAGTCATCGCATCTTTAATGGTACCTTTGATGAGTTGTTCTTGTGCATGAAGTGTAAGCGTACACGTCATGAACAGTACAACCATCGTGCTGATGGAATGTAAAATTCTTTTCATTTTAGGATAAGTGAGTTAATAAAATAGTTTACAATAAGAGTTGTATACCGTGCATTAATTAGGTTTAACAGTAAAAAAAATGCAGTAAAAATTCATTCAACGTAACTTAAGTTATTTCTCGAAGATTTTTGTTTGTATAAAAACTCTGTATGTTTTGACTTTGTTTGTATATAAACACCTTGTAAGTGTATTATGAACACAAATGTATAGGATTGTTTTGGAAAATCAATAACATGATGCACAACAATGCGTGTTTTCGTTTTTGTTTTGCATGTTTAGTATGTACTCTTCGCGTTGTAACTAATAAAAAACACTGTTTTTATAGTGTTTTTCTACAGTTTGATAAAAAAATATAATTTTCTTTTAAAGATGTTATTTCATCCTTTAATACTTGTTTTTAACGCAAACATACAATGTTACGCTTGTTCTTAGTGCTATTTTTTATCAATTCTTATTGAAGAGCTTTAAAGAGTAAATAGTGTGCGTATTTATGCATGAATCGGTTTGTGAGTTGTTACACTTTAAGGTGAGGTAAACCTTCTTTCAAAATTTCGAATATTAGAGGTGTAAATAATATTAATCAAAGAAGTTTTTTTGTAAATAGTTTGAGGTTTATCATTAATGAATTCTTTTCTATGTGCTTTGTTTTCAGCTTTAAAAGCATATTATAATATTAGTAAATAGGTGTTTACATAAGTTTACATTCAAACTCTTTTTGTGAGAGGGCTCAATTTCCAAACTCATTTTTCTTCTTTTTTTAATGTATAAATGACGCCGAAAAGTGTTTTTTATGACAGCAATTTTCTCAACTAAATAAGACTTTTGATACCTGTTTGTGCTTGTTTGTTAAAATAAAATTGAAAATTTGACTATTTTAACCTTAAAAACGTCAATTACTATTAAAAAAACCTTTTACATTGTGCATGTTCGTGCATGATGCTACATTTGTAATGTAAACAAGACACTTTTAAAGCTGTCTGACTTAATCTCGATGTTATACACATTATAAACTAAAATCTCAATTATACGAAATGAAGAATTTTTACAAGATAAACAAGAGCAGTTTTTATACTTAGTTGAGACATCAATTAATAAACAAATAGACATTACTATTTCATAGCTATAAAAAGTAATTCTATTTTAAGTTATGCTATAAAAACTAGACCATTTGCTAAGACCGATGAAATTCTAAAACCAATCATATTATAATTTCAGAAACGTCAATATCCTTTGACGAGATAGCATGGTTCAAAAAATTATTTTTGGCTAAGGCCAATTTTAACTACTACACTAATCTAATACTGAAAATGAGTAAATTTTACTTAATGCTGTTAAGCATGTTTATGCTTACAACAGGTGCATTGTATGCCCAAGAACGTACAGTTACGGGTACAGTTACAGATGCATCAGATAACTCCCCACTACCAGGTGTGAATGTTTTGATTAAAGGAACAAGCCTTGGGGCGGTAACAGATTTTGATGGAAACTTCTCTGTTGCCATTCCATCTCCAGAAAATAATACACTTACATTCTCATTTATTGGTTATAAAACCACTGATTTTGATGTTACAAATTCAGATAACCTTCAAATTGCATTAGAAGCAGACGCTGAAGAGCTAGAAGAAGTGGTTGTGACAGCTCTTGGTATCAAGCGTGAAGAAAGATCGCTTGGTTATGCAGTTTCTGAGGTGAAAGCAGAAGATATTGGTGATAACTCATCAGCGAACATTATGAACTCGTTGAACGGTAAAGTAGCAGGTGTACAGATTACTCCCGTTGCAGGTCCTAACTCATCTTCTAATGTAGTAATCCGTGGTAATGCGGTATTGAATGGTTCAAACCAACCATTATATGTTATTGATGGTGTGCCAATGACCAACTCAAACTATGATAATGCTTCTGACAGTGACAGTGGTGGATTAGATACAGGTGATGGTATGTCTGCAGTGAACCCTGATGATATTGAATCAATGTCAGTATTAAAAGGTCCAGCAGCCACAGCACTTTATGGTACAAGAGCCATCAATGGTGTAATCTTAATTACAACAAAACAAGGTGATAAAAGAAAAGGTATTGGTATTGACTTCTCTACAGGTGTAAACTTTGATCTGATGGGTATTACTCCTGATTACCAAAGAGAATATGCTCACGGTACTCAAGGTAATTTCCCTACTGACCCTACCTCTACAGATGGTACAAGAATGTACGGTCCGAAAATTACTCCAGGTATGAGATCAGATAGCTACTACGATGGTGTGATGAGAGATGTACAACACTACAGCATTTATGACCAATTATTCCAAACAGGTGTAACGTTCAATAACTCGATTGCATTGACTGGTGGAAATGAGAAATCAAGTGTTCGTTTCTCTTACTCAAATATGTCAAATAATGGTATGGTTGAAAATTCAACTTTCAACAGAAATACATTCAACTTGAGAGGAACCACAAAAATGGCCAATGACAAATTGACAATTGATTCAAGAGTAACTTACACGCATCAAGAGTCTACGAATAGAATGGCTTTAGGTAATAGTGTTTACAACTACAACAGAGCCATGATGCAGGTGCCTACTACTGTATCAATGGATTTCTTGAGAAACTATAAAACACCTGACGGAAGACCTTTTGGTTACAACGATAAAAACGAAAACCCTTACTGGACGATGTATGAGGTGAATAACCAAGATCAATCAGACAGAATGATGGGTATGTTGAGCTTGAATTATGAAATCAACGAAAACTTATCAGTTGTAGCAAGAGGTGGTACAGACGTAACAAGCTGGAGACAAAATGTACTAGACCCAATGTATACTCCATTCTTTGAGGATGGTAGAGCGTTTGAAAGAACAAACTTGCAAACAGAAAACAACATGGACTTCTTATTAATGTACAATAAGAAATTCGGAAACTTCGATATTAGTGCAACAGCAGGTGGTTCATACATGTATCAAATCCACGATAGAACAGATATTGGTTCTGTGAAGTTTATCTCTGATGATTTACAACACCCTGGTGCTGGTCAAGATCGTTTTATTGATCTATCAAGATACGAAAGAGCAATTTCATCAGTATACGCAACAGCTTCAATTGGTTATAAAGGATTCTTATTCTTAGACGTTTCAGGACGTAATGACTGGTCTTCAACACTTCCTTTAAATAATAACTCATATTTCTACCCTTCAGTATCAGGTTCATGGGTATTCTCGGATATGGATTGGAACACTCCTGAATGGTTATCATTTGGTAAGTTGAGAGCATCATGGGCACAAGTAGGTTCAGATACTGATCCTTATAGCTTAGCAGTGCAATATAGAGTACTTGGTAACCCAGTTGGTAACCCAAACTGGGGATTCAACCCAGGTCAAATTGAAGGAGAAATTATTCCTAATGCGAACTTAAGACCGTCAATGTCCTCTTCGTATGAGTTTGGTTTAGACTTACGTTTATTCAACAACAAAGTAAGCTTAGACTTAGCATATTATAACCAAAGAGCAACGGATCAGATCATGCCAATTGACATTTCTGATGCATCAGGTTTCACACAAGCACTTATTAATGCCGGTGAGATCCAAAACAAAGGTTTTGAATGGTTAGTGAATGTAAGAACAGTTGAAACGGATAACTTCTCATGGGATATGACATTTACAGGTTCATATAACCAAAACGAAGTAGTTTCATTGACAGAAGGAGTTGAGTCATACATGATCCAACGTTCAAACGGTACAGTATCGGTACAAGCAATTCCAGGTCAAGCGTATGGTACAATCATGGGTACTACTTATGTAAGAGATGACAACAACAACATTGTTGTAGATGAGAGTGGTCTTCCAGTCGTAAATCAAGATGCTTCAGAAATCGGAAATGGTATTCAGCCATGGATGGCAGGATGGAGAAACACATTCAACTATAAAAACTTCAGTTTCTCAGTATTGATTGATGGTAAATTTGGAGGTCAAATTTACTCAGAGACCAACTCACAAATGTATTCTAATGGTAAACACCATGACACTCTTATTGGTAGAGATGAATACTACAACACTGGACACTGGAATCCAGGTAACTTAGTGACATCAGATGGTCAACCATATACAGGAACTGTAGACCCTGAATTATACTACAGAAGAGTAGCTTCTATTGATGAGCAGTTTATCTATAACTCGTCATTCATCAAATTAAGAGACGTTTCAATCTCTTATCGTTTACCAAACAAGGCGTTAGAGAAAACACCTTTCAGAAACTTATCATTTACTGCATACGGTAACAACTTATTGTACTTATGGACTTCAGTGCCTAACATTGATCCAGAGTCATCATTCCACGCAGGAAACGGTCAAGGTATTGAGTTCTTAAACATGCCTTTACCAAGAACAGTAGGTTTCAGATTAAATGCTAACTTCTAATCCAATACGAAAATGAAATTAAGAAACTTAAATATACTTATTGCTGCCGCTTCAGTGATGCTTGCTACTTCATGTACAAACAGATTTGAAGAGATGAACGACAACGATTATACATCAGGAGATATGGATCCTAAGTATCAATTCGTAAAGGCACAAACAAAAATATACTCATCAGGTCACGAAGGGTACAGAGGTAACTTGATCATGACAGGTCCATTGTCAATGACTACAATGAACCCTCAATATACACAAGGTGCGGGTTTTGGTAGAGCAGATTCTTATACAAACGCAACTTGGGAGACGCTTTATAAAGACCTTGCAAAGGACATTGAAGATGCTAGAGTTCGTTTAGAAAAGCAGATGGATGCTGATACTGAGCTTGAAAACCAAGCAAAGTTGGCGCAATTGGCAATTACAAGAGTAATTTGCTATTACAGAACTACATCATTGTATGGTGATATTCCTTATTCAGAAGCTGGTAAAGGTTTGTCGGAAGGTATTTTCTATCCTAAATATGATGACCAAGAGTTTGTTTTCGAACAAATGGTAGAAGAGTTGAAAACAGCAAGAGAAGACTTAAATACAGGAGCTACGTTCACGGATGATGTATACTATAACGGTGATGCATCGAAATGGGGTAAATTGGCCAATTCTATGCTGATTAAGATCGGTATGGCAATGTCAGAGGCAAATCCTGCTTTAGGTGAGGAAATCGTAAGAGATGCAGTAACGCATTCTGCTGGTTATATCAGTGATCTGTCAGACAGTGCTTTATTTGAGCACAATGAAACAGGTGGTGCTTGGGGTGAAACAGTAAACGGATCAGGTGTAGCGAATGAAGGTAGAGTGGGTGGACAATCTTACCAATTCTTCTCAGATGCGATGTTAGTTTCATTACAAGAAAGAAAAGACCCTAGAATTTTCTGGGTAGCTTCACACATTGATAATACTGGATCTGAAACGAAAGCATTTTTAGATACAGCTGCTTATACGAATTTTGATCCTTTTAAATATGATACTTCAGATGGAACAGAATTCCAACAAGTACATTACAGAGGTGCAAAATCAGGTGATAGACCTGACGGTAACAGAGGTATCTATGAGTTGAATGGACAGGTGAAACACATGTCATTCACTATTGCCAATGAAGATAATGGTGAATACTACAGTAACCTTGGTTATAAATTCAAAGATCAAGGTCAGTATGCTCAACTAGTAGCAGTGAACCCTGCAACAATCTTGAACGCGGGATCAACAACAATTGTAGTGGGTGCAGATGAAATCAACTTCTTATTAGCAGAAGCAGCTCAAAGAGGTTGGGCGATTCCTGGTAGTGCAGCAGAATACTATAGAAAAGGTGTAGAAGCAGCGGTTAGAAAGTATCCAAGTTTCTACGCTTCAGGTCAAGATTATGTGAACAACTTTGTGGACCTTTATAAAAGACAACAAAACGTAGATTATATCTGGGAAGTGGAGGCTTCAAACTATGTTGAAAGAGCAGTTGCAGAGTTTAATAACTCAGGAGATAAGATGAATACAATCATCTATCAACACTGGGTGTCTCAGATCGGTAACGGTTACAACGCCTTCGCATTATGGAATAGAACACATTTACCTGATCTAGTACCAACATCTCTTGGAGCAACGGAAAGAGATGTCCAAGTGCCGGTATATGGTGAAGATCCATTATTAAATGTTGACGCGAAGCCAACAGGTACTTCAATGGTAGAATTGCATACAGGTGGGTATACAAATGGTTACAGACCTTCACGTTTGCCTTACCCAGCAAGAGAGTTTACAGTAAACCCTACACACGTTGCAAATGCAATTTCTAATCAAGAAGAGTATGGTAATCCTTCGTCAGATTTCCTTACTGCACCTCAATGGATGAGTAAGAAAAATTAAAAACGATTGAATTATATATCGTCAATGAATAAAATACTATGTGAATGAAGAGTTCTTTTTGAAAGCAGAAGATGTAAAATATATACATCATTCGTTACCAAAAAGACAAATCAAAACATAATCCTTGTTCATGATCGAATGTGAGTAGTATAAGGTGGTGCCTTTCTAAGGTGCCACCTTTTTCTTTTTCTTGAGTTCAGCGGTTTAAAATCATTGAGGAGAGTAGAAGTTAGCTTTTAACTTCTAAGCCTTGAATTTTTTGCTTCTTTTTGTTTCAAGACAAGAACGAAGAGGGAAGAAGCTTGGAAGAGTTGCTTGGAATACTTGTAGAAAACCTGATTGAAAGTTGATAAAACGTAGTTTATAGAGGCTCTGGGAACTTTTATAAAGCTTTCTGTGGTTGTTTTTCTAGGACATGATCAACATATATCAAAGTGATGAAAAATAATGGATTTGTAGAAAAGGTATTCATGAAAAAATATGCCGGATGATCGTCATTGATGTAAGATTATATAGCTTGTGTACAGGAAATGATTTTTTTGTTGAGTTAGAAGTGTCTGAAAATGAAATATTTGGACTAATTAACAAAACTCAAAGCAAGTGTATTGAATTTGAAATTGTCTTTTTTGAAGTTGAAAATAGAAGAATCTGCTTTTTTGTATTGTTAGTGCTTGTTTTTGTGTTTTTGGAATTGAAATTTTACAAGAATAGTATTAATTGTAGATTTAACACAAATAATCCAACAAAGTCCACTATATTACGTATAAAATTAGTATATTCATTAAAAGAAAATTTAAACCTCGTTACTATATGAAACCTATTAAATTTGGATCTATACAGTTAATGCCAATAGCGCAGCTTGGAATCGTTTTGACGATCGTTTTATTATTTGCTTTTGCATACGTTAAGTCATTATTACTATCCCAGGGAATTGACGTTCCCCAGCGTTATTATGTATATGTTCCAATTTTAATATTTAGTGGTGTTTGGCCTTTCATGATTAGTAGAGGTATAGAGCAAAATCCTGAATTTGAACCTGAGAAATAGAACTCATTATTAATCAATTATATTACAAAGAGCTTTTTCCTTCATTGGAAGAAGCTCTTTTTTGTTTTTTGGATAAAAGGTCAATCAAGGTTTTACCAATCTTCCTCATCAACAGTTTCCTGATTTTTATAAATAGAGGGTAAAGTGATTTCTTTATAAACCACCCAAGTTCTTAATATAAAAATCATACAAACAGGGGCAAGTTCCGTGATAAAGCGATTGATTTCTAAGTGAAATAAGATGATGTAAAAAATAGCACCTACAATACTGATGGTGGCATAAATCTCTTTTTGAAAAACAACAGGTATTTCATTCACCAAAATATCTCTGGAAACACCACCAAAAGAACCGGTAATTACACCCAAGATGATGCAGATAATATAAGGCAAATCATAAGTCAATCCAATTTGAACACCGGCTACGGAAAATAACGCTAGACCAATGGTGTCAAAAAGCAGAAGCGAAGTTCTAAATCGATCAAGCTTATCTTGAAAAATCATTGCACAAACTGCACCGGCCAATATAAAGTAAATATAACTTGGGTCGGCAATCCAAAAAACATCCCTTTGTTCAATTAAAACATCTCTTAAAGTGCCTCCGCCTACAGCGGTGACAAAGGCTACAATGAGGACGCCAAAAGGATCCAACTTTTTCTGCATACCTACCAATGCACCAGAAATTGCTAATGCAAAAGAACCGATAACACCGATATAATAGATGATTTCTTTCACTGATAAATTGATTTTACAAAAATGAATAATAGTACCTCAGTACATGAAAAAAAGTAATTTTAGGTTTCTATGTTTTATCTTGACCAAAGCAGATTTATAATGCTTCGTTGTCACAAAGCGATAAAAATCCAACGAAGAGTCGGATAAAAAAGATAAGATAATTTTACCATTTACTTTATTCCAGGTACCTAATAAAAAACCTTATAAAAAAGGAGTGGTTTAAAACAGGACGCAAAGGAACATATTTCTATCAGAGAAGTTACATATTAATTAGATTTATTTACTGAATTCTTCTTATAACTTTACTATTTTTGTAAACTGAATTAGATAAAACTCCGCAATGGCATATATCATATACGATACGGAAACCACTGGTTTACCGAAAAATTTTAATGCACCCCTTACCGATCTTGACAACTGGCCAAGAGTGGTTCAATTGGCATGGCAACTTCATGATGACCATGGTAAATTGATCAAAGCTCAAAACTTGATTGTTAAGCCGGATGGCTATACGATACCCTTTAATGCAACAAAAGTCCATGGTATTACGACGGATCACGCATTGGAGCATGGTCATGACCTAAAGGAGGTATTAGAAGAGTTTCGTATTGATTTAGCGAAGGCAGACCGTCAAGTAGGTCATAACCTTCAGTTTGATATCAATGTAACAGGTGCTGAATTTATTCGTGTAGACCTCGAAAGTAAAATTCAGGAAGTAGAGGTGATTGATACCATGATCACTTCCACTGATTTCTGTGCATTGCCCGGCGGTAGAGGTGGAAAGTTTAAATCTCCTTCACTTACTGAACTTCATAATAAACTTTTTGGTGTTCCTTTTGCAGATGCCCACGATGCCGCTTATGACGTTGACGCAACTGCACGCTGTTTCTTTGGCTTGATTGAGCATGGTGTTGTGACACCGATCAATGATGTTGCCGTTGAAGCTGTCATTTATGAAGCTCCTGAATTAGATGAAGCCAACTTTGCCTTTAAGAATAAATCCAAAGATTTAGGTAGAGGTAATGTAAGTAAAGAAGAAGGTCTTGCTAGACTGAAAGATGTCAAGTTTACCCACCTGCATACCCATACACAATTTTCTATTCTTAGAGCTACTTGTACAATTGGAGATTTGGTGGCTAAATCTCAGGCAGATGGTTGCGACGCCGTTTGTTTGACAGATCATGGCAATATGTATACTGCTTACCACTTCGTAAGGGATGTGTTGAAAGCGGAATTAAAGCCAATTGTGGGTTGCGAAGTTTATTTAGTAAAAGACCATAAAAAGCGAAAGTTTACACGTGATGATCCGGATAGAAGATCATCTCAGGTATTGATCGCAAAAAATAAAGACGGGTATCATAATTTAGCCAAACTCTCTTCCCAAGGTTTTATTGATGGAGCCTATACAGATAGAGATGGTACGTATGCTCGTATTGATAAGGAGCTTTTACTGCAATACAAAGGGGATCTAATCGCAACAACTGGTGGTTTGCAATCACCGGTAAATAATCTTATTCTGAATGTTGGTGAAGAGCAAGCAGAACAAGAGTTTGTTTGGTGGTTGGAGAATTTCCAAGATGATTTTTACATTGAATTGTGTCGTCATGGATTAGAAGAGGAAGATCACGTCAATGAAGTGTTGCTTCGTTTTGCAGAAAAGTACAATGTAAAATATTTCGCTGCCAATAATGTCTATTATATAGATGAGGCAGGAGCAGATGCCCACGATATCTTATTGTGTGTAAAAGATGGTGAGAAAAAATCAACACCAATTGGTAGAGGTAGAGGGTATCGTTTTGGTTTCCCTAACAATCAATTCTACTTTAAGTCTGCGGATGAAATGAAAGAATTATTCTACGATTTACCCGAGGCGATTGAATGTACGCAGGAAATTGTAGACAAAATAGAATCTTATAAACTAGCTCGTGATGTCCTCTTGCCTGCTTTCGATATTCCAGAGGAATTTGTAGATCCTGAAGATGAAAAAGATGGAGGGAAAAGAGGAGAGAATGCTTTCTTAAGACACCTTACGTATGTGGGTGCTGAAAAGAGGTATGGAGTCATTACGGATGACATTCGCGAACGTTTAGATTTCGAATTGAAGACCATCGAGAACACGGGTTATCCAGGTTACTTCCTGATTGTACAGGATTTTACAACGGAAGCCCGAAATATGGGGGTATCCGTAGGTCCTGGTCGTGGATCAGCAGCGGGATCCGCCGTAGCCTATGCTATTGGTATTACCAACGTTGACCCGATCAAATACGACTTACTATTTGAGAGATTCTTGAATCCTGATCGTGTATCCTTACCCGATATTGATATTGACTTTGATGACGAAGGTAGACAAAAAATTATCAACTGGGTAGTTGATAAATATGGTTTCAATCAAGTATCTCATATTATCACTTATGGTACTATGGCGGCAAAATCTTCGATTAAAGATACCGCTCGTGTGATGGATTTGCCACTCTCTGATTCAGATCGTCTGGCAAAACTGGTACCGGATATGAAGCTGAAAAAGCTGTTTGGAATGTCTGATGAGCAATTGCAAGGCAAATTGAACAGTGAGCAAATGGAAATGGCCAATCAGTTGAAGGCTATTTCCGAAGAGCATGGAACTTTAGAAGGAGAGGTGATCAATACGGCCAGAGTATTAGAAGGTTCTGTAAGAAATACTGGTATTCACGCCTGTGGTATAATCATTACGCCAGATGATATCACCAAATTTATTCCGGTAACTACCGCCAAGGATGCAGATCTTCTGGTGACGCAGTTTGATAACTCCGTTGTAGAAAATGCAGGAATGCTGAAGATGGACTTCTTAGGTTTAAGAACTTTGTCCATTATCAAAGATGCCATAAAACTGATCAAACAACGTCATGGAATTGACATCGATCCTGATGATATTCCGTTGGATGATCGTAAAACATATGAACTATACCAGAGAGGGGAAACAAACGGTACGTTCCAGTTTGAATCCGCTGGTATGCAGAAGCACTTAAGAGCACTAAAACCCGACGTTTTTGGTGACTTAATTGCCATGAACGCCTTGTACCGTCCAGGTCCTTTGGAATACATTCCAAACTTTATTGCCCGTAAGCACGGTGATGAAGAGATTGTGTATGACATTGATAAAATGGATGAATACCTTGCCGAGACTTACGGTATTACGGTTTACCAAGAGCAAGTAATGTTGTTGTCTCAATCATTGGCAGGGTTTACAAAAGGTGAAGCCGATATGCTTCGTAAGGCCATGGGTAAGAAAATCTTTGCCTTGCTGGAGCAATTGAAGCCTAAATTTATTGAAGGGGGTACTTCCAATGGTCATGATCAGAAAGCACTCGAAAAAGTGTGGACGGACTGGGAAGCTTTTGCCGCTTATGCCTTTAACAAGTCTCACTCTACTTGTTATTCAGTAGTAGCCTTCCATACAGGATATTTGAAAGCGAATTATCCTGCGGAATATATGGCATCCGTCTTAACGCACAACATGAGTGACATTAAGAAGGTGACATTCTTCATGGAAGAATGTAGTCATATGGGCATTCCGGTTTTAGGGCCAGATATTAATGAATCCGAGTATAAATTCTCAGTAAACGCAGACGGTGCGATTCGTTTTGGATTAGGAGCTGTAAAAGGAATTGGTACTGGTCCAATTAACGCCATTATTGAAGGAAGACAAGAAAAACCTTATGAATCTATTTTTGATTTTGTGGAAAGGGTCAACCTCAAAGCGGTAAATAGAAAGGTAATGGAAAGTTTAGCCTATGCAGGTTCATTTGATGAATATGAATTCCATAGAGCGCAGTATTTCCATATTCCAGAAGGGGAGAAGTTCTCAGGGATTGACTTATTATTAAGGTATGGCAACAGAGTGCAAGCGGATAAAATGTCTGCACAAGCTTCATTGTTTGGTGCAAGTACAGGCGGGTCTGTTCCTCCTCCAAAATTACCCCAATTAGAACCTTGGTCGAAATTGGTGGAGTTGCGTTTTGAGAAGGAAGTCGTAGGTTTCTTTATTTCAGGACACCCATTAGATATGTACCGAATGGAATTGGAGAACTTCTGTATTCCTATCAAACACGTTGATTTACACAAACAGCAAGAAATCAAGATTGGTGGTATGATTACTGAAGCGAAAATCCTTGAAAGTAAAAACGGAAATAAATTCGGTATTTTGACGGTTGAAGACTACGAACAGACCCATCAGATGGCAATGTTCGGTGAAAACTTCAACAAAAACCGTCACTTCTTTAATGAAGGAGATTTCGTTTGCGTGATGGGTCAAGTAAAAGAAAACTATCGTACACCGGGACAGTGGGAGGTAAATCCTAAAAAGATTATGGCCTTATCTTCTGTAAAAGACCACTTTTGTAAAGGGATTGATTTATCAGTAGATGTGGCGGTACTCAATGATGATACCATTATGGAGCTAGTCAATATTGTAGAAGATCACAAAGGAACAAGAGAAATGTCTCTAGAGGTGATCTCAAGAGAAGACAATATGGTGGTGAATCTATTCTCTAAAAGTTATAAAGTAGATCCGTCTACTGAGCTTCTAAATGATTTAGACCGTTTAGAAGGGATAGAATATAGAGTATATTAATGAAAACGTTATCGAGATTTATCGATAATACGCTCTAAAAGCTGAAGTGATTAATGTTAATATTCCAATTGACATTAATCACTTTTTTTATTCAATTGACTATTAGTGTCTTAATTGATTGAATTTATTTTGACTCTTTTCATTTATTGTGTGATTTTTTTCATAAATATTTCATGAAATACGAAATACTAAATTTGTAAATTATTTTATATAAAAGTGTATTCACTAAACAAATAAAAATTAATTAAAAGTCGATTATTGTTGTTGTTTATTTTGAATTATCAATTAAATTGTTCTATATACATTTAATGAAATTGAGTAATACCTATAGTTTATTATGTGCTAATATTTGCAAAGTGATCGAATAACTTCTATTTTTGTTGTGTTAATGATACAAAAAATTATATCTATTGCATTTAAAACAATTATCATGAGCCAAAGTAAAATAGTTGCTGCCGCAGAAGCTGCACTTGACAAATTAACGAAGTTAAACAAGAAAGGAGAGTACGATCAACAAGTAAACGACTTAACTTGGGTGTTAGGAAGTTTCAAGAATGACGGAAACCCTGATGGTGTTTACCAAAAAGTTGCAGAGGCTAAAGATGTTCTGGCAGATTTAAAATCCAAAAAACCTAGAAGCGTAGCAAAAGCATTAATGGATTCTTTAGAAGAAGCATTAGCTTAAGCGAACCGACATTGAAAAAACTATTTTTTTGCCATCATTTTTGATGGTTTTTTTGTGCCTAATTTTTTGTGATATAGATAGAAAAGAAACAAAAGGAGAGTTTGATTTTTCGAAATGAAATCGTTTTTTGTTTGTGATATTTATATTTTTAATGGGTGTTTAATGGTAATAATTAATTAAAATGTGGGTGGTTTTATATAATTATTAAAACAAATAGGTGTATTTTCTTGATAATATAGATTTATTTACCTTTTATTGTAGTCATCAATTAAGTGCGAATTTTTATTAGTACGCATCTTGATTTACTAACAACAAACAGACAACAAATTTTACTTCAATGTTATATTTCATCTTAACATTTGCAATATTGTTTTCACCTACATTATTATTAGCAAATGAAACTTCTCCTCTGGCTTCCTTCAATGTGACGGATACACTATGGGTTTTATTTTCAGCAGTCCTTGTATTATTGATGCAGGCCGGCTTTAAAACACTGGAAACAGGTCTAGTAAAAAAAGAGCACCGTTCTAGTGTGGGAAGTAAAAACCTATTGGACTTGGTAGCGGGTGTATTAGGCTTCTTTCTTATCGGATTCAGTTTGATGTTCGGTAAATCGTATTTTGGTATTATTGGTTTTGACCTTGATTTATTTTTAGGGCAAAATTTTAACAATGGTGACCAACAAATCCCTGGTGTAGTATTTTTCCTTTTCCAATTGGTATTTGCAGGTACTGCACTTACTATTGTTTCTGGAGCAATGTCTGGTAGAACAGGTGTTTTCCCTTATTTTATCGGTTCCTTGATTACAGCTATTGTAATTTATCCAATCTTTGGACATTGGGCTTGGGGTAATTTGTTTTACGAAGATAACTATGCTTGGTTAGCTGAAATGGGCTTCATGGATTTTGCGGGTTCAACAGTAGTACATACAGTAGGAGCATGTGTTGGTTTAGTGGGGATGATTATGGTAGGACCAAGAATTGGTCGTTTTGATAAAAATGGAAAGCCTAAAAACATCAAAGCTTCAGACTACTCTTATAGTATTTTGGGTGTAATGCTGCTTTGGATTGGATGGTGGGGCTTTAATGGAGGTAGTACACTGCAATTCAATTACAATGTTTTTGAAATTATCTTAAATACAAACCTAGCAGGTGCAGCTGCATGTTTCTCCGCTTTCTTCTTCTGTTATTTCTTTCAAGATAGAAGTGAGTTAATCGAGAAAATGATTGGAGGTGCTTTGACCGGTTTAGTGGCAATTACTGCATGTTGTAATGTAGTCTCTCCATTAAGTGCTTTGATCATTGGTTTGTTGTCGGGTATTGTTCATAATTTAGCTTTTGATTTAATTTTAAGAGTATTCAAATTAGATGATCCTGTAGGAGCTATTCCAGTTCATGGTTTTGGGGGTATATTTGGTACGTTGTGTGTGGCTCTTTTCGGAAAGGAGGAGTTACTTAATTTACCAAGATGGGAGCAACTTTTAATTCAAACGATTGGGATTGAAGTATGCTTGACATTTACTGTAGTGATTTCAATAATCATGTTTAGAATAATAAAAGTATCTTATGGCTTGAGAGTTTCACCTGAGCAAGAATTGAAAGGAATGTTGATGGGTAGACAAATGCCTGAAGAATTCTATCAAGATGATTCAAAACAAAAAGTAAGATATGTATCGATGCAAGTTTCTGAAAAAGGTTATAACCTTTTGAATATGAGTGATTTTGCAGGTTTGGATCCGTTGTATAGAACTGAACTGATCGATGCGAAAAAGGTGTCTTTTATTGATGAACACGGTGAGCCAGTGCCATTAATTGATGCGATGAAGCAGTTGAAAAATTACTTAAAAGGAAAACAAGAGCAAGAGACGGCAGCATAGTACTGTAAGTTTTTTCTTCTTAATAAGCATACATTTCTAAGCAACCATAATTCGTTTTGTGGTTGCTTTTTTATTTCATTTTTTTGGTTTTAATATGCTTTGATTCTTGTTGAAAGTGCATTTTTTTTGATCACTATTTTTCTAACAAATTACCTACTGAAAGGTAGTGTTTGAGAGTTATAAACTAAAGGTGTTTATGTGTTGTTATTTTTATCCTTAATAATAAAATAAATAATTAATTTATTCCTTTATATAACCTGCAATTTATGGTATTAACTTCCTGTTTTTTAGCAGTTTTGCTTATATTTTCACATTATAATTTACAATTACGACTCTAATCATCTAATTTTGAAGTACATAAAAATGTGCGATGTTTTTATAGAGCTCTTATTAACTAGCAGACTGACAACCAAAATTTACTCTTATGTTATATTTCACCGTAACTACAATTAGCATTTTCTTATTTTTACCTACAACATTATTGGCTACAGAAACTGTCAATGCAGAATCTTTCAATATTCCAGATACACTATGGGTTTTATTGTCGGCATTTCTAGTTTTTTTAATGCAGGCAGGGTTCAAAACTTTAGAGACTGGTTTAGTACAAAAAGAACATCGATCAAGTGTCGGAAGTAAAAACTTGATGGATTTAGTTGCAGGAGTTTTAGGCTTCTTTTTGGTAGGTTTTGGGTTCATGTTTGGGAAATCTTATCTTGGAATTATCGGTTTTGAGCCAGACCTATTTGTAGGACAAAATCTACACAATGGCGATTTAACTATCCCTGGTATTGTGTTTTTTCTATTTCAACTTGTTTTCGCGGGTACCGCACTAACTATTGTTTCGGGGGCTATGTCAGGTAGAACGGGAGTTGTACCTTATTTTATAGGTTCTTTAGTAACAGCAATTGTTATCTACCCTGTTTTTGGACACTGGGCTTGGGGAAACCTCTTCTATAATAACAATATGGCTTGGTTAGCTAATATGGGATTTATGGATTTTGCAGGCTCAACTGTAGTGCATACAGTAGGAGCATGTGTTGGTTTGGTAGGTATGATCATGGTGGGACCGCGTATTGGTCGTTTTGATCACGAAGGTAAACCAAAGAATATGAAAGCATCGGATTACTCTTATAGTATTTTGGGTGTGATGTTACTTTGGATTGGCTGGTGGGGTTTTAATGGTGGTAGTACACTAACTTTTACATCAGATGTTTTTGAGATTATACTTAATACCAATGTAGCGGGTGCCTCTGCTTGTTTTTCGGCCTTCTTTTATTGCTATTTTTTCCAAGATAGAGGTGATCTCATTGAGAAAATGATGGGAGGAGCATTGACTGGTTTAGTAGCAATTACGGCATGTTGTAATGTTGTATCGCCAATGTCTTCATTGATCATTGGATTGGTATCCGGTGTTATTCATAATGTCGGTTACGATTTGATGCTTAAAGTATTTAAAGTGGATGACCCTGTGGGGGCGATTCCTGTACACGGATTTGGAGGTATTTTCGGTACATTGTGTGTAGCCCTTTTCGGAAAACAAGAATTATTGATTCTTCCTAGATGGGAACAGTTGCTAATACAAATGATTGGTATAGAAGTATGTGTTACTTTCACCGTAATTGTGTCCATCGCAATGTTTAAATTGATTAAAGTGTTCTATGGTTTAAGAGTAAGTCCAGAGCAAGAGATCAAAGGTATGTTGATGGGGAGATCGATGCCTGTCGAATTCTATGACGTAGAAGAAGAACAGAAAGTAAGATATGTTTCCGTTAAAATTTCTGAGAAAGGTTATAATCTGATGGATGTGAAAGACTTTATAGCTCTTGACCCTGTTTATCGCTTAGATTTATTGGAGACCAAGAAAGTTTCTTTCATTAATGATCAAGGAGAAGGAATTGAATTTGTTGATGCGATGAAACAATTGCACTCTGTTTTCGAAAGTTTAAATAATAGAACAACAGATCCAGATTCTCAGTCTATCGCTTAAATCATATTCTATCAAATGTCTAAAATCAACATTTACACCTTTAATTTTTAGAACAAAAAATAATTACAAAATATTGGAACAAATTAAACACTCAACTAAAAATATGAATTAGTCTTTCAGATTAAATGAAAGCATTGCTACTTTTTGATTTTTAAAACATATCTTTATAAGAGAAGCTTTATTGTAAGGCTTCTCTTGTTTTTGTTTAGACTAATTTCTCTCATCGCACCTATGTATAAAAACTTACTACTACTTTTTGCCATCTTTTCAATTTTCAGCACTCCGCTTTCTGCACAGAAAACATTTGAATTTCATACTTATGGCAGGGTAGGTATATCTTCTTCATTAGATGGAGATAAAGTAGGAGCTCGATTAAACCTCTCCAATCAAGGGGCTTTAGGGGGGAGACTAGAAGAGAATGATTACATTGAATTAACGGGAGTAACCAATATTCATCGGTTATTAGATATGAAGGAAGATGCTCCCAAAATACAATTTCAACTTACAACACAGTCCTTTTCCGGGAACAATACTTTTATCGCCAATGATACAAAAACCAATTTTGTAGAAGTCTTTTTAGATATTACCGATACTTTATACAACATTCCAATTCATTTATGGGTAGGAAGCAAGTACTTTAGAGATAAGAACATTGATATGGCCGATTACTGGCAATTCAATAACTTAACAGGTCAAGGCTTTGGTTTGACGATTGGTACTACCACAATTTCACTGATTAAAGCATTAGTAGTTCAAGATCAGCCAGGCAACCCTTATGGAGATTCCAATTATGATGATGGTAGACAAAAGCATGTGATTTCATTACAACACCGTTGGCATTTAAACCCTAACCATACCTTTAATTTTATGGGTGAATACCATTTTACGGGTAAAGATTCACTAACAGAACCTCAATTTATTGTTGAAGAAATCAGTGATTATGGCTGGTTATTAGGGGTGATGCACATGTATCAGAAAGATAATTTCTTAAATCATTCCTCTATACGATTTGGTGCAAGAATAGCCAATGGACCAGGTGATGATGGGTGGTCTTCTCGTTCCTTTATCAATTTCGGTAATCCAAACATCAAAGGACGTTATGATGGAGCTTATGGAATTAATATTACTGAAAACTTTGTATATGATATCAATAAGTATTGGGGGTTAATGGGGTATGGTGTTTTTCGATATGCTATGGGTGCGACTACACCAGTGTTTGTTGCAGACAATAGGCCTAATGAAAAATGGGATTTATCTATTGGTTTTCGGCCTATGATTTATTTATCAGATAAACTACAACTCATGTTGGAATATAATTTTCAAATGCGTGATTTTCAGGAGTATTCTCAGGGCTTGACAGGCTTTACACCAGGTCTAGGGCAGATGAATAAATTTACGATTGCTCCAGTGTATGTTCCTTCAGGTGAGCGAAGTTTAATGGCAAGGCCACATATCCGTTTGGTGTATTCTATTGCAGTATACAATGATGTGGTTAAAAAGTATGGGCTTTCTCAGTATTATGAAGCAGAAAATTCAGGAAGTGTGGGGAATTACCTTGGGCTTAAGTCGGAGTGGTGGTTTTAAAACCTTTACCTCATCATGAACATCAATGAAGCAAAGGTTTTAAATGATATCTAACTAGACTGTATCTATATCAACTGTTTCTCCTATGTTAGGTAATAGGAGTGATTTTTCAGATTGTTTAAAATATCGAGTAGCTGCTGCTTTATCGATTTTTATAGGAGGGAAGGTGTCATAATGATAACCCATGATTGTATTGCACTCTAAGTATTGAGCTGCAATTTTAGCATCCTCATAACCCATTGTAAAGTTATCTCCAATTGGTAAAATTGCAAGATCAAGATCACCGCATGTTGCAGGGATTAGTTTCATATCCATTGTTAATGCAGTATCACCCGCAATGTAAATTTTTCCTTCCTTATTCCAAAGTACAAAACCACCTGGGTTACCTGCATAAGTACCATCAGGTAATACACTCGAATGAATAGCGTTGACGTATTTTAATGTGCCAAAATCGAAAGTAAATTTACCTCCATGGTTCATTGGGTGTCCGTTAAGCCCTTTTTCACCGTAGTAAGACACTATTTCAAAGTTTGAGATGATTGTAGCACCTGTTCTTTCTGCAATGGCTTCCACATCTACCACGTGATCTTGATGTCCATGTGTAATCAAGATATAATCAGCTTCTAGTTCATCAATATTGATATCTTTAGCCAGCTCATTTGGTGAAATAAATGGGTCAACGATTAGCTTTTTGCCTGCTGTTTCAATCAGAAGAGAAGCGTGGCCTAAGTAGGTTACTTTCATGAAGTTTCTAGATTAATGTTTTTATAATTATCGACTCAATTTAATCTTAAATCAATGAATTAAAAAACCAATTTGTTAAAAATGAATGATAAATTTTCATAAAGAAAAACGATGTAACTCTTGCATAAGTCAATTTATTTGGTTTTGATTTCAATAAATATTACATTTATCTAGACTATAAAATGCAGCACTCTTTATTCAAACTATAATGTTATGACCACAATGTATGTGTATGATGCCCTAAATTACTCTTTAATAGCACAGCTTTCTAAGCGCTCTATTCTCAAAAGAGATTTGGGTATCACATTAAATTCAAACAAGGTGAAATTATTAAAAGCAGGACATCCTGTAATGATTTTAT
This sequence comes from Flammeovirga sp. OC4, assembly GCF_000812565.1. Classification (GTDB taxonomy): domain Bacteria; phylum Bacteroidota; class Bacteroidia; order Cytophagales; family Flammeovirgaceae; genus Flammeovirga. Next base: position 11,061 of record NZ_JTAM01000076.1, on the reverse strand, counting down.
CTGGCTCAAATCTAACTAAACGTCCTTTATTTATGTCTTTCGACCCAATTCAGGAAGAAGATATTGAAGCTCTATTTGTGAAATACCAATTAGATCGCTTCCATGAAGAAGAAGAAATAAACATAGCAGTTTAGTTTAATTTGTAGTTCAAAAAACAATAAATCATCAGTTCTTGTGTATTATTAAATGAATTAGCTTGCTTATCAACCAATTAAGAATACAAAGCAAAGATTTCACTAGTATTAATTAGATGGTCTGATTAATACAAATACCCAATATAGTATGGTTTATTAAAGCATGTTTAGAGCTTGTTTTTAATAATGAAGAAGTTTTGAACATGCTTTTTTCTTTTGATGAATCTTAGTCAATAGAAATTTGAATTTGTTCTCCTAATGCTATGTCTTTTTTTAGGGGTAAAACGTAGTTTCTACGATCAAGCTCAACTTCCATAGTTCGCTCTTCAATATTGATTTTGGTAACAATTGCTTTTACTTGAATTGTAGCATCCATATCAAGAAGTTGTAATTTGAAGTCGTTTAATTCATAAATATGTTGGGTTAATGCTTCTAATTCATGAATTTGATGTGTATTGATGAGTATAGGGGTATGGTACTTACATTGAAAGCTCTTGATGTAGTTTATCACTCTTTGTTTCACTCTAAAATCTAAAGCAGAAAAGGGTTCATCCATCAATAAAAGATGAGGAAGTTGTACCAAAGCTCTTGCAATCGCTACTCTTTGTTTCTGACCACCTGATAGTGTATTGACTTTTTGTTTTAGTAAGCTTTTGATTTCAAATGCATCAATGAGTCGTTCCAATTCTCCTTTTTCGAATTGCCCATTTTGAGCAAATGCAATATTTTGAATGACATTCATATTGGGGAAAAGTGCATAATCCTGAAATACAAAACCAATATTTCTTTCTTGTGGGGAGAGTCGGATTTTTGATGAAGTGTCTAACCAAATTGTATCATTAAAAATAATTTTTCCTTCTTCGCAATCCATAAGTCCTGCTATAACTTTGAGAAAAGTAGTTTTCCCTTTGCCTGAAGGTCCTGTAATACCAATAATATCTCCCAGATCAAACTCTAATTGAAATTGACTTTGAACTTTACTCTTATTGATTTTTTTATGTAGGCTAATATTGATCACTTGAGGTTGAAATTATTCTTGCGGTTAAAATAATAAAGCAGGAAAAGTATTGTAAATGAAAAGCAAAGCAATATGAATGCATATTCGTGAGCATTATCGTATTGCATACTTTCTACATAATCATATATGGCAATAGAGGCAACTTTGGTTTTGTCGGGGATATTACCACCAATCATTAATACTACACCAAACTCACCAATAGTATGTGCAAATGTCAGTACCAATCCACTTAATATTGCACTTTTCATATTGGGTAAAACAACTTTTAGAAGAATGGTAATTTCTTTTTTACCCATAAGCCTTGCAGCGTGAATCAAGTCTTCAGGAATGGTGGAGAAACCTGCTTGTAGAGGTTGGATCATAAAAGGGAAGCTGTATATAATAGACCCAATAAGTAACCCACTAAATGAGAATACTAATTGAATATCGAAATGCTCTGATAAAAAGTCTCCTATTAGGCTATTTTTACCCAATGTGATAAGAATATAAAATCCTAATACAGTAGGAGGTAGTACTAAAGGAAGGCCGAATAACGTCTCTAAGAAAATCGTAAATATGTTTTTCCTTTTTGATAGAAAATAACCCAGAGGTATAGCAATGCAAAACAATATTATTGTGGTGAGCAATGCTAATTTTAATGTCAATATAAATGGAGTCCAGTCTATCATAAGTCCTAAAAATTACTCAAAGATAAAAGAAGTAATGATATCAATGGTAACTTTTAATGATTGCTTGACCTTTATTACTCATGATAAAATCAAGAAGTTGTTGTGCTTCTTTCTCATGTTTTCCTTTAATACTGATCATCCCTTGTGCAATTGGAGCATACAAATGTTCAGGTACTTCTGACCAAAATCCAAGTTTTTTATTGGGAGGAGCATTGACAATAAAAATGGAACTGAAACCTAAGTCTACTTGGTCAGCTAAAATAAACTGATTGACTTGTGATATACTTTCACCAAATACCAACTTATTTTGAAGCGTATTATTAAATGAATGTTGGATAGCTTCTAATGCAGCTTTACCATAAGGGGCAGTTTTTGGGTTTGCAATTGCGATTTTGGAAATAAATTCATCATCAATCTCCTCAAACTGAAAACGTTTTTCTTTGCTCCAAACTACCAACTTTCCTACCGAATACTGAATAACATCGGAGGCATTTATGTTTTCTTTTTTCAAGGCTTGAGGGTAAACCATATCTGCGGAAACAAATACATCATATGGAGCACCATTGATAATTTGAGCAGAAAGTTTTCCTGATGAACCTACAATAATTTCACTGACAATACCACTTTCTTGTTCAAAAGAGTGTATTAAATCTCGCATTACAAACTGCATGTTAGCAGAAGTAGCAATCTTTAGCGTTTCAACTTGTTGGTTTGGCGTATTGCAATATGAGAAGAGAAATAGGCCGACAAGGAACATAAAAGACTGTTGAACTTTTGATAACATCGTATAGAAACGTTTATTTATTAGACAGAAAGGTAAATTTATATAAAAAATTAAACTAAATTGAAGCACCACTAAGAATGACTACGGAATTGTCCTTCTTTAACAATTTTTTTTGTGTATCATAAACTACAAACTTAAACCAACCCAATTCGATGTATTACAGATGTATCTTCAAAAATGAGGGAAGTGGACTACTTCAAAATTTCTTTTTTGATCTTAATGAGGCCCCTATTCAATTTTCATTATTCAATAAGAAGTATGTGTTGAAAAGTATAGAGGAAACTCATGAAGAATTGCCAGAAACTGCGATTTATTATCGCAATAAAAAAATTTTTGTGATTCAAGATAATGAAATGATCCCACTGACAACAGGTAGGTTGTTGGTATAGTGAAAATAGGAGGTAGAACTACAATCCTTACGAGGTTTGAAAAACTGTAGTTCTCTTCTTATTCAACGGATAGTAAAAATTCATTTTCTCCCATTATAAACAATGGGTAGCCTTGTTCTTTATATTTTTCAGCCGTTTTTAATTTGGAAGACTTAAAACCTTCACCATATTTCTTGAAGTCCTGTTGTCCAACTACTAAAAAATCAGTTTGAGGTGTCAACATGTCAGGGAATACTTTTCCTCCTACAGAGACCACTTTTTGCATTGCCTCTTTTCGATTGATCTCGTTTAATTTTCCAGTAAATACAACATGTTTATTGTAAAAGCGGTGATTAGGGTTAGGATTTTTGGGAGGTTGGAATTGATACGTTTTCCTTTTTTTTACAGGTCTACCATTGCCAAAGTTTTGAAATGAGCCATTACTTTTCATGAATCCTTGTTTACTTCCCATTTTTTCAGTGAGCGTTTCTAAAGATTCACTACCATGGATTTCTAGCATTTTCAATGCAATAATGGCTGCTGCTTTTGCATCGCTTTCTGCATTGTGATGATCAAGTTTGATATTAAAATGATCAGACAGAGCACTTAACCCATAGCCATCAAGGTTGGGCAATGCCTTTCTGGAAAGTATTAGAGAACAATAAAATTCTATATCAGGCAAAGGTTGATGATAGGCTGTAAGTGTATCTCTAAGTACGGTAAAGTCAAATGCAGCATTGTGTGCCAAAAGAGGATATTTGGTGAGTAATTGATGCAGTTCACTCCATCTTAGATCAAAAGTAGGTGCACTTTCAGTCATTTCAGGTGTAATGCCATGAATATCAATATTCATAGCATTATAGTAGTTTGGTAAGGGTTTAATCAGGTGATGTTGAGAATCTACAATCTCGTAGTTTTCGACTACTACAATCCCAATTGAACACGCACTCGTACGTTTGGCATTCGCAGTTTCAAAATCAATGGCAATAAAATTCATGACTAATTACTGGTATTGTTCTTCACTAAAAATAGTGTGGCTTAAAGTATCGTTATTATGAATAAATTCAAAATCTAAACGATCACTGTTCTCTTGTATTTGTAAGAATTCACAATAACTATCAGAGGTGAAATCGCTTGTGGGAATTTGATTAATACTAATCACCGTATCTCCAACTGTAATGTTATCGTGTTTATCTTGATAATTATTAAAAATACTTCTGATGTAGTATGTTTTTAAATCATCCTTTCGATCAATTGAGAGAGGGAAACGTTTGTCTGAATAAAAGATTACCTCATCAACAGGTTTTATGTAAAGCATCTTTTTTTGCCAATTGATAACAAGGTTATAGTCAGCAAAGAATTTATTGCCTAGCAAATGAGAGCCTTTTTCTTGAAAACCGATAATAAAATCTTGACACAAATAATCACCTAGTAATAGGGAGTCTGCTTTATAAAATTTCTTCGTTTGGTTTTGACCCTTACCGAAAATACCAGAAGTAATACTTCCATATTGTGATGTAACAAATTCAAGACTGTCTTTTTTAAGAACTGATTCCATGTACTTATCATTTAATCTCAGGTATCCATTACTTCCTGTATCTACTTTGAGTTTGGATGTTGCCCCATGAATGCTAATTGGTACGATTGGATTGAATTGATCATCATTTGAAAAGCGAATAGAATCGTATGTTGAAAGATCTAAAGGTGTATTATTTTTGTAGATCGTAATCTCTTCTTTTTGATAATCTATTTGCCAGATTCCTTCTTTCATTAAGTTAGACCCAATGATGCCATCCACTCCTAAACATTTGAAGTTTAATTTTTCATCATAAATATCTAAAGCGATACAGTTAGTGTTTTTGAAGGAAAAGTTTTCAATGAAAAGTTCAGGGATTTCATAGAAGAAAGCATTTTGTTTGTTGTTTTGAGAGTCAGAAACGGATATTTTATATTTCTTTTTGAATTGGTATTCGTTTGCCATTTTGATGCTAATGACATTCATTGCTCCAGTATCAACGAGGAAATCATACTTTTTCCCATTGATCATGACTTTGATAATGATAAGTCCCATTCGAGTCTCAAAGGGGATAGTGATTTGATGGTCTTCCGAAACCAATTCACCTTTTTTCATTAAATGATACAGTTTGTTGAAATGACAGCTTGATAAGGAGAGAAGAATGAAAAGAAGAGAAATATACTTTTTCATTTTTGATGGAGTTTGATATTACAATAATGAATAGATTAGTTATTTACAGTAAGTACTAAGCTAAAATATAATTGTGATTTATTTTGGGCTTGGTACTTCATGAAGGTACAAGTATAAATTACTTTCAGTTAAAAATTAGTATTTTTGGCGATCTATCATTTGACTGTTGAGTAAAATCACTTTCGTGAAAAGTTACTACATTGACTACAATAGACCTGTAATATTGATATAAAAATGAATTTCAAACCACTTTATATACTGCTTTTACTTCTTATTATCGTTGTAAAAGGTCATGCACAATCTGAACTTGATACCCTATACAGACCACAATTTACCGCTTTCCCATATCCTGCGTATGCACAAGAAACGAGTTGGGAGTTCGGCGCAGTGGGTATCTATCAATTCAAAACTGCAAACGCGACTTTTGATACAAGACCTTCCAATATTTACTTCATTGGTTTTTATACCTTAGAAAATCAAATGCGCTTTAAACTAGAGCACACTTTATTTACGAATCATGAAGATTGGGTTTTTGAAGGGTCTTTGGAGTATTCTAAATACCCCGAAAAGTATTACGGTATTGGAAATAACACACCCATGGAAAATGAGCAGTTGATGGATTGGTCAAAGGTGGAGTGGAGACAACAATTTTTGAAAAAGTTATCTGATAAAATGTTTATCGGATTGCAATATAGGTATGTGAACTTTTGGGATATCAGTGTTGAGAAGAGAGCAGATGGAACAGGAAGTTTAGAAGAAATTCCAGGTTATAAAGGAGGAATAAACTCTGGATTGGGGTTAGTGTACAAATGGGATAAAAGGGATTTTGTACTTGCCCCTACAAAAGGACATTTTATAGAATTTAGAGCGGAAAGCTATGGTAGCTGGTTGGGAAGTGATTATAGTTTTAGTGCTTTCAAATTGGATATGAGAAAGTATTTCTCCCTAAATAAGAAGAAGCCGTATCATACAGTGGTTGCTTTTCAAGGTTTGCTCAATCAGACTTATGGTGATGTCCCTTTTAGAGAGTTATCGCTGATGGGAGGCTTAGTGATGATGAGAGGAGTTTATGAAGGTCGGTTTAGAGATCATCATATGATGGCTTTTCAAGGTGAAGTAAGGCAACATCTATTCTGGCGAATTGGAGCCACCGCATTTTTTTCGACAGCACAAGTAGCTCCCAATTGGAATGCCTTCCTTTTTGATCAGTTTAAATTTGCAGGAGGGGCAGGGCTACGCCTTTTAATCAATAAAGATGACCGAGCAACATTAAGAGCAGATTATGGTATGGGCCCGGATGGAAGTTCGGGATTGTATCTCACATTTGGAGAAGCGTTTTAGAGGTGAAAAATATTTTTTACAGAATCCTTCTCACAGGAATATTTTTTGAAAAAATCAATACCTTATTAGTGATTGTAAAAAAGATACAATAGTGTACTAAATACGCTTAGAGTTTTTTAATATGTAATTCTAATTACATTATTTTTGTTCAAACAACAAAACAATTCGTATTTAACTATAGTTTATTATTTTGTTCCCATTTTGGAAAATTTGCCTTTGTAAAAATTGCTGTCTTTCTACGAATAAGCGCTAGTGTTACAAAGTTGTATTCAAAATTTTTTCTTTTTGTATTCTTTGAAAAGTACAATAATATTTAACTCTCGTTGTAATTTTATATAGCGCTTTATATTGAAGATTTCAAGAAAAAAATGTGTAAATTTTTTAAAAAAAAGAACCTCTTAAAAGTTTGCATTACTCCGCAAAACACCATTAATTTGCTAGAATAAAGGTGCTCAAAGTTGTGTTAAAATACTTTGAGTGAAAAGGGAAATAGGTGTAAATCCTATACTGTACCCGCAGCTGTAAGTAGAGAGAAGTGCTTTATTTTTAACCACTTTGAAAGATGATCAAGGGAAGGTTGAAGCACCGAATTATACAAGTCAGAAGACCTGCCTTTATAAGCTCAGAAATCTTTTTCGGGTTTAAAAAAGGAGCTGTATCCTATCATCTAAAAAATGAAATGCTTGTTTTTTTGTGTAGGAACCACTTACTCTAGTTTTTTGGAGTGCCTTTAAATTTAAGTGTTTTTTCACTTTGTGTGTTGTACTAAGAAAAATAAATGAAAAATGAGCTTACTTGATAAACGTGTAGCTTACAAACCCTTTGAATATCCTCAGGCTCAGGATTTTATAGATGCTATTCATCAAACTTTCTGGATTCATTCAGAAGTGAATTTTGATGCTGATATTCAACAATTTAAAACAAACCTTACGGATAATGAGCGTGAGGTTATTGGAAATATCCTTAAGACTTTTGCTCAAACAGAAACAAATGTGCAGGATGATTTTTGGGGTGTAGTCGGACAGTTTATCCCAAAACCAGAAATTGCTGCAATGGCAATTACGTTTGCTGAAAATGAAGCAAGACACGCCTCTGCTTACGCTCGTCTGAATGAGTTGCTAGACCTAGATAACTTCGAAGAGTTTTTGGAAGATGAGACGGCAATGGAAAGATTAGAAATGCTTTCAAAAGTAGCTGTAGATGAGAATGGAAAGCCTTCTCCTTCAGACTTATTACAAAGTATTGCCATTTTCTCTTGCTTTACTGAAAATGTAAACCTATTCTCTCAATTTGCGATTTTACTATCCTTCAAAAAGTTCAAAAACCAACTAAAAGGGATTGGAAACATCATCAAATGGAGTGCGAAAGATGAAAACTCTCATGCGCGTGCAGGGATGTGGTTATACAATACTTTAATTTCTGAATACCCAGCGTTGAATACTCCTGAGTTGCAAGAACGTATCTATGAAGCTGCAAAAATTTCTCATGACGTTGAGGTTCGTTTATTGAATGGCATTTTTGAAAAAGAAGAAATGTCTTTCCTTCCTCTTGAGAACCTGATTCACTTTATGAGAGATCGTTTAAATAGAAGCTTAAGCGAGATTGGTTTAAAACCTATTTTCGAAGTAAACCAAGAGGCATTGAAGGAAATGCAGTGGTTTGACGAAGAGGTATTCGGTCACGCTCATGACGACTTCTTTGCGGTAAGACCAACGGAATATACTAAGAAATCACAATCTGTAACTGCAGACGATTTATTCTAATCTTACAGAAGAAATATCATAGTGTAAAAGGATTTTTACCGTCCTTTTGCACCTTCAATACTATAATATATTACCACCCTCAGTTCTAAATATTTTATGTCTGATATTAACATGACTATCGAGACTTCTCAGTTGGATTCACACCCAAAATGGATGACTGATGAAGGGCTCCAAACCTTAAAAAGCGGTTACCTTCTAGAAGGAGAAAATGTACGTGATGCTGTTACAAGAATTGCAAAAGCGGCAGCTTCTCGTTTGAAAAGGCCAGACTTTGAGAAAAGATTTTTTGATGCAATATGGAACAACTATTTGTGTCCGGCATCACCTGTATGGTCAAACATGGGTACTGAAAGGGGATTGCCTATTAGTTGCTTTGGTAGTTATGTGCCAGATAGCATTGCGGGTATTGGTAGTACTTTGGGTGAGGTAATGATGATGTCCAAAATCGGAGGAGGTACATCAATCAACGTTTCAGATGTACGTCCAAGAGGATCCGAAATTACAAATAACGGTACAAGTAACGGTGTTTATCCATTCTTGGAAATGTTTGATTCGGTAATTAACGGTACGAATCAAGGAAATACAAGAAGAGGGATGTTGGCTGCTTATCTTGACGTTGAGCATGGTGATATTGATGAGTTCTTGACGATTAAAGATGTAGGAAAGTCCATCCAAAATATCTTTATGGGTGTTTCAGTTTCTGATAACTTTATCCAAAAGGTAAGGGAAGGAGATCAACGCAGTAGAGAGGTTTGGGCTAAAGTCATCAAATCAAGAATTGAGAAAGGTATTCCTTACATCCTTTACAAAGATAACGCTAATAATCAGCGCCCAAGATGGTACAAAGATCAAGGTATGGAAATCAAAGCTTCTAACCTTTGTTCAGAAATTATGTTACCATCTAACGAAGAAGAATCATTCGTATGTTGTCTTTCGTCATTGAACCTAGTAAGATATGATGAGTGGAAAGATACTGACCTTGTGGAAACGGCAATTTTCTTCTTAGATGCTGTAATGGAAGAGTTTATTGCGAAAGCAAAAGACATTCCTCACATGGAAAGAGCCGTAAACTTTGCGAAAAACCATAGAGCACTAGGTTTAGGAGTTTTAGGTTGGCATAGTTTCTTGCAGAAGAAGAAAATTCCTTTTGCTGGTATTGCTGCAGATTCTTGGACTAGAATCATCTTCAAACAAATCAAAGAGCAAGCCGTTAGAGCATCAGAAAAGTTAGCTTCTGCTTATGGTGAGCCAAAAGTAATGATGGATACCGGTAGAAGAAACACTACCTTGTTGACAGTGGCTCCAACGACTTCCAATGCATTGATTGCCGGAGGTTACAGTACAGGTATTGAGCCAATTGCAAGTAACTACTATGTAATGGACTCGGCTAAAGGTACTTTCTCTCGTAAGAATCAAAACCTTGAAGCATTGCTTGATGAAAAAGGCTTGAATACACCAGAAGTGTGGAAGCAGATCTTAGCAGATGGTGGTTCTGTTCAAAATATTGGAGGTTTAACAGCAGAAGAGAAGGAATTATTCTTGACCTTCAAAGAAATCAATCAATTGCAGATTGTAAAGCAAGCGGCGTTACGTCAGACTTACTTAGATCAATCTCAAAGTTTGAATTTGAATTTCCCTCCAACTACACCTGTAAAAGACATCAACAAAGTAATGTTAGAAGCTCATGCTTTAGGTGTAAAAACGCTTTACTACCAAAGAAGTGAGAGTATTTTAAGAACTCAAATGAATGTAACAGGAGACGAATGTATCTCTTGTGAAGGCTAAAATGAGGATATTGTAATCAGTTACGATATTTTAATTTTAGAGCATAAAAAATCAGGCTATTCTAAATATTAGAATAGCCTTTTTTGATTGAATCAGTAGTTATTATTCTATACTATCGCAAACTAAAAATTTCTTAACAAGACCCCCCATGTACGATAAATACTTGGGAGGCTTGTCTATAAGTATGGCGGGAGAGTGTCCCCGCGCTCATAAAATGAGCCAAATTAATTAGTGACTTTGACCTACAAAGCTTAAGACCTACAAGAGGTATGGATAATTAACAGCAGACTGTAATTATTCTTTTTGAATTTCTTATTCTAATTAATGTGTACTTACTTAAAGTTCTTTTTATAATTTTTTTACTGAAGAGTATCTGAGTTTCTACTCTAATAATGACTTGGGGAACCTCAGAGGAGAGAAACACTCCTCTGAAGCAGAATAGAACTATAGACAAATTTTCTATTCAAGGGACCCGCCATATTATCTTATACACTAAATCGTATTAAACTAAGAGTTGTTTACGGATACTTCTATTCATTTTGACGTAATTATATGTTCTAATTTCGAGAATTGTTAAAAAACGATAATCGATAAATTAGTTTCTAATAGACTGTATTTTGAGGAGTTAAATCGAATTTATTTCATTTTCATTTATGCAATTTTACAATAGTTTTATCTTTTTTACAAATTTTAAGCAATGTAAAGTAAACAGTGTTATGAGGTTGTATTTATGTGTTTATATAACTCAATAATGTTGATCGCTACAGACTCAAAATTAATTGTATTAGTGTTATTGTCTATTTTTTGATTGATGAGGTGTGTTTAAATCGGTTGCATAAATTTTGATTCTCGTTTAAATAAAAAAATCTGTATTTGTACAATTTTTATGAGTTGAATGTGTCGTTGATAGGAGGATAATTCTATTATTTCATTGTGATTATCTTTTTAATATGTCTATTTTACACTAATTAAGCTCAATTTAGGAATTGGTCTT
>NZ_JTAM01000075.1 GCF_000812565.1 Flammeovirga sp. OC4 | reverse complement strand
TTTTTGATTGAAGGGGCTTAACTTACTCTCTGGGTAAATGTAGCTGTTCCAGAAAAAAACATAAACAGGCAATGATTGCCGTTGTAAATAAACTTGTTAGACAGGCTTTTGGTATTTCCAAGAGTGGAGAAGTATATAATGCTAATTATCAAAGTTTCAATCCAAATCTCTCTTAATCATAATTAATATGAGGTGGTTTTATAGACATCTTTCAAAAAAGATGATGGGTTGTTATGTCCGAAAATTAGAAAGCTATTCATTATGCCACAAAAATGATAACCGAATAAAATTTGGTTAGTTTTGAAAATAAATTTGCTTTTTAATACAGTTCGTCCCTACGGAATGAGTAGACATCATCGATTGACATTTAAAAAACCTCTTCAGTCTCAGTAACCAAAGAGGTTTTATGGTTCGTGGAGATAGCACGAATGCAATCTCTACAGTGGGATTCTAAACTAAGACGATATCTACAACACCATTCTTAACTCTTAACTCTCCCACTGTTCGTAGTGTTAAGCAACAGCGTAACTGCGAACTAGTTCTTTGAATAAGTTTTTAACTTATAACCTATATTAAACTTCCTAGTCAAAATAGAAAAGTGTAAGCTGATACACTTTGTATTAAACCATGGACAGGTGTTAGAATACCCCCAAAAAAAGATCAATTATAATTTTCTGATTCAAAACCACATTAATTCTTTTTCTATTCTTATTTTTGAAGTAAATAAATAGATAAAATATGGCAACGTCAAAATATATCAATCCATTTACAGACTTTGGATTTAAGAAGCTTTTTGGAGAAGAAGACAATAAAGATATTCTTATAGATTTCTTAAATACAGTTTTACCTGAAGAGGATAAAGTATTTGATTTGACGTATAAATCGACTGAAAAGTTATCTGCTCATCAGACGGACAGAAAGGCCATTTTTGATTTATATTGTGAAAATGAGAAAGGGGAAAAGTTTATCGTGGAGTTACAGCGTGCCCACCAAACATTTTTCAAAGATAGAACAATTTATTACTCCACTTTTCCAATTCAAGAACAGGCTACCAAAGGTCAACCCGATGGTAAAGGTTGGAAATACGAACTAAAAGCTGTCTATGTCATTAGTTTGATGGACTTCAAATTTGACTTATCAGAAGATTTCCATCATGTCGTAGAATTGAAAAATCAACGTAATGAAATTTTTTACGATAAGTTGAAATTCATCTACCTAGAGCTACCAAAATTCAAGAAATCAGAAAGTGAGCTGTCTAATCATTTTGATAAATGGATTTACATTTTAAACCGTCTAGAAAGCTTTACAGAGGCTCCTGCATTTTATCAAGAGTATATTTTTAAGAAAATATTTTCCATTACAGAATTTACTGCATTGGATAAAGCAGATCAATTGAGGTATGAAGAGGACTTAAAAATTTTCAGAGACTACTTAAATACATTGGATACAGCCGTTGAAAAAGGTAGAAAGCAAGGTAAGGAAGAAGGATTGAAGGAAGGAAAGAAACAACAAGCATTTGAAAATGCTAAATCAATGCTTCAAGATGGATTGGAGATAGAAAAAGTGGCTTTATATTCTGGTTTGAGTATTGAGGAGGTGAGAGAAATAGCGAATACGATTTAGACTGCTACATTTCTTTGTAGGGATTTTGAATTGCAACGCCAATGTACGAATTTAATAACCATTTTACTATTCAAATATAT
>NZ_JTAM01000074.1 GCF_000812565.1 Flammeovirga sp. OC4 | reverse complement strand
AATACATTGTAAACTAAATTTTCGTTAATTAAAATAACTCTCTTTATGAAGGATTAATGGTAGTGTGTTGTGGTTCGCGAGGACGTTGCAATGCAACGTACTAACTTTGACTTATTGATTGATGATAAAAAAACACGAAATATAATTTTGAGATAAAGAGCTAATATAAAATATTGTTGTTAGCAAAAGAGGACGCTCAAGTTGACAATATGAAAAGGAATAAGATCGTATACAACGTTAGGTTGCTAAACCCGTTAGGGACAGATGATCCCCTTTTCACTTTCTAAAAGACCGAACAGTTCGTTGGGACCTAGATCCTGTTTTCAGTACGTTGGTGTCAAAGAAAGTTATCAACTTAAACGCCTCAATCAAGTCATCATAAAGGTTATCAATTATCATGAATCAAGCAAATTCTTCTCTTATCGGTATTGATGTTTTAGACAAAAAACTTGATTTTCTATACACTGACTCTTACAAAAAGAATGGAGTGAAGAAGGTAGAGAATAGAATGACAGGTTTTGAAAAACTTGAGAAGTTGATCTCTAAGGATACCCGTTTAGTTTTAGAAGCTACCGGAGTATATCATTATAACTTATGCAGTCATTTTTATAAAAAAGGACATACTATCTATGTTGTTAACCCAAGAGCGGTTAAATACTATGGAATGGCTAAACTTCAACGTGACAAAACGGATAAGGTAGATGCAAAATTGATTTATGACTATGGGCAAAATATGGTATTTTCTGGAGAAGTCGCTGTTCGTGAATGGAAACAGCCATCAGAAATAGAACTGAAAAGACAACAGTTACTAACCATAATACAGCTTGAGAAAAAGCATTTAAATGCTTATTCATCTCAATTACATAGTTTTAAAAGATGTAATGATACCAGTGATGCTATTTTTGAGTTGCTTCAGACAAAAATTGCATCTTCTAAAGAATTAATCAAAGATTATGAAAAAGAGCTTAATGGTTTGAATTCTGAACAGGACATCGCTTATCTCAAGTTGATTCAAACAATTCCAGAGATTGGTCCTCAAAGTGCAATGGTATTTTTACATATACTGAATCAGTTTCGGGATTTTGAAACAGCAAAGCAAGTGATTTGTTATCTTGGTACAAACCCTAGGGAATATGAATCAGGATCATCCATTAAAAGAAACAAAGGAATATCAAAAATGGGGGCTCATGATGCTCGAAAAACGCTCTATATGGCAGCTTTATCTGCTAAGAGGTATAATATAGAATGTGGGCTTTTATATAAACGATTAAGAGAGAAAGGAAAAAAACACAAACAGGCAATGATTGCCGTAGTCAATAAACTTGTTAGACAGGCTTTTGGTATCTCCAAGAGTGGAGAAATATATAATGCTAATTATCAAAGTTTCAATCTAAATCTCTCTTAATCATAATTAATATGAGGTGGTTTTATAGACATCTTTCAAAAAAGATGATGGGTTGTTATGTCCGAAAATTAGAAAGCTATTCATTATGCCACAAAAATGATAACCGAATAAAATTTGGTTAGTTTTGAAAATAAATTTGCTTTTTAATACAGTTCGTCCCTACGGAGCTAGTAGACATCATCGATTGACATTAAAAAAAACCTCTTCAGTCTCAGTGACCAAAGAGGTTTTATGGTGTGCGGAGATAGCATGAATGTGATCTCTACGGGGAGAGTTTTAAACTAAGAAGATATCCACAACATCATTCTTAACTCTTAACTCAAATTAAAATTCTTTCGCACCGAATTCAGACTTCACTTTCTTCGACTTGTTCTTCAAGCTATTGAAGTTATATGTAATATTGATGATCAACTGATCCACTTCATATACGTAGTTTGTTGTCGTGTAGAATTGTTGCCTTTGTTGAGTACCATCTGCTAATCTTGCCGTATAGTCTCCTCTTGTTGTGATGCGTTGCTCGTTGGTTTCCAATAATCCCATATCCATGTTCAACCATTGGAAGTTCACTGCTAAACGGTTATCCAAGAATGTTTTCTTGATGGATAAGTTCGGGCTATAGAACCTTGAGTCTTCACCTTGTGCTGTAATTCTTTCAGAAAGGTAATTGAAGGCAAAGTTCGTTGATAATGTTTTCGTAATTTGGAAGTTCGTATTGATATTAAAACTGTATTGCCATGCTTTTGTATCTACAGGAATAGTAATCATCCAATCACGGTCTGTATCATCGTAGTCAAATTGTCCTGTAATATGTTGGTGGTAAACATTACCGCCTGCATAGAAATCCCACCAATCTGTCAGTGTCAATGAAGTACCTAATTCAAAACCAAATACTTTAGAATTACCTACATTGGTATAAATACGGTTCAGTACTGAATCACTGTCAAATGTGTTGGTTCTGTTGATCAAGTTTTCAGTGTTTCTGAAATAAGCTGTTGCAAAGATGGTATGATCACCAATTTCTTGAGTAGCTCCTAATTCTACCAAATCAATAAACTCTGGTAATAAGTCCGCATCACCTTGCTCTAATGTCTCTGAGTGCTCTTTCTCCTTGAATGGGTTCATTTTGAAAGTCGTTGTTCTCTGTACACGCTTTGAGTAAGCCGTTTTCAATGCAAAACCGTCCGTTACTTGGTATTGTAAATTGGCTGAAGGGAACAGTTTGAAATAATCATACTTCTTCACTTCTCTGTTATTTTCTGGCATCAACTGACCATTTTCATAACCCAAGAAATCCACTTGACGGTCCATGTATTCAGCCCTTAAACCAGCTCCATAAGTCCATGCTCCTTTTTCGCCTGATAACTGACCGTATGCTGAATGAATGTTTCTTTGAAGGTTTAAGTTCGAAGAGTAATTATCTACAATTTCCCAATTACCAGTTGGTCTACCATCTTGTAATTGCTCTCTTTCGTACAAGAAATCACCTTTATGATCTAAGGTTCTGAATTGATAACCGACTTCAAATAGACCTAATTTCGAAGGCTTGAAGCTATAATCAATATTCGCTCTGAAACCGTTTAATGGGTTTTCATTCGTGTTTCTTTCCTTTAGGTAATAGAACTGTTGATCTACAGGCGTTGTAAAACCATCTCTTTGGTTGTCATTGAATGTAGGTCCTCCCAATAACGTGTATTCATATAATACTGAGGCTGAAAGTTTAGATGAATTCGCAAACTTGTGGTTGAAATCAAAACTAGTCACAAAGAAATCAGATTGTCTGTTTCTTGAGTTGTGGTTGTAGTATTTGAAAGCTTCAGCAGGATCTTGGTCTGCAAAACGGTTGTCATTGTAATAGATATCTGCCAAACGTGTTTTGTCTCTGATACCACCCATGGCTGCAAAATTGAAGCTTGTGTTATCAGTGGCTTGATATCCCAATGAAAGGTTGGCTGAGTAGTTTTCTTCAACATACGAACGCTCTCCATCAGAAGGAAACATAAATTTTGGATCATCATCAATTTGTGTCCAAACATCGCCTTCTCTTCTACCCGACTTGTCATTTCTTTGGTAAGATGCACCTAAAGCCCAGTTCAGCTTGTTTTTTTGTTGAGCAATCGTGAAGTCGCCACCATAACGCAGTGGATTTTTACCATTATCGTAATTTTCAATGGCCGGTAAACCATATCTCACATTCACTTGAGCATATAGGTTGTCCGATGCACCTTTGGTAGTGATGATGTTGATAATACCCGCTTTACCTTCAGAATCATATTTTGCTGATGGTGCCGTAATTACTTCAACATTTTTTACAGCATTGGCAGGCAATTGATTTAAGATGGTTGCCGCATCCGACTGCACTGGCTTACCATTCAATAAAACTACAAATCCAGAAGATCCTCTCACCGATAAATCACCTTCAGCATTAATACTTACAGACGGCATATTTTTCAATACATCTGTAGCAGTACCACCCGCTGCCGCTTCAAATTTAGTAGCGTCATATACTTGACGATCTACTTTTGTCACTGCTGTCAGTTGTTCTCCTTTGACTTCAATTTCTTGAAGCATTTGATTGTCTTCTTGAAGGGCGATAGTTCCCAAGTTTATACTATTACCTTTCAATTCGATTCCGTTCTTGGAAAAAGTTTGGAAACCCATAAATGCAACTGTCAGCTTATAGTTTCCTTTTTTTAGTTTTGATAGATTGAACTCTCCTTGAGCATTGGTTACCACACCCGTAATTAGGCTGTTGTCTGTCTCATTATATAATGCTACAGTAGCATATTCAATTGGTGCTTTGCTGCTCGCTTCCTGCACTTTACCTGATATGCGATTCTGTGCAAAGAGCATGGTTGAAGAGATAAGAGTCATAGTCACACACATGACCATTGTTCTCACTGCTCGAGTGATTAGTTTCATTATTAGATAGTTTGATAATTGTTAGAAAAATAACTTTTAGTAGTAAACTCTAAATTTCTATTTTAAGTAGTACATCTATTTATCGTTTACTGTCTCAATTTTGCTACGGTCAAAGGTAATTAAGATAATTTATAATAAAGAGGTCTATTTGAAAGAAAAAGGGTTTAAATGATGTCTTTTTTAATGTATGAATTCAAATCATTCTAGAAAGCTTTCAGTAGTGACAAAATGTTATCTTTTGAAAAAGAAGGTATTGCGAAATCATAAAAAAGGATAGCTTTTGTAAATGAGGAATAAAAAAAGGTGACATTACACCACTTCTATAACTATTTGTATAAATTATATGAAATAATTAAGTAAATTCACTCGAGAAGAAGGATTCATTAACGACACGCCAAAGTACTTTTGGAACTATATTCATTACATTAGTGTCGATAGAAATGAAGTGAGACTAATTTTTTGAATCTAAGAATTAAAAATATATAATTCATGAGAGAAAGAAAACCAAGTAAACCAGCATTAGAACTAAAGCACAAAAACGGAAAAGTATTTGTTTATGAAAATGAACAATGCATCAAATCTTTTAATAATGAATTAATGGCTTTAGGTTTTATCAATAGATTGAAATTTGAAAAAATGGCCTTGAAATAATTAGTGTGCCTGCATTTGCATTTCAGATTTTTAGCACTTCCCCATCACTTATTAATCTGATTTATACTAAAGACAGACTATTCTAGTAAGCTCATTTAAAATGAGCATATCACACACCTACTTTTCTGTTTTTTTTATCTTTGATTGATTTGAAATAATCACCTTTACCGAAGAGTAGGTAGATACTGCATAAGGAACTAAGTAAGTCGTCAAAATTTGAATTACTTGTCGATTGCTCAACGTATTATCAATAATATCAGCCCCATGATTTATAAATGCTAAAAGGGTACCTACCAATAGTGAAAGTTTCAATGCAGTGTAAACAACCTGCTTCGATAGTATTATTTTAAAAATCATCTTCGTTTTTTCGATTCAATTGAAATAATTCCTCAAAGACCAAATTGTTTTGTATTTTTCCAATAAAAATGGCTTTAATCTCTCACATCAATTAAAAAGAACGAATTCAACTTCGATAAAATGATGACAGACGAAAAAAAATTAAAAAGAACAAGTAAATTACTCAGCCTTGTTTTGAGGCATAAACCGCAGACTATTGCTATTACATTAGATGAAAATGGCTGGACAGACGTAGAGATTCTTATGAAGCAACTTGAGGCTTATCAACATCCCATCACCCTTCAAGAATTAGAATTTTTAGTAGAGAACAATAATAAAAAAAGGTTTTCCTTCAATGAGGATAAAACCATGATTAGAGCAAATCAAGGACACTCTGTAAATGTAGATTTAAACCTTCAACCTATTACACCTCCAAGTATTCTCTATCACGGGACCGCTGAGAAATTTTTGAAAAGTATCAGAGAAAAAGGGCTTATTAAGAAAAATCGACATCATGTGCATTTAAGTGCCGATATTGAGACAGCACGAAGTGTAGGACAACGTCATGGAAAGGTGGTCATTTTTGAAGTCAATACTCAAAAAATGCTTGAAGAGGGAGTTCTGTTTTTTAAGAGTGAAAATAATGTATGGTTAACTGATACCGTTCCCTTTCACTTCTTGAAGCAAATCGATTAAACGAAACGCTTTTCCCTTCAAGGCGGAGAAAATACGAACTAAAAAAATCGAGTAGAAAGATCACTGGCGCGAATGTGAAGTGATAACGTCATTCGTGTCCCAAAGATCATCAAAAATCTCCTGATTTCTAACAAACACAATTTTTAAAATATAGAGCTTTTTCATAAAAACTGAAGCTGGTTCAAGTCTTAAGCTGAAAGCGTGACTTGGACCTATATTTAAAAAAATCTGTAAAATTATAGCAGGTTCGAAAAGTATTAGCCTTTATCTCACTACATTTTTTCCCAATAAAAAAACTGCTATGCTCTAATTTCTACAATTAAAACATAGCAGTGATTGAAGGTAAACTCCTCAATACTATTTAACCACTTTAGCAGGGTAAATCAAGTACGGTTTGTTTCCTTTTGGAGGAATTATTTTGATAGATTTAATCTTAACATTTCCCTGATGAGGAATGGCATTTAATGTCACTTCTTTACCATATTCTGGTGGAATAGGAATTTTAATTGAAAACGATGAATTGACTCCTTTTGACTTTTTAAGCTTGTAGGTACCAATAGGATTGGATAGCATCTGTAATTCAATATTTGCTACTTCACTCACCAACTCATAATTTACTTCGGCATCCCAAGTATTTACATAAAAACCTGGATCATTAAATACAGTTTTGAAAACGATACCACTTGCCTTCTTATTTTTTGAACCTTTCGCATACAAGAATGACGTATCTTCATATAAATCATCCCATTTCTTGAAACGATTAGGGTCAGAAGATACGTAATAAGCACTTTTCTGTCCTACTTTTCGAGGTTTGATGACGCCACCTTCCACAAAGACAGTTTTCTTTTGTACAATATTGTCGCTTGCATTACCTACCATAATTTCAAACTTTCCAGCCTCTACCATATACTCATTTTGAGTGGTATCATAATAAGAGAATGCTTCATAAGGTACAATAATATCGACATTTGTAGATTGACCTTTTTCTAATGTCACTTTTTTGAATCCTTTCAAGGCTTTTTGGGCCGTCTTCTGAGTAGATTTCAAATCACGAATGTATACTTGCACTACCTCTTTTCCTTCTTGACCACCTGTATTTTCTACATCAATACTCACTGTTAATCTACCATCAACCGAAAGCTTTTTATGATTCAATTTCATGTTTTTGATTTCGAAATCAGTGTAACTTAGGCCATATCCAAACGGATATAAAGGTTCTCCTTTGTAATACATATATGTTCTACCCGACTGAATTGAATAATCATGAAAATCAGGTAAGTCTTTATCCGACTTATACCAAGTCGAATTCAGTTTACCGCTCGGGTTCACATCTCCAAATAATACATTAGCTAATGCAGTACCCTGTTCTTGACCGTTTGGCCATGCACAAACAATCCCAGAAAGGTTTTCTTGCTCCCACTCAATCGCTGTTGGTCCACTTGGCACTAATACCAAAATCACATTATCGTTCACTTCTTTTACCGCTTGGATCAATTCGTGTTGTTTACCAGGTAACTTCAACGATTTTCTATCTACATTTTCAGTTGAAGTCTCTTCATCATTACCTACGATCAAGATGACTTTATCAGAAGTTTTAGCGACAGCCACTGCCTCTTTGATTTTCTCTTTATCTGACTTGTCACCCGTTACACTACAACCTTCAGCATAAGCTACCTCAGAACCTAAATATTTTTGAATGCCATCTAAAGGTGATACTTTACTTTTAGGGTGACCCGAATAAATACCCATCCAACATCTGTTGGCAAAAGGTCCAATTACTGCTAATTTATCTGAAGACTTTTGAAGAGGTAAAGCGTTATCATTTTTCAGAAGTACAATCGCTTCTTCTGCTGCCCTTAAGGCAATTTTCTTATGATCCTCACATTCTAATACGGAAGAAGGAATTTTTGAATAAGGGTTTAAAGCAGGATCATCAAAATCACCCGTCATAAATCTCAATCTCAACAATCTTCCCACTGAAACATCAAGATCAGCTTCAGTCATCAATCCTTCTTTGATTGCATCGTCCAAGGCGTATACCATTGGAGCCAACTTGGTTTTATTTCTATAACACTCTTGATCGACACCTGCTTTGATGGCCATTGCAGCCGCTTCAGCTTGAGATTTAGCATAATGCATTCTTGTCTCTATCCCTTCAACCGCAGTCCAATCCGCAATTACATAACCTTCAAAACCCCACTCTTCACGTAATACACCATTGACCAACCAATTGTGTGCTGAACAAGGTATACCATTTAAACCGTTTAATGCCGTCATAATACCTGTAGCTTCTTCATCTACGATACATGTTTTGTAAGCAGGGAAATAGTATTCATATAATTCTTTTCTATTGATATTAGAGTGAATTTTCTCTCTGTACTTGTCTACATTATTTGCAACGTAGTGCTTTACTGTAGTTACTGTTTTCACATAATTAGGGTCGTTACCCTGCATACCTCTTACATACATTCTTGCCATTTCTGACATTAAATAAGGATCTTCACTGTAGCACTCACCATTACGGCCCCAACGAGGATCTCTTGCCATATTTACAGTAGGTGAAAACATCATCACCTCTTTTTTTCCTGCATTTTTTAAGGCTCTTGCCTCATTAGAAATAGCTGTAGCCACATCGTACATCAAGTCCGGGTTCCAAGTACTTCCCATTGCTATATTCTGAGGAAACTGCGTACAGTTCCAAGCAATAATACCATGCAATGCCTCTCCGTACCATTCAAAAGCGGGGATTCCCAAACGTTCCATTTCAGGAATTTTAGAACCACAATAACTAATTTTTTCTTCCAATGTCATCTTTGACAAAAGGTCTTGCACTCTATCTTCCACTTTAGCATTGGGGTTTTTCCATGTCTGTGCTTTAAGCGGTAGTGTTGCTACCAAAAATAGAAGTAAATAAAAAAATCTGCTGTATGTTTTCATTTCATCATAGATTTATTGTAAAACTTACACAAACCTATATTGTGGCATTAAAGAAGCCGAAAATTGCCTATGGACAAAAGTAGGACATCCACTTTTGCCACCCATATATCATATAATTCTTAGAAAAAAGGGGGATAAATTTAAATCTTAGTGAAAAATTTTTAAGTCTTAAAAATCATTTAATTACTCGATTAAAAAATCTCCATTCAATAAATATAGTTCTATCTTAAACAAAATTCCACAATCATGTTGGCTCGTTAATTTGTATAAAAAGTATTGATTCTATTAAGATAATATTGTCGTTAAATTCAACTTTTTCTCAGATAATAAAAATTAACGTTCTCTGCATGATCTCTGAGTACAATTTAAAAACAGTATAATACTATTTGATTTTTCGGTTTGATAACCTTCATCATAAAACACGGATTTTAAGGAATTTAAACCGGTTGCAATAGTAATTTTATCAAAAAAATATATAACTTTGACCATTATCAACCTTAATAACCTACACCGACATGAGAACATCGTTAGCTATTAGCGAGAGTACCCTAAAGTGGGGCTCTAAGAATCTGTTTGACTCAAAGAAAGAGTCGGAAACAACACAAGAAAAAGATAATAAAAGTAAACGTCCTATTTCAAAAAAGAAATAAAAACACTTACATTATTTTACTATCGCAACCTAAAACAACTTATTACTTAACAAAAGAGAGGCATATGTCTCTCTTTTTTTATTGTGTAATGATTTCAAGCGGATCGGATGCTATAACAAAGTACACCATAATTGAAACTATGGGTAAGTGATACTGCAACCTATCCAAGACTAAAAGTCTTGAAGGTTGAAATGTAACATAGTTTTTATGGTGGTTCTTGAGTCACAAGGCATTTTGGCTCTACAGGTGAGCAAGATTTTTTCAATTGTAGGAGTCAAACGAGCCCTACTCAATATGAGTTCAATTTTTTTATTTTCCTTTTGAATAATGATGTATTTAAAAGACAAAATTTATTACAATGCTTCTTTTTACATTTCTTGAAAAGTTTGTTTTTGGTCAAAATTCCAACTGAACAAAATATAGACATAAGGTTTAAAACATCATATAATACGAGGTTATATCTGAACATTGCTCTGATTAGTATATCTAAATTAAGATCAGGATGTGCTATTCATTATGTTTGATTAAGCAGTTACTGTTTTGAAGTACTAAATTTTTATATCAACGAAGCGAACCTGAGAAACGAAATGAAAAAAATTATTCAAATCATTATCTTAATGACGCTTTCAATACAAACCTTTTCTCAAAATATCTGGGAAAATGAGGAAGTATTTGAAAAGAATAAGTTAGATGCACGAGTACCCTCTTACTCCTACTCTTCAGAGGAGGATGCCAAGACCTTGGATAGAAGCAAGAGTAAATTGATGATGCTAAATGGCACCTGGAAATTTAATTATGTTGATGATGACGAAAAACGACCTTTAGACTTTTATAAAAAAGATTTTAAAAGCAGTGATTTTAATGATATAGAGGTACCCTCAAATTGGGAACTAAAAGGGTATGGGCAACCCATTTATACCAATATAGTTTATCCTTTTACTCCTCATATTTTGGAAGGTAAATTACCCAATTATGATTGGAGAGGACCAAGACCTCCAATGCCTCCTTTTATTTATAGAGATAATCCAGTTGGATCGTATTACAGAGATTTTGAAGTTCCAGAAAATTGGGAAGGTGATGATATCATTTTACATTTTGGAGGGGTAACATCTGCATTCTATGTTTGGATAAACGGAGAAGAGGTAGGTTACAGTCAGGGAAGTAGATTGGCTGCAGAATTTGATATCACAAAATACATTGTGAAAGGTAAAAATAGAGTAGCAGTTCAAGTATTTAAATACAGCGATGGCAGTTATCTCGAAGATCAAGATATGTGGCGATTAGCGGGTATCCATAGAGAAGTTATGATCTTGGCTCAACCTAAAATATCTATTACAGATTTTAGAGTAAAGACGATTTTAAATGATGATTTAACGGAGGCTACACTGAAAGTGGAACCCCAAATGTGGAAATCATCGGAACATATTGAACTAAAAAACTTTACCATAAAAGGCAAACTGTATGATGATAACGGAAATGAATTAATTAAAAACCTCTCTGATGTTTCTGCGGATGATGTAGTGAATGTTCGTTGGCCTCAAAGAGATCTTCCTATCATACCAAGTCTTAAAACTACTTTAAACGATCCAAAGTTGTGGTCTGCTGAACATCCTCATCTTTATACTTTAGTCATATCTTTACACGATAAGGATGGGAAATTATTAGAAGCGAGAAGCGAAAAAGTAGGCTTTATTAAAGTGGCTTTTGATAACAATCAGGCACTATTAATTAATAATGTTCCTACAAAAATATTAGGGGTTAACCGACATGACCATCATCCTGTAAGAGGGAAAGCGGTAACAAGAGAGGATATGGAAGAAGAGGTGAAGATGATGAAACGCTTTAACATCAATGCGGTTAGAACATCTCACTATCCGAATGATCCCTATTTCTTGGAACTGTGTAACAAATATGGTTTGTATGTAATGGCCGAAGCTAACATAGAAACACATCATTTAGGTGGATATATTCCGAATAAAACGTCTTGGATTGCGCCACTAATGAGTAGAGTCTTCCGTATGGTGGAAAGAGATAAAAATAATCCTAGTATTATCTCATGGTCGCTTGGAAACGAGGCGGGAACAGGACCTGCTTTTGCAGCCGCTGCGGCATGGATTAAAGATTTTGATCCTTCAAGATTTATCCACTATGAAGGTGCACAAGGGGACCCGACACATCCAAAATATCAAGAAGGTTTCGAGATTGGGAATTCTCCAGAAATGGCAAACCCTACCGACCCTCCATATGTAGATGTGATAAGTAGAATGTACCCTAATTTGTCACAAGTAGTCAATATGTCGAAAAGCCCTTATATAAAAAGACCAATAGTGATGTGTGAGTATATGCACGCTATGGGTAATTCGATGGGAGGACTTGGAGAGTACATAGATTATATTAGAAAAACACCGAATACCATAGGTGGATTTATCTGGGACTTTAGAGACCAAGGTTTAGTCACGAAAAATAGCAAAGGGGAAACATTTTATGCCTACGGTGGTGATTTTGGTGATGTTCCTAATAACCAAAATTTCTGTATGAATGGTGTTTTTGCATCAGATCTAACGCCTCATCCTCACGCTTACGAAATGAAACATGTTTTTCAACCGTTCGAAATCAAGTGGGATGATAAAGAAAATGGAGTAGTGAAAATCAAAAACAGATTCCATGATTCATCATTTAGTGATTATCAATTCGTATTGGAACTTTTAGAAAATGGTGTGGAGGTGCAAACTTCAACATTAGAGAACATAGATGTAATGGCAGGAGAGGAAGCGACTTACACACTTCCAATAAAAAAGAAACTCATCAAATCGGATGCGGAGTATCTCATTAATATCAAATTATTAGAGAAAAATGATAGATTATGGTGTAAGGCTGGAAGTGAAGTGGGTAGTACTCAACTTGTCTATCAAAACAAACCTCAGTCAATAGTAGGAAAGAGCAAAAGAGCATCGAAAAATCAATTTAAAATTGAAGAAAAAGGTGATCAGCTAATCGTTAAGAGTGAAAATACAAATGTTGTTTTCTCTAAGAAAAATGGAGAATTGGTCTCTTATCAAATAGAAAATGAAGAATTTTTAAAGCAACCTGTTAAAGTAAACTTTTGGAGACCATTGACAGATAATGATATGAGAGGATCTTCTGCTTACTCTATGCGTCAATCAACTAAATTTTGGAGAGGTATAGATAAGAAATGGTCTACAAAAGTTACATCAAACCCATTGAAAGGAGGAGATGTAGAGGTGAATGTTCATCATACAATGGAAGATCAAGTGGACCTAAAGCTTACTTATATTGTTACTTCTGAAGGTGTAAAAGTAGATATGCATCTAAATGCAGATAGCGACTTACCTGACCTGATTAATTTTGGATTGACGATGGGAATCGATAAAAGTTTAAATCAAACTGCCTTTTATGGAAATGGTCCTCATGGGAATTATATCGACAGAAACAGAAGTGGTCAGAAACGTTTGTATTCACTCAATACAGACGATTTGTATTACGCTTATGTAAAGCCTCAAGAAAATGGTAATAGAACAAATACAGATTGGGTGAAATTTACGAATAACAGTTCATCGGAATTATTTATTCAAGGAGAACCTACTATCGAGTTTTCTGTATGGCCTTATTCGGCTTCAAAAATTAGAAAAGCAACCCATCAATATAAACTGATTGAGGATGATTTTTATACTTTAAATATCGGTTTAAGACAAGCAGCCCTTGGTGGAACTTTAACCCACATACAAGATCAGTTTTTGATGAAATCTGGTGAGTATCGTTTTAGTTGTATCATAGGTGGTAAAATTGATACTAAAGAGGTCAATTAAGCACACGCTAAAGGAATAGACCTACTGTTCTGAGTCTCCCGACTTCGAAAAGAAAATCTACATTTTCATGCATTTCGAAGTCGGGAAATTTCACCAATCTATCATCACAAGTGGCGCCTATCGGCTTAACGCTTCCAATATGGTTGTTAGGTTAATGTCATGTATATAAAATGTTTTTTGTGGTGGTTCTTAAGCCACAAAGCATTGTGGCTCTACAGAGAAGCAAGACCTTTTCAATTTTAAGACTCAAACGAGCCTATTACAATCTCCCCCTCTTCATTCTTAATTCTACACTCTTCCCTCTTCCCTCGAAAAACGCCTCTCATTGTTTACTATACACTTTCTAAACTGGAATTGATGTTGTTGGTCGAAATAATAATGACTTCAAATAAAGTTTAATGACATTTGTTAAGTGATCAATAAAGAAAATCATGAGAACGCTATATTTACTTATTCTTACCCTTCTATTTGTTTCGTGTATTGATGTTCATCAAGCTCC
Organism: Flammeovirga sp. OC4; assembly: GCF_000812565.1. Taxonomy (GTDB): domain Bacteria; phylum Bacteroidota; class Bacteroidia; order Cytophagales; family Flammeovirgaceae; genus Flammeovirga. The sequence goes on along the minus strand of NZ_JTAM01000074.1, from coordinate 3,222 downwards.
AAACATACAAGGTACTTGGGAACTGATATCTGCAACAACAATTAAAGAAGACACGGTAATTGAACAAGATTTAACTGGAAAAAGAATGATAAAGATAATTAATCAAGATCATTTTGCTTTCCTAAATCATGATGATCATAAGGGTACAGAGGATTCATTGGCACATTTTGTAGCGGGTGGAGGAGCGTATACTTTAAGTGGAAATCAGTATAAAGAACAATTAGAATATTGTAATTACAGAGCTTGGGAAGGCAATGATTTCACTTTTAAAATCAAAGTATTAAAAGATACGCTTATTCAGGAAGGAAAAGAAGAGATAGAGGAACTTAATGTTAGTCATACAATCATTGAAAAATATGTGAGGGTAAGAAATAACCGAACGGCTAATGTTTATGCCCTCCCATTAATGTAAATCAAAATAAGAGCATATTCAAAAGTAGAAAAATAGATTATAGATTCATATTTCATTTCATTACACTATTAATTAAAAATTAGCGGTAGACAATGTTGGAAACCATCTCTTCATAAAGAGATGGTTTTTTGTTGTTTTTGATATTATGGAATATACTCAAATAGATCATTACCACTTTTGCCTCCAGAGTTAGTAATAACTCCTCCACCGATATACGCCTTACCATTTATTGAAAAAGAGAAATGTCCCCCCCTTTCTAACGGCCCAATACTGTTCTCTTTAGTCCATCTGTCTGAAGAGGGATCATATCTCCAACAATCTCTTGTATAACTTCCTCCTACTTTTGAACCTCCAGTAACGTAACCATAACCATTCATTACGAAAGCACTTGTATATTTTCGAGCATCATTGAAATCCGCTACTCTTAACCACAAATCAAGTATAGGGTCATATTTCCAAAAGTCTACCATACCCGTATTTGAAGCACCATTTCCTACGTATGCTATACCGTTGATAGTAAATGCTGTGGTCTCAGTTCTAGTAAAATAATTCTGATATCTAAAATCTTCTATCCTAGTCCAAGTTTTTTCTGTGGGAGAGTATTTGTAAAAATCTCCATATTTCACTGTGCTATAAGGTTCAAAATCAGCTCCCATCCCAATATAGATATCACCATTAATAGAAAAATGGGTCGCATAATCTCTTCTTCCACCAGGATAAGTTGCTAATTCAGTCCAAAGCGAAGTTGAGGGATCATACTCCCAAAACCTGTTTTCTTTCTTTGCTGAATAACAATAAAGTTTATTACCATTTGAGGTCAATACACCACTCCATTTTAATGAAAATGGAATCTTAGACTTCTCCCAGGTATAATCTGAAGGATTAAATTTCCATAAGAAAAATTCTTCTGAACTAATGTCTCTAGAACGTGCAATTACATAGGCCTCATCGTTGATCACAGCAGCATTGTTGATTGACCTATAATATGAAAATGGTAAACTATCTGACACCATCACCCATTTATCTTGAATATTTAAATCTAAGTTGTATTCTGTTACCATATCCAACACTTGAACTCGAACTTTGGCTTTTTTTCTTGGGAAGGGTCCCAGTGGTATTCTAGTGTTAATGGATGATACATCTCCATTAGAAACTACTGTTTCTACTTCTTCAATTGTGATTTTATTTTTTCTATAATCTGGGTGAAAATGTTCTCCTTTGATTGTAATGCTTTGATTAGCATATACATTTTGGGGAACTGATAAAATTGTCGGTGCTTTAATTTGATACTTTTTATCAAAAGTTACTTCCTGTAATTGACTGTTTACCTTTATTGAATCTGAGCTTGTTGCTATATCTAATGGAACAACGACTTTGATGGTTTTTCTATCGGCATAAGTGATTTCACCCATAACATTTCCAAAGTAAACTTTGTTGCTAATTACTTCATCGTCAAAATGATTTCCAGTGATGGTTAAGGTTTCGCCAATAACGCAATTTAATGGAGAAATGCTTGTTAATTCAGGCTTGTAAAGTGAAAAAAGAAGAGCATTACTTTCTCTATTTCCGATCTTAATAACCACATTATTCGTCACACTCTCTAAAGCAGAGGGAACTACACATTCAATTATAGAGTCTTCAGTGTTAATCACTCTTGCTCTAACCTCATTAAAATATACATAAGTCAGTCCTGTTCTATCTTTTAAGTATTGACCTGTAATTGTCAATGTATCCTCTCTATACCCTAACTCTGAAGAGAGAGACTCAATAACAGGAGCTGCATTTTTATTGGCGATAAAGCTTTTTGTATCTCCGTAAAAAAATACCTCAGAAGATTGTACAAACACCCTAAAAAAATAGGTATCACCTTCATTTAAACCATTTGGAACATAACAGCTAACTTTATGATCTGTATTCACTTCTGTAAACACCGTTTCACTGTTAGTAAAAAACTCATCTGTACTGTATTCTACTCCCACTTTGGAAATTTCAGTTGCATAGGGTTCATAATTGCCCGAAAGATTCACTCCTCCACTCGAATGGAATGAAGCATCATTTGTAATGACTTCAGGGTCAGAAGGTATAAGTTCATTCTCATTTTCGTTCTGACAAGAAAATAAGAGTACAAAAAATAAAAAAAAGGCAGAATAGTTTTTAATCATTGTTGCTATAAGTAATTGTAGTTAACTGAAAAAATACTTTACATTTTAATGGTCGATTTGCTTGAAGTTTGTAAAGCTTACCAAAAATATAGATCAGACACACAAATTACAAAAACGTTACTTGTAAATCGTAAAAAAGATTTACTACACTGTAACTATATTCTAGAATATTATTATTAAAAAAATCAGGAGTTTTTTGATGATTTGATGAACACGAGTGCCACCTTCGTTTAACATTCGTGCCAGTGGCATTCTACCCAATTCGTTTGGCAGTACTTTCCTCGGCCTTGAAGGGAAAAGCGTTAAGAATTTCATGAAGTGAGTCGTTAAAAATGATTTTACTATTTGAGCATCTCAAAACGATGAAGTTTTGATCGAGTTAGCCTTTCAATAGGCGAGAGAAATGGAATTTAGCTTTTGACTTCTAAGCCTTGAATTTTTTGCTTCGTTTTTGTTTCAAGACAAAACCTTAGATTTATAGTGTTGTATTTATCTAAGATAGTAAATTGCTTTTTAAAACTAGGGTAAAAGAAATAAGTAAACCATAAGACAAAATAATTTTTAAAATTACGTCATTTCTTGGACTTATTTCTTTTAACAGAGTAGAGCCTAAATAAGAGATTGTTTCAACCCCGCTAAGGTTGGTAG
>NZ_JTAM01000007.1 GCF_000812565.1 Flammeovirga sp. OC4 | reverse complement strand
GAAATCAGGAGATTTCTTTTGATTTATTGGGCACGAATGATGCTATCGCTTAACATTCGTGCCAGTGCTATTTCTACAAATTTATAGCGCAAGAGTTAAGCGACAGCGTCTCTTGTGCTTTAAAGATCTTAAGAAGTCTCTGACTTCTAGGTTAATAATGATGTAGTAATATTTACAATTCAAAAACAGAAACTGAATTGACAATATCTCCACCAAGGAATAACAAACCATCTTTCTCAATAATTGCCCCTGCCTCTTCTACTACTTTCCCTTCCTCATCTGTAAACACTCTAATAATTTCTCCTTGATCCGAGACTTCCATTACTAATCCATATTTTTCAGGTTTCGGTTTCATAAAATCAGGCATCGCAAAAACCATTTGCTTCATCCAAGGTTTCGGGTGGATATTGTCTAATTGTTGATTTCTTTTTGTCGTAAAACCTAACCAGTAATTGCCATTCGAACTCTGTTTCAGGTTGTTCGGGAAACCCGGTAAATTATCTAAGAACACCTCCGATTGTCCTTTCTTTTCACCTTTAATCCAATATCTTAATATTCTGTATTTTGAGGTTTCTGAGACTAGAATAGATTGCTCATCCTTGCTGAGTACAAGACCATTTCCGAAATAATTTCCTGATGATATAACTTCCGTTTTCTTTGTTTTGGGATCGAAACAATACACTCCTCCATCTGGCTTCATTTCTAAAATAAGCTGATTGATAGTTGCAATAGAAGTCTCCATGTGCGAGGAAAGATTATTAAAATAGATTTTTCCATCTTGTGCAATATCAAGCCCTGAACCCATCAATATCGGTTTCCCATCAGGAGTTTGGGTCAATAAGGTATCAAAAGAGTGATCCGCATTGATTTTCAACAAGCCCACTCCATTCATCAATAGAATCATTTCGTTATTGGCATTAAAATGCATTCCAGTGACCCATTTATCAGTCTTGATATACTCTTCTACATTCAATAAAGAATCGATTTTTAGGATAGCTCCTCCTGTAAAATCATCATTACTGTTATGGGTTCCACAATACAAATTACCTTCTTGGTCCATCGCAAAATCTTCTGCTCCTGAAAAGCCTAAAAGTGATACCGTCCTGGAGTCGGTAAGTTGGTTTGTTGATGGTAATGTGCTAATATCAACTTCTGTTGCTGTTGGCGTCCATTTATTGGGGTGAATCGCACAACTTGAAAGGAGAAAGTTGAATAATAGGATAGAATAAAATGGTAATGCTTTCATAGTACTTTTTGATTTTTAGTGTACCACAAAAGTGACCAACAAGGATTAGTGAAACATTTACATATGTAATTTTAATCCAGATTGCTTTTCAATATACCCTTTCGAATTCTGCTTAATTGAGTAGCAGAAATTCCTAAATAGGATGCAATATGATATTGAGGGATTTGCTGTTCTAAATTTGGAAATTCTTTTTGAAAAATTACATAACGTTCCTCACCTTCCAACAATCCCATTTCTAATTCCTTTTTTTCTTTTTCTAAAAAATAATGTTCCGCAATTTTCCTCCCTAGCTTCTCTAAGGCGTGATGTTTTGAATACAAAGCTTCAATATCTTTGTATTCTGCTTCAAGAATTTCACAATCCGTCAATGCTTGCTGAGGAATCAAATTGGGAGTATTGGTTAAAAGCGATGTATAAGGACCAATCAACGATGGCCCTACAAAAAACTGCTTATTGTATTCTTTGCCTTCCTCATTCAAATAAAATGCACGTATCACTCCATTCATCAAAAAACCAACCTTATGAGCATATTCTCCTTTTTGTGAAAAGAAATCATTTTTCTCCAATGAACGCACACTAAAACATGCAAACAATTCCGACAAAACATCTTCTTTGAGATCACTACTGATTTGCTGACAATAACTAAAAAAATCCTTTTTCATAAATAGCAATTAGAACCAATTGGGAGGTAAAAATAAACTATTTTTTGAAAAAGGATTTTATCTCAATACTAAGAATGTATTAAACGATCTCTTCAATCGAAGATACATATTCAATATTCAGTTTATCGATAACAAGATCTTTATACTTCTCTTCTATTTGTGCCCTGCCCGCTTTTACTGATGCTTCAAACCAAGGTAAATTTTGAGGAAGAATTTTTACATGATTGACTAATCCATACTCTTCAAACATTTCTCTTTTCCAAAACACAAAATACCATTCCATTGAAGGCTGATGAAATACTCTAAGGCTTTGTTTATCGAACAGGAACTTGTCTACTTGATCAAACAGTGAGAAGTTTAAGGTGATAAAATGAAAGACTTTTTTAAAATCCTCAATTGGAATATATTCTTGTAGTGCTTCACATACTAACAGGTTTTTCTCTTGAATAAAGTAGACTTTTGTGTATTCATCCTTGTAAAGGCAGTCAAAAAGAGTATTTCTTGTTGTTTTTAATTCACTTGGGGTAGTTACCATGATAAGATTTTTAAAAGATTATAGTTTTATTCCCATTACCAAAACATCATCCGTTTGTACTTTGTTCCCTCTCCATTTTTCAAAAGTGAGGTCAATGATTTTCTGTTGTTTTTCTATTGGGTAGTCGGCAATTTTTAACAAAAGGTTCTTAAAATTTTTCCTTTTAAACTTTTCATTATTTTGTCCACCAAACTGATCAATGATACCATCAGTAGACAAATAAATCATATCTCCCTGTTCAAATTCTAATTGATGATTTATCAACTTTTCTTGTCTTTTGGAAAACTCCCCAATGGAATAGGAAGCCCCTTTGTATTCTTCAATAGTTTGAGAAGAAACATGATATAGTCTTTGATGAGTTGATGAAAAGTAAATTTTATTAGACGATTTCTCTTTCATACAAAAAGTGATATCCAAACCGTCCTGAATTTTCTTTACACCTTCATTCTTGTTCAAATAATAAAAAAGACGTTCATCCAATTTCTTTAATAAAATATCTGCACGGTTGCTTTTATTTTCCTTTAAAATTGACTCCAATAATGAGTTAACTATCAAAGTCAAAAAAGCCCCAGGAACACCATGTCCAGTACAATCAATCACTGCCAAATAGTTGAAGCGATCATCTTCGTCTGCATAATAGAAGTCGCCACTCACCACATCTTTTGGTTTGTAAAGCACAAAGGAATCAGGATACAAACGATGTACTTTCTGATCTGATGGAAGTATTTTCTGTTGGATGCGTTGAGCATAGTTGATGCTTTGCTGTACCCTTTTATTTACTTTATCAATCTCATCCTTGGCTTCGGTTAGTTTCTCATTCGCATCTTGAAGAAAACCGATGGTCATTTCAGTCATTTGCTTTTGCGACTCGTATTTCTCCTCTAATTTCCGAAGTTGTTCAGTTAAATCTTTTACACTGTTTTCATTGATACTGGTAGTCTGCATAAGTCAGAATTTTAAATGTACAGATTAGTAACTGACTTTTGGTGAATTTTGTTTAAACAAACATCGTCAAAATCAAGCTTTAGACAACAAAAAAGTCATTCCCAGTAATTTGAGAATGACTTCCTTGTTGATGTTAGTGAATTACTACATCGCATATTCAATGATTGGCTTAATGAAAGTAAGCTTACCATTTTTATATTTTAAAAGATCTTTACGTCCACGTCCTAAAGCTGTTCCTTCATAATCTGCTAAGATTAATTTCTTCTTACCCGCTTTTTTTACAGATAAAGTTATAAACTTAAAAGGAGAATCTTCAGGAGTGATGATGATTGAATCTTTTCCTGCTTCAATTTTTTTCTTGATAAAAGACAGATATGGATATAAGTAATCACCTTCATCTAATCTTTTCTTTTGCATGTATTGTCTAGTTTTGATAACGATTCCTGTAGTTATCGCAGCGCCGGCAGCAATAGCAGTAACTAGTGTTGTTGCTTGTCTTCTTTTCATGGTTTTTAAAAATATTATAGTTTCCTAACAAATAATATTACGTCTTTCAGTAATAATTAGTTTTGTGATTAAGTTTTATTTTATGTTAAGTACTATGACAAAAGTATATAACACTAATTCATATTATTTTTGGCTTAGTACTTCAACAGAAATTGTACATTTATAAGATGCCCCAACTTCTTGTTTATAAAAAAAGGTATCAATATTAACTACTGATACCTTATATAATTTTATCCTATAACAATTTAACCTTTTATTGCTTCAGAACCAACTCTATTGACTAACTCTTCACCTTTTTCAAAGGCAGTTAAGTTACCAAGCGTCACTCTTGCAATTTGAGTCAAGGCTGTATCCGTGAAAAAGGCTTGGTGACCTGTTACTAATACGTTAGGGAATGACATCAAATTCAACATTTTTTCATCTCTGATCAATGTTTCTGATAAGTCTCTGAAGAATAATTTTTCTTCTTGCTCATACACGTCAATACCAAGGTATCCTAAGTGACCTTTTGATAACGCACGAATAGCTGATTCTGTATCAATTAAACGACCTCTTGAAGTGTTGATCAACATCGCTCCTTTTTTCATTCTCCAAATAGAATGATCATTGATGATATGATGTGTTTGAGGCGTCAATGGACAGTGCAATGAGATAATATCAGAATTTTCTAACAACTCATTTAATGTCACATATTCTAAAATACCTTCCTTTTCAAATTCTTTGTTAGGGTATAAATCAAAGCCCACTACTTTACAACCCATACCTTTCATGATTCTAGCGAAAATCTGACCGATTTTACCAGTACCAATCACACCAACAGTTTTACCGTAAATATCAAATCCCGTTAATCTGTCTAAAGAGAAATTACCTTCACGAACACGGTTGTAGGCTTTGTGTGTTTTTCTATTTAATGTAAGAATTAATGCTAATGTATGCTCTGCAACTGCATAAGGAGAATAAGCTGGTACTCTTAATACTTCAATACCTTGCTTCTCTGCCTCAATCAAGTCAACGTTATTAAAACCAGCACAACGTAATGCAATTACTTTGATACCAAATTCACCTAACATTTTAACTGTTTCTGTATCTACTACATCATTCACAAATACACATACAGCATCAAATCCTCTTGCTAGTGGGGCAGTCTTCACTCTTAAGCGGGATTCAAAGAAAACTAATTCGTGTGTAGTATTTACTCCTTCAAGTTTAAAAAACTCTTTATCGTATGATTTTGTACCAAAGACAGCAACTTTCATATTAATCTTATTTTATAAGTGAATTTTTATATGTAATAGTTATTACTTTACCATAGGGAACAAATAAAGTACCACGGTGAAGTAATTGATACAATTTACATTATTATTGGAAAACAAAATAGGACTTTTGACAACTCCCTTTCGTTGAAATGACACTTTAAAACTTTGTTATCAGCAATTTACAATCAAGATCAAAAAGGATATGTTTAGTATTCAACTATTTACAATAGTGTCCAAAAGGCCCTTTATCACCTTTATTTTTTTGTGAATAAAGGTGAAATTTTCAATTTAAAAAGTGATCGGCATTCCACTTTTCACCAACTTCCCAACAGATTGCTCTGGAATATTCAAGACAATACCACACATGTAAGCGTGAGCATAGAGCTCGTTATCTAAAATGCTTGGCTGTAACTCCTTTCGTTTATTTAAAAATGCTTTTTGAAAACCTTTCATGGCTTCACCTGTAATAGAGTCTCTTGTAGGTACAGGACAACGCTCACAAGGCTTATACCCTCTCAATTCAGTACCATTGATGAAGAACGACCTCGGTTCACTTTTAGAAGGTCCCATCAAGTTATCTTCTCCAAAAGCAGTTTCGTTATCTATAATAAAGTTCATTCTCATTCTTCGCTCCACCTCATCAACAGGTAAATCAAACCACTCACCCACTTTCTCCAAAGTCTGTATCGAAACCAACGATGCTCCTACATTTCCTCCACTATGGTCTGGAAAACCCGTCTTGGCATTTTCTAATACATAAACTTCCTCTTCAAAATAGTCGGACAAATACTGATTCATTTGTGTATAATCTCCTTCAAGCACAAATGAACCGATTCCAACTTTAGCACTTGACATCTCTACTCTGAGATCTTCCAAGTCGTATTTTGTTCTTAGTTTATGGATTGTAGGGTATTTTTTTCCGTTGACGGTTCTACCATCACTTTTGCGGTGAATCCCCCATCTTCTATCCCATTTTAACGTTGCTCCTTCAGAGATTTCAACCTCATCCAATACTATTGAGTCCAATGATTTAATTGGAAATACATTTATTTTCTTTAATTCCATAAGGCATTTTTCTATTTTTTTGCCCAAATAAGGGCTTTTTCATTAAAAAACGTAAAATAATACGTATTTCATGAATCCTATTTCTATTCAATAACGTTTAATACAAAAACGTATTTCACTTTTAAACCTAAAGCCATGAAGCATTTAATTCTAAAGAAGGAAATCCAACTTGGTAAAGTTATGGCAGTTCCTGAAACAACAAAAATGCCGTTAACATTAAGTGAATTGGTCAACTACATGAGTTTTCCAACAAACAAATTCGCACTATTGGCCTTAAGCCAGCTATTCAAGGATAAAGATAAATTTATTCAGCAGAATTTTAATACAAAATTCAGTGCAGATCAACTTTTAGTTGAAGCAGGATATTCCTTCAAGCACGAAGCAGATAAGGATACTCAAAAGTATCTTGAGGAGGTAGAAGAAGCTTGGACAGATTTCCTTAGAAAAATGAAAAGTGCATTAATGAATGTACGCTATCGTTTTCTAGAACAGAGAGTAGACATTAATCCCTCAAAACTATATCAATAAATAAATTGTGACTTGCTTGTTTTCAAAAAAAAGGTTGTCTGATTATAAAAAATCAAGGCGACCTTTTTTTATTGGTCGCCTGTTGATGATGATTTGATTTCTAAATGATTTTATGCTGCTCTATGTTTTTCTCTTATTGTTTTCAATGTATAGTTAAAATCCTTTTTTGAATGAATTTCCGGCATTTTCTCAAACAATATATAAAACTCTGAATCTGACATTTCGGTAATTTCTTCGTTGATTTTACCAAGGTATTGAGCATACAACTTCGCACTCTCCGTAAGTTCTACCAATGCTTGTTGATCAACGCAAGTATAGTTTTCTGATTTGTAAAGCGGTTCCATCCATGTATTACCATTTCTTTGAAGAAAGAACTCGAAATTAATAGTACAAGAATCATTAAATTTCGCTGATACAGTTTTAGTGATAAGTATATTCATAGTAGTAGAGTTTTAAGCTTTTTATTTTTTTGCGGAATACAAAATTGACGGTTATGTAATATCACAATACAAAAAGCTGTTTTCACATTGTTATTGTATATATATTACACAATTAATAGACGTAATACCCTACCCTTTGTTCTTAGAAAATTACTATATTCGATTTTATTGACATCTATTTTCTAGCATTTACAAATAAGGTTCATAAAGTAGCTTTTTGTACCCTATGAACCTTTTTCATCTATTGACATTAGACGATGTTTTATTTTGTAAACCCTATGATCATCACATCATCCACTTGTTCTTCATCTTGCTTCCAGCTTTCAAATTGTGTTTTCATAAACTGTTTTTGGTCTTTAATTGGAAGAGAAGAACAAGCTTCAAGAATCTTTCTGAAATTAGGGCTTTTCAATTTTTTACCTTTTGGACCTCCAAACTGATCCGCATAGCCATCAGAATAAATAAAGAACATCTTCTGCGATGTATACTCGAAGGTATGTGTCTCGCATGTTGAGAAAGTTGAAACACCACCTACACCTCTTGACGTACCTTTGATGATCTGATGCTTATTGTTGTCTACAATGGTCATAGACATCCCTGCCCCTGCATATTGGACAGTATTATTCTCATTATCGATCAAACAAACAGATACATCCATTCCGTCCATATTTCCAGATTTTTTCTGTCTTAATATACTTGACAAACGAGCATGTAATTCCTCTAGAATCTTAGAAGGGTAATAGATTTTTTGAGAGTCAACAATATATTCCAAGGCTGTCTCTCCTACCATACTCATAAAGCCACCTGGTACACCATGACCTGTACAATCGGCTGCAATCAAGATTCCTTTTGAGTTATCTATATTTTTAAACCAGTAGAAATCACCTGAAACAATATCCCTTGGTTCAAAATAAACAAAAGAGTTAGGCAAAAATGTTTTGACATGTGCCCAGCTTGGTAGAATAGCCTTCTGAATGCCTTTTGCATAATTGATGCTATCCATTATATCTTGAGACTTTGCTTGAAGTAAGTTATTGATACGGTGAATCTCTTTAGATTGCAATTCCAATTCTGATTTTTGGATATGCAATGTATGGTTAATCACCTTCTTATTTTTATTTTCTTTGTATAGGTAGTAGATAAAGAAACTCAAAATGATGATCAAAATAAAAGAACCAAACATAATGATGGTATGTCGTTCAATTATTATTTGATTAATCTCTTGATCTTTTTTCAGTATTTCATTTTCCTTTTCTCTTTGAGCAACTAAATACCTTACGTTTATTTCAGCCAATTTTAATCGTATTTCCTCATTGAAAATAGAGTCTTTATAGTTTTCAATCAGGTCGTCATATTCTAATGCTTTCTTGTATCTTCCCTTTGCTCTTTCTATTGTCTTTAACTCTAAAAAGGCATTTAATGCCATGTGCTTAGCTCTAATATTGACAGAAATATTCGCTGCTTTCTCTGCTAGTTCTTTCGCTTTATCATAATTTGCTTGATTTCTGTAGATTCTAGCCATATCAATTAAGGTACCGACCATTGTATCGGCATCTTCATTGTTTTTTTGATTTAAGTCTAATGAAAGTTTTAGGTATCTTAATGCCTCTTCATATTGACCTGTTTCAGCATAGACTGTCCCCATATCGGAGTAAGTCACGATCTGACCATACAAGTCATTTTCTTTTTTTCTTAAATCTAATGCCTCATTAAAACTATCTACAGCTTTTTTGAAGAGCTCAGTCGCAAAATAAACCCTGCCATAGTTCGTCAATACATAACCAAGCATTCGTTTATCTTTTAATTGTTTACTGATTACCTCTGCCAGTTCAAGATGAATAATAGCTTCATTATAATTATGCTGATAGATGTTGACACTTGCAATGTTGATATGGGCATACCCTTCATCTTCCAAAGATTGAATGGTCGTCGACTTTTCTAATGCTTGCATAAACAAGTTCATTGCATTCTGGTACTCCCCTCTATTTCTCAATGCAATACCTCCATAACTTATTGCACGGATTTCATATTTTTCAAACTGATTTTGTTTACTTAAATCTTCCGCAATTTTGGCATATAAATAAGCATTATCAGGTGATACGTTTCGGTACAACCAAGCTAATTGCAAAGCCGTTCCGATTCTGACAGAATCAGAAGTTTCCTTACTTTCAAACACAGTCAATAAGCTGTCAAACTGAGGGATTTTATCCACTGTTTTTGGGTATGAAAAACATAAAGTTGAAATAAGTACAAAAGATACAGTAAAGAAAGTTTTCATTTAGAATAGCCTAAAGACACCACACCAAAAATTGAATGTTAGCATCAAAAAATTAACAGATAAAAAAAGATGAAAATAGATCAAATTACTAATTCAAAATCAGCACATTATTACTATTTCCGATCACATTGTACACAATCATTTATGATATTGATTGAGCACTTAAAAATAAATAAAATAACATTACCCCAAAACAAAAGCCCAATATTAGTACTAATATTGGGCTTATATAGAAGAACTAAAGCGTTTTATGGCTTTAATCCTTAAGTATTATTGTCAAAGACTAACCTTTTCTTTCGATTGCTTTTTTAGCTGCCGCAACAACGTCATTTGCAGTTAATCCATATTTCTCCATTAATTGAGCAGGAGTACCTGATTCACCAAATGTATCATTTACTGCTACGAATTCTTGTGGAGCTAATAAGTTTCTAGTTAAGCAAGCTGATACGCTTTCGCCTAAACCACCTGCAATTTGGTGCTCTTCAGCTGTCACTACACAACCTGTTTTACCTACTGACTTCAAGATTGCCTCTTCGTCCAATGGCTTAATGGTGTGAATGTTGATAATTTCAGCAGAGATACCTTCTTCTGCTAATTTCTCACCTGCTTGAATAGCTTCCCAAACTAAGTGACCTGTTGCTACGATAGTAACATCAGTCCCTTCGTTTAACATTACCGCTTTTCCAATTTCGAATTCACCTTCTGGCATGAAAACAGGAATTGACGGACGTCCGAAACGTAAGTATACAGGACCATCATGTTTCGCTGCTGCGATTGTAGCTGCCTTTGTTTGGTTGTAATCACAAGTGTTAATTACAGTCATGTTTGGCAACATTTTCATCATACCAATGTCTTCTAAAACTTGGTGAGTTGCTCCATCTTCTCCTAAAGTTAGACCTGAGTGAGAAGCGGCAATTTTAACGTTCTTTCCAGAGTAAGCGATTGATTGACGGATCTGATCGTAAACACGGCTTGTTGAGAAATTGGCGAAAGTACCCGTGAAAGGAATTTTACCACCAATTGTCATACCTGCTGCTACGTTGATCATGTTTGCTTCAGCGATACCCATTTGAAAGAATCTCTCAGGGAAATCATTTTTGAATGCATCCATTTTTAGAGAACCTGTTAAGTCAGCACATAATGCTACTACATCCTCGTTCGTTTTACCTAGCTCATGTAAGCCCGCACCAAATCCTGAGCGCGTATCTTTTTTCTCTGTGTATGTATACTTCTTCATTTTAATGTTTGAAGCGATTTATGATTCTTTCAAATAAATTCGGATACAAATCTAAGGTTTGTCTTTAATCGGACAAAATTATTTCGACTACAAAAGCGTATATTGTGAAAATGTTGCATAATGAGACGTTCAGAACCCCTATTAACCCTCTATTTTTTGAGGAAAAGATTAATTTTGATAGTACTATTTTAAGTATAGGGTCTTGCTTTGCCCAAAATATTGGCCAACGACTTCAAGAAAATAGGTTCAATATCACTATTAATCCTTACGGAGTACTTTACAACCCAGTAAGTATTTTTGATAATTTATTTCAGGCTTTTACCGATCATAAAAAAGTGGATGAACAGATGATCATTGAAAACGAAGATATTTTCAAACACTTCAATTTTCATTCGGATATCTCTGGGTTAAATCAAAAGGACTTAATTGATCAAATCAAAAGTATTCAACAATCCACACACAACATTTTACAGAAAGTGGATTTTCTCATTATTACTTTGGGAACTTCTTTTGTTTTTAAGCATAATGAGCACCAACAATTAGTGGCTAACTGTCATAAAGTCCCATCAAAACAGTTTACGCAAGAATTATTAGAAGTAGACCAAATGATGGAGAAGTTTAATGAGCTTCTAACTCTACTTCCTCAAAGTTGCAAAGTCATTTTTACAGTCTCTCCAATTCGGCATTTCAGAAATGGATTAGTAGATAATAGTCTAAGTAAATCCATCTTGAGATACTTCACTCATCTAGTAACCTCAAAATATGAAAACTGTTTCTATTTCCCTGCCTATGAAATAATGTTAGATGAATTGAGAGATTATCGTTTTTATACTGATGACCTTGTTCACCCATCAAAATTGGCCCAAGACTATATTTGGTCTTATTTTGATCAGGCCTTAATTCATGAAAAAACCCATTCAACAAGACAAAAATTAGATAAAGTACTCAAAGGTTTAAATCACAAACCTTTCAATCCTCAAAGTACACCACATCAAAAGTTTCTTCAAAAATTACTAAATATAAGTCAGTCCATAAAAGAGGTCAATGTTAAGGATTTGATAACTGAAATTGAACAAAGAATCAATTAAATAAGTCGGTTAAAAATAATTCACAATTGATATTTTTATATTATTCAAATAGTGACCTCTTTTGGGGCTAATATTTTAATAACATGTTTACACTACCTAACATGTTGACTACAATCCAATATAATTTCTAAAGAATACTATTTAAATGAACATCAAAAAATTACTGATCACCTCCGTCCTTATGGGGACGAGTATACTGAGTGCTTTTGCTCAGTTTACAGAAGACAAACCCAAAGTTGTTGTAGGAATTATTGTTGATCAAATGAAGTACGATTATATCTCAAGATATTGGGATAGCTTTGGACAAGATGGTTTTAAGAAACTAGTCAACGATGGTTATAACGTCAGAAACGGCCAATACAATTACGCCCCAACGGTAACCGGGCCAGGTCATGCTTCTGTTTATTCGGGTACTTCACCTGCGTACCACTCTATTGTCAATAATAATTTCTATGATAGAGAATTACGTAAATCAGTCTATTGTGTAGATGACAAGAGATACCAAACAGTAGGATCTGACAGTAAGAATGGGCAAAAATCACCTTATCGTCTTGCGGTAACTAACTTATCAGATGAATTGAAATGGGCGAGTAATTTCAGATCAAAAGTGATCAGTGTTTCTATTAAAGATAGATCTGCTGTTCTTCCTGCTGGGCATAAAGCAGATGCCGCTTATTGGTTAGATGAAAAGAATGGTAATTGGATTACTTCTTCTTTTTACATTGATCAATTGCCAGATTGGGTAACAGCTTTAAATGAAGGTAAAAACCGACCTATCGATCAATATATGAAATCTGATTGGACACTTTCTTTGCCTATCGAAGAATACACTGCTTCAACAGAAGATGATACACCTTACGAATCTTTGTTTCCTGGAAAAGACAAACCGACTTTCCCTTACAGTATCAAAAAAGCAGTAGTAGCTGATAGAGTAAGAGCAAAGACTGGTAAAAAATACGATATCATTAAAGGCACTCCTTATGGTAATACTATTGTAACTGAAATGGCAATGAGTGTTATTGATAATGAAAATATGGGTCAGGATAACTTCACTGATTTACTTGCAGTAAGCTACTCTTCTACCGATTATGCAGGTCACGCTTATGGTCCTCAATCTATTGAAGTACAGGATATGTATATCAAACTAGATCAGGAAATTGCCACTTTAATTAATCATTTAGATCAAAAAGTTGGTAAAGGCCAATATGTTATTTTCTTAACTGCCGATCACGCTGGAGCTCAAAACGCTGCATTTATGCGTGATAGAATGAATTTTGAAGCAAAAAACATTAAGAGTAAAGAAGATACCGAATACATTGAAAAGGCTTTAAATGCACGATTCGGCGAAGGTAAATATGTTGCTTCCAACTACTCTGGTCAACTTTATTTGGATAGAGAATTCATTAAAGAAAAAGGGCTTGACTTAGAAGAAGTTCAAAAAGCAACAGCTGAAGCATTTATGGAATTACCACAATATACTCATGCTTTGTTAGGTAAAGATTTAGAACGCAATGAGTATTCTCAAGGATATAAAGGTTTAATTTACAATGCTTTTAATCCTAGATTCTCGCCAGATGTATTTGGTGTTCTAAGATCACATTATGTAGATTACGGACCTGCAGGTACTACACACTTTTCTCCTTATAAATATGACACTCATGTTCCTATTTTATTCTATGGTTGGAATATTAAAGCTGGAGAAACACATGCACCTCACACTGTAACAGAGATCGCACCAACAATTTGTTCATTCTTGAATATGAACTATCCTTCCGGTTGTTACTCTAATCCTATTTTGATTCCTTTGAAGTAAATTACAAATTGATTTATAATAAAAAGGCTACAAGGTCGATAACCTTGTAGCCTTTTTATTATTGATTAGCTATCTCTTTTAATTCAACAATAGATAGCCCTGTCCCTTTCAGCCTGTTCTTGTATAGGGAAACTAGAATAATGAATTGTTCTATCCTTGAAAAATTTCTGAGAAGCTCTCTGCAATTCAACAATAAACTTTTCACCTTTCTAATTCTCACAATATAAATCATAAATAGCCTTATGGTCTGTATCATTTTTTGGAAGATGTTCAGTTGACTTATAAGTCAAATCTTAATTTGATCTTCCGCAGGTAATACAGCATTTAAAAAAATTGATAAGAATATCCTTATTAGATTCTTCACCAAATATCTTCTTAAAACCGAAATCCGTAAAAGGATTTATATAGCGTGAATTACACATGTTTATTGAATAAAGATACTATTTTAAAAGTATTGAACTTCAACAAGAATTAAAAAATGGCTACCAGATTTTTAAACTAATAGCCATTTTTATATATAATAATTTAGAAAGGAGGATCATTTGACGGAGGAGGTGCCCCACCATCGTTATCTCTATTCAATTTTGATGGAAGCGTCTGAAACTCTTGTCCTCCATCATCCCCACCTTCATTAAAATCGATATCTGGAGGCATGGCATTCATTTGATCAAAAGTGACTTCGCCTGGCATATTACCACCTGCTTCTGGAAGACTTGATGGAATAGCAGGAGCGCCAGCAAAACCACCGTGCATACCTGACATCATATCTTCAGTTGACATAAACGATCCGTCCTCCCAATCTGCAAACTTGGTGTACTGACCAATAAATTTCAAGCGAACATTTTCCAAGCCACCACTACGGTTTTTAGAAATGATCACCTCACCCATACCTTTTGTTGAATTGCCTTCTTCATCCTCATCTAAACCGTAATATTCAGGACGGTATAAGAACATTACCATATCGGCATCTTGCTCAATCGATCCTGATTCACGAAGATCGGAAAGCTGTGGTCTCTTATCTCCTCCTCTGGTTTCTACGGCACGACTCAACTGAGAAAGGGCTATTACAGGCACATTTAGTTCCTTTGCAATTTGTTTCAACGATCGAGAAATAAAGGCAATTTCCTGTTCACGGTTACCCTTCGATTTACTATCACCTCCACTCATCAGCTGAAGGTAATCAATCACAATCATTTGGATATCATGTTGTGCTTTTAACCTTCTACATTTGGCTCTTAATTCAAGTACCGTAAGTGCTGGCGTATCATCAATATAGATTGGTGCTGAAGACAAACTAGATGTTTTATCTACTAGACGTCTCCACTCCTCATCCGTCAGATTACCTTTCTTCAATTTCTCACTTTCCAACTCTGCTTCAGCGGAAACCAAACGTTTTACCAACTGTGCTGCAGACATCTCCAGAGAGAAAATTGCGGTAGGTTTTCCAAAACCAACGGATGCGTTTCTACAAGCTGATAAAATAAAAGCTGTTTTACCCATCGCTGGACGAGCCGCAATAATGATCAAATCAGAAGGCTGCCACCCTGAAGTAACCCTATCAAGGTTCGTAAATCCAGAAGGAACACCTGTAAAATCATTATCATTGTCTCTTAGTTCTTCCAGTTCATGGAAAACCTCCTTCACTACTTCATTCATGCCCATGTAGTTTTTACGTACATTTTCTTCTGACACTTCAAAAAGTGAGGTTTCCATCTTATCTAAAAGATCAAAAACATCAGTGGTATCCTCATATGCTTTTACTTGAATCTCATTTGAAACGTTGATCAGTTTTCTTTTGATCGAATATTCCTGTAAAATACGTGCATAGTGAAGAACATTGGCAGAAGAGGTTACACTTTGTGTAAGACGAGCTATATAACTTACTCCCCCTACTTTCTCTAACTCCCCTGATTTTCTAAGTTCTGTCACAATCGTCATATGATCAACAGGTTCACTTCTGTTGAAAATCCCTACGATTGCATTATATATATATTGATGTGCTTCTCTATCAAAAGTATCCGTCTTCAGCACCTCAATTACTTCATTGAGGGCTTCCTTCTCTAAAATTAATGCACCCAAGGTCACACGTTCCAACTCGTGGTCACATGGTCTTTTTTTAGCATTCATTAATTCTAGACCTACATTGTCTGGTTTATTTTGATTAAAAGCAGATTGAATTAAACTACTTTTACTACTAGACTTCTCCATGGGTACAAAATTAAGGAGATTTATTCTAAAATTTAGGTTTTATTCGAATAGATCTTCAAATAAGTGTCATATCGTATACTAAATTATTGATCTTAAAAAGATTCCTATAACAACTTGTTTATGCCCTATACAATATTTCAATAATCAAATACGGATTATCATTATTTCTAGATGAACAAATTAGATGTTATTTATAAAGATTTACAATATGATGGATTGATTTCAATATGAATAGTAGTCTATTCGTCAAAATTTAATAAATTTGCACTTCAAAAGTAAAAGAAGGGCTTCCTTTTTATGTTTACTTTGAATACATCATATTATTTGAATTATTTTATTCTACAATAGATATACATGAGAGTTCATTTTATTGCAATAGGTGGAAGCATTATGCACAACCTAGCAATCACATTACAGCAAAAAGGTTACAACGTGAGTGGTTCTGATGATCACATATATGAACCTGCATATTCTAACCTTAAGGAATTCGATTTACTTCCTGCTGAAATGGGATGGCACCCTGAAAAAATTACAAACGATATCAACGCTGTAATTTTGGGTATGCACGCTCAAAAAGACAATCCAGAATTAGTAAAAGCTAAACAATTAGGACTTAATATTTATTCTTTCCCTGAATATATCTACTCTCAGACTAAGAATAAGCAACGTGTTGTTGTGGCTGGAAGTCATGGTAAGACGTCTGTAACATCAATGATCATTCATGTTCTTAACTATTGGAATATCGAATGTGATTATCTTGTAGGAGCTGCGTTGAAAGGTGTAGAAAGACCTGTAAAAATTACAGATAGTGCTCCTGTTGTAATCCTAGAAGGTGACGAATACTTATCTTCTCCATTGGATTCAAAACCTAAGTTTTTAAATTATCATCATCATATTGGAGTTATCACTGGCATAGCATGGGATCACGTAAACGTATATCCTAAATATGAAGATTATGAAAAACAATTTGAGTTATTCGTAGAAAATTCTCCAAAAGCAGGTGTAATTATTTACAGTGCTGATGATAAAGTTTTAAAGAAATTAGTCAAAAGACTCGATATATCAGGCGATGTTGACGTTATCCCTTACGACAAATTAAAGTCGAAGGTAAAAGATGGCAAAACAATTATCACTGCAGGACATGTAAACACTGAAACGAAAGTATTTGGTGATCATAATTTGCAAAACATGTCTGCTGCAATGGAAGTGTGTAAGCGTCTTAATGTAAGCAAGGATGAATTCATCGAAGCGATTGCTTCTTTTGAGGGAGCTGCACTAAGAATGCAATTACTCAAAGAGACTCCTAATACAAAAGTATTTAGAGACTTTGCACATTCACCGTCAAAAGTTCAAGCCACTGTACATGCCGTAGCAAAGCAATATTCTAAAGAAAAGCTTGTAGCTTGTTTGGAATTACATACCTTTAGTAGTCTTACTTCTTCTTTCTTAACAGAGTATGAAAAAACACTCAAGGAAGCGGATATTCCTTTGGTCTATTTTAACCCTAAAGTAGTAGAAAACAAAGGTCTAAGTTCAATCACGAAAGAAGATGTTTTCAACGCTTTCAAACAAAAAAATGTAGAAGTTTTTACAGATGAGAAAGCTCTTCAAAAAAGATTATTAGAGATTGACTGGAATAAGAAGAACCTATTGCTAATGTCTTCTGGACAATTCAACAAAATGCCAATTGATGAGCTAGTGGAAGAAATTACTAAATAGTACTTCTCACTACCAATAATAATACAAGGCGTTGGGTTGATTTCAATTCGAAAATACAACCTGACGCCTTATTTTTTAAAGACCTATGAAAACAAATATTTCACTCCTACCTTACCACACATTTGGTGCTAAAGTAAATGCTGATTTCTTTACGACTTTTTCAAATAAAGAAGAATTAACTACTATCCTTGATCAAAAACCTAATGATCAAAACTTCATTATCCTTGGAGGTGGAAGCAATATACTTTTCACTCAAGATTTCCATGGTTTAATCATTAAAAATGAAATTAGCGGCTTTGATGTCATCTCTGAAGATGATAATCATATTACATTAAAAATTGGTGCCGGTGAAAATTGGCATGATACGGTAATGCAAACAGTAGAAAAAGGTTGGCAGGGCATTGAAAACCTTGCTTTAATTCCTGGAACCGTTGGTGCAAGTCCTATACAAAATATTGGTGCCTATGGCGTTGAAGTAAAAGATGTAATACAAAAAGTCGAGTTTTATCATTTTGATAAAAAAGAGACATTTGAATATAGCAATCAGGAATGTGCTTTTGGATATAGAAATAGTATTTTCAAAAATGAGTTGAAAGGAAAAATTGCCGTTCTCTCTATCACTATTAAGCTCAATAAAAATTGGCACTTCAATACAAGTTATGGTGCTATTGAAGACGAAATTAAGCATCAAGGTATCGAAAACCTTACTCCTCTTGATTTAGCTAATGTGATCATCAAGATTCGTGAATCAAAATTACCAGATCCTAAAGAAATTGGTAATTGTGGTAGTTTCTTCAAGAATCCCGTTCTTCCAAAAAAGGATGCCTTAAAAATCATTGAAAAATACCCGGAAGCACCTCATTATATTGTAGGTGAAGAAGCAATTAAGATACCTGCAGGGTGGTTGATTCAAACCGCTGGATGGAAAGGAAAATCTTTAGGAAATGTAGGAACATATCCTAAACAAGCATTGGTACTCGTCAACAATGGTGGAGCAACAGGTGAAGAAGCTTGGGCTCTAGCACTTCAAATTCAAAAAGATGTAAAAACGCAATTTGGTATCAGCATCGAACCTGAAGTGAATATACTATAGATGAGACCCATAATATCCAAAATATTACCGGCCTTTGGTGTTATTCTCTTTATTTTGCTAATGGGAACAGTTGGTTTTATGGCTACATCAAGTACCCCTGTAGACCCAATTGATGCATTCTTTATGACTGCAATTACTATCACAACCATTGGCTATGGTGAAGTAATCCCATTAGACAATAATCCCGTTGGAAGATTTTTTGCTATTTTTATAGCATTCAGCGGAATCGGTACTTTTACTTATATTGCCACTTCTTTGTCGGCTTTCTTTTTGGAAGGACACATACAGGAGGAGTTTATCAAAAGAAGAAGTTTACGTATGATCAACAAACTAGACAAACATCTTATCATTTGCGGTTTAGGAAGAGTTGGACTTAAAATCGCTGAAGAGTTAGATAAAAAAGAAAAAGCTTTTGTGTTTATTGAAAGCGACAATCAAGTTTATCTAAAACATAGAAAAGTATATAAACATGCTTACGGTATTGTGGGTGATTGTACCGTTGATGATACATTAATTTCAGCTGGAATTGAAAATGCAGAGGGTGTATTTGTCTGTACTAACGATGACAACATTAATCTAGTAACTACTCTTTCCTCACGGCAGCTCAACCCTACAGCTAGAATTGTTTCTGCTAATAAATTTCCTTCTTTCAAACAAAAACTAATTTCAGTGGGTGCAAACGAGGTAGTGTCTCCCCACTCCATTGGAGGTAGAAGAATGGCAATGGAAATGCTTCGCCCTACCATCACTACTTTTATTGATGCCATTAGAAGAGAAAAAACCGACTTTTTCAGACTCGAAGAAATTCATGTCAACGAATCTTTCGCAGGTCAAAAACTTGAAGCCTTAGAAATCCACAATTTGCCTTCTACTCTTATTTTGGCCATCAGAAATAATGAAGATTGGCAATTTAAACCCGATGTTAATACAGTTCTTCAAAGTGAATCTGTATTGGTGATTATGACAAATTCGGAAGAAAAAGCGTATATTCAAGAACGCTTATCAAAAGTATAGATGAACTACAAGAAAATATTTTCAACAATTATTTTTATCTATCTTCTTATTTTTAGTTTTGCTGGAGTAGCTCAAGATAAAGATAGACCACAAACGCTCGCTCATTCTGATGAGGATGAAAACTTTATTACCCAAACTTCCAAAAAACAAATTCTAACAGGCTTTGGATATGGTCTTGGTTTCGCTTATCAAAATCGTAATTTGGGTTTTACAAATAGTAATATTTTAGTGGATGCCTTTGGTACTTTATACGCAGGATATTTCATTATAGATGAGCTAATGATTGGAGGGTTTGTGCATGGAGGGTTGAGAACTTTATCTTTTACTTACGATAATAAAAACATAGAAACTTTCATTGGCGGCGGCCCAAGAGTAAGAAAATACCTAAAAAATGGTATTTTTGGAGAGTTATCTTATGCGAGAAGTAAAACGCGTGTTACTTATACTGTTCAAGACAATACGGCAAAGTTTGATGGATATGGTAATGTATACGGTATAAGTCTTGGGTTTGGTAATTTTTGGACTCCAAGAATTTCTCTTGAGATTGTCCTCAATTACTTCTACATAGAAAGTCATTATGATATTTATACAGTACCTAATACTTCAAGCAATTTTAGTATTACAGCAAGTATCAGCTTTGCCACAAAGAAAAAACATAGAATTCAATGAAGCCAACATTTGGACTTTGTATATATAGTACCCTAGCGGTAAGAGGAGAAGCGGCACATTCATCAGAAATGACAACACAATTGTTATATGGCGAATTGTATAAAGTTTTATCCGTTGATGAAAAAGAAGAGTGGATCAAAATTAAAATGCTCAAGGATAATTATGAAGGTTGGATTACTTTCGGCCAACATAATGAAGTAGCTCCAGAATATGCTGAAAGGTATAGAAAAGAAGAGCACCCCGTCGTTACACGTTTGATCTACCCTATTTTTGACAATCAAAAAACCATACATTTATCAGTAGGATCAACATTGCCTTTTCATTATGAAAAATGTAACTCTATGCAATTAAAATATGCTCAATTGCATAGTGTATTACCTTCAAAAAATGAAGAGCACCCCATCACTACAGCGGAGAAATATATGGGAGTCCCTTATTTATGGGGAGGTCGCTCAATTTTTGGAATTGATTGTTCTGGTTTTGCTCAAACAGTCATGGGTGCACATGGTATTCTTCTGCCTAGAGATGCTTACCAACAAGCTGAAATCGGAACTAAAGTCTCTTTCTCCGATGCTAAAGCAGGTGACTTAGCGTATTTTAATAATGAAAAAGGGAGAATTACGCATGTTGGAATTGTTTCAGGAGAGGGTAAAATTATACATTCTTCCCATTTTGTAAGGGAAGACATTTTGAATATAAAAGGGATTTTTAGTAATCGAGAAGGCAAGCAGACCCACGAACTATCACATATTATGAGGGTTTCTAAAAGTCTTGTTTAAGTTTTTAGCATACTATTTTATTTGCTTCAAATCTAAAGTATTCATTAAAAACCTCTTACAAAACCTACAAATACCTTTTTTTCAGCTATTTGTAGGTTTTTGATTTGGAATAAATATTTAATAATATTAAAATTGTATAACATCAATTTGTTACTGCAAAAAAAGGTTAATCATGTTCTCGCCGATTTTTACCCGAAATCATGAGAAATAATAATTAACATCACTTATTGATGAAATTACTTTCAACAATTTAGCCGGAACTAGCCGTGGCCATCATGATTTCTTGATGGCTTTTTTTGTGTCAAAATTTATCTTAATTCATTTCACTAACTATCACTCTCCTCTTCAATAGCATTGCATTTTTTAACATGGAAATAACATTTTTAAAGTATTACAAATAGCTTTTTCTAAAAGAATAATAATACATTGGAGTATAAATAAAACTAATCACCTTTAGCTAAACTATTGTATCATAACTACATACCCTGAGTTAAAACTGGTGAAATTCAATCTAATTATTTAAATCATGAAACTACTATTAAAAGCTATTATTGTACTTTTTCTCAACGTGCTTCTATTTAGTTGTACGGAACAAAAGCTGGATCAGACCACAAAAATTGAATCTTTCTCCAAGGTATGGGGATTCTTAAAGTACTACCACCCTGAGATAGCAAAAGGGAAAAAGGACTGGGATCAAGAGTACCTCTCAAAAATTGAGGTCATCAAACAAATTCAAACTAAAGATGAACTCAATGAATTTTACTCCAAATGGATCAAAGGACTTGGGGAAGTTCCTGAATGCATAACTTGTAATGACGAGATTCCTGATAGTTTGAAAGTCAATTTGAACCTTGATTGGATCAGTAATTCATCGTTGTTTAACAATGAAGTCAAAAAACAATTGGATTACATAAAGACCAATAGAAATCAAGGAGACAATTACTATGTTTCTGCTGCTCCTGAAATTGGCAATACATTATTTCCTAATGAGAAAAGGTACGCTGAGTCAACTTATCCTTCTGAAAACATGAGACTTTTGGCATTGGCTCGCTACTGGAACATCATTGACTATTTTTTTCCTTACAAATACAAAACAGATGATAACTGGGAGGACGTATTACCTGCTCAAATACCCAACTTCATTGAAGCTAAAGATTCTGTTGAATACCATCTTGCGGTGTTAAAAATGGTTGCAAAAATTAATGATTCACATGGATATGTAATCTTTGACAACTATATCGTAAATGAATTCTGGGGAGATAATTATGTTCCTTTTCTTTTTCACACTTATGAGGATAAAGTCGTAGTGACAGATTTTTTTGATGAAAAGTTATGCAAAAACAATGATATCCAAAGAGGTGATATCATAACAGCAGTCAATCAACAAAGTATGGAAGATAGAATAAATTATATCGCTGAATACTATGGAGGTTCAAATAAAAACGCTGTTATGAGAGATATGTTACCTTCAATTTTTAATGGAAAATCAGACTCTTTAGACATCACATTTGAAAGAAATGGGAAACAATTGAATAAAAAGATAAGGAGATACCCTCTAGACTCCATAGCATTTAATATGCCTTATGACACCTCAACAGTAAAGATTCTCAATGATGGAATAGTCTATTTCAATATGGACCTGTTAAAAGAAAAGGAAGCTTTAAATATATTAGAGAAACATAAAAATGCCAAAGCGATGATTTTTGATGTAAGAAATCATTCAGATGGTTTTGCTATGTATGAAGTAGCGAAATTCCTAAATGACAAAAAGAAGGAATTTTCTCAATTCTCTAAACCTAATTTGAAATATCCTGGAACTTACACATTTTATACTGACTCTTCAGGCTATTGTGGTGAAGAGAACGAAGACTACTATAAGGGTAAAGTAATTCTACTTTGTAATGCCTATACACAAAGTCATGCTGAATATACGTTGATGGCTTTACAGACTGCACCTAATGTAACTTTAATTGGAAGTCAAACCGCAGGTGCTGATGGTAATGTCTCAGAAATACCATTGCCTGGTGGAATTACAACATTGATATCTGGAATTGGAGTCTTCTACCCTGATGGAAGAGAAACTCAAAGAATTGGGATTGTGCCAGATATTGAAGTTTATCCAACTCCAGAGGGATTAAAAGCAAACAAGGATGAAATATTAGATAAAGCATTAGAAACAATCAATCAGATTTAGTTTAAGATAAATGAAAAGAGTTAGGAGAAATCTTAGCTCTTTTTTATTTCAGCTTGATGAGCTAAAATTGGCTAAAATCATACTATTACTCGTTAAATCTATACCAATTATATTCAGCTGTAAAATGGATATTTGTTTGAAGCATGAATTATTTCAACAAACATTTTTTGATATGTCAACCTTAGCAACACAACAGGAACAACAATCCATTTCAGCAAAATCCATTTTAGCTGTATTTTCAGCAGGTGCATTTTTCTTTTATAGTTTTATTCAAATGACACTCTTCAGTACCGAAACAATGAAAGGGTACTTTATGGATAAATTGTCACTTTCAACCGTTTCTGAATTTGGCTCATTTGCAGGAACGTTCCTTTATGGAACTGTTTTATTATTAATTCCTATTGGAGTGCTTCTGGATAAAGTATCTGTAAAAAAAGTTGTACTTGGAATGTGTGCTGTCGCTGTACTTTGTGTATTTGGTACAGCGTTCACTAAAAGCGTTTTGGTTGCTTCAATCTTAAGGTTCATTTTAGGTATCGCTCATTGTGTGGCATTTATGGCACCTTTTCGATTAGCACCTAGATGGTTTCCTTCTTCTAAACTCGCATTAATTTCAGGTCTTCTAGTAACATTTGCAGTATTCGGCGGATGGGTATCAGGCTCTCCTGTATTGATGCTTATGGATAATTTCGGTGGTGACACAACGATGCTAATCAATGGAGGTATTGGTATTGTGATATTAGTATTAATTGCATTATTTGTTAAAGATAGTCCTTCTGAAGAAGTCAAAAGAGATGAAAATGATAGCGGATTATCGCTTATTGAAGGATTGAAATTGGCTGCTTCTAATTCTCAAAATTGGTTAGCAGGTCTTTATATTGGGCTATTAAACCTTTCCGTTCTTCTTTTAGGAGCCGTTTGGGGTACAACCTATCTTAAATTTGTCAATCCAGATTTTTCTGAAGCTACTTCCACAGGTATTATCGGAATGATTTTCATCGGCACTATGGTCGGCTCACCTTTGTGTGGTTGGATTTCAGATCAACTGCAATCTAGAAAGAAAGCAATGTTAGGTGGTGGTGTATTATCTTTTATCATTATGTTATTAATCATGTTTCCAATTTCTACGGGAGCTACCTATTTTTATACATTATTTCTTTTACTGGGAATTATCACTGCGGCTCAAACTATTGGCTACCCTGTAATTGGCGAATCCAATAGTGACGAAGTTTTAGGAACAGCCAACGGTTTATCAGCAGTTGTATTAATGGGTATTGGCGCTGTTGGTCAGCCATTATTCGGTTGGTTGGTTTCTTATTTTGGAGGACATGAAAACTCATCACCTGAAGCTTTACAATCGGCATTCCAATCCGCTATTTGGGTGATGCCAATAGCCTTTGTTTTGGCATGTATTTGTTCGATTAGCTTAAAAGAAACTTTCAAAAAAATATAGTATTTTTAAAACAAAAAGGTTAATCAGAGGTGTGAATCAATCATGCCTCTTTTTTTGTTTTTGACCTATTCCTCTTTCCTTTTTCATCTAAATAAATCGTACATTTGCTCAAAATAGAATTACAGATTATTTATGATGAATTTATATAAAGTTGGTGGTGCTGAACTGAATCAGACTCCATTGGATTGGAACAACAACTTTCAGAATATATTACAGGCAATTCAAACAGCCAAAGAAGAAAATGTGGGTATCTTATGCCTTCCTGAATTATGCTTATCAGGTTACGGATGTGAAGATGCTTTTTACTCTCCAAATACAGAACAACAATCACTCAAATTATTAGGCGACTTATTGCCCCACACAAAAGATATAGTGATCTCTGTTGGACTTCCTTTAAGACATAAAAATAAATTATACAATACCGTTGCTTTGATTGCAGACCAAAAGATTTTAGGGTTTGTAGCAAAGAAACATTTAGCAGGAAATGGCATTCATTATGAACCAAGATGGTTTACCCCTTGGGAAGGTGGAGAAGTTTCTGAAATTAAATTAGATAAATCATACGAGAATACTTTAGGTGCATCTACTTTCCCTATCGGGGATTTATTATTTGATGTAAACGGCGTTCGTATCGGTTTTGAGATTTGTGAAGATGCTTGGGTAGCCAACCGCCCTGGTCGTTCTCTTTATCAAAATGGGGTAGATATTATCTTAAACCCGTCAGCGAGTCACTTTGCTTTTGATAAATTAGATGTTCGTAAACGATTTGTCTTGGAAGGTTCAAGAGCATATGGTGTGGGATATATTTATGCCAATCTTTTAGGTAATGAATCTGGAAGAGCAATTTATGACGGTGGTGTAATGATCGCCTTATCAGGAAATCTTTTAGCCATCAGTAAACGCTTTTCTTTTAAAAACTGTAAAGTCACAACCGCTACATTTGATTTGGACGTTGCTCGTTTAGCACAAATCCAAAGTCACACTTCTAATACAGGTACTTCCAATATTGAAGTGATCAATTCTGATTTTACAATTCCTCAAACTGTCCCTGAAAAGCACTCTCCTTCAGAAGCTTCTTGGGAACATTCCAAATACATTAAAGAAGAAGAATTTGGAAGAGCGGTAGCTTTAGGTCTTTTTGATTATATGCGAAAAAGCTATTCAAAAGGCTTTGTCGTTTCACTTTCTGGAGGTGCCGATTCTTCTGCTATTGTGACATTGATTCACTTGATGATTGAGATGGGCGTTGAGGATTTAGGACTAGAAGGTTTTAAAGAAAAATTAGGCTACTTCGCTTCTTTAAAAGGCTGCAACTCTATCAAAGAAATCTGTAATAAAGTTTTAACTACTGCTTATCAACCGACTGAAAACAGTGGCGATGTCACTTTCAATGCTGCTAAATCATTGGCAGAAGCCGTTGGAGCTACATTCTACAATGTGAATGTCAACCCAATGTTCAAAGGGTATTTGAATGCCATAGAAACAGCCATCGACCGTGAATTGACTTGGGAACAAGACGATATTACTCTACAAAATATTCAAGCAAGAGTACGCGCCCCTTCAGTTTGGATGTTAGCCAATATTAATGGTGCCTTACTCCTTTCTACTTCCAACCGTTCTGAAGCTGCCGTAGGTTACGCGACCATGGACGGTGATACGAGTGGTGGTTTAAGTCCGATTGCCGGTATCGATAAAAATTACTTGAGAAGCTGGTTGAGATGGATGGAAAAAGATGGTTTGGATGGTAAATGGAATATCCCTGCCCTTTCTTTCGTCAATGAACAACAGCCTACAGCTGAGCTTCGACCTGCGGATTCTAAACAAACAGATGAGGCGGATTTAATGCCTTATGATGTATTGGAAGAAATTGAAAAATTAGCCATTCGTGATAAGAAATCACCTCAAGAATGTCTTCTTTTTGTACAGGCGAATCATCCTGATACCCCTAGAGAAACCGTACATCAATGGATTACGAAGTTCTTTAGACTTTGGAGTAGAAACCAATGGAAACGTGAGCGCTATGCTCCTTCTTTCCATTTAGACGATAAAAACCTTGATCCTAAAACTTGGTGCAGATTCCCTATTTTGAGTGGAGGGTTTACATCTGAGCTTTCTGATTTGAAATAAAAAACTTCATTCCCTCTTTTAACCAATTCATTAGGGAAATGAACATTAATATCACAAGGGCTAAAACCCTTATTCTGGGCGGGCAGACACATGGGTCTGCCCCTACGGACAATTCAATTAACTTCTAATTATTATAAATGAAATATCAATTAACTAATTTGTTAATCCTACTCTTTGCTTTGGCGACTTTCGCTCAAGAAAAAGAGGAGAAATGGGATATTACCAAACCCCAACGTGAGGTAAAAAGTGTAGACTTTGAAACAGAAGAAGGCACTTGGATGAATTTAGATATCAGCCCTGATGGCAAAACAATTGTTTTTGATTTGTTAGGTGATATCTACACTATGCCTATTACTGGTGGTGATGCTAAGTTACTTCGTGGTGGTTTGGCTTGGGAAACACAACCTAAGTTTTCTCCTGATGGGAAGAAAATAGCATTCACTTCTGATGCAGGTGGTGGTGACAATATTTGGGTAATGGACAGCGATGCTCAAAACCCCAAGCAAGTCACTAAAGAGAAATTCCGTCTGACCAACAACCCTACTTGGAGCGAAGACGGACAATACATTATTGCTCGTAAACACTATACCTTTACAAGATCATTGGGAGCTGGTGCACTTTGGATGTACCATATTTCTGGTGGTGAAGGTATCGAATTAGTTCCCCGCAAAAATGAGCAACAAGACATCAACCAACCTGTTGTTTCTGCTGATGGGAAATACATGTATTATGTTGAAGATGTATATCCAGGTGGTTTCTTCCAATACAACAAAGACCCAAACAGTCAGATCTATGTCATTAAGTCTTACAATCGAATTAATGGCGAAATCAAAACAGTAGTAAGTGGCCCTGGTGGAGCGATTGGTCCTGTTCCTTCCCATGATGGTAAAAAACTATCTTTCATTAGAAGGGTTCGCGACAAATCAGTTTTATTTATCCATGATTTCGAAATGAACAGTCAACGCCCTCTATTTGATCAACTAGAAAAAGATCAACAAGAAGCTTGGGCTATTTTTGGTCCTTCAACAAAATATGCTTGGACTCCAGATGACAAATACATAGTGCTTTGGGGTAAAGGCGGTAAAATTTGGAAAGTAGATGCTTCAACAGGTGAAGGTGAAATCATTCCTTTTAAGGCAAATATTCATCAGGAATTTACAGCTTCACTCCGATTCAAACAGGAAGTTGCGCCTGAACAATTTACTGCAAAGGCTTTAAGAAATGTGATCACTTCAAAAGATGGAAAGAAAACTTATTTCCATGCAGCTGGATATTTATACGAAAAGAAATTACCAAAAGGCAAACCTGTTCGATTGACTTCTCAAAATGACGCGTTTGAATACGAGCCTCACATTTCACCTGACGGAACTAAAATGGTTTATGTTTCATGGTCGGACAGTGAAAAAGGAAAAGTACATGTAATTGATTTAACCGCTAAAAAAGTGAGTCCAATTACATTAGACTTACCTAAGGGGATCTATAGAAAACCTCAATTCTCCAAAGACAATCAAACCATTGTTTTATTAAAAGAGTCTGGTAACAACCAACAAGGCTATGCTTTCACCAAAGAAACCGGAATTTATACCGTTAATATCAATGATGTAAGCTCATTAAAAAGAGTGGTTGAAGAAGGCGATTTCCCTCAGTTCAATACAGCAGGAGATCGTATTTTCTATCAAACAGGCGGTTTCTTCTTTGGTAGTTTAAAGAAAGCATTCAAAAGTGTGGATCTAAATGGTCAAGACAAAAGGGTGCATTTCACTACAAAATATACCAATCAATTTGTACCATCTCCAGACAACAAATGGATTGCATTTACAGAGTTATTTAAAGTATACATTGCTCCAATGCCAATGGCGGGTAAAGCGATTGATTTATCATCAGGTACAAAAGCGGTTCCAGTAGCACAAGTTGCCAAAGATGCAGGTTATAATATTCATTGGTCGGGTGACAGTCAAAAATTACATTGGTCATTAGGTAACGAATATTTCACGACATCTCTTCAAGAAGTCTTCTCTTTTGTAGAAGGTGGAAATGAAAAACCGGTAGATCCTAAATCAGAAGGCATTGAAATCAACCTTGAATTGGAAAGTGCTAAACCTTCTACCACTTATGCTTTAACCAATGCGAGAGTGATCACGGTAAATGCCAAAGATGAGGTATTGGAAAATGCTACTGTAGTTGTTAAAGAAAATAGAATTGTAGCTATTGGAACTGATGTACAAGTTCCATCAGGAGCTAAAGTGATTGACTGTAAAGGAAAGACAATCATGCCGGGTATTGTGGATGCTCATGCTCACTTGGGTGCTTTCCGTTTAGGAATGAGTGCACAACAAAACTGGCCTTATTATGCTAACCTTGCATATGGTGTTACAACAACACACGATCCTTCTGCTAACTCTGAAATGGTATTCAACCAATCGGAAATGGTGAGAACAGGTGCAATGGTGGGACCTAGAATTTACTCAACAGGTGTAATTCTTTATGGTGCTGATGGTGACTTCAAAGCCAATATCAACTCATTGGAAGATGCTCGTTCGGCAATCAGAAGAACAAAAGCTTGGGGTGCGATTTCTGTAAAGTCTTACAATCAGCCTAGACGTGAGCAGAGACAACAAGTCATCAAAGCGGCAGAAGAAGAAGGAATCATGGTAGTTCCTGAAGGTGGTTCTACTTTCTACCATAATATGACGATGATTTTAGATGGTCACACCGGTGTAGAACACAATATTCCAATCACTCCTGTTTTTGATGATGTTCAAAACCTTTGGGCAAAAACGGAAGTAGGCTATACTCCTACTCTGATTGTAAACTATGGTGGTATCAACGGTGAATATTACTGGTACCAACATACCAACGTTTGGGAGAAAGAAAGATTATTGAACTTCACTCCAAGAGCGATTATTGATAGTAGATCAAGACATAGAACGATGGTTCCTGAAACCGAATACAAGATTGGTCATATCGCCACTTCTGAATCAGCAAAAATGTTATCAGATAAGGGTGTAAAAGTAAACCTTGGTGCACACGGTCAAATTCAAGGTATTGGTGCACATTGGGAGCTTTGGATGTTAGCACAAGGTGGAATGTCTCCATTAGAAGCTATCCGTTCTGCTACTTATAATGGTGCTCATTACCTAGGTTTAGATGGAGATGTTGGTTCTTTGGAAGAAGGAAAATTAGCCGACCTTATTATTATGAATAAAAACCCATTGGAAGACATTCATAATACTGAATTCATCAACAAAGTAATGATCAATGGTGAACTTTATGATGCTGAAACAATGCATAATGTAAATGGCGAGGAACGCCATAAATTCTATTGGGAAGAAGAAAGCTATAATGCTTCTTTCCCTTGGCATGAGGCCTCACAAGGATTTACAGTGCCAAAATGTGGTTGTGGTTTGCATTAAGATTTGATATTAATATTAGAATGCCCCTTTGTCGAATATTTCAGACAAAGGGGCATTTTTTATTGAAGATATTTCTTAATCATCATAAGTCCACTAATTAATTCTAATTTTATGATGAAAATAGTTTTTTATAATGTCTCTAATTCTGTAAGAGCTTTCTTCACCTTCTCAATATCAAAACCTATCTCATTAATAAAGTCTCGAGTTTCCATCAAGGCGAAACCTAACAAATTTAATCCTTTCCAGCTATTAACATCATTTGCACTTTCGCTGTCTTTAGTCAAACCAATACCCCATATAGTATCTACAGGACTTGCTTCTACCAAAACTCTCGATTGAGTACTTAATAAGTATTGACCTAGTGCTGGATTTTGAGTGAATTTATAAATATTCCCTTTGGTGACAATTTCATATCGATGTTGCTTCCATAAAGATTCATCAAAATTTCTCACTTTCCTTCCTAAAGCTTTTGCTTCAACAGGCTTTTTACAATTGATAATTTGATCATAAATCTCAGTATCATTAAATAGTTTTGCCTTTTGAGCCATCATCCAATGCTCAGTAGATTTAAATGTGATACCATCCACTTCAAAGTCACTTTCAAACCACTGACTGAAACAAAAATTACCTACTACCTGATTTTTTGATTTTGTATGCCCCCAAAAGAAGAGGAATTTTACAGATTCATTATTATTGACTTTATCTTGAAGCCACTCCAAACTATAATTTGCTTTCATTTTGTGTGTATGATTAGTTTATTCAGCATTAAAGTTAAAA
Source organism: Flammeovirga sp. OC4 (assembly GCF_000812565.1). Taxonomy (GTDB): domain Bacteria; phylum Bacteroidota; class Bacteroidia; order Cytophagales; family Flammeovirgaceae; genus Flammeovirga. The sequence goes on along the minus strand of NZ_JTAM01000007.1, from coordinate 133,923 downwards.
ATTTCCCCGCTTATTATTACTCCTTAACGCTTTAAATCCTTTCAAATCTTCCGATTCCAAAATTAATTTTCTACCTTTGCGTGCTGATTTACACGTACTAGCTCTGTAAGGCAGTTGTTAATCCACGTACTAGCTCTGGATTTTCATTAATAATTTAATCATAAATCTCTTGCGTCATAGCACTAGCGTAAGAGCGTAAACAGTGCTCATATATTATTATGTCAGAACAATCACAAGACTTCAACTGGGACGAGTTTGAAAGCTCTACATCATCATTCGGCGATGGTTACTCAGCAGCAGAAAAAGAAGAGATGCTTAAAATGTACGAAGGTACATTAAACCAACTTAATGAAAAAGAAGTTGTTAAAGCATCTGTAGTATCTATTACTGACCGTGATGTAGTATTAAACATCGGTTTCAAATCTGATGGTTTAGTTCCTTCAAACGAATTCCGTGACACTCCAGACCTAAAAGTAGGTGATGAAGTTGAGGTATTTGTTGAGCAACAAGAAGACAACAACGGTCAACTTGTTCTTTCTAGAAGAAAAGCAAAAATCGTTCGCGCTTGGGAGAATATCCAAAATGCTCTTGATAACGACGTTGTTATCGAAGGTGTTGTTAAGCGTAGAACTAAAGGTGGTCTTATCACTGATATTTTCGGAATCGAGGCGTTCTTGCCAGGTTCTCAAATTGATGTGAAGCCTATCCGTGACTTCGACGTATTTGTAGGTAAGAAGATGGAATTGAAAGTAGTTAAAATTAACTACGCTAACGATAACGTTGTAGTTTCTCATAAGATCCTTATCGAGAAGGATTTGGAGGAGCAAAAGCAACGCATCTTGAACAACCTAGAAAGAGGTCAAATCTTGGAAGGTGTGATCAAAAACATGACAAACTTCGGTGTATTCATCGATTTAGGTGGTGTAGATGGTCTTCTTCACATTACAGACATCTCTTGGGGACGTATCTCTCATCCAGAGGAAGTATTGCAGCTTGACCAAAAAGTTAACGTTGTTGTACTTGACTTTGATGATGATAAGAAACGTATCTCATTAGGTATGAAACAACTTACTTCTCATCCTTGGGATTCTCTTGGTGCAGATGTTGAAGTTGGAGCTAAAGTTAAAGGTAAAATCGTAAACGTTGCTGATTACGGTGCGTTCTTAGAAATCATGCCAGGCGTTGAAGGTCTGATCCACGTTTCTGAAATGTCATGGTCACAACACTTACGTAACCCTCAAGACTTCATCAAAGTTGGTGACGAAATCGAAGCAGTTGTATTAACTATCGATCGTGACGAGCGTAAGATGTCATTAGGTATCAAGCAATTAACTGAAGATCCTTGGACTAAGAAAGATCTTTTAGAGAAGTATGCTGTAGGTACTAAGCACTCAGGTGTAGTTCGTAACTTAACTAACTTCGGTTTATTCCTTGAGTTAGAAGAAGGTATCGACGGTTTAGTACACGTTTCTGACCTTTCATGGACTAAGAAAATCAAGCATCCTTCTGAATTCATCAAACAAGGTGAAAAATTAGAAGTTGTTGTTCTTGAAATCAACCCTGAAGAGCGTCGTTTAGCTTTAGGTCACAAGCAGTTAGAAGAGAACCCTTGGGAACACTTCGAAACAGTATTTACTCCTGATTCTGTACATAAAGGTACTATTATCTCTAAGTCAGATAAAGGTGGTGTGATCGAGTTACCTTACGGTATCGAAGGATTCTCAATCGCTAAGAACCTTAAGAAAGAGGACGGATCTAACCCTGAAACTGGTGAGTCATTAGACTTCAAAGTTTTAGAATTCTCTAAAGAGGACAAGAAGATCATCCTTTCTCACGTTCACGTATACAACGAAGCAGCTAGCACTTCTGCTCCTAAGAAAGGTGGTGCTAAAAAAGGTGGTGCTAAGCCAGCTGCAGCTTCAAACGAAGAGGCTACTACTTCATTAGGTGATTTAGATGCTCTTGCAAACTTGAAAAGTCAAATGAAAGACAAAAAATAATTAAGATCTCTTAATTATAAGTCTTTTATAAGCTATAGGTCCCTCCTAGTTACGACGGTAACTGGGAGGGTTATTTTTTGCCCAAAATTTAATGCTTCGAAAGCTAATTTATATTTTTTTTCTAATCAATCTACCTACAAGATTTATAGGGTCTACTTTCAAGTTTCCTTAACAGCCTAATATTTAATTTACACGTTTATTTAAAAGAATATTTAAAGTGTTTCTATTCAAAACACCAAGCAAAAGACTACACTGTGTTATATGTATAATCCTGATAGTATTTGCTTTCGCACCTCCTATCACCCAAAGTATTTGAATTCAATTACTTAAAATGTTTTAAACACTGCACTCCTATTTTGTTAAAAAGAGAAGCTAAACCTCCATTTTACACTTAATTTATCTTAAATATCTACTAATTCAGTAGAATATAAATGAATAATTACTCATTATGTTAATTTTATAATGACAAATGTAATGATATAACCTTTCAGCAGAATATTATTTTGAACATCTAATATTAAACAAAATTAACAATACGTAATTCATATTAAATTATATTAATTTTCACAAAAACCAATGTTAAGCCTAAGTGAATTAACGTTTGTTTGATAGTTGTAACATACTCATTTTCAATAATATGTGATTTTACAGTGATTTAGTTGCATTAATTATGGTAATTATTGTGAAAATATAGCATAGTTTTGCCCTCGAAATCTAATTCAAATTTATTTATCTAATTAAACAAACTTATTCTTTTATGAAAAAGTCGTTTATGTTACTTCTGTCATTCATAGTTTCATTATCTCTTTTTGCACAAGAGGTATCTACAACTATTGAAGGTAAAGTTATTGACGGAGCAACTGGTGAAGCAGTTATCGGCGCTTCAATTGTACTAAAAGGAACTACTGTTGGTACAATCTCTGATTTCGATGGAGAGTTTAAATTAAAAACTTCAAGAAACGGTAAGCAAACTGTGATCATTTCATTTGTTGGCTTGACAACAATAGAGAAAGAAGTCACACTTAATGGTACAGCAATCAACTTTGGTGAAATTACTTTAGCATCTGATGCTATTGGTCTAGCAGAAGTAGAAGTTATCGCTTCAGTTGCTATTGATCGTAAAACGCCAGTAGCTGTATCAACAATTAATCCTGAGAGATTAGAAACAAAATTAGGAACTAAAGAATTCCCTGAAATATTAAAATCAACTCCTGGTATCTATGCTACAAAACAAGGTGGTGGATTTGGTGATGCTCGTGTGAACATTCGTGGTTTTAACTCAACTAACGTTGCCGTTATGATCAATGGTGTTCCTGTAAACGACATGGAAAATGGTACTGTATACTGGTCAAACTGGGCAGGTCTTTCTGATGTAGCTCGTACAATCCAAGTACAAAGAGGTTTAGGTGCTTCTAAAGTAGCTGTTCCTTCTGTTGGTGGTACTATTAATGTCATTACTAAAACTACTGATGCTGAAAAAGGTGGTACATTATATTACGGTATTGGTAATGATGGTAGACAAAAAATGAGTGTTAACCTTTCTACTGGTAAAATGGACGATGGTTTTGCTGTAACTTTTGCAGGATCAAGAACTACTGGTAACGGATATGTAGATGCAACAGCATTTGAAGGATACTCTTACTTTATGAACATTGCAAAAGAAATCAATAAAAATCACATGATTTCATTTACTGCATTTGGTGCTCCTCAAGTTCACGGTCAAAGAACAGGTAGAGATGAAGGTATCGTAGACTATCAAAAATATGGAAGAAGATACAATCCAGATTGGGGTTACTTGGATGGTCAAGTGTACAATATGCACACTAACTTCTATCACAAACCACAAATCTCATTAAACCACTATTGGAAAATCAATGAGAAATCTAACCTATCAACTTCAGTTTACTACTCTCTTGGTACTGGTGGAGGTACTGGTTTATTAGGTGATGATAAATCAAATGATGCTAATTATAGAAGAAATGATGGTTTGATTGACTTTGAAGCAATCAGAGATGACAATATTGCTGCTGCTGCAAGAGGAGAAGGTGCTTCAACTGTACTTAGATCTTCAAACAACAACCATACTTGGGTAGGCGGTATTTCAACATATGACAATAAGTTAACGGACTACTTAACAGTAATGGCAGGTGTTGATTTAAGATACTATTATGGTGAGCACTACCGTCAAGTAGAAGATTTATTAGGAGGTACTTACTATACAAGTGATGACAACATCAATGACCTTGGTAAAAAAGCTGTTGTAGGAGATAAAGTAGGTTACAATAACGATGGTGAAGTATATTGGACTGGTGTTTTTGGTCAGTTGGAATACTCTAAAGACAAATTATCAGCATTTGTTTCAGGTGCTATCTCAAATACTACTTATACAAGATACGATTACTTCCAATATACACCTGAAAACCAAAAATCTGTTGCACTTGATTTCTTAGGTTTTAGTGGTAAAGGTGGTGTAAACTACAACTTAACTGACAACCATAATGTATTCTTCAATACTGGTTACATTTCTAGAGCTCCTTTCTTCGGAACTGCATTCCCAGGTTTCCAAAACGTTCCTAATGCAGATGCAGAAAACGAAAAAATCTTATCATTCGAATTAGGTTATGGTTACCGTTCTGCAAAATTGAAAGCAAACGTGAACGTCTACCATACAAAATGGCAAGATCAATCATTTAGAGTTCAAGCTGGTCAGCAAGGAAGTGCAAACATCTTAGGCTTAAATTCAACTCACCAAGGGATTGAATTCGATGCCAACTACAAAGTGAATCATAAATTATCATTCACTGCTATGCTTTCAATTGGAGATTGGCAATATGATAATGACATCAGAGATATTCCTGTATTTGATGACAACAACAACATCGAAGAATATATCAATGTATATTTGAAAGATATCAAAGTAGGTAACTCAGCACAAACTACAGCCGCTTTAGGTGCTAACTATGAATTAATCAAAGGTTTAAGAATTGGAGCTGACTTCAACTTCTTCGGCGACAACTATGCTGATTTCGATCCAACAGATCGTACTGATTCAGAAGATAGAGCACAATCTTGGAGATTAGAAGATTACTCAGTAGTTGATATGAACATCAATTATAAATTCAAACTTGGTAAGTTAGATACTTCTATCTTCGGTAACGTTGACAACATCTTTGACACTACTTATATCACTGATGCTACTGACGGTACTGACCATACTGCATTATCTGCAAAAAGAGTTTACTACGGTTGGGGTAGATCTTGGAGCATGGGTATGAAATTAAAATTCTAATCTGAAACCATTCAATTTATTCGAAAAATGAAAAAATCATTAATATATATTCTTGCTATTGTTGCTGGACTTTATTCATGTGATCCTTACAAGGATTTGAATGATTCAGTAAAACAAGATTTATCAGATCAAAGAGATGATGAGTCTATTCCTGATGCATTTGAAATTTCATCAGAGGATATGGTTTTCTTCAGTGTGAAAGAAGCTCAAGATTCAATTCCTAATTACCTTAAGGAAAACTATACTGCAAGTAAGTTCACTGATGGTAGAATTGTTGAAGTGACTTATACTGTTGAGATGAAAAACATGACTCCTAAGAGTTTCTTTACAGACAGCGATTACGCTATTGCTGGTAACGAATTTTGTAAAGAAGAGGCAGGTTGGTCTATTGACACATTGAAATTTGAAGATGCAGAGGTAGAAATCACATTAGAAAGTGATGATTATACTTACCTAGGTTTTAGATTCCCTAACTTCAGTGATGATGACTATGATGAAGGTGCTTATTTAGGTTACACTTACTCAAGCAGAATTGAAGCAATGATCAGTGATGTTCTTGAAACACAACGTAGTGCTGATAGAACAAAATCTACTGCTGTAATCTTTGATGTATATGATGGCGATGATACGTCTGCAGATACTTTAGTATTCAAAGCTGATACTTTAAAAGGATGTGCATACCACTTCTTACCTTCAGATGATGTAGAAGCTAAGATCACAACAATCTTCAATTCAAAGTACCCTGATCAAGCAAAAGACTCTCAAAGTGCAGCAGTGTACAAGGTGGGTGACATCGGAGGTGAAGTAATGGAGTATTCTGAATTCTTCCAAAAAGACGAAACTTCAGTTTGGAAAAAAATCGCTGAAGAAGACTTAACTCAAGAATACTATACACTTGCAAAAGAAGATTATGATAGCTTCGGTTTCAAATATCCTAACTTCTCTAGCTCTGTAAAACAAGAGAATTACCTTCCAAGATTCTTAGCTGGTAAGTTCCCATATGCTCAAGAGAACGATAACATTAGAATCAAATATGATTACTATAGCGGAGGTACTACTGAGCATATTGTTGAGTACACTTTCATGGAAGGAGCTTGGAAACAAGTTGCTCCATATGCTGAGGAAAGCACAAATATGGATAAGTTCAAATACAAGCATGAGGAAGCTTCTTGGGCTCACTCACAAACTGTAGTAATTGAACTTGAAGATGCAGACTACGCATTAACTGGAGATGATAAGTACAAAAACTTTGGTTGGGGTGACGAGCCAGGTGAATACAATGGCAAAGAAGTTGACAACATCAACGATGCTAAAATCATCCATATCTTAACAGAGAACTATAGTGACTTAGCAAAACCTGATCAAGAAGTGTCAGTGTCTTACAAATTCTACAATGGTTCACATAGTGTACAAACAAGACTATTTATTTATGACGCTACCTTAGAAACTTGGGTACGTATATAATTTAGCCATTGGCTAATCATAATTTATCCTACTACTCTACTTTTACTTAGTAAAACGTGAGTAGTAGGATTTTTATTAACCAAAGAATTCTATTTGCACTTCTTACCTATTACAGCAAGAACACTAATTATTTATTACATTAGAAAAAAACATAAGCTACTCACTCCTTTACTATCCAAATTACAACACTAATATTCAATATCTTACATGGCATTTCGTTGTGTTATGGAACTATACAAAGTCTTCATGTAACTTTTTCGTGTTATCCTTTTGAAATTCTATAAACAATACACCTACCTATCGAAGAAGTACTTTTTAATATTTATATTAGGTTAAAATTTTAAAGAGAAAATTTTTCAAAAAAATTAACTATAAAATTACTCTTCAATAATTAATTAACTATTTCTTATGAAAAAGGCTACATTGCTGCTTCTATGTACTATAGCAAGTCTTTCGCTTTATGCACAGGAAGTAACTACTGTAATTAAAGGTACCGTAATTGAAAAAGATGTTGCTCAACCTGTCATAGGTGCATCTATCGTAATCGAAGGTACAACTATTGGAACTACATCAGATTTCGATGGGAATTTTATCCTCAAAACCTCCAAATCTGGTGATGCCAACCTAATTATTTCCTTTATTGGATTACAATCTATCAAAAAGCAAATCTCATTAAATGGTAAAGAAACCGATCTTGGGCAAATGGAAATGGCTTCTGATGCAATTGGATTAGCAGAAGTGGAAGTAGTAGCCTCGATTGCCGTTGACCGTAAAACTCCTGTAGCTGTCTCGACGATTAAGCCTGAAGCATTAGAAGAAAAATTAGGTTCTCAAGAATTTCCAGAAATCTTAAAATCTACACCTGGCGTTTATGCTACAAAAGCAGGTGGTGGATACGGTGACAGTAGAATAAACCTAAGAGGTTTTTCTTCTGAAAATATAGCGGTAATGATCAATGGTGTACCAGTCAATGATATGGAAAATGGAGCGGTTTTCTGGTCAAATTGGGCTGGTTTAGCAGATGTTACAAGATCAATGCAAGTTCAAAGAGGATTAGGAGCGTCAAAAGTTGCAGTACCATCCGTTGGAGGTACAATTAATATTTTAACGAAGACAACCGACGCTGAGAAAGGTGGAAATATTTTCTATGGGATCGGTAACAATGGATACAATAAAGTTGCTTTTACAGCTTCAACAGGTTTGACTGACAATGGTTGGGCAATTAGTATTTCAGGAGCTAGAACAGCAGGAAATGGTTTTGTAGACGGAACGCAATTCGAAGGATATTCTTACTTCGCTAACATTTCAAAAGAGATCAATAAAAGTCATCAACTTGCCTTTACAGTCTTTGGTGCACCACAGGTACACGGGCAAAGAAGAAATAAGCTGTTGTTATCTGATTTTAAGGAATCAGGAAGAGGAATAGTCTACAATGGAGATTGGGGTTACCGAAATGGACAAGTGGCCAATGTAAGAGAAAACTTTTACCACAAACCTCAAATGTCATTGAACTGGTATTGGAACATCAACGAAAAAATGGATCTCGCTACTGTTATATATGCTTCTATCGGTAATGGAGGTGGATCTGGAGGTGCTGGTATTGATAAATTCTCACCTAACATCAATAACCCTTGGAGAAGAGACGGCGTGATTGACTTTGATCGTATTGTCGATGAAAATATCGCTAAAGGCCGCGAAGGTTCAGAAACTGTTTTATATAACAGTGTCAATAATCATAAATGGTACGGAGGTCTCGCTACACTTACCACCCAGCTTTCAGAGCATATTAATTTCACTGGAGGCCTTGATATTAGATATTATGAAGGAAATCATTACCGTGAATTAAGAGACCTTCTTGGAGGGCAATTTTATACAGACCCATCCGTTGGAGGTGCAGAAGCTGGAGCTGTTGGTGCTGATCCTAGAGCTGTAAAGGTCGGTGATAAGATACAATATAATAACGATGGTAATGTTTGGTGGCAAAGTATAAATGCTCAAGCCGAATACTCTAAAGATGAACTTTCTGCATTTTTATCTGGATCTATTTCGAACCAATCCTTCAAAAGAATTGATTACTTCCAAAAACGACCTGAAAATCAAGAAACGGAATGGCAAAACTTCTTTGGTTTCAATATAAAAGGTGGAGCTAATTATAATCTAACTGATGTACATAACGTATTTTTCAATGCCGGTTATTTCTCTAGACAACCTTTCTTCAATAGCGTTTTCCCAACATTTACCAATGATGTCAATGAAGGAGTTGTAAATGAAAAAGCACTAAGTTTTGAATTAGGTTATGGCTACAGAGGTAAATTAATATCAGGTAATATTAATTTCTATCATACTACATGGAAGGATAAATACTATAGAGCATCGGTTCCTGTTGGTGGTGTTTCTTTCTCTGCCAATATTCCTGGTATCGACGCCGTACATATGGGTGTAGAAGTTGATTTTGTCATAAGACCAACTGATAAATTGAATATCACGGGTATGTTGTCTGTAGGAGATTGGAAATGGGATAAAGATGTGTTAGGGGTCCCTATCTTAGATGATACTCAACAAGTTGTAGGAGAAGTGAATGTATTTGCGAAGGGTATTCATGTTGGTGATGCTGCACAAACAACAGCTGCTTTAGGTGTTAACTATAATATTATGGCGGGGTTAAAAGTAGGTGCAGACTGGAATATTTATGATCGTCTATTTGCAGATTTCAATGTTACCCAAATTGATTCAGAAGAGAATAGACAAGATGCATGGAAAGTCCCTACTTATAACCTATTTGATTTAAATGCAAGTTACAAGTTTGGTATTGGTAGCCTTGATGCAACATTTTACGCAAAAGTAAACAATGTATTCAACATCAAATATGTTTCTGATGCCTTTGATGGTGCTTCTCGCGATTGGGATACTGCCCTCGTTTTTTATGGAGCAGGCACTACTTGGACAACTAGTATCAAATTAAACTTCTAGTCATTTATACTCAAGATTATGAAAAGCATTTACAAATATATTGGGATAAGCTTAGCCTTGATATCAATCAATGCTTGTGATCCTTTAAAAGATATCAATGATCAAATTGTTGACGGAAGGCCGTCTACTAATACAGATTATACACTTGTCGAGGACGATTACGATTTATCATGTAGTGACGCTGTAAAACGATTTAAAAGTTTCAGCAATGATGTACCACCTGATAATGACACTTGCGGGGTAGCTCAGATTTTGAATCAAAAATTCCTAGGTGTCGAAGGAGATATTCTTAATGCAACCTATGACTTTTATAACCCTCTCTATAAGGGAACAACGGTACAATATACAGCCACACAAGCAGATTATGATCGCTTTGGTAATTTCAGTAACCTCAACCTCACGCAATCCATTATTGTTTGTGATTCTGTATTTACGCTTACATCTGGAAAACAAGCTGTTAAAACTGACATAGTTGCGCTTACTGCTAATTATTACGATGGTAGAAATACAGCAAGTGACACTTTAATTGAATATGTATCTTTCGGAAGTCCAATATGGCATCAGATTTATGTTTTGCAGACTGACGATTATCAATTGATGGATCAGGCCACTAATCCGAATTATTTCACGAGCAAGAGTACAGCTATTGATCGAATTCCAGTGTGGTTAAAACTATACAGTGATCCATTTGCTAGTGCAGGAGACACAAAAATTATTCAATATATCGTACGAGAATTTGATGACGATAATAATGCTCAGTACAAAGATTACCTTGCCCAGTTTGATTACAATGGGGCTGAATGGGAAAATATCACTGATACTTCCCCTCAAACTTCAGCATTTAAATGGTCTGCTGAAACTTCTGATTGGGCAATATCACCAGTATATACTTTTATAAGACAGCCTGATGATACCGAACCTACTGATGGTAAAACGTATACACTTCAAGCTTCTGACTATACTTCGGTGGGTGAGTCATTCCCTAACTTTGACACTAGAAATAATTCACAAGAGGATATTGACAGAAAAATTGGTACAATTCTTAATTCTCAATCTGAAATAACTATAGAGGAAAATGATAACATCAAAGTTATCTATGCAGTCTACCCTGCTGGCAGTGCTCCTACAGAAGGAGTATATAAAGCCACTCTTTAATGGATAAGATATACTCATGAAAATAATGCTCAAAAATCTAAATATGAGCACTTTAGAAAAATAAATAATTTTCATCACAGTTTCATTCTTACAACTTTAAAAATAAAGTCATCTTCACTAATAATGGAGATGACTTTTCTTTTCTTAGCTCAAAACCATAATATATTATTATGTTTATCATTAAAAGTATAAATAAAAACTAATGACTTATTTTCTTCATATTTGCGATATAACCATTTAAAACCTATTGCATATGAGTACATTAGAATTAGTTAGTAGAACAGAAGAAAAGAAAATTAAAGTACCTGTAAAAATTGCTGTTGCTGAAGGAGATGGCATTGGTCCTGAGATCATGAAAGCCACTTTAAACATCTTAAAAAAGGCCGGTGCTGAAATAGAACCAGAGTTTATTGAACTCGGTGAAAAAGCATATTTAGCAGGAAAAACATCAGGTATAGACGAAGATGCTTGGGGTATCATCAAGAATAACAAGATCATCCTAAAGGCTCCTATTACAACACCACAAGGAAAAGGATACAAGAGCTTAAATGTTACTCTAAGAAAAACATTAGGTTTATTTGCCAATGTCAGGCCTGTAGAAGCCTACTCTCCTTTTGTTCCTACTCACTTCCCAAAAATGGATGTGGTTATCATAAGAGAAAACGAAGAAGACTTATATGCTGGAGTCGAACATAGACAAACCCAAGATGTGTATCAATGCTTAAAACTAATCACTAGACCGGGTTGTGAAAGAATCATCAGATACGCTTTTGAGTACGCAAAAGTTTACAATAGAAAGAAGGTAACATGCATGGTCAAAGATAATATCATGAAAATTACCGATGGGTTATTCCATAAAGTATTTGATGAAATCGCTCAAGAGTACCCTGAAATTAAAAACGAAGTACAGATTATAGATATTGGTTCTGCCAAACTTGCGGCTCAACCAGAAGATTATGATGTAATTGTAACCTCAAATCTTTATGGTGATATTATATCTGATATTGCCGCTGAAATTGGGGGTTCAGTAGGCATGTGTGGATCTTCAAATATAGGAAAAGAAGTAGCAATGTTTGAAGCAATTCATGGTTCTGCCCCAGATATAGCCAGTAAAAACATCGCCAATCCCTCCGGACTTTTAAATGCTGCTATCTCAATGCTTGCTCATATTGGACAAGCTGAAATTGGAGACAAGATCAAAAATGCTTGGCTATGTACGATCGAACAGGGGTATCACACTGCTGATATCTATAGAAAAGATGTTAGTAGAAAACAGGTAGGCACTGAAGAGTTTACAAATATCATTATTTCAAATATTGGACGAACACCTAACCTTCTACCAAAGAGTTTTAGTAGCTCGGGAAACAGAATGATAAATATTCCAGACTATATCAGAAAAGAACAGAAAAAGGAATTGGTGGGCGTAGATGTATTTTTGGATTGGAAAGAAGCTGACCCTGAGAAACTTGGTAGCGTACTATCAAGGCTTGACATCTATCAATTAAAGCTAAAAATGATTACAAATAGAGGTGTAAAAGTGTATCCAGAGGGATTAAGCGAAACGTATTGCACTGACCATTGGAGATGCAGGTTTGTGAGTCAAAGTGCTATTATCAATAAAGATGAACCTGATTATAAAGCCATTGAATTTGAACATATCTTAGCTTTACAATCCGTATTACATCATCTTGGTTACGATGTTATCAAAACTGAGAATCTTTATGAGTTTGAAGGCCATAGAGGTTTCTCTTTAGGCCAAGGCGAGTAAGTAATAATAAACCCACTGAACGTATATGTCATACTGCATTCAGTGGGTATTTTTTTGATAAATGACCAAAATATAGTTTCACTTATTCAACAATTAAATTTTGATGTTCTACCATAAAATAAAAGGCTAATTCCTCTAATATTAATTTTTAAAACTTTTCTAAGTAGTCATATGAACAAATAGCAGAAGTTATTGAATAAAAAAATCTCGATGAGTTCACTAAAAAGCTTACTCACCGAGATCTATATTTTTATTTGTATCGAAAGATTCTTAAAAACTTAAAGCATCTTTCAAATTACAAAATCAATTCTAATTAAGAATTAACTAAAAGCTTAGATGAAGGCTTGAACTTCGTTAAGTTGATACCTTTTACTGCTGCTTGGTACTCAGTTAAATCAGGAGTTCTACCTAAGATAGTTGAAAGTACTACTACAGGAGTAGATGATAATAATGACTCACCTTTCTTCTCAGAAGAATCTTTTACAACTCTACCTTGGAATAAACGAGTTGAAGTTGCCATTACAGTATCACCTGGCTCAGCTTTTTCTTGGTTACCCATACAAAGGTTACATCCAGGACGCTCTAAGTATAACATGTTCTCATACTTTGTACGAGCAGCACCTTTAGGAGCATCATCATCGAATTCAAAACCAGAGTACTTTTGAAGTACTTCCCAATCTCCTTCTTCTTTTAACTCATCTACAATGTTGTATGTAGGAGGAGCTACTACTAGAGGAGCTTTGAATTCTACTTTACCATGTAACTCTTCAATGTTTTTCAACATTTGAGCAAGAATCTTCATATCGCCTTTGTGAACCATACATGATCCAACGAAACCTAAATCAACTTGTCTGTCTCCACCGTAGTAAGAAAGAGGTCTGATGGTATCGTGCGTATAACGCTTCGACACGTCTTCGTTGTATACATCTGGATCGGCAATCATTGGTTCGACGATTTCATCCAAGTCAACTACTACTTCAGCGAAGTACTTCGCGTCAGCATCTGGAGTCAATGGAGGTTTAGCACCTGACTTCACCTCTTCGATTCTTGTATTTGCTTTGTCAATTAAGCCTTGAAGCACTCCTTTTTCGTTGTCCATACCCTTCTCAATCATGATCTGGATTCTAGACTTAGCGATTTCTAATGACTCTACTAATGTTTCATCTTCAGAAATACAGATAGATGCTTTCGCTTTCATTTCTGCAGTCCAGTCAGTGAAAGTAAACGCTTGGTCAGCTGTTAAAGTACCGATATGTACCTCAATTACTCTACCTTGGAATACGTTGTCACCACCGAATTGCTTCAACATTTGTTGTTGCGTGGCATGAACTACATCACGGAAGTCCATGTAAGGCTTCATATCACCTTTGAAAGTCACTTTTACTGACTCAGGAATTGGCATAGTTGCCTCACCTGTTGCCAATGCTAATGCTACTGTACCTGAGTCAGCACCAAAAGCAACACCTTTTGACATTCTTGTATGAGAGTCACCACCGATGATGATATCCCAATCAGAAACTGTGATATCATTCAATACTTTATGAATAACGTCTGTCATTGAGTGGTAAACGTGTTTAGGGTCACGAGCAGTAATCAAACCGAAGTCGTTCATGAATTTCATCAACTTAGGAATGTTTGCTTGTGCTTTCTTATCCCAAACAGATGCAGTATGACAACCTGATTGATAAGCACCATCAACGATTGGAGAAATAACTGTAGCAGCCATTGACTCTAATTCTTGAGAGGTCATCAAACCAGTAGTATCTTGAGAACCAACGATGTTTACTTCAACACGAACGTCTGAACCTGCGTGTAAAGTAACACCTGGAGTAGTTCCTACTGCATTTTTATTAAAGATTTTTTCAACCGCAGTTAAACCTTGACCATCAACTGAAATCTCTTTTGATGGAGCAAATACTACTGGAGCTTCCACTCCTAAAGTCTTCGCTGCGAATGATTGTAATTTCTTACCGAATACAACTGCGTAAGAACCACCTGCTTTGATAAACTCTACCTTTTGTGGAGTTAATGAAGCTGAGATGTCAATTAATTCTTGATCACCGTTGTATAACTTTTTAGTCTTAGTGTTGATTGTTAGCACCGTACCAGTTTCTACTGAGTAAGCCTGCTCTAAAACTGGCTCGCCTTCAGCATCTAATACTGTGTTACCATCAGCATCTTTTTGCTTCACCCAGTTTTGAAGGTCAATACCGATACCACCTGTTACTCCTACTGTAGTTAAGAAGATTGGTGAAATACCGTTTGTACCTGCAATAATTGGAGCGATGTTTACAAATGGAACATATGGGCTACCAGGGATACCTGTCCATAATGCCACGTTGTTTACACCAGACATTCTTGAAGAACCTACACCCATTGTACCTTTCTCAGCAATTAACATCACTCTCTTGTCAGGGTGCTCTTCTTTTAATGCTTTTAAAGCTGCTTGTTGCTCTTTATTGTGTTCGAAGATACATTGTCCGTGTAACTCACGATCTGATCTTGAGTGAGCGTCAGCACCAGGAGAAAGTAAATCTGTAGAGATATCACCTGTTCCAGCAATAAATGTTACAATTTTGATTTCCTCATCCACTTCAGGAAGTTTTGTGAAGAACTCCGCGTTAGCATAGCTTTCTAAAATATCTTTCGCGATAGCATTACCTTCTTTGAAAGCAACCTCTAAACGCTCCATATCCGCTTCGTATAAGAAAACTTGTGTTTTCAATACTTTTGAAGCTTCTTCAGCAACTTTTACGTCAGCACCTAAAGCAAGGTCTAAAAGTACTTCGATAGAAGGACCTCCTTTCATGTGTGACAATTGCTCAAATGCAAACTCAGAAGAAATCTCAGCTACAGCAACTTCTCCAAGAATAATCTCTTTTAAAAACTTCGCTTTTACACCTGCTGCACTTGTAGTACCAGGTAATGTGTTGTAAATAAAAAAGTTAAGTGAACCTTCACGGTGTTCGTTACCAGTGTCTTTGATTTGTTCAATTACTTCTGAAAGTAATTCTGCGTCATCGATCGGTTTCGGGTGAAGTCCTTGCGCTTTTCTCTCTTCAATTTCCTTGAGGTATTCGTTATATCTGCTCATAAAAATTCTCTTTGTGGTGTAAAAGGTAGTTTATAAGTTTGTTTTATGTAAATTAGTAAAATATGTATATTACTGATTACTTGATAGATAAATACAATTATCTGTTTTTTCGCAGTGCAAATTTACAAATAAAATTTAATATTTATCCCCTAACCTAGTATAATCGGATATCATACCACTTAATATCCAACTCTATTTTTAGAA
The DNA here is from genome assembly GCF_000812565.1 of Flammeovirga sp. OC4. Lineage (GTDB taxonomy): Bacteria > Bacteroidota > Bacteroidia > Cytophagales > Flammeovirgaceae > Flammeovirga. The sequence goes on along the minus strand of NZ_JTAM01000007.1, from coordinate 117,979 downwards.
TTTAAACTAAAATCGTATTAATAAATTATTACAATTTTGAAGCAATATTCATTATTAAAGAACCCACAATAATCAAATTAAGAGTTAATCTAGATGTTAAATGAAGTTGTTGCGAGTCCTTTTAAGTATTACTACGTAAATTTACGTAAAAAATCTATCAATTCAAACCCAATTCAGAAGTGTATTACATATCTTACACCTATTCATGGATTCTAATTCAAATTTAGTAATAAACTCTTTTAATTTTTATTAAAAACAAAAAAGAGAAGCTTTTTTAAAACTTCTCTTCCTTATTTATTTTAATTCTAAAGCAACGACGTTCTCTACGTGGTAAGTGTGAGGGAACATATCTACAGGCATTACCTTTGTCACTTTGTATTTCTCATCTAATAGTGCTAAATCTCTCGCTTGTGTAGCAGGGTTACAACTAATGTAAACGATGCGCTTCGGAGCTACTTTCAAGATCTGAGCAACTACCTTTTCATCCATACCCGCTCTTGGAGGATCAGTGATAATCACATCCGGTTCTCCATGCTTTTTGATGAATGATGGCACCAAGATATCTTTCATATCACCAGCAAAGAACTTACAGTTTTCAATACCATTCAAATCCGTATTGACTTTTGCATCTTTGATGGCATCTTTTACATACTCAATACCAATCACCTCTTTTGCCTTTTTAGAAACAAATTGAGCAATTGTACCCGTACCTGTATAAAGGTCATATACTTTTTCCTCACCTGTCAACTCTGCAAAGTCACGAGCTACTTTATATAAATTGTAAGCTTGTTTAGAGTTTGTTTGGTAGAACGATTTAGGTCCAACTCTGAAACGCAAGCCCTCCATTTCTTCCTCAATATAAGGCAAACCATGGTAAGTAATTACATCCAGATCATGGTAGCTGTCATTTCTCTTACCATTAATCACATATAATAAAGAAGTAATTTCAGGGAATTGTTCTTTAATATGATCTAAAAGAGCATTACGTTTCTCTTCATCATCTTTGAAGAACAATAACATCACCATGATATCTCCTGTTGAAGAAGTTCTGATGACCATGTTTCTTAAGAAACCATCTTCTTCTTTTTGATCATAAACTGTATAGTCATTCTTTACAATAAAATCATAAACAGATTTTCTGATATCGTCAGAAGGTTTATTTTGAAGGTAGCAATTGTTTAGGTGTAGAATCTTATTCCACATACCTGGCAAATGAAGTCCTACTCCTCTTTTTTCAATTCCTTCCGTATTGGATTCCATTTCTTCTTTTGTCAACCAACGGTTACCTGTAAAGGTAAATTCCATTTTATTACGGTATTCAAAAGTTTCTTCAGAAGCAAAAATTGGAGTGATCTCAGGTAATTCAACCTTACCAATTCTTGATAATTGATCCACAACTTGTTTTTGCTTGTAATGCAATTGCCATTTGTAATCCAACATTTGCCATTTACAACCTCCACAAGTACCAAAGTGCTCACAGAAAGGTTCAACTCTTTGATCAGATAATTCATGGAACTGTGTTGGGCGAGCTTCCATATACGCTCTTCTCTTTTTTGTCACTTGAAGGTCACAAACATCACCTGTAACGGCACCTGTTACAAAAACAGTCATGTTATCTTCTGTTTTTGCAATTGCTTTTCCTTCACTTCCAACATCAATAATATTGACGTTCTCTAATACTATATTTTTTTTTCTTCTTCCCATTAAAGTATTTCCTATCTAAAGATAAACCTATTTAATTGACAGCTTTTTTACTGTAAGCGGATCTTTACAGTGCAAAAGTAAATCACTTAAAGATTGATTTAAAACCGGATGAACAAAGTTTGGTAATATTTCTGTTAATGGTTCTAATGTGAACCTTCTTTCTTGAATAAAAGGATGTGGCACTTTCAAGTTTTCATCTGAAACCACCTCGTTTTCAATAAACAATATATCAACATCAATAATTCTTGCTCCCCACTTTTCTTTTCTAACTCTCCCTAATTTCTGCTCAATATTTTGAGTTGTGTTTAATAAATCTTGTGGATTCATCGTTGACTTACACACCAAAACTTGATTGTAATAACTAGGTTGATCCTCCTTTCCCCACGCTGCTGTTTCATAGAAATGTGAAAGGCTTAAAACTTCACCAACATCATTATTAATTTCCTTTACAGCCTGACGAAGAGTCTCTTCTTTATTTCCAAGATTAGCCCCTAACAAAAGGACAATATTCTTTTCTGACATTTATTCATTTTAAAATTTCGCACAAAAATAAGAATAATTAGAAAGGATACCCTATACCGATGTTAAATTCAGTAGTCCCTTTTCCAAGAAAATCGTACCCTGCCACAAAACGATCTCCTTCTCTTCTTGCTGGATCATAGATCTTCGTCCCTACATCTAAACGAATAAGCAAGAACGAAAAGTCGATTCTAGCTCCTAGTCCTGCTCCTATTCCAAATTCTTTCCAAAAACGAGTCACATCAAAGTTTCCTCCAGGCCTTGTATTATCCTCTTCCAACAACCATACATTAGTAGCATCAATAAAAAAGGCCCATTGAAAAAGTTGTGATATTTTATAACGCCATTCTACATTGAACTCGATGATCATATCACCGGGCTGTTCAAAACTATAATTGAAAGATCCATCTTCATTTTGAGGAGGTGTATAAGAACCTGGTCCCAATCGCCTAGGTCTCCAAGCCCTATTACTATTACCTCCTCCGGAGAAGAAATATTTTTCATAAGGTAAAGCCTCTACTTCACCATAAGATTTTGCAACGCCCATATGTAACCTTGATGCAAAGAAGTGTTTTTTCTGACCTCCAATTGGTGTCACCTTACGGTAATCAAAATAGAATTTAAAAAACTTATAGTAACGAAGTCCATAAATTGCTCCAGGTTCACTGCCTGACCATTGATTTACTAAATCGAGAATATTACCACCCACTTCTCCAAAAAGCTTCATGTAAGACGCTTTAGAAGAACTAGTCATATAATCCCCTCTCATGCGTGACATACTGATGTGGGTACTTGAGACAAATGAGTTATCAAATGAATAGTGTAGCGTGTTTCCTTGCTCTGCTAATTGTTGTAATCGCACTCTGAAATCATTACTCAAAAATGGCGTTCTGACAACGTTCAAATCAGCAAGAGACAACTCAAATAAATCTTCTTTACGGTTTCTCCAATCGTATCCAAAAAGCCCTTTTAAATTAAGACGAGTATATTCGGGTCTACTTACATAAGAAACATCTGCCAGCACTTTCGTTTTGGCATTTCTGATATAATAAGACTCATTGAATCTATTATAAAATGGAATTAATGGTCTTGGAATATTTAAGATTGTACTAAAACCATATTCAGTACCATTATAAATTTCGTTGCTGCTTTCTGATACACTGGCTTGTGCTTCTAATGAAAAACGGCCTCTAAACTCTATTGATTCAGCACCTCGAAAAACGTTTCTTGATTTTAGAGAAACACTAGCAAAAGGCCCTGGTAAAGATCGGCTCACATTTAAACCTGTTTCAAAGGCATATTGGTATTTATCAAATGAACTTGGGTAAATAAAAACATTCAGAGAATCTTTACCCGTTTTTACATATTCAATGTTCACAAATTTAAAAGCGTCCATTTGACTAAGAAAACGCCTTGTATCATTGGATAATAATTCATTGTATGGCGTGCTTTCTTTTAAGGCTAATTTGCCATCTAAAATTTTAGGTTTATACTTTTTTGCATGCTGAATGTATGTGACATCCTCATATTCGACGGTGTCTGAAAGTACTGGATCAGTAGGGTCCGTTTCAAAAGTAATATCATTGATATGATACCTTGTATGTCGTTCCCCTGACTTTGGGGCATCAACTAAAATTAATATATCTACTTTACCATGAACATTATTTGTATCCACCTCATAATGAATATAGTTTGATGCAAAATCAAAATATCCACTATTTTTCAACACTTTAGTAAGTCTACTTCTCTCTAACTGTAAACTATTTTCTGAGTAAGGACCGTTCTCTTGTAAATAACTTTTTTTACTGTAAGTCAGAAGTTCATTATAAATACTGTAGCTTGGGGTTTTATATTTAACCGAATTGACCTTCCATTTTGATTGTTCTTTAATGATATATTTTTCAGAAACTAATCGATAATCTCTGTAAATGACTGTATCTACTTCTAAATCTACAGATGCATTAAGATAGCCTTTCGCATGTAATGTCCTTTCTAATAGTTTCTGGGTATTTTGTGACTCTTCTAAATCAAAATAAGCAGGTGGTTCTCCGGCTGATCGCATCCACCAGTTTCCATTCTCTACTCTCTCAGCAATTTTCTCCGTTTTACTGATTGATTTAGATTTGATTTTTCTCAATTTTTTGATTCCACGTACAGAATCCCTCACTGCCTTTCTCTCTGCCTTTCTTAAATCTTTATAGACCAAATAAACATCTTGCTGATAAAGACTATCTAAGTTCGCTCTGTTATCAATTACATCTTCTTTCCATTCATCCTCCATTGCTTTTATGACTTCCTCAAAATACTCCGTCATGTCAGCATATTTTATACTATCTTTTTGATAGTTTCTTTTATAAAATTTCTCCCCTCTCATATAAAAATAAAGAGGTAATCGAATATCCGACTTGAATAATGATCGATTGGGTTTTAATCGTATATAAGAATATAGAGTAGATTTATCAATCGCTTTTGACCCTTCAATTTTTTGATCAACCAAAAGACTCCTATCCTGTTCCAAATTTTTATAGGAAACACAACTTGAAATCAACAATAGGTTTGAGAAGAAGATGATAAATATGTATAAATGATTTCTCAAGTGAAGTATTTACAACAGTGAAAAAATATATCTTTTCAGATACTTAGCCTTAATTTAAAACGCAAATATACCTATTAAAAGCACTTTTTATATTCCTTGAAATGAAATATCACTTTCAAATAGGAAAGTTTTAAATTATTAATGATAAATTAGAAATAAAAAAGCATTAAGCAAGAATTGAAATGAACTCAGAAGCACTAAAAATTCATAAAAAGAAATTTCCTAATATTAATCCCAATTCATGGGAGCATCCTACCGATAAATTAGCCTTATCTGCATTACAAAAAATGCCTGGCTTTGATACTCTATTGAAATTCATAATTAGTAACACAACAGAAAAGTCACTGAGGATGATGACATTAGCTTCATCAGTCAGAGTCAATGACCTCCAATTTCCAAAAGTTTACGAATTATTAATAGAAGCATGTCAGATTTTTGACATTAAAGATATTCCTGAATTATATATTTCTCAGAGTCCAGTGCTTAATGCAGGAGCAATTGGGGTTGAAAGACCTTTTATTGTTCTTAATTCTAGCATGGTGGAAACCTTGAATCAAGAAGAACTTCTGACCGTAATAGCACATGAATTGGGGCACATTTTATCAGGTCATGTTTTATACCATACTTTATTGCAAGTTCTACTGAAGTTATCGATTATGGACATTGGCATTCCGCTTGGGAAAACAGCTATATTAGGGTTGATAATGGGACTAAAAGAATGGGAACGCAAAAGTGAACTTTCTGCCGACAGAGCAAGTTTACTTGCTTCTCAAAACCCAGAAACCTGTATCCATCTCTTAATGAAAATTGCTGGTGGAGGTATGATTGAGGAGATGAATTTGGGTGAATTTTTAAAACAAGCTGAAGAATATGAAAGACAATCAGGTTTTATGAATAAGACTCACAAATTTTTAAATACGGTCTTTGAGTCTCATCCATTTCCTGTTACAAGAATTGCAGAATTATTAAAATGGGTACAAAGTGGAGAATATGAAAACATCTTGAATGGCAATTATGATAACTCTCCTCTTTCGGAAGACAATGCAAAAACGTATAGTTTTCAGGAGGATTTCAAAGATTATACTGACCCCATCAATGAAAAAGTGAAAGATGCTACTGATTTTGTAAAGGGAATCTTAAACAAAAAAAGTTTCGAATAAAATAGCTACAACGTAAACCTCATAAACTAATAAAGCCTTAGGAATCGGTTCCTAAGGCTTTATTGTTATATAGTAAGCACTAATGACTAAGTCATCAATACTGCTTTAAAGTTGTCTAAGTTTTTCAATGCCTGTCCTGTACCACGTACAACTGCTCTCAACGGATCATCTGCAACATGAACTGGAAGCTTTGTTTTAATCGATAAACGCTTATCTAATCCTCTCAATAAAGCTCCTCCACCTGTTAAGTGAATACCTCTGTCATAAATATCTGCTGACAATTCTGGTGGTGCAGTTTCAAGTGCTCTTAATACTGCTTCCTCTATTTTTGAGATAGACTTATCAATAGCGTAAGCTACTTCTGAGTAAGTTACTGTGATTACTTTAGGAATACCAGTCATTAAATCTCTACCCCTTACTTCAAATGGTTCGATTTCTTCATCTAACTCTGTCAATGCAGAACCTACCTCTACTTTGATTTTCTCAGCAGAACGCTCACCTATTAATAGGTTATGTTGGCGACGCATATAATCCAAGATATCTCTTGTAAATACATCACCGGCAGTTCTAATTGACTGATCTCCAACAATACCAGATAAAGCAATGACTGCAATTTCAGTCGTACCTCCTCCGATATCTACAATCATACTACCTACAGGTTGTTCAATATCAATACCGATACCAATTGCAGCTGCAATCGGCTCAGGAATCATATAAACTTCTTTTGCTCCAGCATGCTCTGCTGAGTCACGTACGGCACGTTTTTCCACTTCGGTGATACCAGAAGGGATACAAATTACCATACGGTGAGAAGGAGTAAAGAATTTTTTCCCTTGATTGATCATACGTATCATACCACGTATCATCTGCTCTGCAGCGTGGAAGTCAGCAATAACACCATCACGAAGAGGACGAATAGTTCTGATGTTTTCATGCGTCTTCTCGTGCATTTGCATCGCTTTTGTACCCACAGCAATGACTTTTCCATTCTGACGGTCTAATGCAATGATTGAAGGCTCATCTACAACTACCTTGTCTTTCTGAATAACGAGTGTGTTGGCAGTACCTAAGTCAATTGCCAGGTCGCTAGAAAAGAAATCAAACAATCCCATATATTATTATTTCAGTATATTTCTATTATTGGTCCAATAAAAAAGATCACAATCACCTCATTTTTGATGAAGTTCTGCACAGTTTTAAGGTCAGTTTATCCATTAACTTTGCAAATCTGCAAAAACTACCTCTAAATAGAAAGTAAGAGTACAAATTACATTCGTTTTTTTACATCTGTTTTGTAATTTCTCTATGTATTTTAATTCTATCTCCTTATTATTGGAGGTATTTAAGAACGAAACATAAAATTCATCAGATGCACATTGAAGAAATCTATCAATTAGAAAAAAGTGACCGCCTAGATTTGGAAGCTCATAATATCACTCCAGAAGCAAGCGATTTTATTTTTTCTCTTAATGAGTTTGAATTCTTTAAATCTATTTATGATCAAAGTGAAGAAAGCAATTCTTCTCTTTTCCCTCCTTTTACAGCTTCTGAGTTACAACAAGTAAAAGCAATACTTGACAATATTGACTTCAGTAAAGGAAAGAGGACTCCTGTATACAATGCTATTCAAGAAGTACTCCAAAAAGCAGAACAACTGTCTTTTTTCAAGGATTTAAGTGAAAAACTAGATGAAATAGAAACAGATTGGGAATACGAGGACGAAAACCGATGGGAACTAATTGATTCTCTGAAAAACATTAGTGTTCTTTTCATGATGAATGAGATTGAAAGAGAATTTGGCGATAGTGAATTAACATCAGCTACTACTCTTTCCGATCAAGAATTTGAGTTTTTGTCTATTATTCATGAAGACGAGACAAAGAACAAGAAAGAGGTGAAAATTGGCCATCTCACTTTTAACCTTGCTCAGCTGGATTATGTTCGTGAAATCATTACTACACTTGAATATCCTGAGAACACTCCATTAGACATGGATCAAGAGCATTTCATTCTAAATATTTTAGAAAAGTGCTCACTCCTCAATGATGAGGAGCCCAATGAGTTCCACACCTTTAGTATTCAAGAGTTGTATGAGATTGAATCATCAAGCAGCACAACGAATGATGACAATTCTATTTTTGCAGATAATAATTTTTCAAAAGCTGAATTAAAACTTCTGGATGCTGTATTTAATGATAAAACATTCGTTAAAATAGGTGATTCAAAATACAATAAAAAACAACTTAGCAGTTTAAAAGGAGCCTTTACTGAAGAAATTGAATGGGATAGCATCAAAAAATACTTCTCTGAAAGTCAACAGGAATTAATTACTCATATTCTTTTAGTATATGAAAACCAATTCTTAATTGAAGAAGATGAAGAAGTTGAGGAAGGTAAAATTGACATAGAGGTTTTTTATCTAATGGATCAAATTGAGAGAAATGAAATGAATAATATTGGATCTTCTATTGGAGACCTGATTTTTACAGACCCTCAATATGAACTATTGGATGCTATTTATAAAAATAAGCCTTCGTTTGAGAATAAACTTCTAAAAATTAGTTTGAAAAGGGACGAGTTGGATAAAGTAGCTAAAATATTTGATCAATTACCATTGTACCAATCAGGCAAGATGGTAATTTCTCTACCTAAAAAGGCAAAACACTTTGTAGATGATTTAATTAATACTGCAATAGAAAATGACCCTAAGATATAGAGTAAGAATAGCTACATAAAATGAAAGGAGAGCAATTAAGACTCTCCTTTTTTTATTCTTCTAAAATATGCATGTGAATTGGTAGTTTGATAACTTCCTTGAAGTCTTCTCCAGATTCTTGCATATCTTCATCATCTTCTTCGTAATACCAATTTACTTCAACTTCATGTCCGCTTGCTTTTAAAAACTCTAGCTTTCTAAAAACTTCAACTAGACACTTTGAAGAACTTGTATTAAAGTACTCTAATCTCACATCGAACTGAGTTTTCGATTGTGGTTTAGTATTATATTCATCCAACCATTCAAATAATGGTCTATAAAACTCTATCGAATTTTCAGGAATCGACCTACCTGATATTAAAAAATAACCACTCTCATATTCCATTTGTATAAGAGGAGTTTTAGGAGTATCTTTTTTAAGAAAATCTTTCATCTTCTAGTGCGATTATACGGGTACGCTTACTTTGATTGTAAAAAATGAGTTTCTATTATCGTTAGTGATAAAATCATAGTCCAAATTCTGACCAGATTTACGAGCTATATCAATTATGCCTAAGCCTGCACCTCCTTGCTCTGAAAAATCACCATTACTGAGAACTTTGCGGTAACGCTTCTTAAGTTCTTCTACAGATAGATTGTTAATAGAATCTATTTTCTCTTTTAAAAATTCCGCGGTCTCAATAGGAACATAATTTCCTGCTATAATATAATAGGCATCTTTTCCTTTAGATAGCAAGAACATGACAACATTGTGGGAAGGATCATTAACAGTAGTGGAATCTACTCCTTCAAAATGATGAAATATATTTTGAAGAATTTCTACAGCAATCACATTAATTCGACGTTGAAGCTTCATTAATGATTCATACTCAGACAAAGTATCCTCCACTCTACTTAGAATCTCTCCGAGAATATCGTCATTCATCATGCCTTTAAATGCAAATAGTTCTTCTCCATTTGCACCCCGCATTTTTTGGTATAGTGTATCGACTTCTGAATGCACTTTCAATAGAGTGTTATCCAATTTTTAACTATGTACTCATCTCATCATATCAAAATGAAATGTTATAATTATACAATTACTTCATCTTAATTTGATATTCAAAATGTTTCTTTAAAAATAATTACAAAATTTAAATATTTACCAATTTTGTACCCTCATTTGTGAATTCTACAACCCCAATTTTGTATAAATAACCCAAAATCTGTTTGAATTGTTTTTTACTCATTTGAAATTCACGCATAATATCTTTCGGGTGACTCTTGTCGTTAAACGGCATCGAACCTCCTTTTTTTCTCATTAATAGAATTAGTTCTTTTCCTTTTCTGTCAACATCATCTGAGTGATAGCCTTGTTTTGTTAGCGAAAGATCGAGTTTTCCGTCAGGTCGTATGGCAGAAATAAAACCTTTTATTTTACTTCCTTCCTTTAAAGGTTTAAATACTTTATTCTTATATAATAAACCTCTCCATTTTTTATTAACAATACATTCATACCCAAGTTCTACTTCATGAGCTATGTATAAAAAAACTTCCTGATCAGTATAAAAAGATGAAGTATCTCTGGATAAATATTTATATAATTTTGTAGAAGCAAAAACCCTTCCTGTTTTTCTATCCAAGTCAATATAGACAGTATAATACTTCTTTTTTCTAAGGGCTTCTTCTTGTTCTGCGAAAGGAACAAATAGATCTTTGGATATTCCCCAGTCTAAAAACGCCCCCATTCGGTTGGTATCTTTACAAGGAAGAGTTACAAAGTCACCCACAATACCTTTGGGTTTTTCATGTGTAGCAACCCATCTTCTATCTTGATCTGTATAAATAAAAGCTGTAGTAGTTTCTCCTACTTTCAACTCTCCTTTTGCTAATCTTTTAGGCATAAAAACGTCCCCATCATCTGTGGCAAAGAAGTAACCAAAATCCGTTACTCTAGCCACTTCCAATTCGTTATATACACCAACGAGTACCTTACTCATAATTAATATCTATTAATGTTAATATCTCTTTAAAATCACTTGGTAGTTCTGCTTTTATCTCCGTCAACTTTTGTGTTATGGGATGTATGAAACTATACTTCCAAGCATGTAACCATAATCGGTCTAATTGAAACTTCTCCAAGAACATGTTATTATGGCGGTGATCACCATACCTTCTATCACCAATAATAGGATGATTTTCTCCTCTTAAATGAAGCCTGATTTGATGTGTCTTCCCTGTATAAGGTCTTGACAAAACTAAAGTATACCTTGAGGTTTGATAAGGCCCCACCGGAATAGGCAACTCTACTCTCTCCAATGGTTCTATATAAGTTTTAGCCGATTTATAGACTTTATCGTACCTATTTTTGATATCTTTAGTCAGCACCTTAGATTCCAATAAATGCCCTCTTACAATGGAGAGGTACTCTTTTTTTACTTCCCCACTTTCGTTATTCAACTCTTGAAACTGTTGACACATTTCTGAACTGAATGCAAAGATCAACACTCCTGAAGTAGCCCTATCCAATCGATGACAAGGATATACATATTTACCCAACTGATCTCTTAATAAATACATTGCAAACTCTCCTTCACGTCCGGTAAGTTCTGAAGGATGTACCATTAAGCCTGAGGGTTTATTGATGGCTACAAAATGTTCATCTTGATATAAGATTTCCAACATTTATTAATTTAACCTAAAGAAATTTCAATTATTAAACATAGACACCTTACCTTACGTTATAATAAAGTGTTTATATTTGCAAAAAGACAAATATACAGTTAAGTCTTCAATATTTTCATTATTGGAGCTTTAATACAGAAACATTACGAAATTAAATTATACAAATTATACTTATGCTAATAAAAATATTAATTGTTGTCGCTGCATTTGTATTTCTTTTTAAAAGATATTCTAAAGTCATTATTAAGTTCTTAATGGGTATCTTAAGCAAAAGATTGATGAAGATGCAACAGCAACAAGCACAAAACAATCCTTATTTTAGCCAACAGCAACAGTCTAATCCCTCTTATCAGCAACAAAACAACTTTGAGAAAGCGATAAAAGTGGACGACGACATGACCATTTATGTACCAAAAAAGAAAAAATAAAAAAATGATGCTGTTTCAATTTGAATTGAAACAGCATCATTTTTTTATCGCTTATTATTAATACTACTAATATGAATAAATTTATTTTTTCTAATAATTACAACCCCGTCTGAATTCTCACAAAATCAATTTTCTTTTCCATCTCCCATTCTACAGGTATCCAATGGATTTTCGTTTTTTTCTCCATTCTTCTAAACCAAGTCATTTGTCTTTTCGAAAACTTGCGGATGGACACCATCAGTATTTCTCTCATTTCTTCAAATGAAATTTCATCTAACAAATACTCTGTAATATGTCTATATTCTAAACCAAAACTTTTCAATTTCTCTGCACCCACTTCATCTAACAAAGCTTTCACTTCATCAATCATACCTTCATTAAATCGCTCATCCAATCGTTTTTCAATTTTTTTCCATCTTGTATCCTTATCAATGAGAATTGCAAAGTTTGAAGTCTGTAATTGTGGAATATCAACAGGTCTATCTTTTGATATTTGATCGCTTTTCAGAAACGACTCGATCTCGATTGCCCTGATTAGTGATCGCTCTCGATGCTCAATTCCTTTATGATCATCACGACTTGTCTTTAATTCCTCATAAATTGATGACAGTTCATCGATTGTTTTTCCTTCAAGAGACAATCTCAATTCTTCATTTCTTGGAATCCAAATATGTTCATAACCTTCCAATGTTACTGCTTCGATATACAATCCAGTCCCACCGCTCAAAATTGGAACAGTATGATTCGATTGAATTTGCTGAATCGCTTGTGCATAATGCTTCTGAAATTGATAAACATTAAAGGTCTCCCCAGGTTCACATATGTCAATTAAATGATAAGGTATTGGATTTCCATTGACACTATATTCTGATAAATCTTTTCCTGTACCAATATCCATCCTCTTGTAAACTTGTCTAGAATCTGCACTAATTACCTCTCCATTTATTGTAGCAGCCAAGTGTGTTGCTAAAGCTGTTTTACCGCTTGCAGTTGGCCCTGTTATTACTACTAATGGAGAATTCAAAGATTTTTCTTGTGACATATTTATAAATAATATCTATTGATAAAAAAAAACACGAAATTAAATATTAACTCCTAAGTCAAAAATTAATTTTCACTTTTGACTTAGATTAAAAGTGCTAATCTAAATGTATTTCAGTGATTTTACACTAATGTAAATTTACAATAACATTTATTGACCCAATCTATATATCGTGAGCTGTTTGTAATTTCAATTACATAAGGTAGGCCATTAGACAAGAATAACAGATGTCCATTAAACTTGAAATACCTTTAATAAATTACTCGTTGTTTCAATCTATTAAAAAACGAATCTCAGAGCTATTTGAAGAAGTGACCCAAAGGGAGTCAGATAGAAACTTTTTACTCTTTTCTATTCTTATGACTTTTGGTGGTACAACTTGGAGTGGGCTTTCATTTTATTTTGATCTTCAAACAGCAGGTTATATCCCTTTAGGCTACGTCATTTTCAGTATTTTCAATCTCTACTTTTGGGCCACAAAAGATTTTAAAAGATCCTGTAAAGCATTACAAACCTTCTTATCAATACTTTTACCTTTTGTATTTCAAATCATATTAGGTGGAACACGTTCTACAGGAGTTGTAATGATATGGTCTCTTTTTGCCTTGACTTCGACCTTAGCTTTTTACAGAGGCAAATCTCTATACTATTGGCTTTGTATTTTTGTATTTTTGATGGGCATCGTGATTTTAATTGACCACGACATTGAACATATCACTCCTAAATCACTGAAAAATTATCATGTATTCAATATGCTACTCATGATCAATTTTTCTATGATTTCCACAATGCTATTTTTCTTATCTAAGTTTTTTGTTGACCAGCAATTAAGAACATTAAATGAATTAGTAGAAACCAATGGACAATTAATCTCTGCAGAAGAAGAGGTACGTCAAAACGCTGAGGAAATATCTGTCATGAATGACATGCTCAAAGAGAGTAACAAAAAGTTAGAGGATGCTTACATAGAATTAGAAAAGAAGAAAAATGTTCAAATTGAATCTATGAACCATGCTATCCTTGAAAGTATTAATTATGCTAAACAGATTCAAAGATGTTTTCTTCCTTCTATCCATCGCTTTTCTGAAATTGTTAAAGATGGTTTTATTTTTTTCAAGCCAAGAGACATTGTCAGCGGCGACTTTTACTGGTTTTACAAGCAAGAACAATATACAGTAATCGCTGCCGTGGATTGTACAGGTCATGGTGTCCCAGGTGCTTTCATGTCGCTATTAGGTTCTGAAGCATTAACCAATATTGTCATCAATAAACAAGTATTTGACTCTGCTGAAATCCTAAATCAATTGGATCTAACTATTCGAAAAAAGCTGAAACAAGAAACTACAAGTAATAAAGATGGTATGGATCTAGCACTCACCGTATTTGATTCATATAATAAAACATGCTCATTTTCAGGGGCTAAAAACCCATTATTATATACTGACAATGAAGAACTTGTTTGTATAAAAGGGGATCGCCAACCTATTGGGATGTTTCATCCTGACCAATTACCAGTTCCTTTTACCAAACATGAATTTTCATATCATGAAAATATGAGATTTTACATGTATAGTGACGGTTTCCAAGATCAATTTGGAGGTGAAAGGCTGAAGAAATTTATGCCGAAAAGGTTAAAAAACACACTATTTGAGAACAGAAATATGGAAATGAAAATGCAACTTAGTACTCTTGAAAACACCTTCTCAACATGGAAAAAAAGTGAGGAACAAACTGACGATGTGTTAGTAATGGGATTCACCATGGAATAAGAATTCCTTGAAGAATACATTTTTATAAAGATTATAGATTATATTTACGGTCAAATATTTTTTTAAAACTAGCAAATGATCAATGAATCATAGAAAGTATAACCTATTCTACTTTTTAATACTCTTATTCTTCCATTTTTCTTGTACTACAACTAAAAATGGAGAAAATAGTGGAAACGCTAACCAAGAGATTGTTGAAACTGAAATAGAAGAAGAAAAGTTTAGCAATAAAGATTTCCCTGAAATTAAAAGAAGAGGAAAACTGATTGCTTTAACTGCCTATAGTTCTACTTCTTATTTTATTTATAAAGGTCAAACCATGGGATATGAGTATGAATTACTCTCAAAATTAGCTCATGATCTTGATTTGGAACTCCATGTTAAAGTTTACAGAAGCATTGATAGTTTATCCATGGCCTTACAAAAAGGTGACGGAGATTTAATTGCTTATGGACTTGCTATTACAAAAGACCGTCAAGAAAGAGTGGATTTCACTACTTCTTTAGCTCAAATCAAGCAAGTACTTGTACAAAGAAAACCTGATAATTGGCGTAAAATACCCAAACATAAAACAGATAAACAGTTAATAAGAAATGTTATTGATCTTGCGAACAAGACGGTAACAGTAAGAGAAAATACACCTTATCATTTACGTCTAAAAAACTTAGAAAATGAATTGGGTGAGGACATAAATATCGTATTAGCGAACAAAACTACAAGTACTGAAGAGCTTATTCATAAGGTTGCTAATAAAGAAATTGAACTTACTGTAGCAGACGAGAATATCGCTAAACTAAATAACACCTATTACCCTAATATTGATATTGAAACTGCGATTAGTTTTCCTCAACGTATTGCTTGGGCCACAAGAAAACAATCACCAGAGCTCAAAGCTAAAGTAAGTCACTGGTTAGACAGCATGAAAAACACCACTGATTTTTATGTCATCTATAATAAGTATTTCAAAAACGTCAGAGCCCAATCGAAACGTTTTGACAGTGAATACTTTAGCAGCGTAGATCATAGAGGTTTACTTTCAAAATACGATGAGATAATCAAGGAACAGGCTGATATTTTAGGATGGGATTGGTTATTACTTGCTTCTTTAGTATTTCAAGAATCAAAGTTTGACCCACATGCAAAGTCATGGGTAGGTGCTGTTGGACTTATGCAATTAATGCCTGCTACTGCTAAAATGTATGGTGCTAATAACCCACGTGATCCTCGACAAAACCTACGTGCAGGAACAAAATACCTGAAATGGCTGGAAGAGTATTGGAAGGATATACCGGACGAGAAAGAACGATTGAAATTTGTCTTAGCATCTTACAACACAGGACAAGGTCATGTTAGAGATGCCCAACGTCTTGCAAAAAAATATGATCATGACCCTCTAGTTTGGGATGATAATGTTGAAAAATACCTTTTACTTAAAAGTAACAAACATTATTACCATGATGAAGTCGTAAAATTTGGGTATGCAAGAGGAAAAGAACCTGTTCATTACGTTACTGATATTTCAGAACGATACAACAGATATATTGAATTATTAAGAAATAATTGATAAGTAGTTAACTCTCTCTCCTATAACAAGTTGTATTTATTGAATTCCTAAAGTGTAAAAAAATTATTCACGTATTTTTTACACTTTAGGAATTTTAGGTTTAAAACCCCACATTTTTCCTTATTTTTGCATCGAATCAATAATGACGAATCGTAAATATCGTCCTAAATAAAGATGACAAAAAAGCAAATCTCAGAATACACTTTTTCGAAAGAAGAAGTAGTGAATGACCTCAGGATAGCTATTGAGAGTAGACATGCGAGTTTAATTGGTCGAAAAGAAGTCTTCATGGGTAAAGCCAAATTTGGTATTTTTGGAGACGGAAAAGAAGTCGCCCAACTTGCAATGGCTAAATTCTTCAAGGAGGGTGATTTTCGCTCCGGCTATTACCGAGATCAAACATTTATGTTTGCAATCAATCAATTAACTATCCAAGAGTTTTACGCTCAATTATACGCACATACTGACATAGAAGCCGAGCCATCAAGTGGTGGTAGATGTATGAATTCTCATTTCTCTACTAGAAGTATTAATCCAGATGGTTCTTGGAAAGATTTAATTAACCAAAAAAATTCAAGTGCTGATGTTTCTACTACATCTGGCCAAATGCCTAGAATGGTGGGTTTAGCCTATGCTTCTAAGTTATATAGAAACAATCCTGAGCTTTTGGATAATGAAACTGCAAAGAAATTTACAAATAAAGGAAACGAAGTAACATTTGGTAGTATTGGTAATGCCTCTTGTGCAGAGGGTGCATTTTTTGAATCAATCAATGCTGCTGGTGTTCTACAAGTACCGATGGTCTGTGCTGTTTGGGATGATGGATATGGCATCTCTGTTCCCAACGAATATCAAATGACCAAAAATAGTGTTAGTGAAGCACTGAAAGGTTTCCAAAGGACAAAAGGTTCAAATGGTCTTGAAGTATTTACAGTAGATGGTTGGGACTACCCTGCCCTTGTTAAAACGTACAAGCAAGCTGTTGATATTGCAAGAAAAGAACATGTACCTTCATTAATTCACGTGGTGAATGTAACCCAGCCTCAAGGTCACTCTACTTCTGGCTCTCATGAGCGTTACAAATCGAAAGAACGTTTAGAATGGGAATTGGAATACGACTGCCTTAAGAAAATGAAAGAATGGGCTGTAGGAGAAGGTTTTATTACAGAAGAGGAAATTGCAGTCATTGAAAAAGAAAGCCTTGAAAAGGTAAAAAAAGAAAGAAAGGCAGCTTGGGACAGCTTCAAAGTAAGTATGACAAAGGAATACGACGAAGCAATGCAATTGATGAACAGAGCTGTAAGTTCACTTCCTGAAAACAATGAAATCTTACGTTTAGCCAAAGAGCTTAAAAAGACCATCAACCCTATTCGAAAAGATGCTATTTCTGTAATCAGAAAATCTTTAAGAGAGCTCCGCAATACTAATTTGCCCATCAAAACAGATATGCAGGAATGGGTAAAGAAAGAGAGAAGAGAAAATTACGAAAGATATAGCAGTCACCTTTACAGTGAATCTGCAGCTGCAACAAAACATATTAAAGAAGTACTTCCAATTTACAATGCCAACTCACCAATGGTCGATGGCAGAGAAATTATGCAAGCTTGCTTTGATAAAATGTTTGAGCAGAATCCTTTAGTTTTTGCCATTGGTGAAGATGTAGGTAAAATTGGTGATGTAAACCAAGCTTTTGCTGATCTTCAAGACAAGTATGGTGAAATCCGTATTACTGATACAGGTATTAGAGAAACATCAATTCTCGGTCAAGGTATTGGTGCTGCACTTCGTGGATTGAGGCCAATCATTGAAATCCAATATTTGGATTATATCTATTATGCTATCACTGCATTAACTGATGATTTGGCTTGCTTGGAATACAGAACAAAAGGCGGTCAAAAAGCCCCACTAATCATTAGAACACGAGGTCACCGTCTAGAAGGTGTTTGGCATTCTGGTTCACCAATGGCGGCACTCATCCATAGTATGAGAGGTGTCAATATTCTAGTACCAAGAAACATGACAAGAGCAGCAGGTTTCTACAATACAATGCTCAAGTCTGATGAACCTGCATTAATTATTGAATGTTTGAATGGCTATCGCTTAAAAGAGAAAATGCCTGAAAACATCGATGAAGTTTGTACTCCACTTGGTATTCCTGAAGTTATTAAAGAAGGTCAAGATATCACTATTGTAACTTATGGTTCAATGTGTAGAATCGTAATGGAAGCCGCTGATCAATTGGCTAAAATTGGAATAAGCGCTGAGGTTATTGATGTACAATCATTGTTACCGTTTGACACAACAGGAATTATTAAAGCTTCTATTCAAAAAACAAATAGAGTTATTTTTGCTGATGAGGATATGCCTGGTGGCGGAACGGGATACATGATGCAACAAGTAATTGATGAGCAAAAAGCCTATGAATTCTTAGATTCATCTCCAGTATGTGTCTCTGCAATGCCTCATAGACCTGCTTATGCATCGGATGGCGATTATTTCTCTAAGCCTAATACAGAAGATATTTTTGAAGCGGCTTATGAGATTATGTCTGAAGTAAAACCAACTGAATACCCTGAATTATATTAAGAGTATTTCAAAGATAAAGGTCTGAAAGATCCAAAACGCCTGTACAAGCTATGCTGTATAGGCGTTTTTTATTTCCCTTCACATCAATAAAAAAACCACTCCCATAAGAAGTGGCCTAATGCGAAGTAAATGAGTTGCATTTCGAGGTGGATTTACCTCATATTTACTCAGCATTGCAAAGTTATATTTTAATTTGAATCTTTAAAAAGATAAATTTCTAAAAAAACGTAATCACTAATTAAATTTGATTGACTTGATCGGTGATATACCTAAAACAATAGAGGTAGGTACGAGCAAACTCATTGAAGTCAAGATAATTATAGTGATATTAATAATAAAAATAGTATCCCAATGAAAACTAAAAGGCACATGATCAAGATAATACGTAGATGCTTCTAGTGGGATTAATTTGAATTGATTTTGGATGATACCAAAGGAAATAGCAATAAAATTACCAATCAACATTCCTTTTACAGCCATTCGAATTCCATCAAAAATAAATATCTTTTGTAAAAGATTATTTGTAGCGCCCAATGCTTTAAATGTTCCAATCATAGAAGTTCTCTCCATTATTAAAATCAACATAATAGAAATTACATTAAAGATGGCTACACTTGTAATTACAATTAAGAAAATCCAAACATTGTTATACAGCATCTGAAACCAATCGAAAAAATGTGCATATTTATCTTTTACACTTCTTGATATAAGGTGAACATCAACATAGTTTTCGTCTAAATATTCTGAAGTTGCTTCAATCGTATCAAAATTATGAAGCATTAGTTCCATTCCTCCTACTAAAGAATCACCCCAATTATTAAGCCTTCTTACAAGATTTATATCACCATATGCAACAAGTTCATCAAAATCTTCAAGGCCAGTATTATAAATTCCAGAGATCTTCATTTTACGAGCCTTTGGCGGTTGTTGGATAAAATAGATGATAATATCATCTCCTATCTTCAAGTGCATTTTAGTCGCTAATGCTTTACTAATCACTATTTCCTTTGACCCTTTTTTATCTTTCTCAAACTCAGGAAACCTTCCCTCTTCCATCTGAGTATCCCATCTCGATACATCATAATCTTCGGAAAGTCCTTTAATTAAAATTCCCGACACCTCGTCATTTGATTTCAACAAACCCCATTTATGTGCGTAACTATATACGTTCTTCACACCAGGTAAATGTTCTTTCTCATTATAAAGAACAGATTTATTTACGTTGACAGGAGGTTCTTCTTTACTCCTATTCATTGTAAACTTTTCAACATTAAGGTGACCTACATGTAAGAAAAGTTTTTCCTCAATACCTTCTTTAAATCCATAAAAAATAGAAAATGCCAAAATTAAGGCTCCCACACCCAACGCCACACTACCAATAGCTATCTTTGATATCAGCTTTGTAAATGAATTATTTCTATGTTGACTTAACCTTTTTGATATAAAATAAGGTAAATTCTTTGTTTCTTTCATTCAAAAAAATCTATTGGTCCTCGACAAAAATTTCTGATAATTCCTTATCAATATCCTTCAACTTATCCTTACACCATTGTACCAAGAATTTTGCTCTATTGGCCAATTGTGATAATTGATCTATAGGCACTTCCTCTGACTCCAGTTTCTTTTGAATACTCTCTAATTCCTCAAGGGCAGATTCGTATGATAAATTCTCTTTTTTGTCTGACATTCTTTTTTTTCAATATTGTGGATGCAAGTTAAGAGGTAGTCGAAAAATATTACAATTTTTCATCTATTTTATCGACTATACTTTCAATAATTTTATGATGAGTATGGGTTTGTATTTTATCTCCTTTTTTGAGTTGTTGCGGATTAACGAGTTTTCCATCTTTCAAAGTCATAGAATAACCCAATGCCAATACTTCCAAAGGGTCTTTAGACCTTATACTTACTTCTTTCATTGAAAGCTTATACTTTTCTTCCTTTAACCTATTTTTAAGAGAAAATTGAAAATGTCCCCACAACTGATCTAGTTTTTCTACCTCTCGTTTTGTTGACAGCTTTGAAAAGTACACCTTCTTTTGATTTAACTTAAACTTCTCAAAATCTATATTTGTAGTAATTAAATTCTTCAGGTTAAAGCGTTGCTTTTCAATTTTGAAATGCTCTTGCTCAATTTTCTTCTGAAAGGCAGGTAATGTTTTTGTGACGTGGAACCTTAATGTAGATTTTCTAAATTGTATTTTTTCTGTTAGTATTCGGTGTATACGTTCTAACTTTAAATCCACTTTTTTATCAAATCCAAATGCCTTATCTAATAAATAATGAGCTACTGCAGTGGGGGTTTTAAAGTTTTCATGTGCTACCATGTCGACGATAGAGAGATCTCTATCGTGTCCTATACCTGTCAACACTGGCAATTCACATTTTGCTACTGCATAAGATAAATGATAATCATCAAACGCAACTAAATCAGCTTTTGCCCCTCCACCTCTAATCATTACCACAACATCAAAATTATCTTTATCAATTTTATGAAGAGCCGCAAGTAATTCTTCACTCGCATTTTGCCCTTGTACAGTTGCTTTGAAAAGTTTCACCTCAAACTTATAATTTTCATTGTTTGATAATAAATGTTGATTGAAATCTTCAAAACCAGCCGCTTTTGAGGAGGATATCACAGCAATTCTTTGAGCTACCATAGGCAGTTTTAGTTGTTTTTGCCATTCAAAAGCACCTAACTGCTCAAGCTTTGCTATATTTTCTTTTCGTATTCTTTCAAGTTCTCCTATACTAAACGACTCATCGATATCTTCAATTTGTAATGAAAGGCCATATACTGCATGGTATTTAATTGACACTTCGACTAAGACATTGACTCCCACCTTTACTACTTCATCAAAAATTGATTTCAGCCTATGCTTAAAAACTTGCAACTCCGCTTTCCATATTGTTGCTCTATTTCTGGCAATAATTTGGTTTTCATTCTTCTCAATTAATTCCAGGTAAGCATGACCTCCATTATATTGCAATTGGGCAATTTCTGTTTTGATCCAAAAAGAAGACTTCACCTTTAAAAGGTGAAGTTCAATACTTCTATTTAGCTGTGAAAGAGAATAAATGTTTTTACCACTCGTCATCTTCTTCTAATTGAAAATTAGTATAGGCAGATTGTAATTCTTTAAAAGCGTGATGATCTTTCTCTTGCTGACATATTTTCAACCCCGTTTTATAAGTCTCTTCGGCTTTATCTGACTGTCCATTTTCAGCATAAGCATAAGCAGCATGATAATATGTACCGGTATAAGTTTCATGCTCTTTTAATAGAATCTCATAATATTTTATTGCTTCTTCCCACTTTTCCACTGATGCATATTCTGTTGCAATTCCATAAATTACAAAAGGGTCCGAAGGGTCTTCTTTATAAAAAGCAAATAATTGATCTAATCTCTTTGTGTTCATTTTTTAATCTTTAACACGAAAGATAAATAATTTCATTTTTGCATCAAACAAAAGAAGGTCAGCTCTTTTTTAAAGAACTGACCTTCTTTTCATAATGTTATCACGCCTACTTATGGAAAGGGCTTAGGTTTACCAAAAAGTCATTGATATCAATTAAGAACTGACTCAAACCATCAATAAACGAAGCATCATAAGTGTATGCCAATGTGTAAACAATAAAGAGGACGTAGAGGAGAATTAATAAATAACCACTTTTTGCTCCCAATTTCTTTCTCTTTGCTCCATAATAAAAAATCATGGTAGCAAATAAAGTTAAGAAAAGAAGTAAAACTCTGAACTGCCCAATAAAGTGCATCTCATCGTTACCTCCCGTCATTACTATACTTTTATCGTACACTAACGTATAAATCGTTAGTGGCATACCTAAAGCAAAACAAATATCAAAAATATTACTTCCTAATGCATTGGAAATTGCATCATTGTAAGCTCCATTGTTTGCACTCTTTACAGAGATAATCGTATCAGGAACGGATGTTGCCGCTGCAGCAAAAATTAAAGCTACCACGTATGTATTCCAGTTTAAACCATCTCCTAGCATCTCACATCCCGTTACCAAAAGGTGACAAGATCCACCAACAATAGAAGTAGATAGTATAAGAAGAATCCATGCTCTAGTTGAATTCATATCGTTGTTACCTAATATAGCATGAGATAAATCCAATTTCAATAAAGCCTTCAATCTCCCTCCAGATCCTGCTTCATATTCATACTCCTCGTCATCATCACCTTCAGAATCCATTTTGATAAAGAACAGTGAAATAACATAAACAACATAAAGCGACATCAAAAATACACCATGATACCACTCTAAAGTTTTTTCAGAGACAAAAATAATTAAACAAAGGATAGCGAGCATTAGAGCAATTCCATCTCTCAATATTACTTTCGGGTTAACATTGATGTATTGAACTTTTCTGTTGATTACAATAACACTCATAATTACCGCCGCTGGAATAATCATAATGTTAAAAACTGCACTACCTGATGTGGTTCCTATACCGCTGGCAAAACCTGCAGCATCACCCGTTAACACTAAGAAGAAGAATGTTGTAAATAACTCTGGCATTGAACTACCGATCGCATCGATTGTCGCTCCCTTTACTCCTCCCTTCATATTACGGCCTAAGAATCCTGATGCGTCTTCAAAACCATCGCATGCTTTCCAAATAATAATACATGCAAAAAATATAATAACAAGACCTGAGATTATCTCCATTATTTGTTTAACCTATTAAAAAGTTTCTAGTTCAATTTTTTCTGCCAATACCTTAGTAATCCTGCCACACTCATAAAAGGTGGGTTAGCAGCATCATATTGTTTCAGCATTTCTTCCGTCAAATTTAGTGCCCTTAATGCGTTATCGACATGATTAATGAATAGATCCTCCATTTCCGGAAGGGATAACCCTTGATCAATATAACCTTTAATTATATCAGCAGTTTCATAAAGGTCTTTTTCTAATGCAATAAGATGACTTTCTATATCACTAACGGCACCGAAGTGAGTTAAGTATAAATTTGAAGGAGATATTTCCCGAATTAGATCAATTGAGGCCTGCCATTTCTCCAAATTAATATCTGGTGGTGGGCAAGGTGCCACAACTGGACCATTTTCGATTTTTACACCCGCCACATCGCCTGTAAACAAGTTATCTCCTATTTGCCATGCAATATGGTGATTGGCGTGCCCCGGCGTGTGCCAAGCTTTTATTTCCGTATCTCCTATCGTGATTATTTCTTCATGAGCAGTAGCATGTAATAAATTAGTAGGAATCGATTTCATATCTCCCCAAAGACGATCCATATCTTCTTTATAGATCTGTTTAGCAGAAGCCATGAGTTTAGTTGGATCAGCCATATGCCTCTCTCCAAAAGGGTGAAGATAAACTTTTGCTCCAAATTCTGCAAATTTCCACGCAGCTCCTGCATGATCTAAATGGATATGAGTAATAAATACATGTTGAACATCTTCCGGCTTATACCCATACTCTTTTAGTTTATCTTGAAGATTTTTGAATGTAGAATATGGGCCTGTCTCTATTAAAATAGGACCTTCTGAAGTTTCAATTAGGTAAGAAGCTATTGCTTCTTGGTTTTCTAAAAAATTTAGATCTAAGGTATGTATGTTAAACATTAAAAAATTAATTAGGGTTTATGTTTTTACTACTAAAAGTAGGTTCTATTTCAATGTAATTTAACAGAAATCACCTTAGGTATAATTTCCCCACTTCTTTTATTTGTCATTAACTGACCAAAATCAACTTCAAGAAATGATAAAATATTCAATCTAATAAGAAAAGAAAATCACTGAAATTTGAGCGTCACGAATAATTACTTTGGTATCTAAAGATCATTAATTTACTTTATTCCACCATATGCTCCAAAACACAAATTTTTATGTAAAATCTCTGTGGAAGAGAACCCTATCTTCTTCATTAATTCTAATTGATAAGTAATAGATCTTGGAGAATCCTCTTTTTCAATGTAATCAAGTACTTTTGCTCTATATTCTTCACCTCCGATACTTTCAAGGTATAGACCATATTTTTCCCAAATCATTTTATTGATGTTTGGATTTTCCTGGAGTACTAAATCTGAAATCATTAAACATCCCCCTTTTTTCAATAATTTAAAAAGTTTGGTGAATGTTTCTTCCCAGTCTTGATCGTCTCTTAGATGATGTAATACGGCACCTGCCAAGATGATATCAAATTTCCCTTCCTCTAAATCAATAGCTCTTATATCACCCTGTAATACGGTAACACTACCTTTTGTTTCACTACTAACTCTTTCTTTGGCTCTTTCCAACATTGGAAGGCTCAAGTCATTGAGCGTACAGTTTAAATCAGCAATTTTGGTCAACATTTTTAGCGTATAGTTACCGGCACCACAACCAATGTCCAACAACTCTTGTGCTTCCAAATTTACGTTTTTTGCCGCTTCAGTTATTAGTTCTAAGCTAACTGTCGCGTCTATCGTTGAAACTTGGCCTGTCTCTAAATTCGAGAAGCGTTCTACATCATTATCGAATCGCTCTTTAATTTCTTCAATTGTTGATTTTTCCATAAGCTTTTTCGTTAGTTTATTTTATTTTGAACACACATCCTCTCTCATCTATAAAAACTAAAGATTAAAAACGAATGAATACATCTCTTCTTTTTAAAGAGTAATCTCCAACAGAAATGCACTGTCATAAGTCGTTTAAAAAAGTGAAATTTCACTTAAAGAGAGGCCTTCAATTATGTTCTTCGTATTTAAAGTCATGTTAAATTAATAATAGATTCTATAAAATCAACAATATCACCCCTCAATCTTTTTTGTATATTGTATTTAATTGCGTCTTTAATGTAACTTTAGTGCTTCTAAGTTAAATAGCATGAATAACTCACAACAGTTTTTTTTCATATTCACTGTATTATTTTTTTCATTATTGGGTGAAACACTTTACGCTCAAAAAGTAGGTCATTACATTAAAGATATTGAGATTATTAGTGATACTACAATCACGAACCTCACATCTCATGGAATAGTATTGAACAGGAAAAGAAGAAATGAAAAAACATTACCATTTCATTTCAATAGTATTGATCAAGTCTTTGAGGTCAGAGTCTACCTAAAGAATGATGATAATATTGTTGATCTTAAATTAATTCCTACTTCAGAAATTAAAGTAGTCGATTACCCTTTACCTGTTGCTGACAACATATATAAATTCCGTATTCAATTCAATAAAGCAACCACGACACTTAGACCCGCTATCATTATAGCCTTATGGACCGCTGATGGTAAAGAATTAACTTATGAACAGCAATTGATGCCTTATACAAATACATCAGTAGAACTGATTGATAAAAAAGGTAATGAAGTTCGTGAATTATATATTGGAGAAGAAAGGGAATATGAAATATTGACCAATCACCCTATGAATATTAGGGTAGACAATATTTGGCATGAGCAAGAGTTTATGTCTTGGAGGGTTTCTAGAAGAGAAAATAGGATCTTCCTAGGTATTCTACCAAAGTCATTAAATACATTTTCTACAGAAATTGCTCTTGAGACATTCGCTCCTAATTTTCTTTTTGGGAACCCTCAATATGAGACCCTTCCTTTAAATTTAAGGTTTACGGTAAAAGCACCTCGTCTTACTTTCCTTTCTACCGACAAAAGTGAAGTTATATATGATGCAGAAGAACATGGACAAGAAGGTTTAGAGATTCAAATCCAACAAAACAGGAAGTTATTACTTAATAAAACCTATAGAATTGAAGCACAAGAAGAAAGAGGAGGAAAACTAGTTGCAGAACTTTTCACGAAAAATAACCTTAGTAATAACCGTACAATGTGTGCTTTGAGAGTCTATGATTACCACAACTTCCAAGATGGATATTTATACATAAAAGATGGTGATGATCCAGTATTTATTACCAACTTCAGTATTAATTCAAAAACTATTATTAAAAGTACTCAAGTGCTTCATGCAGGCAAAAACTGGACGGACAATTTAGATGTCTACCCAGGAGAAACGGTAGCGATTAAATTTGAAGGGGAACAGATGCAACATGCACGTTTTATGTTTGATGGACTTCGAAACTTAAGTATTGACTCCGTTAATATCACTAAGAATATGCAAACGATGCAGATTTCCATCCCTATTAATATTAATCGCAAAGAGCTTAAAATTTTTAATGGAGATGAGTTTACAGGCCTTTCTTTAAAAATCAAAGAAAAGCAATCCCCAAGAGATTTTGATTTTGTCACCATAGACTACGGGAATGCTCCTCGACTAGTTTCTGAGATAGAGAAACCTATTTTTTACTTTAAGGCCATGACAGATGTTATCCTTCGTTTTAACCCCGATTGGATTGACGATGGACTCCTCTATGGAAAACAGTACATTACGTTAGATGTAAGAGTCATCGGTCCAGCGGGTCAATTGGTAGAAATCGCAAAAGATGAGAATATTGTGATATGTCCAGGTAACTCCTCTCCCCGATATCATAACTATGAAAAAAATAATTGTACTGACCCTTTGATAACACTCAACAAGTACTTAGGTATTAAGACACATCGATTAGAGGATTGGTCAAAAATTGAAATTTACCTTAAACACCAAAAAGATAAATATTCTGAACAGATACACACAAAAAAAATTGAAATCTATGCCGCTAAAAAGTCTCAATTTGACGTAGAGCTTTCCTTCCCTGCCGGATTACTTGTTAAAAAAGCAAATGAAGATGATATTTCATCTGGCATTAGTGGTATTAGTATTTCAGCTATTGCCCAATTTAAGTTTTTCAAACCTGGAACAATCGGTAAAGTGAGACCTTACAGAGTTGGTGTTGGTTCAATTGCTCTAAATGCCTTCAACCTAAGTGACAATATTGATGTAGAAAGAGATTTAGGAATTGTAGCACTAGCGAGTGTACACCCTCTACAGCGGCCTGGTCGTAAACTCTCTTTACCATTGTACGTCGGTTTTGGATATTTCTTAAAAGCAGAAACTTTCTTTTGGATGATAGGCCCTGGTATAAGTGTCAGTTTTTAATAACTAAGTACCTATTCAAAATTATCTATAGCTTAAATGCATTTTAACGAAACCTGAGATCAATTCATTCTACATTTAGAAAATATTTAATTATGATCAGCTACTTATACCATTAAAAATTCTACAAAGAAAGAAGTACCATCTCCTTCGGTAGTCTCAAACCAAATACTTCCACCCATTTGCTCGATACCTCTCTTTGCAACGGCTAGACCAATACCTGAACCTGTCTCTTTCGTTGTGAAATTTGGCACAAAAACCTTATTCTGAACATCTTCAGGAATACCATTACCATTATCAATCACAGTTACAATAGCTTTTTCTCCATTTTCATAAAGATCAATGATTATCTTTGATTTCTTATCATCATCTATTGCCTGTATTCCATTTAATATCAAATTACTTAAAATTCTAGCAGTTAACTTTTCATCACCTTCAACAATAACATCGGCTCCAACTTGAGTGTTTGAGAAATGTATATTGGATTTACTTGAATGTAAAAGAATAGTTTGTTGAATGACTTTTGACAAATTGAATTCTTCTCTTTTCGGAACTGGCATCGTTGCAAATGAAGAGAATGAAGTCACTATACCACTTAATGTATCTACCTGATTAATAAGCATTTTTGTCGCTTTCATCAATTTCGGATTATCGTCAGTACGTGCTACTCTTTCCAACTGTTGTAAATACAGTTTCATTGGAGTCAGAGGGTTTTTTATTTCATGAGCAACTTGCTTTGCTACATCTCTCCAAGCACTTTCTCTTTGACTCTGCTCTAATTCCTTTTTGGACTCTTCTAACTTCGCTAACATTTTATTGTATTCTCCAACCAATTGTCCAAACTCATCATGAGCATTGTATTGAATAGGCTCATTCTTCTTACTCAAAGTTATTCTATTCAACTCTGGAATAATTAGTTTTATGGGACTTAAAAGTCCTTGGGCAGCATAATGAACGATTGGAAGTAATGTCAGGAATAATATTGTAAATATCATCATGATTGTAGTGATTACTTCCAAAGATCTATCATCCAAACGGTTTAAAGACTTGAAAAATGGTATACTGACGATTCCCATTACTTTACCAGTATTGAAGGCTTTCACACCAATATAAGATGTATTATACTCCAAAGTACCAATCTGTTCTTTAAGAACAACCCTAGTTTTCTTTTCTTCTACAATACCAACGTAAGCTTGAGGGTTAATTTCAGCAGATAGAATTTCTTCATCAAAAATTTCATTATCAGAAGCAGACTTTAAAATACCCTGTTTGTTATAAAAACGGATGTCTGCTTGCATAATATCAGATAACTCTTCGATAAACACATCTAGCTTTATCGTCTCATTTTCTGAGTAATTTTTAGATAACTCGTGATTTTTGAAAAGGTTACTTGCCACAATTTGAGCTTTCTCTAAGTATTGTCTTTCAACTTCCATTTTTGTAGTTGTAACCATCACTGAACCCATTACTATTGCTAACAAGAAGATTGGAAAGAAGATTGACAGGTTGAGGTAGATTTGTACTTTTGTGGAGAAACTTCTCGAATACTCCAAAGGGTTTCTGAGGTAATTTGTGAGGTTGAAAGTGAAGAAAACTATAAATACCAGAACAGTAAAATAGGAAGAAAAGGCCTTGAAATAATTAAGGTAATTAAACTCTTTAGAAGAAATTACAACTATTCTATTGTTCGTGTTAGGTAGTAATAAGTGTTCATAACCATTAAATTTCACATTGGACAATAGATAAATTGTTCCTTCTTTAAAAGACTCTTCTAAGAAGTTATTGGAGTAATTATAATCCCCCGCACTAAAAATTAGTTCTCCTTTAAAAAAGATTGCGTAAGAGTAATCTTCTTGGGAATTTCCAATGATAAAATCCTCATCTAACAATGTAGATCTAAAGTACTTCCCCCCGATTGACTTTTGATAAAGTTCTATTAAACAATAACCTAAAGTATCTGTAGACTCAAATTTATCAACAATTGGTATATTACAAAGGTAGCTATAGGTACCTTTTTGAAGGTCCATTTTGGTATTCAATCCCAATGTTATTTTTGAATCATTATTTTCCTGAAATGAATTAAGCAACTGTTCATGATCATACTCTCCAGATACATTCTCACCATTATCGAACAACATATTGACTTTTATATCAAATCGATTACCAAGCCACTCCACTAGTTCCAGCTTAATATTTTTTGAAACCTCTATTCCATATGGTTTATTGAGAAAAGCCATTGCATCTATTACACTATTATCTTCTTCAATTTGTGCTATAGTTTTTTCAAGCAGCGTTTTAACAAAGTCATCATTGTCCATCAGTTTTAATGCAAACTTCTGTTTAAAAGCTTCGTCTTTTTTTGTTTGAACACTTTCTATTACTATTGCACCCATTGTAGAGAACAAAACAATATGTGAAATGAGATACATGATTGCCGGAAACCTACCACTTGCATAATAGTTGGGAGATTTGATCATGAGAGAAACCCCAATAAAAATAGCAACAAGGTTTATTAAAATAAGGTCAAAAGGCTCAAAGAAGAATTGAAGGATAAATACCGTTAGAACTGAAATTAAGAGAGCTATTGATTTACCATAAAAATCTAACCACCAACAAATCAATCTCATAAAGAAATGAGCAGTCAGTCCCATCATCAAGAACCCCATCAGTGCAATTAGTTGAGATAAAAATATGAGTGTATTCATCTCAAAGAAAGTCAGCTCTATCTCATAGGTAAGAATAATTTCAAAAACATTGACAAATACATCTTTAAAACCATTAATTATGAAAAAGTAACCAATAATCATGAAAACACTAATCCCTATTTTCACCCTCGAATCTAAATCGATAATCGATCGAATAGAAAAAAGATATTTAAAGTTTTTAGAAATCCATCTGAAAATCAGTAAGCAAAATACAAAGTCTAGTAGAATAACTGCGATAGAATCCCAAGATCCCACAAAAGAGGTTCTAATAGGTTCTAATACTTTGTATTCATCTTTAATGAGAGGGTTACTTATTATATCAAGTACTATCTGATGTAAAAGGACCACTCCAATTAAAAAAACCGACAACATCACAAAAACAGAGTAGCCTTCTAAAATTTTCTCGGTGATATAAGTACTGAGTGACGATAGCAGAAAGAAAACGGCAAGTAAAACAGAGACTAGAAAAAATTGCCAAGGGAAAAATTCTACAATTGTTCTATTTGACACATCAATTGAGAAAAGGTATTTATCAAGCTTTGTCTTGATATTTCTGTAATTACTATTGACTTTAAATTTTGCTAGTTTGGGCTGCTTCTTACTTCCAAAAACAAACTTATTTACATAATCAGGAAGAATTATAGATTGATAATTTGACTTTATAAGTAGAGGTACTATAACAAAGATCTCGTAATCTTGGTTGTATAATAATATATTTGATTTTCTAACGTAGTAGTATGAGTCTTCCTTTTTTATAACATCTTCTACAAAATAGTTAAATAGCTTATCTTCAATATATTTTAATTTTAAATTATTGTCAGACCAATAAACTAACTCCCCTTTTTTGAAAATATAAGTTGGACCTGAATCTACAGATAATAAAGATTTAAATTGAATAGTTTCCCCTTTTTGACCTTTCAAAGATTGCTTGATCTCATAAATAGCATCATCAGCATTCTTACTCAAATCAATAATTCGATTTTGAACATAGGAGTCATACTTATCATCACTATAAAATTCTATATTTACTAGATAAATAATGATAGATAGGAACATAAAGACACCCCCTATGATGACTTTATTTTTTACACCGAAAACTTTTCTAAAAAATTGCTTAGCTGTCATAAAAAATCGATTGGAATACCCAATACTACAAAAAAAAACTTCAACAAGGCGAACTTATTGAAGTTTTTTGAAATGGTCAATATTTATTATTAAATAGAAAGAGCTTGCTTCTCTTTTTGAGTTTTTCTATACCATAAATAAACGATAGAGGAAATAATAATGTAAGGCATTACCATAAGGTATAAAATCCCATTATTCAATCCCGCACCAACTGCACTTGATCCGTCACTGATATTGTTTTCTACAGTTGCTCTACACATTGCACATTGTGCAAACAGGCTTACAGTAGAAAGTATAGAAATAGCGATTGATAAAAATATTTTCTTAAGCATAGTATGGGCTGATTAATAAATAAACAATTACACCTGTTACTGCTACGTATTCCCAGATTGGGAAAGTCCACTTTACAATTTTCCGGTGAGCTTCTAATTTCTTTGAAATTGCAAAATAAATTGCCAATAACACAAACGGAACTACGACAGCTGACAAAACGATATGTGATAATAATATCACTATGTATACAGTTCTTAAAGACCCTGCTTCTGCTTTTTCAGATTCTGATAGAATCCCATCCGCATTTAAATCTCCAAAAACGGTGTGTCCGCCTTGGAAATGATAGATTACATAAGATACTAAAAATATAGCTCCTAATGTAAACGCTATATACATCATTAGTTTATGCAATTCTAATTTTCTTTTTTTGGCAAAATAAGCTCCTAAAAGAAGTACTACCGCACAAGAGAAATTAATTACTGCATTGAGGTGAGGTAGAAAGGAAACATCAAGATCCCCCAACTTACCTGTTTGTGGTATAAAAAGTAGTAATGCTACAACGATTGGTATTAAAACTGAAACTACCCCGATTACAATCATCGGTAGTTTATCATTTTTGTTTGTAATTACCTGTTCCATTATTTTTCTGTTAATAGTATTGATATCTCAGTTAATAATCTTTTCACATCCTCCTGATCTGTTCCACTGTAAAATCCTCGGATTCTTCCTTCAGTATCTACTAATATTAATTTATCTGAATGTGATAGAGATGTACTTTGACCAAGTGCCTCCTCTTTGGCGGTAATGTAGAAACCACATTGACCTAAGTCCATGATCGTTTGTTTATCCCCTGTCAAAAGATTCCACTTTTTCGTATCTATCTTATTCTTTTGGGAATAGTCTTTCAAGACTGTTGGAGTGTCGTAGTTAGGATCAATAGAAAAGGATAAGATTTCTAATCTATCTTCATTTTTGAAACGTTCTTGTACTCTTAGCAAACCTGATGTCATCGCTTTACAGATGTCAGGGCAAGATGTAAAAAAGAAATCTGCTACATAAACCTTTCCTTCCAGATTTCTATTTGTGAATCGAACGCTATCTTGGTTCAAGAAATCAAAAGAGGGAATTCTATGTACTCCATTGATCTCGTTTGGTGTACAATTTACCGACTTTAAGTTGTACACCTGAAGTTCTTCTGGTGATTCTAGTTTATATTCGTTTGTTCCGAAGTTCTTCAAGAAGAAGAAGATAAATAATGGAGTTCCTATTAGTGCAAATAGAAAAATCCATTTTTTCGCATTAGGTTTATTCATTGATATAGTGCTATAAAAGTAAATATGGTTTGATTTCTACAAAGGTGAAGAAATCAAACCATATTATTGATTAATATTATCCAAAATTTGGGATTACCAATTCTGAATAGCAGTTACAACTGCTCCACCTTCATCAAAAAGGGCTACTAATAACCATACTAAAAACAGTAATGGGAATAAGATAACAAACTTTAAAAGTTTAGTTTCATGTCCTAGGTGCATGAATTCCCAAATAATATAACCTGCTTTCACTAAAGTTAAAGCAACAAAAATAATATTTAACGGTGTTCTGCTAGCGCCGTCAGGCCATGCAAAAGCAAAGATAAATTCAATAATAGTTACGATAGCTAAAATTGCAGTTACTTTTACTACAGTTTTCATTTTAGCTGCTTTGATTTGCTCAGGTGTCATTGAAGCATCAAAATGTGCCATATCTTTATTCTTTAATGGTTTTTAATCTAATTTTCTGTCTTATACAAGGTAGAAGAAAGTAAATACGAATACCCACACTAAATCGACAAAGTGCCAGTATAAACCTCCCTTCTCAATCATTTCATAAGTACCTCTTTCCTCATAAGTACCCATTACTACGTTGTAGAAGATCACGATATTAATAATAACACCAGAGGTTACGTGAATACCGTGGAAACCTGTAATAAAGAAGAAGAAACTAGCAAATAATTGAGGACCGTATTGGTTCTCTCTTAAATTGGCACCAAAAATTTGAACACCATCTCTGATTACACCTTCGTCAGTACCGTGAATAAAGTGAGACCATTCCCAAGCTTGACATGCAAGGAAAGTAATACCACCTACAATTGTCCAAAGCATCCACTTTTCAACTTCTGCTTTTGATTTTCTTTCTCCTGCTTCTACTGCTAATACCATGGTTACTGAAGAAAGAATAAGAATAAATGTCATTAAACCTACGAACATCAATGGAGCATCCACTCCGTGTAAACCAGGGAAAGCATTAAATACCTTTTCTGGAATAGGCCAGTAAAAATTATCTGAACTTGTAGCAAATTCAAAAGCTGAATAAGGGCCTTCGTACGCTGGGTGCATATACCTAACTACACCGTATGCAATTAATAAAGACGCGAATGTAAAAGCATCCGATACCAAGAAAAACCACATCATCAGTTTTCCATAAGTTGCTTTCATTGGTCTCTCTCCACCATCCCATTTAGTAACTACGGGATTCTTCAAAGTTGTAGATGATGACATAAAAAATTGTAAGTTATTTTTATAGTGTCTGTTTGAATTATATTTCCTAACACAAATAAATGGTCGTTTTTTAACAATAACAACTATTTGATGACATTTGTGCTATTTTTTTATGACGATTGTCATTCTTTAGCGATTCAAAAGTAGAAAAACAAACAGATAAACCCATAATCCACCTAAGAAGTGCCAATAATTGGCACACATCTCCATTCTTACGATTGATGATGAATTGATCTTGTTTCTATATGATTCTACTAATATAATCCCCAAATAAATAATACCACTTACAATGTGTAAACCGTGAAGTCCTGTCAAAACATATACAAAAGAACCTGATGGATTACCTACAAAATAGACATTGATGTCCACTAACTCTTCCCATCCAATAAATTGTAAGAACAAGAAAACAAGTCCGAGTACAGATGTCAAAGTAATAGCACTTTTCAATTGTGACATATTATCTTTTTTGGCTCCTAAATAAGCCCAATGCATCGTCAGACTGCTTACTAATATAACAACTGTACTAGCATACAAAATGTTTGGTAATTCAAATGTATACCAATTCCCTTCTGCTTGTCTTACGATGTATGCACTTGTAAGAGCTGCAAAAATCATCACTACACTAACGATGAACAACCACATCGCAAATTTCTTTGGATGCATGCTTAAAGGACGTTTAGGTGTATTTGCTACTGACATAGTTTCTTAAATCTTATCTATTAAATATACAATTTGAACAATGGGTAAGTAGATAAAGGATGAGAACATAATTTTCAATGCTGCTTTATCTGTTTTATCTTTTATAAGGCCGAATGTTTGGAATAGGAAACCTGCACCAGCCAATGCTGCAATAATCCCAGAAATATGTCCTGTTACGCCAAACTGCGTAGGCAAGAAGCCCATTGGCAACAAGAACATAGTATAAATCGAGATTTGTATTGCTGTATTTACATCTTTATCTCCATTAAAGGGAAGCATCTTAAACCCTGCTTTCTTGTAATCTTTATCTGCTACCCAAGCAATAGCCCAGAAATGAGGGAATTGCCACATAAATTGGATCGCAAATAATATTAACCCCTCTATACCTATAAAACCTGTCGCTGCTACCCAACCAATCATAGGAGGAAAACCACCAGGAAAAGCTCCTACTAAAACAGATAAAGGAGTAATCCTTTTTAGTGGTGTATACACGAAGGCATACAAGACTAAGGACAGCAAGGATAACATAGTGGAGTATGCGTTCAGAAAGGTAAACATGATTGCTCCTCCCAAAACTGCAAGAACTGCCGCATATATTGCTGCTTCTTTTCTTGAAATGATCCCCAATGGCAATGGTCTATTCATTGTTCTCTTCATCATCTTATCGTATTCCTTTTCAAGAATTTGATTGATGGTATTTGCAGAACCCGTAATTAGAAAACTACCAATGGTTAATGCTAATAATTCAATTGCAGAAGCATCTTTTGTCCCCAACAAATAACCAAAGACGCCTGAGAATACGACAACCATTGTAAGTCTAACTTTCAATAAGTCATAGAAATCTCTAAATCGACTCTTCCTCGGTGTTATCAACTGCTCTTTTTCTTTTACTTCTGCTACTAACATATTATGCTGTTGCGTTTTTTTGTTTGAATGTCTTATTGTCATAAGATATAGTGTTCTCTAGAACTTTAGAGTGATTCACTAACAATGCAATGTAAAATTGGCATCCAACAATTAGTGAACCTAAGAGTAAATGGACTGGCTGAAGGAAAGCAGGAATGGCAAAATGTCCCATAATTGCTCCAGATGCAATCACTACTCCAAAAAGACCTAACATTACTTTAGACCAGAATCTCGAAGGGTGATTGACTTCAGTACCAGAAAATATATGCTTTACAAAGATGATATTCAGAATCAATACTACGATAGAAAAAGACCTATGTACAAGGAATGTCCATCCTAATTGATCGATCCATAATTCTCTTTGTTGTTCATCAAAACTTTTTGCAACAATATCTACAGACTCTCTTACTTGTGTACCAAGAATAATCTGAAGGAATGACAACATCAAAATACCAATCATCCATTTATTAATCGTCTTGATATTATGAGGATCTTTATAGGTCAATTCTTTTTTATGAGATCTTGCAACGGCGTATATCAAAACACCAACAATAATTAGTGCTACCAACATGTGTAGTGTGATTAATACTGGATGCAGGTCAGATGACACCACCTTGGATCCCAACCATCCTTCAAAACCTACTAATACAAATGCTGTAAATGAACACCAAGTCACCACTGGGTCTTCCTTTCTGTAAGAGAAAGAAAAAACTAATGTTAGAAAAACGAAGAATCCAATCAATACTCCCACTAAGCGATTGACATATTCAATCCATGTTTTAATTGGTGAAAAGTCTGCAATTTCTCTTCCTTGAACTGCAAAAATCGTTTTATAATCTTCTGGAAGTTGACTGACATCCGTTGGTGGCACCCAAGTTCCAAAACATTTTGGCCAATCGGGACATCCCATTCCAGAACCCGTACTTCTCACTATCCCTCCCACTAGAATTAAGAAAAATACTGCATAGACAGTAATTACTCCAAATCTTCTGTAGAGTGCTCCGTTGTTTGTTAAATTCCTGCTGTTCATACTAAATATCAATTAACCTTTATTAAAAGGAACAAAGATCAACTCATAGGTTGTAACGCAAAAATATAAAAAACATCTGATTTATATGACATTTGTCATGTTTTATTTGTGATAATATTCATCTTAAAAGGGCATAAAAGCTCTTCCAAGGTCAAAAAATCCAAATGATTCTTTATAAGCACGGAACAAATGAGCTGTAAACCTGTCATATATCTCTGCCATGCTCGTCATCATTTTCGCTTTGATTTTATTGTTTTCCTCAAAAATATTATGAATTACTGCCTGAGGAATTACATAAACATCGGCGTGATCAGAGAAACAAACGGCATTGTAAGGTCGATTGGTTCCTTCCAAAATTGCGTTATCACCAAAAGTTTCTGTAGCCTTAAGGTGAACTAAATCTTCAAATTTATCTTCAATATCGATATTCAAAGTCACGATACCTCTTGAGATAAGATAAAGTGCCTGACTTGGGTCATCTCTAAAGAATATCACTTCCCCTTTTGTATAATGTCTTAGGTGTAAATGAGGAGTAAACTTCGAGAGTTCATCGTCTGTTAGTTTGGAAAACAAGATGCCTCTTCTCATAAAGTCGAAAAGTGTTCTTTCTTCGTTATTATATGTCTTTTTGAAGATATTAAACATGAACGTATATCTAGTATTAATGCTTTTCTATAGAAATCATCATCAATTTGCAAGGAAAATTCCTTATTCTCAAACTTTCTGAATTTCTAATGCCCAAAACGCTCAATATTTCCCCATCCTTGGATTCCAAAACTAATATTTCACTTCTCAAGTATTGTGGTATTTTCTCATCCTGTAATAAATCAAAAACTTTCTTACTTCCTTTTTTCATTCCAAAAGGCTTAATTCGATCTCCTTTATTTACATTTCTGATTGTTAGAGGAAATAGGCTTTCTGGAATATAAATATGATCAAAACTCATTTCATCCACTGAATGAATCTGCTTTTCAACTACAATGACTTTATTATGCTTGTGAAAGAACTCTTTTTCTTCACTTGTAATATTAGTAGCCAAGCTAAAATCAGATGTACGATCAGAAATCTCCTTTAAAATTGCATCATTTTGAGTCGTATAGAGTGCCATGACTTTATTCGCTGAATAATAAACTAGAGAAGATTTATCTTTGTTTTGATATAAATCCTGAACTGTTTTATAATCAAACTGATAAGGTTTTAAGAAATAAAACAACAAGATCTCATCGATACTTTGAATCTCTCTAAGTGCGATACTCATCTCCTCCTCTGACTCCTTGACATACTTATTTTTAAAGATTTCAAGCTGATAAAACAGGTTTTGTTCTACTTTATAAAATAACTCTGATGATAATTGAATTGTTTTCTCAACCGAAGGATTTATTTCTTTTAATATTGGAATTACTAAATGCCTCAGTTTATTTCTTGCATACTTGGTAGATTGATTCGATTTATCTTCTCTCCACTCCAATTGACTATCTTGAGCAATTTGTATTATTTCATCTTTTGACAGAAATAAAAGTGGACGAATAATATTTCCTCTTTTTGGTAGTATTCCATGAAGACCTTCAATACCCGTTCCTTTAGTCAAATTAAAAAGTATTGTCTCTAAATGATCTGACTTATGATGTGCTGTTGCAATGAAATCATAATTATTTCCTTTGAGTATCTCTTGAAACCAATCATACCTCAATCTTCGAGCTACCATTTGAACTGATTGCTGATCTTCTTCAACTTTTTTTGTTGTATCTACTTTCTTGACAAAAATTGGCACTCCAATTTTTTCTGCAAAATCTCTTGCAAATAGTTCATCATGCAGCGAATCCTCTCCTCTAAGCTGAAAATTCATATGCGCCAAGGCAAAATCAATCTTATTCAGTTTAAAAAACAAAGCTAATACTACAGAGTCTACCCCTCCACTAAATGCTAACAAGAGTTTATTTTTATGAGTTTGTACGCCTATTCGATTAAGAAAAGTTAAAAATTGGTCATTAACTGTTTTATGAATGTCTATCATATACAAGTAGGTACTTGGTCAAAAATAATTAACAAGAAATTCTAAGTATTTCGATTGTCTACCCTCCTAATAGGTGTTTTATTCCACACTTAATAGAAGAAGTAATCATAAAACAATATTAAGAATTAATGCGAATTATTTTCATTCGAGTCCTTAATTATTATGCTAACTTAAATTTTACCACTTGGAGTCAAATTAATTACAAATATTTTTCCATTAAAAGCACACGAAATATTGTTTTTAGACGCAACTAGGATAAATTTGCATTCTTGTAATGTATACTGAATAGTCTACAAAGCATTGATCACCGCTTTTAATTGAGTAATCCTTCTCTCACTAAATTGTGATCACATTTTTAAGCAGCAAAAATACAATGAAGAAACAGATTTTATTTAGCATTTTTATTTTGATTTCCTTACTTCAAAGTTTTCAATCTTATGGACAGCAAGAAGATAAAGTTAGGATAAAAGCTGCTAGATCTAAAGGTATCCCTGGATATAGAGTTTTTTACAGTGCACCTGGAAAAAGGGTAATTCTAACTCAACAATCAACAACTATTTATTGCGATGAAGCGCGTCAAAATAGTAAGACAGAAGATGTAGTTGCTACGGGTAATGTAATTGTTGTTGACAAAAAAACTAAAATATACGGCGACAAACTTGACTATAGAAAAACAAAAGGTGAAGTAATAATTACTGGCCGAATTGTAAAACTAATAGACGAAGACGTTACATTAACCACTGATAAGCTGTATTACTATACTGCCACTAAAGAAGCTAAATACCTTACAGGTGGTAAAGTAATTCAAGAGTCAATGGTGCTTACATCCATTGAAGGTTATCTTCAAAAGAAAGAATTAATCTTTATCAAAGATGTGGTCATGGATGACTCTGTACAGGTTCAACACCTCGAAACAGAAAAATTAATCTATGACAGAGAAACTAAGATCTCTACATTTAATACACGTACAACCATCACCAGTAAAGATGGAGACGTAGTTGCTAATGCTGGTACTTACAACAATGGCAATGGTATGGTACACTTTGAAGGTTCTGCTGTTGTTGAAAATGAAAAGTACATCTTAATCGGTGATAAAATTGATACGAATAAAGATACAGGAGACAGTAAAGCTTTTGGTAATGTAGTATTCTTCAGTAAGCAAGACACTGCTATGATCTATGCAGATGTCGTTATCCACAAAGACAGTTCAACATTTGCATATGGCGACGCTCTTATGTCGAAACCTATCAAAGGAAACTGGATGGATATGTATTATCTAGCTGCTGATACGCTTCACTCTATCAATGATACTACTACGCAAGAAAACACTTTATATGCCTACCATAATGTAGCGATGTGGTCTCACGACATGAAATCAAGATGTGACTCATTGGTTTACTTCTATAATGACTCAATGATTTACTTCTATGATGATCCTAGAATTTGGGCGCAAAAGTCACAAATGACAGCCACCACAATTAGAACTGATATTACATCTAAAGGTGTTGAACGATTGTATTTGAATAGAAATGGCTTTATTATTTCTGAAGATACAATTGAAAACTTCAACCAAGTAAAAGGTAAAAAAATCATTGCACATTTTGAGAAAAACGAACTTTATAAAGTAGATGTAAAAGGTAATGGTATGACTAGGTTCTTCCAATTAACAGAAGATAAAAAGCATATTTACGCTTTGAACAAATCATCCTGTCCTTCAATGTCTATTTACTTTGTACAAGATA
This sequence comes from Flammeovirga sp. OC4, assembly GCF_000812565.1. Lineage (GTDB taxonomy): Bacteria > Bacteroidota > Bacteroidia > Cytophagales > Flammeovirgaceae > Flammeovirga. The sequence continues at coordinate 77,176 of NZ_JTAM01000007.1, read as the reverse complement.
ACGAAGTAGAAAACATCATCTATAACGCCAAACATAATTCAAATGTATTACCTCCAAGTAAGATCCAAAAGCCGGACATGTACTTACCAGGTTTTAAAAATAGATTTGATGAAATGCCTCCAAGAGAGGAACTGTTAGAAAGAATTAGACTGAGAACTGATTTACCAGACCCTATGCCTAGGGATCCAGTAAAACAAGCAGATCAGATTAAAATTCTTTGGGATGGGTCTCAGGTATTGAATAAATTCTACAATGGCGAGAAACTTTTTGATCCTACCCGATTGATAAAGAAAAAGCAATAGGCTAAATCAAATGACATAAAAAAAGCGAGATGGTTTCAATTAATGAAATCATCTCGCTTTTTTATGTTCTAAAGATTTGGATTATTAAAAACCTAAATCAACATATAAAGGTAGCAACTGACCAATACCAAATGTCAATGAAAATAGTAACGAAGACATTGCCATTTGTTTTAAATAGGGATCCAATTCTGATGGCTGAGTAAGGCGTGTCACTGCCATGCCATTTTTCCTCAATAGAGGAAATGTCAAAACAAACAACCACTGTAAAGGCGATTCAAAATTATAGGAAACATAAAGTAACGCTAAGCCCATTGCTGAAAATAATAATGCCCAATGGTATAAAACAGCCCATTTTCTTCCAATACGAACTGGGACAGATTTCTTACCAGCTTTTATATCAGATTCAATATCTCTTATATTATTCACGTTGAGTACTGCCACTGCCAATAATCCACAAGCAGATGCAGGAAACAGCAACAATACATCTAATTCTTTCACCTGTAAATAATAACTACCAATCACTCCTACTAACCCAAAGAAAATATAAACACTCAAATCTCCAAGACCTGCATATCCATAAGGCTTCTTACCTGCAGTATACGTTATTGCTGCAATGATTGACAACACACCTAAACCTAAGAAGTAGAAGAACTCCGTCCATGAGGATAAACTTATATATAATAAGGTCAAACCTGAAAACAATGACAAGACGCTAAAAATGATCATTGCCGTTTTCATTGCACCCAATGAAATAGCTCCAGACTGTACTGCTCTTGAGGGCCCCTCTCTTTCTTCATGGTCTGCACCATGCACCGAATCTCCGTAATCATTTGCTAAGTTGGATAGTATTTGTAGAAAAATTGTGGTCAAAACACACAAACCTACAATTTCAAAACTGAAATATTCTTCTAATTGTCTATATGCTAGCAAGCTACCAAGAATAATACTTGATAATGCGAGTGGAAGTGTTCGTAATCTAAAGGCCTGGATCCAAGCTTTCATTGTAAAATAAATTATGTTCTTTAAAAAGTTCTGACAATATTACTTTCTTTATATGACAAAAGCACATCTATTTTATAACGTTTAGAGAGAAATTAACATGAAAAGGAAAAAAATTACCGTTTTAACTGGTGCGGGTATATCTGCGGAAAGTGGAATTGCCACTTTTAGAGGGAGTGATGGTCTTTGGGAAGGACACGATATTATGGAAGTCGCATCTCCTCAGGGCTGGAGTAGAAATAGAGAATTAGTGCTTCACTTTTATAATGAGAGAAGAAAAGCTGCCAAAAAAGCAGAACCTAATAAAGGCCACCTCCTATTAGCAGAATTAGAAAAAGATTATGATGTTACCGTCATTACTCAAAATGTAGATGACCTTCATGAACGAGCAGGATCAAGCAAAATTATTCATTTACATGGTCAGTTATTTCAATCAAGAAGCACCCTTGATGAAAGCTTAGTTTATAACATGGACAGTGATGTCATTAATATTGGAGACAAATGTGAGAAAGGTAGTCAGTTAAGACCAAATATTGTATGGTTTGGAGAAGATGTACCAATGATGGAGACAGCTGTTGAAATTACTGAACAAAGTGATATCTTCATTGTGGTAGGTACTTCATTACAAGTTTACCCTGCCGCTAATCTCATTCATTACACTCCCTCCCATTGTAAATCCTACTTAATTGACCCTAAGATTCCTGAGAATGCGGACTTAAGAAATATCCACCTCATCGAGAAAGGAGGAAGTGAAGGACTAGAAATACTAAAGGGTTTATTAACAAAAAATTGAAATTTCTTATAATTTTTTAATGAAATAATTGTATAAGTGTATGTTTTACATTATTATTGTTAATAACTCAATGAGAATCATTGACTTGTGTAATTCGATTGTAAGACTAACGAAACTATCTAAATGGAAAATTTATCAATTAACGCTTCTTTACAAAATAAGCAAATACCGCAAATCTTTCTCAATGCAGACAATGGTAAAGGGGAAATAACTGGTGCGTCCTTCCATGAAAATGCATTTTACTTGTACAAAGAAGTAACAAATTGGATTAACGAGTATTTGGAAGAAAACAAAACCCTAGCATTAACTTTTGGTGTGAATTACTTTAATACACCATCGGCAAAGGGCATTTACAACGTTCTATCTACTTTGAAAGAATGGACGCACGAAAACAAAGAAATATCATTGAAATGGTATGTATTTGAAAATGATGATGACTTATATGAAGACATTGAAACATTAGCGGAAGATGTGGAGCTCAATATTTCTATTATAATGAGTGACAAAAAGCATCAAATAGCCAGCTAAGTATGTTTTTATCCTCTAAAAACAACTATCATCAACTAAAAGGCATTTTTATGCCTTTTTTTGTTTTAATAAAGTTTTGGGTACAAAAAAAGCTTTCAATTTCTTGAAAGCTTTGGGCGAACGATGGGATTCGAACCCACGGCCCCCGGAACCACAAACCGGTGCTCTAACCAACTGAGCTACGATCGCCATTTATTTTTGCTCTGCAAAGGTAATTAATAATTTTACAAAACAAAACTTTATTTTGAGTATTAAATCAATTAAAATACAAAATACTGTACATCATTAATTTACCTACTCTTTGTTTTCAAAAACATATAAAAAGCTTTCAATTTCTTGAAAGCTTTGGGCGAACGATGGGATTCGAACCCACGGCCCCCGGAACCACAAACCGGTGCTCTAACCAACTGAGCTACGATCGCCATTTGTTTTTTTGCTCTGCAAAGATAGAAGGAAAGTTTACAAAAACCACATTGTTTTATGTAAACAAAATTCAACACCAATAAACCTCCTGTTAATCAGGAATAAAAAAATAAAGGGATAGTAAAAAAAAATTAGACTATCCCTTTATTTCGCATCAACATCATATAAAAAGGTATATTCCTACCCTCTCTTTTATTGATAAATCAATAATTATCTATCAAATGTCAATCTTTTTCCTTTTACATCTTCATGGAAAGTTCCATTCTCATACGCTAAGTGTCCAGAAACAATAGTATGAGTCACAGACGCACTAAAAGTATGTCCTTCGAATGGAGACCAACCACATTTATAATTAAGGTTTGATTTTTCAACTTTTTGAGGAGCTTCAAGATCCACTAATACAAGGTCAGCCCAGTACCCCTCTCTGATATAACCTCTCTCTGCTACTTCAAATAAAATAGCTGGATTATGACATGCTTTCTCTACAATTTTCTCTAAAGAAATTTTTCCTTCTTTATAGAAATCCAACAACACCTGTAATGAATGTTGTACTAATGGACCACCTGAAGGTGCTGATGTATATTTATTTGACTTCTCTTCCAATGTATGAGGAGCGTGATCAGTCGCAATTACATCAATTTTGTCATTCAAAACACCTGCAAGAATACCCGCTCCATCTTCTTTTGTTTTTACAGCAGGGTTCCATTTAATAAAAGCACCTTTCTCTTTATAATCTTCATCAGAGAACCACATATGATGTACACAAGCCTCTGAAGTAATTTTCTTTTCCTGTAATGGAATATCATTATCAAAAAGCTCTAATTCCTTCGCTGTTGAAATATGTAAGATATGTAATCTTGCACCATGTTTTCTTGCCAAAGCAACCGCTTTAGAAGAAGAAGAATAACAAGCTTCTGCACTTCTGATTTCAGGGTGGCATTCCATAGGAATATCATCACCATATTTCTCTACATACTTCTCCATATTCTCAGCAATCATTGGATCGTCCTCACAGTGAGAAGCAATGATCATTTGAGCATTCTTGAATAAATTGGCAAGTGTTTCTTCATTATCCACAAGCATGTTTCCTGTCGAAGAACCCATAAATACTTTGATACCACAAACATTTTTAGGATCTGCTTTAAGTACCTCCTCTAAATTGTCATTTGATGCTCCAATATAAAAAGAGTAATTCGCTAATGATGTTCTTGATGCAATCTCATACTTCTCTTCCAACTTCTCGATTGTCACTGTAGGAGGTTTTGTATTTGGCATTTCCATAAATGAAGTAACCCCTCCTGAAACAGCTGCTCTAGATTCAGTTTCAATATTGGCTTTTTGAGTCAAACCAGGCTCTCTGAAGTGTACTTGATCATCAATTAAGCCAGGAAGAAGATATTTCCCTTCGGCATTAATTACCTTTTCGTCTGTTTGTGCTTCCAACGAAGTTCCAATCTTTTCGATTCTCCCATTTACCACTCTTAGGTCCGAGTGATAAATAGTTCCTTCATTGACTATTTGTGCGTTTTTGATAAGTATCTTCTCCATGATATAAGTATGAATTTAAAATTACGTGAAGATACTACCCCGTTTTTTCTTCTAAAAATTAAACATAAAAAAAAGCCTCATCTAGTGAGGCCTTTTTGCAGTTTGTCAGTCTTATGTAGTTGTAACAACTACCTGTTTATAAAGTGAAAAGAACCATATCGCTCTTAAGACTTTATATTTTGTCTTTGTTCAATTACATATTACGAACTGAACTAAAAAAGAAAGGTTAAATTTTCAGTATCTTAACCTTTTTGTCAATAATTAAGATCCAAAAACCTTGCAATCAATCTATTAACTCACCATTTCTTCTTAGATAAGCACTATTTTTCTTTAAAAAATATCAAAACTTCTTCCATTACTTCAATTCTTTTTTGTTCAGAAAGAATGGTTTCAAATGGAAAACCTAAAGCTACAATCTTTTTATTTCCATTATTATAGCTTATCCCTGCCCCTTTTTGATTGCTTGTATATCTACAAATTTGATTACCGCCTTTTCCCCATGGTTCCAATGCGTCTGGAGATTCTACTTTATAAATAGGATCACTGTCTGATTTAGAATAATATAGCCCATTCAGGCTTTGGAATGATTTATCTACGCTTTTTACCTCTCCAATAAGATCCGCATGATCCGTTCTACCTATTAAATGTAAAACGTTCTTTCCAAAAAGCACATCTGGATGCTTTCTTCCCTTTGGAACACCATCTTCCTCATAAAATAAGCTTGAACCCAAATAAGCCCCACTTATCAATAAGTTACCACCTTGCTTTAAGTAAACTTCAATTTTATTGCGAAGTTCAGGAGATAGAAGTTTGTATTCCGTTTTCTTACCCCATTGGCTAAAATTCAAGTCTTTTTGTTCTCCTAAAACGATATCAACAGCAAAGTAATCTTCAAATTGAATTCCCCCTTCTTTCAAAGCTGTTTGATTACAGGATACAAATGACTGCTTCAAATAATACATTGCATTACCATGAATTCCTGGATAATTAAAGGCATTACCTTTAATTATGGTTGTTTCTTTATTTCCGAAACTTGCTCCAAAACCAGGAGCATCATCGTCAACCCAAGGTGAATTTGGATTAAAGTCATACTGAGCACCCACATAAGATAAGTCTACCTGATCTGCTACACCATGGTCCAAATGATTGAAACCCTTATAATTTTCTGTATCAATAAATGTCGGAGAAGATACGCGATCAAAAGCATTTACAACAAGAATTGGTTCATTTTCAAAATCTGCCATGCTCAATTCACCCGTTGGAAAACTTTCTCCACCACTGTTTACTGCGGTTACTTTAAAACTATAAAAGTGCTCTTTCTGTATAGAAAGTAGAATACTTGAATCATTAATAACCTGTCCATTATCCCAACCCTGATTATCGAAGTTTGTATACAGTTTGTAAAATGTAGGATCAGCTGATGCTTCTATTGGGTCTCGTTGTGGTTTCCATTTAATCAATGCACCATTTTCTTTTATGGCCACAGAAAAATGCGTTGGAGGTAATGGTTGAACAACGTATTTTCTATTTTCTTGAAAAGCCATATACTTTAGAATCCCTTTATAAATCGATCGACTGACATCAAATCTAAAAACAGGGTCCAAAGCAAACCACATATCTTTAAAATTTTGATGAGATAATAATTCAATCAGTACTGTTGGCACATCAGGGTAAACCGCCTCACTATATCTTCTATCCCATAATGACCTTCTATTCCAAATGGAATCATGTAAAATTCGAGCATCCTCTACGATCTGCGTCTGAATAATATCTGCTAAATCTCTACTCGTTAACCTAGACTGTCCACCCTCAAAATGAATATTTTTCTCCATATTGGTTGTGCTGTAAATTGCCAATGTCCCAATAGTTGTATCGGACTTTGACACACCAGCATCAGTATGTAATGCTAACGCCAAATCAATGGGAACTCCCAAACCTTCATTTTCAATCTTAGGATTTAAGGCTAAAGTTGCACCTGTTAACCAATTTACCCATTCCCCTCTCGATTGATAATCATCTTTATAATCATTCTTCCCTTCGTTTGGAGAATACACCCACTCCGGAGCACCCGAATATTGTAAATTGTATCTTGCTCCTTCTGTATATCTTGCTCTTAAACTACTCGTTCCTTCTCTTACAATATTTCCTGATCCTCCACCAAAACGAACAGCATCTGCTGTAACATAACGCCCTTTTGTTTTAGAATAAGAAGATAAATAAACACCTTCACCTGCTGAACCATCAAAGTGAAAAGTCCCCAAATACACCCAAGTCTTTGGTGCTATTTTCTGGTTGACGATAAAAGCTGTCTTTTGTTTTTTATGACGAACATAGTAATGTGTATCTTCTACCGGCAAATCATTCTTTGCATAAGAAACATATACTGCATATTCACCTTTGAGTTCTTTTGGAGCCTTCCAAGTAAAAGCAATATCATTTTTATTGTTGGTTGACTTTATTTTTCTCGAAGTCCCTAATTCGAAAGGGTTTTCATGATCATTGTAAAATAATTTATGTTCAAAGCCTACATTTCCGGCCACAACATTTTCACCTTCTTCATACCCCTCTCTTTCTCCATCATTATCGATTACAAAACTTTTTGATTGAATTCCCCTCTCTCTTGGGATATAGACATTTGCTCCTGCGTTTTCTAGCATTGGCGCTAAATACGGCAATACAAAAGCAGTAGGTAATAAATCTTCAACGGTTTGAAATAATCTTGCTCTTTGCCATTCCCACCTTTTCAAACTCTTTTCATAATATAAGCCATGACTATTCCAGATTGCGAGGTGATTTCCATAAAGGCCATTTCGAATGATTTCCTCTTCCTTTCTATCTACCCTCTTCACATGTATCGGGGTATTTGCATGACTCTTCGCTAATCGTCTGTCTTTATCAAGTGAATGAGTTCCTCTATAAAAATTGGGCACTAGATCTTTTAAATAGTTTTTAGGAATAACAGGCCATTTATTTTTTTTGGCCAGCTTACTGAAAGATGTACTTTTGGACTGCCCAACGAAAAAAATCAGATCATATCTGTTATAATTTTCCCCAAGTTGCTCTCTTACTTTTTTTTCAATGGAAGATAAATCATTAATCCTTATTGGTGTATACTCCCAGTGTTTACTCAAAAAATAGTAGATTTTTTTATTCTTCTTAGAAAAAGATAATGTATCAAGTACAGCGGATGAATCGGGTTGAAACGTATACTCCCCTGACTTTGCTTTTTCTAAATATTGATTAAAAGAATTTTGGATTTGCTGGATTGATTGACCACTTACTATAGTTAAAAAATGAAGTGATAAAAAAATGGTCAGTAATAATTTATTCATCGATATAATAATTTACCATTAAAAAAATTGGTGGAATGAAAAAAGAGGAACAAAGTAAAACTAGTCCCTCTAACCTTCAGTAATATAAAAGTATGGGCTACTACTCCCATACAATAATTCAACTTTAAAAATAAAATACCACCCTCCAACACTTTGCACTCACGAGGCATCTTACTTATTTTTGGCTTTTGCTTCCAAAAACCTCATCAAATTTATAACTTTTGTGTTAAAAACAAGAATAGAAATTAGAAAATAATACCATCGGAGAAATCTCTTTTCTAATTTCTTTAAATATTACAATTATTTACCCTTTTAGTGCCTTAATAAGCAAAAAAGGTTACCTTTTTATAAGGCAACCTCTATTTAATATCTATTTTATTTCTGTCTTACTTTAATGCTTTCATGCATAAAGTCGTAACAATTCTAGCATCATTTTCTACTAATCTATCATGACTAAATACTCCTGTCGCTCTTGAAGAAGCATATTGGATTGGAATAGCAGGGAAAACAGCATTAAACATTTCTACGTTGATTTCTTGATTCACCTCACCAGTATCATGCCCTCTTTGTACCATAGCTTTTGAAGATTCTGGGATTTTCAAAGTCATTTCCTTTGACATTAAAAACGTATAATCATTCATCAGCATATTGATGAATTTTGCTCTTGAAGGATTATCATTCGCTAAAGTAAATATCTCAATACAAAAATGAAGAATCACTTCTTCCAGCGACTCTTTCTCTTCCATATGTTTGAAAATGATATTCCTAAAATATTCAATATTTGAAGAATAAAGAGCTTGTACTAATGCGGCTTTACTTGGGTAATGTCTGTATAGATACCCGTCTGCTACCTGAGCTTTTTTAGCAATAGACGAAACCGATGCCCCTCCATAACCTTTGCTTACAACCATTTCGATTGTTGCTTCTTTAATTCGCTGTAATTTAGTTTCGTCGATACTTTTCGCCATTGTTTAAAATTAATTGAGGTAAATTAGAACTTACATAAAGGATGTCATAAATGAATAAGTTCTCACTTTATGTATCACAAATTTATCATAAACTTAATACCTTCCAAGAAAATAGACAAAATAATCTATGGAATATAACGAAATGCCGAAAAGATGTTTCTTAATCTAGATTTTAAATTGGAATGTAAAATAATAGTTTCTACCATCAGCCGGAATAATTCCCGGACCAGGATAACCGGTTGCTCTTCGTGTAAAATACATATTATTCGTCAGGTTATTGACCCCGGTTTCTACCCCAAACCACTTATAGTGATATTTCATAGATAAATCCATTACATAGTAGGCAGGCACCGGACCATAAACTGCATCAGGTAATGGTTTCTCAGTATTTGCAGCATCAGTATATTGCTTATCCACCTTAGTATATTGGAAAGATAAATTGAAGTTTTTGTATCCAGCATTGACACCTGCTTTCAAGTTATAAGGAGGAATTAATTCCACATCGTTTCCATCATATACTCTATCATCTGAAATATATTTTCCTTGAATAAAAGATACGTTACCAAATAAATTAAAGTGATATTGAGAGTATTCGTTAATAAAATGCATCACATTCAACTCTCCAAACGCTTCAACTCCTAACGTATAGGCATCTGCGATATTCGTACGAATTGGATTGGCAGGATTGGCAAGACCTATTTTATCATTATAGCGAAGATAGAAAGCACTTACATCAAAATTTAGGAAGTCTGTTTTTCCTCTCATTCCAATATCTGCAGAATACCCTTTTTCATCTTTCATATCTGGGTCAATCCTTACGTTTGTGTTCAGAGACCTTAAATCAGAATACGTAATGGCTCTATAGTTTTGGGAGATATTACCGTAGATTTCCAAATCTTCTTTCAACTTATAACTTAGCCCAACCCCTGCAATCAAGATAGACCTATTGTTATTAATTGTATCTGGTTCCGCACGAGTAATTTCTTCTATTAAGCCATCATCACCAACTTCGAAATAAGTTTTCTGATAATATCCTTCTCCTGATGTTCCTATAAGTTCAAACCTAACTCCTGGTGTTACGCTAAATTTATCCGTGATTTGGAAAATATTTTCCACAAAGAATGCGTAATTCTCAATCTTAAATTGATGGTCAGATAGTAATGAGTCGGGATGTGAAAAGCCAAAGTCTGCATCTTTCCCATCAGAAGCATCTCCTTGCTTTTTATCATCATTACCGTAGTAAACTCTTGATCCTAGAACAAATACTGAAGGTCTGTTATTCAAAGAATAATGCTGAAGATAGCGTACTTCAGTACCAACATTTCTAAACTTATCAGCAACTAATAATCGAGGTTCATCATATGGATTTTGCTTGTTAAGATTAATTCCTAATGCATCTCTACTTGCAAAAAGACCAAAATTTTTCATCTCGATTTTTGCATTGTGGTTGATTTTATATTGTAAATCTATCGCAGCAACATTCCAATTTACTTTAAACCAGTTCTTGTCGGTATAAGATGCTCGAGGATCTCTTTCAAACTCCTCATCGGTTAAACCACCTGGTTGTTGTGCCAAATAATCCATGTGAGTAAACTCAAAGCCAATTTTAAAACGCTCACTAACTTCAACATCTACTGCAGTATACACTGTGTTGACATCAAAAGCAGAATTTGGTCTCCAACCATCTCCTCCTTTATATTGATACAAAGCATAGTAATTTACTTTTCCTTTCTCTCCACCAATGCTATTAAATGAATTGTACAATCCAAACGATCCAACGGTTTGTCGAGTAACAAATTCAAAAGGTTTATTAGCTGGACCTTTTTTCATCTTGAAATTCAATAAACCTCCAAATTGGGTTCCATATTGTAATGAAGCAGCACCTCTTACAATTTGAACTTCATCTACCGCCTCTAATGGTGGAGTATAGTAACTTTCAGGATAACCTAAAGCATCTGCAGCTATATCATAACCGTTTTGTCTTGTATTGAAATTGGAAGTTCTATCAGGGCTCAAGCCTCTACCACCAATACCTAACTGTATACCGGCACCATCACTTTCCCAAATGTTCAATCCTGGTACTTTATTATAAACTTGTCTTGAATTATTTGTCGCTAAATTTGCCGTAAGATTATCAATTTGAATGACCTCACTTTTCTTCCCTTCAAAAATAGAGGTTCCTTCTACTGCCTCAAGCCTTGTTATTTCAGCAGTTTCATTATTATCCGTTATATCTACTTCATCTAAAACTTTCTCAATCACTCTCATTGTAAAATTCAATTCTTGACTTTGAGCAGTAATCTTGATGTCTTTTTCCATGGGTGTTAATCCATACTTAAAAACGCCAATTGTGTAGACTTTTCCTTTTTGTAGGTTAGAAAGTTTATAGCTTCCGTTTTTATCTGATTTCACTTTGATGTTCGTGTCCTTAATATAAACGTCTGCACCTTCAATTGACTCCTGAGAATCGAATTGAATTAATTTACCTCTCACTGATTGCGAATAAGAACTCAGAGATAAAAAGAAAAGTAGAGTAATGAATAATAACCTTGTCATATAATCTTATCCCTTAAAGGGAAGTATCCATGTTTTAGGAGCGAAAGTATCCTCCAACTTTGTTAAATCTATTGTCGGGTCTATAAAGGGTTGGCTTGCTCTACCGTTGAGCGAAACATGTGAATCAATATAAACCTCAGGGTTTTTCACCCCTTTTTCTTCAAAAACACTTTTTAAATAATGTGCATATTGAAGTATCATATCAGGCTGAGTAGCCATCATTTTTTCTTGTAATGGCGTCAAGAAATCTCTGTTATTGACTTCTATCTTATGATCTGTTTCAGGGTTTAATACATAAAAAGTTGCTGAACCTGACTTTTCCATCAACATCACTCTCCATGAAAAACGAAACCCTTGTTCTGTCCAGAAAAGTTCTCCTCCATACAAAGCATATCTAAATGGAAATATTACTTGTACAAATAGGAAAAGACCAAAACTCAATCTCATCAATTGTTGAGGTATTGAATTAATTTGACCTCTATTGACTTGCATTGATAAGTTTTCAGAACTAAAAAATCGACTTAAGAACAGAATTATTTTCTCGTGGAATTGATCAGAAAAGAAGATCAATGTTGACAAAATCATAATGTATGGGAACATCCCTATTGGGAATAACGCCGCTGTCATTACATGAAATGCCACCACTAAAAAATAAGCGAAACCTCTATATTTTTTGATACAGAGAAAGAAAGGAATAAATAGGTCATAAATACAGCCTATCCAACTAAAAGCAAAAGCCACCCATTTATATTTTAAAAGGGGGCCCACCAAAAATAAGTCTGCTCTTGATGCTAACCACAATCGAAGTGGCTGAGCATTCAGTAGCCAATCCGCATTAATTTTAGCGACTCCAGCATAAAAATAAACAATACCCAGTTGTGCTCTTACAATGTTGATCGTCCATGCTGAAACATACTTCCTGTAAGTTTCTGGATTTCGATAAACATCAATAGAAAACCTTCGATGGGCGGGCAAAAAAATCATTATAAATGCCATCAAACTGACGAAATAATAATGATTTAGGTAATTCGTAAGATCTATTAGTTCTACATAGGTAAAAGTAAGAAAGTACAACAAGGCTGAAATTCTATAAAAAGCACCCAATGCTATACCTATTGCACTAAAAATCATGATAAAGAAGATGATATACATCCCCTTTTCACCTAGTGGTTCTACCCATGAAAAACCAAAGTAATGAAAAAAGAATTTGGGTTGAACGAATTGAGAGTCTACCCAACCGTTCACCCAAAAGCGAACTGCACTCAAGGCCATCATGATACCGAAAATCATTCGGAAGACAACCAAGGGTGCAATTGAAGTTTGATTATTAACTAGTTTATGATAATATCCCATATTCTAATCTCCATCCGAGTCTTGGTAAGTAATTTTTACTGATAAAGCAGAAGGCATTTCTGATTTGATCATTACTACTAACTTCGACATCTCCGTATATAACTCTTCAACTGTCTCGTCTTGTGCTTCAATGTGATTTGCAAAAGGACTTTGACAGTTATCTAATTTTGAATGAATCACTTCAAATTGATTTAAAATCTTTGCGGATAAATCTTCTTGAATTGATCCTGTATTGTAGTATGCTGTCAAGTAATCATCTAAACCTACACCATCATTTCCTTTGAAGATGTTTTCTAAAGCAGTTACATTTCTTTTCAGTAAGTCTAATGAATTCACACTGTAGTAAGCTTCAATTGACATTGGACTCGGTCTACCAGATAAAGAGTTTTTACCCAAAGCATAACCAACTCTTTGATTTTTACATCTTTCGTAAGCTTTATTGTATTCATTGACAATTGCGGATAATGAGCTACTAGGATCATTTCCTTCATTTATAGCAAATGTTGCTGCATAGTCACCAGACCAAGCATCATTTACGTAAGTTGCTTTTGTCAATAAATCCGCCACAACTGCATTCAAATACTCACCTCTAAAAGAGTTTGCTTTGAAGGCTTCAATTACTGTTGTTTTACCATCCTTAAATAAAAGATAATCTACTGCTGGTAATCCTTTTTTGTTATTAGAAGTAACTGATCCAAGATTAATATTTTCAGCAACAATATCTGCTTCCAACTCTGTATAATCCGTTGGGAATGTATTTGTTGATGCTAGAAATGCATTTTCTAATGCAGGGCCGTATTGAAATGCATTGACTGTTGCCCAATTCTGATAAGCACTTAAAAATGCTGAACTTAAGGCATCAAAAGTTTCTTCTGTTGGTGCACTTACAAATGACTTAGTTTTTTCATCAAGTGAAGCGACCGAAGTGTGATAATTGCTAATTGAAGGTTTAATAATGTTGTTGGCATAATTGCCTAACATGTCAGTTTGTGAGAAGTCTAGCTCAATGTTTCCGTTTTCTTCAGAACATGAAAAGAAAACGAAAGCAGGGATAATAGTGATAAAAAATTTGAATAGTTTCATAATAAACTACAGAAGTAAAATGAACGAAGAAATCCTCAAACCATTTTAAATATGGTTTGAGGATGCAAAGATATATTATAAAGTGTTAACTACCTCAGCTGAGAAGCCATAAGTTGACTGTAAAATATTTTTTATTTCAATAATATTCTCAGTTGTCAACTCATCTACATTATTTCCGTGAGCCGCAATTACTTTATCTAAGTCAGCATCAGAGATTTTTTTAGATGCATTGTATTGTAAACACCAAGCAAATGCTAAAGCTTCAGACCAGTGATGCATTCTATCTCCATCTGTTGTATCAGTAAGTACTGAGTTTAAATAGTGAATAACGTTGATGGCTACCAACTCTTCCCACTTTGCGACAATGATATCACGTTGAGCATCTCTTACTGTATAATTTTTTGCAGTAATTGCAGCACGACCTGTTACAAATGCAGTGAAGATATCGCCTGATACATCATATACATCAGCACGAGACTTTGCATACTTTGCCCAATACCAGTTTTTAGCATCTGCATTTAATGGGTAATCGACTGCAGCACCAAAGTAACCAAATGCCTCATCCCAGTAATGTTCCATCGCTGTACCTTTACCTTCAGTCACCTCTTCATTATCAGCATCTAATTTCTCATCTGATAAATAATAAGAAACGGCTTGATAGTATAAAGTAGCTCCCATAAGACCTTTTGCTACCATTTGAGCAGGTTCGTGACCTTCAGCATCAAATAAACGGCCTTCGTAAATGTTTGCTACATTACCTGAAGCGGCCTCTGCACTCTTAAAGTAAGCGTAAACTTCTGTTTTCACATCTACTGTTAAACCTGCTTCACCATAAGTCTTGCTTTCTAAATCTTTTGAAGAACCAAATAAAGTTCCTGACTCATTTGCAAAAACAGACTGCATTACTGACTCTTCTAAGTTAGTAACACCATCGTTTCCTGACTTAATGTAACGCTCTAATGAATCTAACATTTGGATTCTGGCAGTTTGTCCAGAATAATCTACATTATCAAATGCATAAGTTGAAGGTATGTCGAGATCATTAATTATCTCTTCAGACTCTGAACAAGAAAATAATGCTGAAACTATAAGTGCTGATGTCGCAAATTTGTTAGCTAATGATGAATAGAATTTCATAAAAATGGATGTGAAAAAAATTATTAATAGTTGAAATTAACGGGAGCAAAATTATCTTTTATTTAGATTTAATCCAAATATTATTTAAAATTAGTTTAAATAAGAGTAAGACTTAAAACACATCTTATTCATTATCAATACAATTATATTTCCTCCCTTATCAACTCCTCTAATAATTTTAAGATCAATTTTAACACTCTGTTAAATGTCTACTTTCAATCTATATGCAAAAAGTACCTGTCTATACGCTGTCTATGCCCCAAAATAGACCTTTCACCAATAAATAAAGAGCTTTGGTACTACATCAATTAAATAACAAGTCTATGTGTTAAACACAAAAAGACAATCAACAATTATCAACCTATTGATTGAAATGAAAAGATTATTTATGGTGTTAATAGGATTGCTCGCCTTCAGTTATGGATGGTCTCAACCTAATACAACAACACCACATGAGAAAAACGAACAAGCTGTACGCTATTTAGATGGCTATAGATGGAAAATGAAAATGATGCTTCCGGGTGAGGGAGTAAAACAAGGATTACATAAAATTCCTCCTGAAGACATTGAAACATTGGTTTGGAACAATGCTAAAGTTCCTGGTGATGTCTATACAGATTTATGGAAAGCGGGTGTCATTGAAGATCCTTATTTTGGTAGAAACAGTGTAAAAGCACAATGGGTACAGCATTATGAATGGTGGTATACTCATCAATTTAATGTCAGCCAAGAAATTGATGATCAAGTGGTCGACCTTGTATTTGATGGTGTGGACTATGCCTGCGAAGTTTGGCTTAATGGTCATTACTTAGGAAAACATGAAGGTGCATTTTCTTCTTTTAGTTTTAATGTCAACGATTTTTTAAGAATTCATAAGCATGATTTCCTAAAAGCTCGAAATATGTTAGTGATCAAACTTGCTCCTCCCCCAAAAGTCAATGCCAATGTAGCAGGGAAGAAAACACCTTGGTTTGGTGATTATTGGAGAGACTTAATACCATTTGGAATTACCCGATCGATCAAAATGGTGAGAACAGGTAAAGTGAGATTTAAAGACATCTATGCCAATAATAAAATCAATAAAGATGGTTCTGCGGATGTTTCACTAGAAATGATGGTAGAAAACACCTCTGATGCAACAAAGAAAATGGTTTTTGTGACTTCTCTTAAAGGAAAAAACTTTGATAGTAAAGAAGTCAAATTAACTTTTGAAGAGGATGTTCAACCGGGTGTACACAAGGTTGTCAAAAACATTCATCTTAAAAAACCACAGTTGTGGTGGCCTTGGGATTTGGGCAAACCCAATTTATATGAAGCGAAGGTAACTTTAAAAGAAAATAAACAAAACCATGATTTCAATGCCATTACATTTGGTATTAGAGAAGTTACCTCAAAGTGGAACCCTGGCTTTAAGAAAAATGTCGATGTGAGTTTCCCTCGTTCAACATACATCAATGGTAAATTTCACTTTATACGCTCAGCATGTTGGGGTGGGCCTCCCGATATTTTTGTAGGAAGAACATCTTTAGAAGAATATAAAGAGTTGATTCGTCTTGCAAAAGAAGCTAACATGAATAACATCAGGATCTTTGGATGGCACCCACCTGAAATACCTGAGTTTTACCAATATTGTGATGAAATGGGAATTACAGTTTGGCAAGATATGATTCCGTTAGGCACTGGAAATATTCCAAGTGAAAGAGCTCAATTGACAGAAATTTTTGATGAAGCAGTCAAAGTGATTAAAGAACGAAGAAATCATCCTTCACTTATTATGATGGAGGGAGGAGAAGAAATGTTACTTCGTACACGTGATCCACAATTTGGAAGAGCTTTCTTGGAAGAATTAGGAGACTCTCTTCAAGCTTATGCCAACCTTCCTTATGTGCCAGATTCTCCATTGACTTGTCATGTTTCAAAAGCAGCAGGTTTTAAGAAAAAAGAAGCTGTACATGCTTTGCGTTATTTTTATGATATGGGAAAATGGCTGCATGAAGATTGGTATCAGACCTTAAAATTTCCGATTGTTCCTGAATTTGCCATTACATCAGTGCCTTCTGTAGAAAGTCTCAAAAAATTTATCCCTAAAGATGAATTATGGACTCCAGGCTTAAGTTGGGGACACCACTGGGCTGACCTTACCCGATTGAGAATGCAAAACTGGGATGTATTTGGAAGTGAAATGAAAGGCTCTTTGGAGGAATTTGTCAATGCGACGCAAGATGCACAAGGTGTAATTTTCCAAAATGGTATTGAATATTTCAGACGTCAAAAACCTGAACTAAGTGGTATTGCTCTTTGTCATTTCATTACCTATTGGCCTGATATGAAATGGGGCATTGTAGATAATTATCAAAAACCGAAACGCTCTTTTGATTTTGTCAAAAAAGCCTATCAACCTACATTAATTAGTCTGAATTTCCATAAAAGAAGATGGTCTAATAATGAAGCGTTTAAAGGTGAGTTATGGGTGATCAATGATTTATATAAAAGCTATAAAAAGACTTCTGCCACTTTAAAAATCAAAGACGATAAAGGCAATATATTGACTGAAAAGGAATACTCTTTTGGTAATGTTGCAGAAAACAGTGCAAAGAAATTTGTAGACATTTCATTTGATGTTTTAGATAAAGTCAACAGTAAGTTTTTCGTAGAATTAGTACTTGAAGATCAAAACGGTAAAGTGATTTCTCAAAATGATTACTTCTTTCTTATCGGTAATCAAGAAGAAGCTTCAAAAGAGTTTAAGGTTTGGATGAAAAAACGTAAAAACCTTGAAAACAAATACGGACTTTATGGTTCTTACTACCATTTCTTTGAAGAGTTTTCAGGTGAAAATGGAGGAAAATACGAGAGTGACACTCAAATCCCTAAAGCCTTCGGGTTCCCAGATAATGAAGAAAAATAAGTCTTCAATACAGGTTTATTCTTAACCTAAAAAGGTCTGTTACTGTATAATCAAACCAGTAACAGACCTTTTCAAATTAAACTCTACGGAAATTACAACTCTTCCTGTTTTTTAGTCATGATCAAAGTGAGCTGATTAAAGTTCGCCGCTGAATTGATTACCCCTCTAAACTCCTCATAATTCTCCTTTGGAAATTTAAACGTCTTATAGACCTCGTCTACTGCTATTAATAAGGAAGTATCCTTTAATTGATAATCCGAGGTGAAGTAAGCCATTTCTTCTCCATTTACTGTAATAGTCTTTTTATTCTTGATTTCCTCAAGGCCTTCTATTTGATATCCTTCAGGAATATTAATTGTAATCTTATGACGGTATTTCTGAATGGTATGCATCACTATATCATTTTGCCTCTCTTTTTCTTGATATAACTCAGACTGCCTGCCAATCACTTTCCCTACTGAAATTAAATATTCATTCCCTGCCCTTTCCACTAATTCTGGACTGGTATATTCAACATTTATAGTAACGAAATTTTCAGGATTTGTAGATAAAGCTATATCCTCCCCTTCAACATCAGTAGATAAAACTTCAAAATTCTCAAATGCCGACAACGTCACATCTTTAATAAATTGTGTTCTATATTTGTTATCTGCATTTTTTAATGCAGAACGGTAAGAAAATGCTCTATACCCCTGTGCTCTATCTTCCAATTTCACCTTTGGCAAGGCTAAATTATCCTCGAAATCAATCGTTACAGCCACCCCTATTTGATTCAAATTATAGCTTAAGCCTTTTAACTTCTTAAAGTTGTAATTCTTATAATAGACTTTATTATAATCCACGTAATAATTTATGAAAATAGCTTCAGTATCCATCAACCCCGTATGTACCGTTCCAAAACGCATATGATACTGTTCGGGTAATAAATATTTCTTCAATTTCGGGAAGTAAAAAAACATTTCATTTAAGGAGGTTACCGTTGCAAATGAAGAATCTATCACTCCATCATATCGATTACAACCAAATACTAATTGTGCTTTGATATCCAATGCGTCAAAGCAGTAGATATACAATTGATAAATACCTGTAAGATTACCAACTCCATTTGCTACAATATCCTTAGGCTTGTATAATGCTTCAGCTACTCCTTGCTCCAAACGAATTGTCGATTTTATCTTATGCTCCAATGCTATCAGCTTTTCTGCATCAGAAAGATCTTGTGCTAAGATATCACTCACATATTTCTTGGCTACTTTTGCAGTTTTAGGTGAGCTATACTCCTCAGTCATTCTTTTTAGTAGATTGATCCATGAAAACATATTCTTTACTACACCTCCATTACTTGCTATTTTATACTCAAAATACATATAATTAACACGGTTCGTAGAATATTCTTCTTCCTCAAATGCAGGAATGTCTTTTTGATGCAAAACTATCACTTTTTGTTTTTGGGCAATTAGATCAAATTTTGCATCATTCAAACCGTTATATGACTTGTATTTAAAATCCCATGCTTTAGGGTATACCAATTCCAATGAGGTCTTTAAAACAGGCACATCAGTTTGCATTATTTCTTTACCAAAAGGTAAAATTGAAGATTTAACGGAATATAAAAATTCCGCTTTACCCCCCACTTCAAGTCCCTCAATAGCAAATATTTTTACATTTTGAAACCCTTCTACATTTTTTAATTCTTTGATATTTTCTCTCTGTATTGCAGTGATTTTTCCCTCAGGGCTTATTGCTCTAACTTTTAGATGTCTAATACTTGCTCCTTTCCTCATTGGAACATATACCCTATTGTACTTTTCAATTCCTGCATCTGAATTAATGTGAATTAATTTATGCACTGTTTTTAAAGTTGAAGGTCGACCGTACTCAAAGAAATATTCTATTATTTTTCTTTCTTTTATAATTACCGCCTCATAAGATGCATGATCTTCTGTAAGTTGTATGGATTGAAGGTCAGTATCTGATGTTAAATTCACTCTGGCATCAGAATAGACAATTTGAGAATATAGACGTAATGTTGTCATCAACATAAGTCCTATTAATGCTAATTTTTTCATAGTGCTTTTCATTATTTTATTGTGAAGGAATGCTTCCTCCCAATTGCTTATAAAGTTGCTTTAAGAATTATATTTTCGTGATTGATTTCGGATACGGTCTGCATAAATTGATTCCATTCTGCAAAACTTTCTGGTTGCATCAATAAAAAATTGGAAACGAATTTTTTGGAATAAACGACCTGTCCCTCTTTGATTTCATAACTTGTTTCAATTGATCCATACTGATTTTGAATGGATTTTTTTTCTGGAACAAAAGCAACGGCAAAACCTTCTGGAACTTCTAATACTACCTTTGAAACTACCGTTTTTTTATATTCTTTCTCAAAAGGAACAAGTCTACTTTCTTCGTCCAGTTTTTCGTTTACTTCCTGCTTATAAAAATTAAGATTAACGTAATATCGGTTGCTAACTTTTCTTGCATAATTGGGCATTTTAAAATCCAATGCTATTTCTCCATTTTGCGATAAATTTGAAAAGCCAGAAATACTATCATTCGACACTTCAGTACTTTTTGTCCCAAAAGCTATAAAGTCTTTTAAGGCATCTTTATCATGGCTCATTTCAGCCCTGTAATTTCGAATTTGATATTCTTCCTTTTCGTAACCCTCTACTTTAGTCGACAACTTACCCACTACGTTCTTACCAACGAGCTTACACATTATATTGTCTACTCTGACATTGGAAGATGCACTTATTTCTGGAACCTTTGCTACCTTATATTCCTTATCATTAATAGCTAATAATGCCTCTTTTCCTTGTATCATGCTTGTCGGCATTCCGAAAGCAGAAAAAGGGTTCGTTGCGTCTAAAAATAGTGTGGTATCATTTTCGGTAATTGCACAAATCATATGATTATCAGCCACCGTACTTGGCAACTCTTCATAGGTGTAAGGTTTCTTTCGGGTGCCAATCCAAGCAATGTGAGCATCAACCCCCATTACTTTATAAAATGAATAGAGTAGATTGGCCATATCTTTACAATCTCCATATCGTTTATTGAGGACATCGCAAGCACTTCTTGGCACAAAACCTGCCATCCCATCTTCAAAGGCAATGTATTTTATATTATCTTGAACCCAATTGTATACAGCTTTTTGAGCCTCTTGCTTATCCATTTCAGGAGTAACAATTTGGCTTAATACGCCTTTTATCTCCTCTTCCTCACAATTTCTAATTTTATTAAGCAAAGTGGAATACCAAGCGTATAGCTCTGATATACCTCCAGAAACTTTGATTTCACCAATAGAACTTTCATACGATTCAATCAACAAAACAATATGAGGTGAAGTATATGTAGTCGATGGAGCATCGACAGTATGCTTATAGCTTTTTACAGATTTTGCTTCCCATATCCATGTAATCGTTTTCTTGTCAATAATTTCCGTCATTTCAACATTCCCTTCATGTGCACCAAACAAAAGTGGCTTTAATTTTAGTTGTTTAGGAAACGTTACTGAATATTTAGCATGTATTACTGGATCTGAATTTTGGAAGTAAAAAGGTTTTATAAAGTGTGGATCTTTTACGTATTTGGTATATTTCAACTTCCCCACTGCATCTTTTGAGAGTTGGGGATAGACGAAATGTGTACTTTTGTAACCACTATAAAAAATACCCCTTTCCATTACGTCACTTGTACCAAAGTTCTTCACTTTTATTCCTTTTTTCGAATTTTGACCTGGTAAAAAGCTGGCTGCTTCTAAGAGTATTATCTTATCAAATTCAGAAAAATAAATATTCTCCTTTGCATTTTCCTCAAAGTTTCTTTTGAATAATTTTTCTACTTCATGATGTTCTTTTATGTTAAGCTTTGCACCTAAAATTTCAATCGATACATGGGTATGATTCTTTAGGTAAACAACATCTGAGTCTTCTAAGTCGTTAGCCAAAAATGTAGCATGTGCCATAGCAAATAAGCACATCATTATGATATTTCTCATCACACTTAAACAATAGTTTCTAAAAGTAATTTAATCTATAGTTGAAAAAATGGCTTGTTATTTAGTCTGATTTAATTATCAAAAAAAATATAAATAAACCATTATTCTATGGTATTCAATCCAATAACTAACTCAAAAATAAGAATGTAATTCTGTTTTTTTATAAAAAACACAAAAAAATGATGTTCTACTTTCAAGCTTCCTTCTTCTTCGTTTATCCAAACGAAGAAAAACAAAGCAAAAAAAATAACTCTTCAAATAATGTGTAATTACTTTGAAGAGTTTTTGGTGATGCTTAAATAAGTACCTTACTATCCGCTTTCCAACTTTGTGATAATATATTTTTCAATAAATCAATGTATTGCCATCCAATCTTGCGAGCAGCCATCATTATCAAGCTATCACTTTCTTGTCGATGAGGTCTCGATGCAGCACCCATATTAGGTTCTAAATTAATGTCAAAGATAAAATACTTTCCTTTGGCATTGGCTCGGCAACTTATCTGAATTGGTGCTTTTATACCAATAATTTCAGCTGCTTTCCTACAAAATTGAGAAACTTTAAATACAGGTTCAGAATACAATTCATCATCCTCTAACACCACACTCTGTTTAACGATTTCGTTTTCATCGGTTGACGCAAATCCATTAGGGTGATGTAATAATTGTACAGCAGGTAAACACCAAGGACGAACATACTCCACTTCTCGATGATCAATAATATATTCTCCAGCAGGCATTACTGTAAATATGATTTCTTGTCCCTCTAAAAACTCCTCAAGGTACACGGCTGAACCGTAGTTTTTAGAATTAAATGACTGCACTAAAACATTTTCAAGTGCTCTATAGTCATCTACCTTTGATAGGTTTTGATTACCTCTTAGGGGCTTCATTACTAATGGAAACTGAAGCTCATCTATAGCAAAGCTACTATTCCCTTTTGAAACAATCTGACCATTGGGTAATGGTATATTTTGATTACGTAAAAGGTCATTCATATAATATTTATTACCTAACAACTCTACATGAGCCGGTAATTGACCAATTAACTTAATACCTCTATCCATGAATTTTTCTATCGCATGATTTTTATAGAGCATTGTATTCAGCCAAAAGGTATCAGCTCCCTTATTTATGGCTGCTAAAATTCCATCTTCGGTATCAGGAAAGACCCAATCAAGATCGTTCTCAATGTTAGGAGAGGTTTGTGGGGTGATAACAATAAATCCATATTTTGACAATTCAAAGGCCATATCAGCTCCACTGTCAGAGAGGCCTCCTTTTTTCATTGATTTTGTTATTCCGTTAATTGTTGGAGCCTGTTGAGCCTGATATAAAAGGGCTATCTTTTTCATTGGTTCGCTTATTTTAATAGTTATTTCTGAGCTTTAAGGTAAAAACCAAAACACGTTTTTATGACATAGCACTTAGGTAAAAATCTTCGGACATTGGGTTTACCGATCACAATAAGAGCTATAGAATACTAATATAAAGAAAAAACCCATGATAGAGATCATGGGTTATCAAAAATATCGTTTAAAAGGTGTTCTAATGATTATTTCGATACTCTTTTATCATTTCCAACGTTTTCTTCGGAGGTCTTCCTGCTGCTTTTTCAAAATCAGAAACTAAATCATAAGCCCCTGATGCAATACCAGAATAGATACCAGCAATCACAACCCCAAGGAAATCACCTAAAACACTCTTTCTTTCTTCTGTATATTCTTCTACGGAAACGGAATTAAAGACTATTTCTGTACCATATACTTCGTTGATAAGATCTGCCAATTCTTGTTGTGTTATCGCTTCTCCTACCAAGTTATAGGTTTGACCATTGTGTTCCTCTCCTATTAACATCTTTGAGTAAGCATAACCTAATTCTGGGCGACTGATGTAAGTACATTTCCCTTCCCCTGCACAATTTCTAATTTCTCCTTCTTTCTTGTAGTTTTCAATGTATTCAAGATCTGGCTCAATGTATATTCCATTTCTTCCCAAAGCCCAGTCAAGTCCTGAGTTTTTAACATCTTCCTCCGTCTGACGGTTACTTTTCACGATAGGGCTAAAAGAATTTCCTTCATTGATTCCAACGATACTAGTGTAAACGATTTTTTTTACACCATTTTGTTTCGCTGCTTCAATTACATTTCGGTGTTGAGGTATTCTTGCTTCAGGGTCTCCCATTCCAGAGATCAATAACACTTTATCAATTCCTTTTAGTGCATCATTGTACTCTTCACGACTATTATAATCTCCTTTTCTGATTTCAATACCGAGATGTTGTGCTTTTTCTGGAGTACGAACAACACCGACTACATTTTCTGCTCCGATCTCTTTTTTTAGTGCATTGACAATTGCGGTACCTAATTGACCACTTGCTGCTGTAACTGCAATTTTCATTTCCTATTTGCTTTTGGGTATTTACTCAAAACTGATTTTCTCTTAATCTAATAAAATAAGAGGAAGGACTGAAATAAATTTACGTTAGCTTTTTAATTTATAAGCAACAGTCAACTTAAAAGAATTTAATGGATAAATAGTGGTTTCAAGTTCTTCATTAGAAATAGGATTTTCAACTTTTATTTTTCTACTGAAACCGTGGTCATAACTTAGCATCACCAAATATCGATTGATATGAGCCCCAAATCCAATATTGAGACCATAATCTATTTTAGACCAATAATTCATCTCAAATAAATCCCCTTCTACTTTATTTCCATCCATTATTAATTCATTAACATCAAAGAGGAAAAAATTAAAGTATGGACCCATCAACACAAAAAGATTCGTTTTCTCTATGTTAAAGTTAACTTTCATATGAAGTGGCACATCCATTGAAAATTGATTAAGAGAACTTTCCATTTTACTTTTAATCTGATCATCAATATTAACATTCAATATTGACTTATTCCTTTTCATTGTAAAGTAAGCCTGAGGAAAAAAAGACACCGTTTGATTCAATTTTAATTCCATTGCGGACCCCACTTGAAAACCTAATTGGTAAATATCTTCAATTTCAAAGTACGAATTATTACTCATACCATGATCTTCATAGGAAATATTAGCACCTAGAGCTAAATAAAAATCTTGTGCGTTTAGTGAAGTGAAAGACAGAAGGAAATAAAGTACAAAACATATTCTCTTCATTAGAATAGTGAAGTTCATAAAGTATTTATTTGTTCGTTGATCAATAATTTGCAGAGCTAAACTATATAAAAAATAGAGGAATAAAAATTTCCTTATTTATTTTCTTCTAACTCTCTTTTTCTCATTGGCATGCTATCTATTAATTGGAATAAGTCGTTATGAGTCAAGATATCTGACCCTCTCAATTTTATAGTACCATCAAGTCCAATTAGTATTGCTTCAAATTTTTCAGAAAACGACACACCCAACTCACTGTCAACTGTTAACCCATGGAAAACCTGTTGTGGGCTTGAGAAATCCTGAATAGAATAGTGTTGATTGATAATAGTGATGAGGACAATTTTTCTTTCACTCAATGCCATTTGATGCTCCTTAAATTCAAGAAGTTGCTTTTGATACATTCTGTTGGAACTGTCTGAAGTATGAATGACAATTAATCGATTTTTCCATTTATAACTGCTCAAATCTTGTCCAAAAGAGCACATTGAAATAAATAAAAACAGTGAACAAGAAATTAGTATTTTAATACTCAATAAAAATTCACTTTTCATATATTTCACCCTAAGTTAAAACAAAATAAAAAACTGACTTAAAGCCTATTATAATAAATATACTTTAAGTCAGCCTAAATTTCAAAAACTCTAATGAATGATGGTTTTATCTCTTCTAAAGCCAGAAGGAATTAAAATTTTTAATCATCCTTGTTATTCTGTTCTGCCAAAGATATTGTTTCTGTGTATTGTCTTGCTTTTTTAGTAGACTGCGACTTTTTTCGCATTGCAGTTAAAGATCTCTTCTTTTGCATTCTTGCAATAATTGTTGCTCGTTGTATTTTCGTATGATCTTTTTTTAGTGTGTTCAAAGGCTCCGTTTTCTCATAAGTTCTGAAAACTTCTGTTTTTTCAGGAGGTATTGAAGAGGTAGAGATCGTATTTTGATAAAAGTATAATGCAGTAATTGCACTACTCAAAAGCAAAAAAGAGACTACACATATCTTAGTGGTATGTATTCTTTTTTTAATGTTTCTCTTCATTCTTTCCTGAATTCGATTTTCAACTTTTTCAGAAAATGAGAGAAACTCCATCGTACGCTCATAAGATGGATGATATTTCACTCCCCAATCATAAGTTGGCTGTTGTTCTTCCTTCCATTTAACAAATGATTGTAGCTCATATTCTTTCAACCTACTTCCTTTTCTATTCTGGAATTTCTCGGCTGTTTTGGCCAATTTTAGATAAGTTTGAATAGAGGCTTTTTCTTTTTGAGTCCATCCTTTTAAGAGAGGCCAAGATTTGATTAAAGATTCATGAGCAATACCAATAATAGAAGTCTCATAAATTGTGGAGTTATCTATGGGTGATAAAATAGCATTTTCTCTTTTTCTGAAAATGTCTATCACTTCTATTATTCGTCGAATATCATCAATTCCTGAAATTTCGATTAATCGATATAATGAGCATGGATTACTTACAATTTCACCCTCATTATTTACGGTGATGATGGAACGAAAAATTTTCTCACTTACTTCTTTTTGATGATCATCTAAACTATCAAAAACCTCTTGTGCATGATTCGGTAAACTTTCATTGATTCCACCCACGGCAAAATAATGTTCTAATTGTATTGGTTTTGATAAGTTATTATCGTTTCTCCAATGTTCAAACGTCCTCATCATCGCATGCTGTAATAAGGGCATTTGGTTTTGTGAAAAATCTAGATTTACAATTAAGAATTGAAGAAGTTCATCTGTAATTTTAACACCCGCCCATTCCAAGGGTTTAGTAATTGTTGTTACCACCTCTTCTTCTGTCATATTTGGCATTAAAAACTGACTTTGATTAAGGCGGTAAGTTAATGTAGGATAGTCAGCACAATGTTCGATAAAGTCAGAGTGCATTGTGATAACAATATGAAAATCTGATAAAGGTGATGTAGAGAGTAGTACTATTAATTCAACAAACTTTGTAACCTCAAGGTCCATTGCATTAAACTGTAGGTCATATTTAAACAGTTCCTCAAACTGATCAATATACATCACCGGTGTCTTTGAAATATTGAGGCGATAATAATATTCAAAAAATGAGGTTACATCTATTAAAAGGGATTGAAAGATAGCCAATCTCACCTCATCATTTTCTTTCTTAAAAACCTCGTTAATTAGCTTTTTCAAAGGTCCGTGTGTACCTGGCGAAAATATATAGGTTATAGGATTGATCTTACACTCAAGGGTGGGTAAAATACTACTAAAAACAAAAGATGATTTACCAGTTCCTGATTCTCCTAAAATTGCAGAAAATCGATTCTCTATTAACTGAGAAACTACATGTTCGGTATGTTTCTCCCTACCATAATATAAATGTGCCTCCTCTACTGAAAAAGGATGCAACCCCAGAAAAGGATTTTCCAGGCGTGTTAATTCAATAGTACTTGTTTTCATTTTTGGGTTCTTTAGTTGATCAGTGAAAGCATTGTATCCATTATTAGTTTAAATCGAATTTTTTGGGAGTTATTCTGATGGCTTTAGCCAATTCATTTCAAATGATTAATTGAATCTTACTTTTTACATTTATCAAAAGAGTATAATACATCAGGCTACCTGTTCTAAAGAAGAAGCAGAAACAACTTTCATTGCTTCCGTCTTCTTTAGTGAGAAATAGTGAAGTAAGTTCAAAACTTATTTCTTTAGCGAAGAAAGGTTTTCAAACAAACATTTTCTGAAGACCACTTCTACTTTTAGCTAAAGTTTAAATGTTTTAAACAGGTTTAGATGTTATCTTAAACTAACTTTTTAACTATTTCTACTGACTATATTATACATTAGAATAATAGTTTTTTTTCTGAAAATATATTTAGGGAGTATACTAAAAACTTTTCAAATACATCCATATGATATGTACAATTGAAATACATTGCCTCTAACAACAAATTAAATGATTGAAATAACTTAAAGTATTTTCTTCATTAAGTTATCAATCAAAGAAATTGAACTATAGTGGATATAGATACAGGTAGAGTAACAGTTGGATATTTATATTAAAAAGTAATAGTTATTTATTTTGTGAATCATCATTTTCAAAAATTAAATGACTCATAAAATACTCCAATTCAATTGGATATATAATTTATTTATAAGTTTGTTATTCATATCATTCAAGTTATAATTCTAGTAATTTAGTAATAGAGCATTTGTTTAATTATCGCAATGTTTTGCGTTATTTCACTATAGTAAAAGGTGCCTCTCTTATTTGCTGCCACAATGTAATGTTTAATCAAAAATATTAAAATATTCACCTCGATATATTTATAATTAAAAAGGAAATTATCCGTACCGCACAATTCAATCTAAGAATGGTAATATTTTATTCTACAATTTTGAATATAAATCCTCAGAAATGAATATCACGAACAACTCTTTTACTTTTTAAGTAATCGTATGTTTTATTGATAAAACTCCATTTTTTAATCACCAACTTCAGCTACAAAAAATATTTTCAACTATTTGGTTAAATATTTCTTGACTTGAATTAACCATATAGTTAAATTGAAGAAAAATTAACCAAATAGTTAAATGGATTCAAGAGAAAAAATACTTGAGGTAGCTAGAGAGATCTTTCAGAAAAAAGGAAAAAGTGGCTCTAGAATGCAAGAAATTGCAGATGCTGCAGGAGTCAATAAAGCCTTACTTCATTATTACTTCAAAAACAAAGACGGATTGTTCAAAGAAGTGTTTGTAGACCTTATTCGAAAAATGCTTCTTCCTTTAAAGCAGCAATTCTTCCAAAAGGACCTCACGCTGGAACAACGTATTCAGAATTTTGTGGATGGTTATATTAATTCATTAAAAGAAAACCCTCTCCTCCTCACTTTTATCATTGGAGAACTCAGAATGAATAATATGCCTTTTGTTCCCCCTCCCGAAATTGCAGAAGGAATTGTACAATTAGGAGTAGAACTCAAAGAAGATGAAGAATTCAAACATATTGATCCTTTTCAACTTGTCACAACCATTATTGGAAGTTGTGTTTTTCCATTTATCGCAAAACCAATGCTTCTAGGATTAGGGTTAGAAAAGAATACTTCATTTGATGAATTTCTAGAAGAAAGAAAAAAAATACTTCCTCAACTCATCCTTTCAGGAATAAAGATCAAATAAGGCATGAATCGAATACTAATTTTATTATTTGCAACCTTCAGTTATCAAGCATTCGGACAGACTACACTCACCTTTGAACAAGCTGAACAGGAAGCGCTTGAAAAGCACCCTATAGCACAACAAAGGGAAATGTTTGAAAGAATGCATCAAAGTGAAACTGAGGCTATACAAAAAAACAAACTTCCAAAGTTTAATTTGCAAGGTCAAGTAGGGTATTTTTCTGATGTTGTAGCTCCTACTGACCCTGATGTTGCTCAAGTTGGGTTATTTCCAGACATTCCAAAAACACAGTGGCAAACCTATGCATCTGTAGATTACCTGCTTTATGATGGTGCGATAAAAAAGAAACGCCTGGCTGACAAGGATGCAGACTTCAATATCAAAATGCAAGAAAATGAAGTTAGCCAATTTAAGATTAAAGAATCGGTATCACGGGTATATTTTGCCGCATTAAGTTATCAAGAGCAAGAACTTCTAATTAAAGAAGGAATCATTAAAGAAATCGAAAATCAACTTAAAGAGGTAGAAGCTCTTGAAAAAGGTGGTGTTGTCTTACCTAATACTACTGATGCTTTAAGGGTAGAATATCATAAAGCAAAACAGAAACTACTTTCTGTTGGAGCACAAAAAAATGGAGCATTGAAAGTATTAGGTATTTGGTTAGAGAGGGAAAATGAGTGGAACCAATTTGTACTTGTGAGACCCACAATTCTCAATGATAATGCAGCCGAAATTAATAGACCGGAGTTAACAATGTATCAGCTTCAGTCTTCAAAAATGGACAGAAGTAAAGATTTACTTCAAACTGAAAGAATGCCGAAAATCTCTCTTTATGCATTAGGTGGATATGGCAATCCCAACCCGTATAACTTCTTTGAAATCAATGGCGATACATTCTATCAGTTGGGTGTTAGAGTAAAATGGTCTCCTTTTGATTATGGTAAAAACAAAAAAGAAAGGCAAGTCACTCAGATTCAAAAAGAGGTGATTAACACTGAAATGGAAGCCTTCAATAAAAGCTTAAGCATTCAGATTTCGCAAATACAGTCTCGTATTGATCAACTTAACAGCTTAATTCTAGAAGATCATGAAATTATTAAAATTCATGAAAGAAAAACGAAACGATCTAAAGGCGCTTTGGACAATGGTGCTGCAACATCTTCAGAATATGTTTCTTCTCTAAATGCAATGGTCGATGCAAAACTCAATTTATCCAATCATGAATTAGAGCTACTGCAAACGCAATATCATTTAGCAATGACAAAAGGTCTTCTGTAATTTTCTGTTCAATATTAAAATCAATTCCAATGAAAAATAGATCATTTAATCCAACATTAATATTTATCAGCCTTCTACTTTCCTCTTCATTTTTAGGATGTAATTCGGGGGATGAAAAGTCAGATGCCTATGGTAATTTTGAAGCAGTAGAAGTAATTGTATCTTCTGAAGGACAAGGTAGAATTATCGACCTTAAAATTGAAGAAGGAGATAAAATAAATGAAGGTGAAAAGGTAGGACAAATTGATACCGTTTTATTACAACTTCAAAAGGAAGAAGTAGAAGCAAATATTGCTGCTTTAGGTGCTAGAGTGATGAGTATTCACGAACAAATAGCGGTTTATGAAGCTCAGAAAAAGAAACTTTTGATTGATAAAGACCGTTTGGAAAAACTCTTTGCGAACGAGGCGGCAACCCAACAGCAGTTGGACAATGTCAACTCTTCATTAGCGATCAATGAGAGACAATTAGAAGCTACAAAAAGAAAAATTAAAGACTCTAACAAGGCAACAATGAGTCAATATGAACCACTTAGTAGAAAAGTAGATCTGATCAATGAACAAATCAGTAGATGTTCGATCGTTACACCTGTCAAAGGTACTGTTCTTCAAAAGTTCGCAGAGAAAGGCGAAATGACCTCCATGGGTAGACCTTTATATAAATTGGCTGATTTGTCCACTTTAAAAGTGAAAGCCTATGCTTCTGCTTCTCAATTAGCATCTATTAAAGTGGGGCAAAAAGTGACAGTACTTACTGACAGTAAGGAAGGTGAAATGAATCAAACTGAGGGCATTATTGAATGGATCTCTGATAAAGCTGAATTTACCCCTAAAACCATTCAAACAAAAGAAGAAAGAGTGAGTCTAATTTATGCTTTTAAGGTAAAAGTAAAGAATAAAGAAGGGTACTTTAGAATAGGTATGCCTGCTGAAATCAACTTTAAATAATAGCATTATGGCTGTCATTAAAGTAAACAATCTTAGCAAAAATTATGGTGAAGTGGAAGCTTTAAAAGGTATTGCTTTTGAAGTTGAACAAAATGAAATTTTCGGTTTGATTGGTCCTGACGGTGCAGGTAAGTCTACGCTGATTAGAATTTTGAATTCCCTGATTTTGGCGGATAAAGGAGAGGTAAGTGTAATGGGAAAAGATCCCAACAAGCAATATCAATATATCCGAAATAACATTGGTTATATGCCTGGCAGATTTTCACTGTATGAAGATCTATCTGTAAAAGAGAATTTAGAATTCTTTGCAACCATATTCGGCACAACGATCAAAAAAAGCTATAATTTAATCAAAGATATCTATCAACAAATCGAACCTTTTAATGATAGAAAAGCTGGGGCATTATCTGGAGGTATGAAGCAGAAATTGGCCTTATGTGCAGCTTTAATTCATTACCCAAAAGTATTGTTTTTAGATGAACCAACCACTGGTGTAGACCCTGTTTCAAGAAAAGAGTTCTGGCAAATCATAAAAGGTCTTCATCAACATAATATCACTATCGTGGTCTCTACTCCGTACATGGATGAGGCTGATTTATGTGACCGCGTAGCTTTGATGAATGAAGGTGAGATACTAAGAATAGATACCCCTAAAAATGTTGCCAATTCATTTGATAAACCTTTGTATGCATTAGAAGCCAAAGAAGGAAACTATAAATTAATCAAAACACTAAGGGCTTACCCTTTTCTTGAGAGTGTTTTCCCTTTCGGAGAGAAATTACATTATACAGATCAAAGAGATTTGGACGTTACACAAGCGCTCATTGAACACTTAGAAGCTGAAGGTTTTAACGACATTAATATCAGTAAAATAGCTTCTAATACAGAAGACGTTTTTATACGGTTAATGAATAATCAAAAGCAATAGTTATGAATTCAGAAAAAATAATTGAAACCACAAAACTGACAAAAGCTTTTGGTTCATTTAAAGCCGTCAATGAAATTACTTTTGATGTCAAAAAGGGTGAAATATTCGGTTTTTTAGGTGCTAATGGTGCAGGAAAATCAACGGCTATGAAAATGCTAACAGGTCTACTGTCCCCTACTTCTGGAGAAGCTACTGTTGCAGGTTTTGATGTATTCACTCAGCAAGAGAAAATCAAAAAAAACATTGGCTATATGAGCCAGAAATTTTCTCTTTATGATGATTTAAGTTTGCTGGAAAATATCAAATTCTTTGGAGGTATCTATGGTCTTTCTAAGGAACAACTCAATGAAAGAGGTACAGCAATGATAGAACGATTGGGACTTTCAGATGTTAGTCACAAACTACTAAAAGAAGTTCCTTTAGGTTGGAAACAAAAAATTGCCTTTTCAGTCGCTACACTTCACCAACCTAAAATTGTATTTCTAGATGAACCCACTGGAGGAGTTGACCCCATTACAAGAAGGCAGTTTTGGGAAATGATCTATGAAGCTGCCGATAATGGCACTACCGTTTTTGTAACAACGCATTATATGGATGAAGCAGAATACTGCAATCGTATCTCTATGATGGTGGACGGCAGAATAGCAGGATATGGCTCTCCAAAAGAGTTAAAAGCAGATTTCAAATCTGATAATATGGATGAAGTTTTTGTAAAAATTGCAAGAGGTGAAAATTATAAAATCCAATAGATATGTTTGATCGTTTAAAAGGAATCATCAAAAAAGAATTCTATCATATTTTTAGGGATCAACGTACGCTATTGATCTTGTTTGGAATTCCTATTGTACAAATTGTACTATTTGGTTTTGCTATTTCTAATGAAATTAAGAATGTAAAAATTGCTATACTCGATCAATCAAAGGATGAGCATAGTACTCAAATCATCGATAAAGTACTCTCTACTTCCTATTTTGATTTAGATAGTTACCTCAATTCGTTTGAAGAAATAGATGATGCTTTTCAGAAAGGTAGAATCAAAGCTGCATTGGTTTTTCCGCCAAAATTCAGTGAAACACTTCAAAAGGAGAGTAAAGCAGATGTACAGATTATTTCTGATGCCACTGATCCCAATACGGGAACACAAATAGGCAATTACTTACAAATGCAAGTTCAGCAGTACTTGATGGAACATGAGGTAACTGCAACATCAACCCTTCCTCCAATGCTTATCAATACAGAGGTTGAGATGAGGTATAACCCCGAATTAAAGTCAGTATATATGTTCGTCCCTGGACTTATTACCATTATTTTAATGTTAGTCTGTACCATGATGACGTCTATTGCTATTACAAGAGAAAAAGAAACGGGAACGATGGAAGTTCTACTTGCTTCACCTATGCATGCTTCCATTATTTTATTAGGAAAAGTCATTCCTTACCTCCTTCTATCTTTTGTCAATGCTTCCTTAATTATTGCCTTAGGAAAATTTATTTTCGAAGTACCCGTCATGGGGAGTTATGCTTTACTGATAGGTGAAATTATTCTGTATTGTTTAGTAGTGCTCGCTTTAGGTATTTTCGTTTCAACAATAGCAGAAACGCAACAATTGGCATTAATGATTTCATTATTTGCCCTTTTCCTTCCTACCATGCTTTTGTCAGGTTTTATTTTTCCCATTGAAAATATGCCACTTCCGCTTCAAATCGTTTCTAAAATTGTACCCGCCACCTATTTTAATATTATCATCAAAAGTATAATGCTGAAAGGAGCAACACTTTCTTTCATCTTAAAAGAAACCCTAATACTGGCAGGTATTTTCTTTTTCTTAATGGGAGTCAGTATCAAACGCTTTAAAATCAGGTTGGAGTAAAGAATGAAACAAATTGGGTTTTGAGTAAGAACTCAATTACATCAATTCAAAAATATTTCCACCAAAAAAGATTAATATGAGTGCATTAAAATTTATTCTTCAGAAGGAATTCAAACAAATATTCAGAGATAAAGGAATGCTACCCATCATTTTTGTAATGCCTATAATGCAATTGATGGTACTTTCTTTTGCCGCTACTTTTGATGTAAAAAATATTCAATTGGAAGTGGTAGATCGTGATCATTCTCAATTGTCACAATCGTTAATAGAAAAGTATGTAGCTTCCGAATACTTTAATTTGGTACACTTTAAACATGCTACAGATACGAAAGGTACATCCCTACAGGAAGGCTCTGTCAATATCAGCTTGGAAATTCCGAATGATTTTGAGAAAAATATCATGCAGAAAACCCCTGTAACGCTATCTGCCAAAGTCAATGCAATTGATGGTATGACGGCAGGTATCTCTGCCTCTTATGCACAATCAATCATTCAGGAATTTAGAGAGGAGTTTGTAAAAGCAAATATTGGGTTGTTTGAACAACAAAATACTCCTTTTGAGATTAACTTCTCTATGCAGAATTGGTACAATGCTACGTTGGACTACAAATTTTATATGGTTCCAGGGCTACTTGTGCTACTTGTAAGCATGATTGGAATGTTCCTAACCTCGATGAATATTGTGAAGGAAAAAGAAATAGGAACTATTGAGCAGTTGAATGTTACTCCCATTACAAAAGGGGAATTTATCATAGGTAAGGTACTTCCCTTTTGGTGTATTGGAATGTTTGTACTTAGCCTTGGACTTACAATAGCGAAGTTAGTTTTCAGTGTCCCCATGCAAGGCCCTATTTATTTGATCTTTTTATTCGCTATGCTGTATTTATTTGTGGTCTTAGGTATTGGATTGTTTATATCAACATTAGCAGACACTCAACAGCAGTCCATGTTTATTGCATGGTTCTTTATGGTAATTTTCGTACTTCTTAGCGGTATGTTTACTCCTATTGAAAATATGCCGGTTTGGGCCCAGAAAATTACTCTTTTGAACCCTTTCAGATACTTTATTGAAGTGATGAGAAGTGTACTATTAAAGGGGGCTACTTGGGATGATGTAAAAATGAACTTCTTCATAATAGGCATTTATGCCATTGTGATCAACACCATGTCAGTGCTTGCTTACAGAAAAACAAATGGATAAATGGTAAATCTAATGTTTAATGAAAGGTTAAAAAGCCTCTATTGCCTATTGAAATCGCTAATTGTAACCTTTTATGCGTCTGTTTTATCATTCTATACCATAAAAAAATTGATATAGACAAAAGTGGTTACTAATATTGCATCAAATTTTTTAGGATATGACAACAGACATAGCAGATTTATTAAAAATGACAATTCCAGCTGGATTTGTCTTATACGGTGCCTTCTTTATTGTAAAAATGTTTTTACAGAAGGAATACGATACACTTTCAATAAAAGTGAAGAGTAGTCAAATAGAACAAACTTTACCTTTAAGATTGCAAGCCTATGAGAGATTAGCCCTTTTTTTAGAAAGAATCACTTACAGAGAATTATTGGATAGAATCAACTATGATGATATTTCTGCTGTACTTTTCCAACAAAGTTTACTAATCACAATCAGAGATGAATTCAACCACAATTTATCTCAGCAGATTTATGTAAGCCCAGAACTTTGGGAGATGATTAGAGGCACAAAGGAAGAAAGTATTTCTTTTATTAATAATATCGCAAAAGACCTCCCTGAAAATGCAACTGGTTTTGATCTTGCTAAAGCATTATTAGAAAATAGTATTAGTGATGAAACTTCAGCCTTAGACGCTACACTAATGAAGCTTAAAGAAGAAGTTGGCACACTATTTTAATAAAATTCACACTCATTAATTAGCATTACCTTTTGTTAAATAGATAATTGAAACGGATGCATTTACTTTACGTTAAGTTAATTAAACAAAGATAAAAGCAACTTATCATCGTATAAGTTTCAAGATATATAAGATTAAGAGTAATAGTTAGTTTTTGGGTTATGAGAAAGAGTTTGAAGTTTCTTCGGACTCTTTTTTTGTGTTTAAAGATACATTTAACATTGTATAAAGTCTTTAAAATTCATTCACAATAATTGAGTAACCTCAACGGATTAATACCGTTTTTAATATTATAAATTGATAAAAACAGTTCATGTAATACGCATGAATTTAAAAGATATATAAGAATAAGAGTAATAGTTAGTTTTTGGGTTAGGAAAGAGTTTGGAGGTTCTCCGAACTCTTTTTTTATACCCCATTTTAGAGCAATGAATATTCATTTAGAAATGTAAAAAGTCTTTAAAATTCATTCACAAAACTTGAGCAACCTCAACGGTGGGCTACCGTTTTAAATAGTATAAATTGATAATAACAGTTCATGTAATACACATGAATTTAAAAGATATATAAGAATAAGAGTAATAGTTAGTTTTTGGGTTAGGAAAGAGTTTGGAGGTTCTCCAAACTCTTTTTTTATACCCCATTTTAGAGCAATGAATATTCATTTAGAAATGTAAAAAGTCTTTAAAATTCATTCACAAATAACGTGAAACATAAGTGACGACATAGCGTTTGATGTATTAAAGTTTAGATATAAAGAATGTCATTTAAGACATCAAAAGAAATATAAAAGTTAAGAGTAATAGTTAGTTTTTGGGTTAGGAAAGAGTTTGGAGGTTCTCCGAACTCTTTTTTTTGTACCATCGCACTTCAAATAGTCATCAAAGCTGGTGATCATAAAAAAGTTTTCCTATTAAAATTTGTTCACACAAATATCCAAACAGTGAATAGATATTCACCGTTATAGTTATTGTAAGTTAAGAAAAAAGGCTCATTGCAATGAGCATAAGATATATAAGAAAAGAGTAATAGTTAGTTTTTGGGTTATGAAAGAGTTTGGAGATTCTCCAAGCTCTTTTTTTATACCCTCTTCCCTCCTCAATAAAATTGAAAACGTTTAATACATAATCAAAACATAACGTAAACTAAGTTTTCGTTGATATATACAATCTCTTTTATGAAAAAAAAGTAGTGTATGGTGGTTCGTGAGGACGTTGCAATACAACTTCCTTACATCATTCCATTTTAGAAGATTATTATAGAACCTTTATCTTTTGACATTTAATCAGACAATCATTTGGTGGTACCCCCTCGGCCTTGAAGGGAAAAGCGTTCAGAATTCCATGTCTTGAGCCGTTAAAAATGATTTTGTTGCTTGAGCATCTCAAAGCGATGAAGTTTTGATCGGGTTATCCTTTCAATAGGCGAGAGAAATGGAATTTAGCTTTTGACTTCTAAGCCTTGAATTTATTGCTTCTTTTTATTTCAAGACAAACCTTAACGAAAAGGAAAGAAGCTTGAAAGTAGATCCTATAATTTCTTGTAGAAAGGTCGATTGAAAGTTGACAATAATTTAGTTTATAATGCAATAAATATATTGGATTAAAAAAAAGTTCAAGCATTAAAACTTATTCACTTAAAGTGCTAAACATCAACAATATAATATGCGTTTATTTGTATGTAAGTTAGAAAAAGCAATCACTATTAAAGTGATTTAAAGATATATAAGAAAAGAGTAATAGTTAGTTTTTGGGTTATGAAAAGAGTTTGGGGTTTCCTCGAACTCTTTTTTTATATAAATCTTTTTATGCAACCTTAATAGCCTTACTATCAAACCTTCTACTTTCCCATGTAAAATATTTTACATTTTGTTACAGCAATATAACAAAACAATGAATAAATATTCATTTTTTAATAAATCTTAGAAATAGTATTTATATTTAATTTTATAGTTAATAGGAAAATTTATTTTATTAATTTGCGATAAATAAGATATAATGAAGATTTCTTAAATATGAAATCATTTTTAAACTATCATTTGTAACCACCACTATGTCAGCTGAACAAGCAATAACAGAATATCGTCCATTATTGTATGCCGTAGCCTATAGGATACTTGGAGTAGCCAGCGATGCTGAGGATATGGTGCAAGACACTTTTATCAAAATTCTTAAGGTTGATCTATCAAAGATTGCTGACATTAAGAATTATCTAATCAAGACTATCACTAATACGTGTTTAAATCATCTTGAAGCATTAAAAAGAAAAAAAGAACACCTAGTTGATAATTGGGCCAATATTACCCATAATTTTCATTTTGATCCCATCGAGAATTGGTCATCAGACAAAGCCACTGAAATTTCTGAAGGTTTAAAAAATATGATGAAAAAATTAAACGATGCTGAATTAGGAGTATACTTAATGAAGGAAGCGTTTAATTTGAACTACAATGAGATTACAGAAATCGCAAGAAAAAAAGCAGATCATTGTAGACAACTTTTCCATAGGTCAAAACAGAAATTAGAGGAAGGAAAAGATAAATTTAATGTTGATCCAGAAAGACATTTTCAGATTTACAAAAAGTTCCAACAAGCCAATAAAGACGGTGAAGTGAGAAATCTTGTTGATTTTATTTTTGGAAATAAGAAAAAGTAATAAAAGTTGAAAAAAATATAGTTAATAAGTTTTACTGAGTCAAATGAATTAACAACTTGTTAAAGACCAAACATTAAAAGTATTTTTTTCAAGACAACAAAAGCATTGCATTCATAATAAGGGGATTACAGAATAATACATCTGTAATCCCTTTATTTTTTAAGATAAACTACTGAAATAAAGGTTTTTAGTACACTTAAATTTTGTAGCTATTTGGGTAAAATTGCCAACAAATAATGATATTTATCATTCCACAAGACAAACTATGTAAGTACGTTTGCAATGTAGTTAGTGACACGGCAATTAAAGTTAGTCAGAGTCATAAACTCTCAACTTTTGAAGAATTATTTATTCAATTTTAATATTTAAATAAAATTATGGCAATTAAAGTAGGTATCAACGGTTTCGGCCGTATCGGACGTTTCGTATTTCGTGCTTCAGTAGAAAGAGAAGATATCGAGGTAGTAGGAATTAATGACCTTATCGACGTTGAGTACATGGCTTATATGTTAAAGTATGATTCAACTCACGGACGTTTTAACGGTACTGTTGAAATTGTTGACGGTAACTTAGTTGTTAACGGTAAAACTGTACGTGTAACTGCTGAAAGAAACCCTGAAGATTTGAAGTGGGACGCAGTAGGTGCTGAAGTAGTTGTTGAATCAACTGGTTTATTCTTAACTGACGAAACTGCACGTAAGCACATCACTGCTGGTGCTAAGAAAGTTGTTATGTCTGCTCCTTCTAAAGACGCAACTCCTATGTTCGTTATGGGTGTGAACAACAAAGAATATGCTGGTCAAGATATCGTATCTAACGCTTCTTGTACTACTAACTGTTTAGCTCCTATCGCTAAAGTTCTTAACGACAAGTGGGGTATCAAAGACGGTTTAATGACTACAGTTCACGCTACAACTGCTACTCAAAAAACTGTTGACGGTCCTTCAATGAAAGACTGGAGAGGTGGCCGTGGTGCTGGTCAAAACATCATCCCTTCTTCTACAGGTGCAGCGAAAGCAGTAGGTAAAGTTATTCCTGAATTAAACGGAAAACTTACTGGTATGGCATTCCGTGTTCCAACTCCAGACGTTTCTGTAGTTGACTTAACTGTAAACTTAGAGAAAGCTGCTACTTACGAAGAAATTTGTGCAGCTATGAAAGAAGCTTCAGAAGGTGAATTAGCAGGTGTTCTTGGTTACACTGAGGATATGGTTGTTTCTAACGACTTCATCGGTGAAGTTCAAACTTCAGTATTTGATGCTAACGCTGGTATCGCTTTAACTGATACTTTCGTGAAAGTTGTTTCATGGTATGACAACGAGATCGGATACTCTAACAAAGTTCTTGACCTTGTAGCTCACATCTACAACGCATAGTTTGTAGAGTAGACACAAGTCTAAATATAAAGGGCAAATCTTCGGATTTGCCCTTTTTTATTATCAAATTTGTAGAGATTTTTTGGATCCAATTTTTCCTACAAATGCAAAAATACCTTTTCTTACTTTTAACCTTTTTTTCTCATTCCATATTAGCCCAAGAATGTGAAAACGAACTTCTCAAAAAAAACTGGAAATATAGAGTAAACCTAAGTACATTTATCAGTCAAAAAGAGGGAATCGATATCAACCCCAACAAAATATACTATGACTTTATGAGGATGCCCATTGGCGTACCTTTCAACTATATTGACTTTATTCAAATCAGAGATTTTCAATACAAAGAAATTGATGGTGATCAACTCCTCTACCCTGCCTACGAGGCTTACTTGGATATGAAACAAGCAGCTTTCCAAAACAATATTCACATCAACATAAGATCATCTTACAGGAATAAGAGAACACAACAAATTGTATTCAATAAATATGGAGAAAGTAGAGCTGAAAGGCCCGGATACTCCGAACACCACCTTTTGACAACAATAGACATAAGATATGCAGGAGAAAACACAAAGCTGTTTCTATGGCTTCTCAACCACGCTTTCGAATATGGATGGGTACCTACCTATTATTTCAGAATAGAAAAAAATATTCGACAAGAGTCCTGGCACTGGAGATTCGTAGGGCAAGAAGCTGCACAATGGTTTAGATGTGCATGGCAAAAAGAAATCAATACTGAGATCAACAGGCTAAGCCATACTTTTGGCAAAATATAGTTAATAATGTAAATATATTTTTTGATAAATATTTATTGTATTACTTTCAGCACTAATTAAACGTACTTATCACAATTCAAAAACGTAAATTATTATGTTTAAAAAACTAGCTTCTGATGTCATGGGATTGAGTGATATTGGTAAAATCATCGATCCTGTTGACTATGACAAAGTAGACTCAGATGACTATATCATGCATGAAGATGGAGAAAAAATCTTTTTCTTGATTAAATCAAAAACAGACGAATACTGTTTCACTAATACAGCTTTGATTCACCTAGATGGTACTTCTGCAATCAATACACGAAGAACCCTTTACAGATACCCTTATAAGAAATATTTCTTCTCAGACGTAAAACTTGAAACAGCTGGAAATATTGACCTAGACGTTGAAATTAAATTTGGACTTGGTGATAAAGCTTTCAGTATCGATGTAGATCGCAAACAAATCGAAAAACTTAAAGATCTTTATAAAAGTCTAATAAAAATCGCTTCTCTTCAGGATAGTGATTTTAACTCGTTTGCTCAATCACAAGAGAGTGTAACATTGGCAATGGAAACTTTAAAAGGTACGCTAGGAAGCAACACGAATGCTGATGAATTTGAGAAATTAAATGATTATATCTTCTCATGGAAAACTAGTAAATACAAGGAATTCCACAGAGATGACTATTCGGAAGTTTTTGATTTATACATCAACAACTAAACCAACGAAAACGGCCAATGATTACTCATTGGCCGTTTTTTATTAAGCTCTATATTAAAGTGCTTTCGTAAAGCATCTTTTTCTCTTATGTTGAATATGATCGTAGTTTTTCCAGTTTTGGATCGCTTTCTGATTTGTCTCGAACATTCCTGTTGTTTCTAAATACTTAATACCATTTTCTTGCATCGTTTTCTGCAATTCACCAACAAGCATCACCCCGCCCCCAAGACGTTGTAATTTTGGGTGAACAGCTGTTAGAAGAAAATCACAAGTATCGTTTTTCTTTAACGCTTGCATGATGTGATACCAACCAAAAGGCCAAATACTTCCA
Organism: Flammeovirga sp. OC4; assembly: GCF_000812565.1. Taxonomy (GTDB): domain Bacteria; phylum Bacteroidota; class Bacteroidia; order Cytophagales; family Flammeovirgaceae; genus Flammeovirga. Next base: position 35,188 of record NZ_JTAM01000007.1, on the reverse strand, counting down.
TTTGCTTTCTGAAGTGCTTTCGACAATGAAGGCATTCCAATTACAAAACCCATCATTTCATCATCCTCAGACATTAATACTTTTACATATTTAGGGGATAATAACTTCAAGAATTTCTTTTTATAGTATTCTACCATTTCATGATCAAAAGAAATAACACTATAAAGATCCTTAAAAGATTCACCTAATAAATTAAAAATATCATCAGCGTAGCTCACTAATTCATCAGAACTATTGAAAGAAATAATTTTGGTCTTCGTTCTTCTCATCAAAAGAGCAGCACCTTTTTTACCTTTTTCAATAACTTCCTCATCAAGGGTTAATCTAAATTCGATCCAGTCGACTAATTTATCATAACCTAATGCCTCTAAATGCTCTTTATAATAAGGTAAGTGATATTCTGAAGCTACCGAAGGTAAATGCTCGTGCCCTTCAATCATCATCCCTTGATGATCAAGGTTCGTAAAACCCAAAGGTCCAACAATACCTGTCATCCCTTTATCTTTACCCCACTTTTCAGCTGTTTCTAATAATTTTTGAACAACTTCTCTATCGTTGATAAACTCTAATCTCGTGAAACGAACATTAGACTCATCTGCTTTTTCATTATATTTTGAATTAATGATCGCACCTATCCTACCTACACACTTACCATCCTTATAGGCTAACCAATATTGAGTGTCACAAAACTTTTCAAACGGATTGTTTTCGTCAAAAATGGAAAGTTCATCTTTTTTGATTGGCGGTACCCAAAATTCACTTCCTTTGTAAAGCTCAAATTGAATATCTACAAATTTCTTTTGATCTTTTCTAGTTACTACTTCACGTATCTCAATACTCATGATCTATATTTATTCCTATCGTTCGTTTTGTTGATTCATTTTTAGACGTGCAATATAAAAACCATTTTATTGAATCGGTTAAAAATATGATAGAAAAGTTATTTTCTTGGAAAAAATTAAGGTTAAAATTTACAAATAGAGAACACCTTAAAGAAGAAATAAAAAGGTCACACTCCCTAAGTGGAAATGTGACCTTTTTGTGGTGAATGAAGATTTCAATTATTGAACCATCATATCAGAAATAATCAATGTTACTTCTTTCAAATACTCATCTTTTTTGATGATCTCTTCCCACTTCTCAGCAGATTTAGCGATCACTGAATCAGGTTTTGAAGTTGGGTAATGATCTTTCATCACTGTCACTTCAAACTCATCATGAGTAGTTGTTGCTTCTCTTAATTTCTTCGATTCCTCATCTAATCTCTTTTGCTCAATTTTAAACTCTTCAAGATTCAATGTATAATATTTCTTTTCATCTTGTTTCTTCAAACGCAATGCATTTTCTTCCACCATTTTAAATACATCGTTGTTTGCAACTCTTTGCTCCGATTTTGCTTTTAAATCAGCAATTGGAAGTTGTTGAGGCCACATTGAGTATTTAGAAGGCTCCACCTCATCCCAAGGCAACACATAAGGAAGATCTTCCTCACCTACCTCTAAGTATGCATAAGTATCAGGTAGTTTAATATCAGGTGCTACGCCTCTTACTTGAGTCGCCCCACCATTGATTCTATAGAATTTTTGAATTGTCAGTTTCAATGAACCTAATGGCTTGTATTCATTCAATCGAGACATTCTATCTAAATCAATAAAGCGTTGTACTGTTCCTTTACCAAAAGAGTTAGAACCTACAATTACTGCTCTTCCGTGATCTTGTAAAGCCGCAGAAACGATTTCTGAAGCTGAGGCAGACATTCTATTGATCATTACTACCAATGGACCATCGTACTCAATATTATTTGTTTCAGGTTTTAAAGTTTTAGAACCAGAGATTTTACTCTTCACTTGTACCACTGGGCTTCTGCCTACAAAATGACCCACCATTTCAACAGCATCACCAAGTGATCCACCTCCATTATTTCTTAAGTCAAGAACAATACCGTCAACATTTTGAGCTTTTAGTTTTTTGATTTCTTGGTAAACATCTTTTCCACTTGATCTACCGTTTCGGTCTTGGAAGTCTACATAGAAACTTGGTAAATGAATCAGACCAATTTTCTTACCTGATTGCTTATCTTCAATAACCGCTGATTTAGCATAAGATTCTTCAATCACTACAACATCTCTGATAATTGGAATAACCACAATTCTACCATCAGTTTTTCTTACCGTCAAACGAACTTCTGTACCTTTTGGCCCTTTGATTAACTTAATGGCATTTTTTAATGACATACCAGAAATATCTACGGGATCTTCTTCACCTTGAGCTACTTTAAGGATAAAATCATTTGCTTCTAAATCACCTTGTTTCCATGAAGCACTACCCGTGATGATACTTACCACTTTCACTTCTCCTCCAGTTTGTTGTAATCTTGCACCAATCCCTTCAAAGTGACCTGAGATTTCGGTATCAAACTGTTCTTTTCTTTCTGGTGGAAAATATTCTGTATGTGGACCATAAATAGAGATCATTGAGTTGATATACAAAGCATAATGATCTTCCTCATCTTGCTTTCTCATATAATCAAACACATCTTTATAATTGGTCAATACTTTTTCTCTTACGTCTGCTTCAATCTCTTCATAACTCATAGGAGTGTAATCTTCTCCTTTCTTCTCTGCATCTTCCTTCTTTGATTCTTCAGTTTTCAACTTCGAATTCATTCTTAAAAGAGCCGCATACTTCAATGACTTTCTCCAACGATCGTATCTTTCCTTTTCATTTTTAGGAAAGTTCATCTCGTCTCTATCAAAAAGAATTTCTTCTTTCTTTTTAAAATCAAATGGCTTAGAAAGAATATCAGCAGTAATCTCTTCTACCTCTTGTCTTCTTTGATTAAAAATAGAAACTGAAAGTTCGTATAATTCAGTATTATAATTGTTTTTAATTTCGTCGTCTAATTTATCTTTAGATTTATTGAACTTATTAATATCACTTTTCAGAAAATATCGTTTGTTCGGGTCTAAATTTTTTAAATATTGATCATAAGCCTTTTCACTAAAATCGTCATCTATTTCTACACTGTTATAGTGCATCTGTTTTAAGGCTGTAAATAATAGACTTCTTTTTATTGCGTTTTTATCGCTATCTTCTGGAGCTTCTATCCTTGCTAATAATGAAAACCCAAATAATCCCAACCCTACTAAAAGTACAGGTAAAATGAGTGCTTTTTTTCTGTTTATCATCCTAAATTATTCTCGTTATTTTATTTCTTTAAAATGGGTATAATTTTTCAAACTATAAATCTAATCAACTTGACGTTTATATTTTTTTAAAATTTCTAAAAAACTTTTAGAATCTCTATAACCAACATAAACTTTTTCTTTACCTTTTGGGTGTATAACAATTATTGCGGGGTAACTGTTTACATCATGTGACAAAGCAAATGACTCATTGGTATAATCCTTTCCTTTAAATTGAAATGAACCATCTTTCTCAGGATTGAGTTTTACTGCATGGTAGTTGTCCGATACGTAATCTACTACATCACTATTTTGAAAAGTCTTTTTATCTAAAATCTTACACCAACCACACCAATCAGTGTACACGTCAATAAAAATTGGTTTTCCATCTTTTACTGAAGAAGCTATAGCTTCATCTGCTGACTTCCAACTTATTTCACCCTTGACTTTCAAAGTTTTAAATGAATAACTAAAAACTACAGCGAATCCTATTAAAAGAATAATTGATATCTTGTTCATATTAATTAACGGAGATGATTATGAAATATATGAAGAAATTTTTAATCGACGTTATTTTTTATTTATTTCTTTATACTGTTTTAATTTTAAAGATCTTTTAGAAATCATCTAAAACCTTTAATCTAGTACACAAATTTAACTTATTTGGCAGAGGAGATGACAAATTTTATTAAGTATAAAACATCAATTCTTACAATATTTATGTTCAAGATTTCTACTTTTGCATAATCTCCAATGGAGATAGTATTTAACTATTAATTAGATTCTAAAAAATCTTCAATTTTATTTTAATTTCTCAATCATTTTTTATGATGAAAACCAAAAAAACAAATTTAGTCTTTCTTATTCTGTTCCTTTTTTCAACACTTTCGCTTACAGCACAGGATTCTACTTCTGTCACTCCTCCAAAGAAATGGAAACATGGTTTACAAGTAGGTTTAAACTTTTCAAATGTAGGCCTCGTCAATTGGTCCGGTGGTGGTGAAAGTTCATACTCATTTGGAGGCCTCTTGAATTACAAAGCGATTCGAGAAACTGATAGAGCTATCACTCGTCTTTACACTGATTTGGCTTTTGGCCTCATCAATCAATCCAATAGCAGATTTCCATTTAAGAAAACAGATGACCAACTTAACCTTGGTGCAGATTACAGTTACAAATGGCATGAAAAAGTACTTCTTACCGCTGCAGGTGACTTTAGAACTCAATTTGCAAAGGGATATGAGTATAAAAATGATGCAAATGGTGTAGAACAAGAAATTCAGATTTCAGACTTTCTTGCTCCAGGTTATTTGAACCTCAATGTTGGTATTACTTATACGCCTGTAAAATATGCTTATATCACTTACTCTCCTGTAGCCAATCGTATGACCTTTGTAAGAGATACTGTTTTCTCAGAGAGATATGGTTTAGATGCTGGACAACAACTCAGAGATCAACTTGGTATGAACGTAAAGGTAGGGTTCGATAAGGAAATCGTTAAAAACGTAACCCTAAAATCAATTTACAATATGTTCGCTCAATATGACCGATTAACCGAATGGGTTGTCAACTGGGATTTAACGATTGATATGAAAGTCAACAAATTTATGAATGTGAACTTTACAAGTCAGTTAATCTATGACCCAGATGTAGTTGTAACCAGAAATGATGGAACACAAGGTCAAGACATACAGTTTAAACATGCTTTAAATATTGGCTTAGTCTATCGACTTGGTATCTCTAAGGAATAATTTACTCTTATTATTATATGAAGAAATTATACTTTATAGAAAATTTCATCTTTTGATGATGAATTGAATTTAGCTCTAAATAATACTAAAAAAGGGATATCATCTATAGTGATATCCCTTTTTGGATTATTATTAGTCTCATACAGATATCTTCTTGAATAGGCTACTCATTGTTAGCCTCATTATATTCCGAAACAATATCCTGTTGATCCTTTGGTCCAGTCATCATGAAAGTCAATAATCCTATTGCAAATAATATAGGCATTGAGATAAGAATAATGCCAATGAATAATTCCATAGTAGTAATACGATAGTTCAAGTGTATACCGTAATTATAACACTTAATTTAAAGTAATACAAACAGCTATAAAATTAATCACAATTGGTATAAGTGTAAGTTTCGTTTACTGATGTAATTATACCTGGAGCAAAATTAAACGTCTTACTACCCGTCTTAGGATAATTATTTTCATTTGTAGTATACGTCATATCTTCATCAAAATCATCCGTCTCTACGTATTGAGATCTTTCATATCTTTCTGTTTGGTAGTTATAGATGCTTAATCGATAGAATTGTGCCATACCAGGACTTAGTTTAGATGCATCACCGAAAAACATACCATCATTTTCAAATGATGTTTCAAATAGTGAAATAATAAAGAAGATTAGTCCTTGATATGGATTCTTCATTGTACTATTATATTGAAAATCATTAATGAGCTCCTTTGTTCCATTGGCTGCAGTTAAGCTAAATTCAACGATATTACCTTGTTCATCATATATCATTTCATAGTGTGAGATGGTAGAAATTTCCCCACCTTGATCTTCCTTGTTATACACATATTTTAATCGGTTTTGATCGTCATACTCCATTACAAATTCAATTTGTCCTCCTGAACTTGCCTCAGCAAACAAGATATATGGTCTCCCATCGACATTTCTAATTCCCAATAGTTCTTGACCATTATTCTGCACTGAAACAAGTTCAGTTCCAGAATACTCAAAATCATACACTATAAAACCAGATTGCTCTTGACGTTGACCTGTAGTATCGATGAAACTGTAATTCACATCATCACGGTAAGTTTTTAGCAATTCACTCTCATAAGTATAGGTTTCAGTGTTCTCATATCTCAGAAAGTTTACATTAGCACTGTCAATTGACTCCACATAAGTATAAGAAGCTAATTTACAATCAGCAGCTACTGGTAGAGTGTTATAAATGGGTCCGCTACTTTCCTCATCAGAACATGAGAATAATGCTATAAATGGGACTAATAGGAATAAGGTTCTTAATTTAATCATAGTAGCATTAAGTTTAAACATTAGTTAAAATTTATGATAACTAATATTAACGATTTTAAAATTAAATTGTAAATATATGTTACTAAAAAAGTTCCAAAACCGATTATTTTCACAAAAGACCCTTTAAAAAGTACTATTTACATTTGTACTTGACCAAGATACGTTAAATATAAGCCGTTATAACTTTTTGTTATTTAATTATAATTTTTAATAATAACACACCCTTTTTACCATAGTTTTTCGCCTTTGAAATCCCTTAGCTATTGTTTTTTGTAAATACAAGATGCAAATTTGTAAAACATATCATCACTAAGAATGTTGATATGATTGAAATAGTAAACAAACAAAGATGTCAAATCAGCTTTGATGTTAGCGAACCACTAACCGATTGACTCTTTTTTAAAATAGAAAAACAATATGGCGATTATTATCACAGACGAGTGCATCAACTGTGGGGCGTGCGAACCAGAATGTCCAAATACAGCAATTTATGAAGGTGGTGTAAATTGGTCATGGGGCGAGGGAACTTCCCTTACTTCTGTTGAGATGGAAGACGGATCAGCAATTGACGGTGAAGAAGAGCAAGAACCTGTATCGGATGAGTTTTACTACATCGTTCCTGACAAATGTACAGAATGTATCGGTTTCCATGAGGAACCACAATGTGCAGCGGTTTGTCCTGTAGACTGTTGTGTTGACGATCCAGACTACAGAGAATCTGAAGACGAATTATTAGCCAAAAAAGAATGGCTTCATGACGAATAAGAATTTCACTTTTTCTTAATCGTTACAATAAATTAAGGGTTTCATAAATTCAGATATGAAACCCTTTTTTTAATATCTTATCTTTCTAACTGCTCTTCGTCAAACCAGCTGCTGTACATTACATAATTGTTGGCTGTTCTTTCAAAAACTGCTTTCAGTTTATCATCCAATGGTTTGATTTTCTTCGCCGGAATACCTGCATAAAGGTAACCTGATTCCAATCGTGCATTTTGTAATACTACTGCACCTGCTGCAATAAGCACATTTTCCTCTACTACTGCATCGTCCATTACAATCGCTCCCATTCCTACTAATACATTGTCATGGATAGTACAACCGTGTACTAAAGCATTATGACCAATAGAGACATTATTGCCTAAAGTTGTTGCTGAAGTTTGATAGGTAGCGTGGATTACTGCTCCATCTTGGATATTACATTTATCTCCAATAGTGATTTTATTTACATCACCTCTTACAACAGCACTAAACCATACACTGCACTCCTCACCCATTATTACTTCACCAACTACGGTTGAATTGTCTGCTAGAAAACAGCTCTCAGGAATTACTGGAGCTACACCTTTTACTTTTTTTATTAATGCCATACTTTTTTCTTTTTTAGTACTTAAAGGTAATAAGTCTGCTTAATGAAGAACAATGTTTAAAGTCACTCATCACAATAGACATATATTCTTAGCATTATTTAATAATAATTACTATTTCAATCGAAAAAGGCTTTGTTTTGGGGAGCGAATCAATACGATAATTATTCTTACAATATTTTTTTCAAAAAGAAAGCTCAATGTTGTGAAGTATTTAGTTTTTGTTGGAGTATTTTTTTGTTAATTTCGCACATTAAATTAATGACAAAAATTTAGACTAGTCAGACATTAAACATGGCAAGAATTCTAACAGGAGTACAAAGCTCTGGAAGACAACATTTAGGAAATGTTTTAGGTGCAATCCAACCTGCAATTGAACTTTCACAGTCAGACGATAACGAGGCGTTCCTTTTTATTGCTGATTTGCACTCGATGACAACCATCAAAGATGCAGAAGAAAGAAAAAATAACGTGTATGCTACTGCAGCTGCATGGCTGGCTTTGGGTTATGACACTAAAAAGAATGTTTTCTATAGACAATCGAAGATTCCTCAGGTTTGTGAGTTAACGTGGTACTTAAGCTGCTTAACACCTTTCCCGATGTTAGCTAATGCGCATTCATTTAAGGATAAATCTGACAAGTTATCAGATGTCAATGCAGGACTTTTCACTTACCCTGTATTAATGGCGTCTGACATCGTGTTGTATGATGCTGAAAAAGTACCTGTAGGTAAAGATCAGAAGCAACATATTGAGATTACAAGAGACATCTGTTCTGCTTTCAACCGTCAATACGGTGAAACTTTCGTAATGCCGGAAGCTGTAATCGACGAAGAGATTATGACAATACCTGGTACTGATGGTAGTAAAATGAGTAAGTCATACGGAAACGTAATTGATATTTTCTTACCAAAAGGACAGTTGAAAAAGCAAGTGATGAAAATCCAAACAGATTCATTACCATTAGAAGATCCAAAGGATCCTGATACTTGTAATGTATTTGCTTTGTATAAATTGATTGCTTCTGAAGAGCAAATTGAAGAGATGAGAAATAACTATACAGGTGGTAACTATGGCTATGGTCATGCAAAAACTGCCTTATTGAACCTTATCTTGGAAAAATACGCTGAAGCAAGAGAGAAGTTTGACTACTACATGTCAAACCTTGATGAGTTGGAAAAAGAACTTAGCATTGGAGAAGAAAAAGCAAAAGCAATTGCTTTGAAGAAGCTGGAGGAAGTTCGTCAAAAAGTTGGTTTCTAAAAATAGAAGAAAAAGATAATGAAATTTATTGCATCCACATCTACAATTCTGAAGCAAATTCAGATGTTGAATGGTGTTATCCCAAATAACCCATCTATGCCTATCCTTGAGAATTTCTTGTTTGAAATTCAAGGTGGTTTATTGAGAATTACTGCATCGGATATGCAGACTACAATTATTTCTGAAGTAAATGTTGAGGCCAACTCTGATGGTAATGTTGCGATCCCAGCTAAAATGTTGACGGATACATTAAAGAACTTACCAGAGCAACCAGTTACATTTACAATTGATTTTGAAACGTATACTATCGAAATCAGTTCAGATAATGGTCGTTATAAGTTAGCAGGTGAAAACGCAGAGGACTACCCTACTAATCCTGATCTTCAAATGTCAAACACTTTGTCAATGACAAGTGAAGCATTGGCAGATGCGATTGGGTACACTTTATTTGCGACTAGTAATGATGACATGAAGCCTAACATGAACGGTGTATTCTTCAACTTAACGGAAGAGCACTCTGATTTTGTGGCGACAGATTCTCATAGATTAGTAAGATACAGAAGAAACGATATTCAAGTAAATGGTGTGATGTCTCCTATTATTATGGGTAAAAAGGCATTAACTCAATTGAAAAATATTCTTCCTTCAGAATCTTTAGATATTACTTTAGAGTTCAATGAGCAATACGCAGTGTTTACTTTTGGTAGCATGAAGTTGATTGCCCGTTTAATTGATGAGCGTTTCCCTGATTATGAGAACGTAATTCCATTAAACAACTCTAACCATATCACTTTAGATCGTCAAGCGTTATTGGGTTGCTTGAAGCGTATCGTTATTTATGCAAACAAAACAACGAACCAAGTACGTTTTAAGATCCAAGACAATGAGTTATTCGTTTCTGCTGAAGATTTAGATTTCTCTAATGAAGCAAAAGAGCGTTTATTCTGTGAGCACGATGGTGAAGATTTAGAAATTGGTTTTAATGCTAAATTCTTAATTGAAATCTTAAACAACATCGCTTCAGATCGTATTACTTTACAATTATCTGAGCCGGGTATGGCTGGATTGATTGTTCCTGAAGATCAAGATGAGAACGAAAATATTCTAATGCTTGTGATGCCAATCATGCTTCACAATTTTTCTTACTAGTTGTAAGAAAGTATTAAACACAAAAAATCCTCTTCCCGTAATGGAAAGAGGATTTTTTTATATCTAAGTAAAAAATTAATGCTTCTCGTAAACGATTTCTGGTTCCTTGATCTCCACAATGTTTTGATCATTGACCTGCACTAATTCTACTTGTTTTAATTCATTGACTAAAGCTGGATCATATTTCGCCTCTACTCTCACATAGTTTTCAGTGAAGCCAAACATTTTTCCTTCTTCAATATCATGCTCGAATAAAACTGTACGTTGCGTACCGATTTGAGATTCGTAGAATGCTCTTTTCTTCTTGTCTGACAAGATTCTCAACATCTTCGAACGTTTTGCTCTTTCAGCTTTAGGAACGACACCATCCATATGTACTGCATCTGTATTTGGTCTTTCAGAATACGTAAATACATGAAGGTAAGCCACGTCCAATTCATTCAAGAAGTTATAAGTATCCAAGAAATCTTCTTCCGTTTCACCAGGGAAACCAATGATCACATCCACACCGATACAAGCATCAGGCATTTGAGATTTGATTTCAGTGATACGTGATTTATATAAATCCGTTCTGTAACGACGTCTCATCAATTCCAACATCTTATCAGAACCCGATTGTAATGGAATATGGAAGTGAGGCACAAACTTGTCTGACTGACCACAGAATTCAATGATCTCTTCATCCAATAAGTTTGGTTCAATAGATGAAATTCTAAATCTTTCAATTCCCTCTACTTTATCCAACTCCTTTAAAAGATCAATCAATCTTTCCTGACGTCTTCCATCAATGATACCAAAATCACCAATATTCACACCTGTCAATACTACTTCTTTCGTATCAGTTGCAGCAATTTCCTCTGCATTTTTGATAATATCAGCAATAGTAGCACTTCTTGATTTACCTCTTGCTAATGGTATCGTACAGAAAGAACATTTATAATTACAACCGTCTTGAACCTTTAAGAAGGTTCTTGTACGATCATTCATTGAATAACCGGAAACAAACTCTTTTGTTTCTTTGATTTCTGTTGCTAAAACTTTTGGAGCCTCATCTTTCACAAAACCATCCAAAAGCTCTAATAATCTGAATTTTTCAGCAGCACCCAATACGGCATCGACTCCTTCTAATTCAGAAATTTCTTTAGGTTTTAATTGTGCATAGCAGCCAATGATTGCCACATAAGAGTTGGGAGCAATCTTTTTTGCCTCACGCACAATCTTCTGACACTTCTTATCTGCATTATCAGTAACAGAACAAGTGTTTATAATATATATATCGGGTGTATCCGAAAATTCAACTTTCTTGTAGCCTTTTTCCTCAAACTGACGACCTATAGTAGATGTCTCCGAGAAGTTCAGCTTGCAACCAAGCGTGTAAAACGCAACTTTTCTCATACTAACAGACTGTTAATCACCTATAAACAACTCACTTGAGTTACTTTAGATAAATTTTGGCTTGTACTTATTTTTTTAAAGGTTACAAAAGTACGGAGAATGTTACTGATTTGGAAATTAATAGACGAACGTATGTTAATTCAAATTAAAATAATTCAATGTCAAATATTTAATACTAAATATGACAGAAATTAGGGAGAGTGTTAATAATAATTTTCAGACTTTATTAAATTTGGAAACTTTATGCCTTGCAAAGTGTGTTTACAAGCAAAAATCACTGTTATTGAGGTTTTTGAGGCATGTGTATACTCTAATAGTCCTATGTTATAAATTTCGGAATGAAGAATTACTTACTAATACTACTTCTTTTTTTATTTTTTTGTCATGCACCCTGTTTTGCACAAGAGAAAACGTTTCAATACCGTTATAAATTAGATTTAAATAAAGTAGAAAATGATAAGGTTGAGGTTGAGCTCACAGTAAACACTCCTCCTAACAGCTCTATTTTTCAATTTCCTGCTATAGTTCCCGGAACTTATAAAGTATATGACTTTGGTAGGTTCATATCCAATTTAAAGGCATTTGATAAAGATGGAGAACTTTTAGAAGTCCAAAAACTCAACGACAATCAATACAAAATCATTGATATTACCCAACTCGCCACTATTCAATACACCGTGGACGACACTTGGGACACAATGATGCCCAATAAGGTATTTGAACCTGCAGGGACCAATATTGAAGAACCTGATGTTTTTGTCATCAATAATCATGGTTTTTTTGGATACTTTGATGGATTAGAAAAAAGCCCCTTTCATATAGAAATCAAAAGACCTCAGCACCTATTTGGAGGTAGTGCACTTCATAAAATTGAAAGTGATTCCATAACGGATCATTTTGATGTAATTAATTATCATAGGTTAGTAGACAATCCAATCATTTACACTGAAGCAGATACGATTACCTTGAATATTGGTGCTACCAAAGTATTTGTAAGTATTTATTCCCCTAATAAAAAACTCAATGCTGATTTAGTAGGTCAGAAATTAATTGATGTTTTAGAAGCTCAAAAAGTTTTCTTAAAAAATCAAATGCCTACAGATCACTATTCATTCCTCATCTACTTGACAGACAAACCTAGCAATTCAGGTGCTATGGGGGCACTGGAACATTGGAATTGTTCCTTTTACTTTCTTCCTGAAGAAAACCCCGCAATACTTCTCCCTGTAATACAAGAGATTGCTGCACATGAGTTTTTTCACATCATCACACCTTTGAGTATTCATTCCGAAGAAATAGCAGATTTCGACTACCTTGATCCCAAAATGTCCAAGCATTTGTGGCTTTATGAAGGTGTCACTGAATACTTTGCGGGGCTAGCTTTAGTTCAAAATGGAGTGATTGATGAGGAGGCTTATTTGGATGCACTTAGAGGAAAAATCTTAACTGCTAAGTCCACTTATGAAGATGATCTAGCCTTCACTGAATTAAGTTTAAAATGCCTTGACGAACACAGTAGTCAATACGGAAATGTTTATCAAAAAGGAGCCTTAATTGGTTTGGCCTTAGACTTGATCTTGATTGAAAACAGCAAAGGAAAATATAATTTAAGAGATTTGATGTTGGAGCTCAGTAGTACATTTGGATCAGACCGTGCTTTCAAAGATGATCAATTATTTCATATCATCGATAGTATATCTGGTATCCCGGAAGCCACAACATTTCTAAATCAATACGTCGCGTCATCAGGCCCTTTCCCGTATACTGAAACTTTCGATAAAGTAGGTATTAAATACCTTCCGGAGGAGATAAGTACTTTCGGTACCTTTGGAAACATAGGAATTTCCATCAATGACAATGATGAAATATTTATAGAAGACACCGTTGACATGGACGATTTTGGGAAGCAAATGGGCTATCAAATTGGTGATGTTCTATTGAAAATGAATAATACTCCCGTTACTATGGAAAATATTGGGGATTTAATGAATAATTACATTAATCACCCTGAAAAATTTCCTAAATTGAAACTCCAAATAAGAAGAAATGGGAAAACTATAAATTTGAAGTCAAAAACACATATTTTAGAAGAAAAGGAGTATGACGTCTTTTATAAAGAAGAAAATCCAACCAAAGAACAACAACTTTTATATAGACAGTGGCTTCAAAAATAATTTTTTAGTAAGTACTTAACCAAAAGTAATTCACAAGTAATTCTTTCATGAAATTTTGACTGTAAAAGGACACTCAATACTGATCTCACCTTTTTATGTCAGAAACCTTCACTACATCACAAAGAATGAATGTCAATTAGTTTTGTATTCGTATTTTTAAAACATCTAAAGACAAGAAATACAGAGAATGAATTTGAATTTACGTAACCCATTAGTGGTCTTTGATTTAGAAACTACAGGTACTAATGTTACAAAAGATAGAGTCATTGAAATCTCCATGGTTAAGGCAGATGTCAATGGAAACAGAACAGTGAAAACCCACAGAGTCAACCCTGAATGTCATATCCCATCGTCATCTAGTAAAATTCATGGTATTTATGATGATGACATTAAAGATAAACCTACATTCAAGCAAATTGCTAAAGAAATTGCCGCTTTTATGAAAGGATGTGATATCGGTGGTTATAATGTGCTTCGCTTTGATTTACCCGTTTTGACAGAAGAGTTCCTAAGAGCAGGGATTGAGTTTGATTTCAGTAATAGAAAAATTGTTGATGCTCAAAAAATCTTCTTCATGATGGAACCTAGAACTCTAGGGGCCGCTTTAAAGTTTTATTGTGGTAGAGAATTGGAAGATGCACATTCAGCTGAAGCCGATACCATTGCAACATTAGATGTTATTGATGCACAAGTAAAACATTATGAAGGCGTTACCATCAAGGATAAACATGGCAAAGATTATGAGCCTGTTAAAAACGATATGAACGCACTTCATGATCTTACGGCAAGTAATTTGGTCGATTTTGCAGGGAGAATGGTTTTGAACAATGAAGGAGATGCCATTTTCAACTTTGGTAAATACAAAGGCAAATCTGTGGTAGAAACATTGAAAAAAGATCCTCATTATTATGACTGGATCATCAACAACGATTTTGCGTTAGACACTAAAAATAAGTTGACTCAATTACGATTAAAAAGTCAGTTTTCATAGATAATATTTAAGGTCAATACTTCAGGGTGTTGACCTTTTATTTTTCGAGTAACCTCAAGGCTTCTTTCTTACTCAAATTACTTAGTTTGACCTCGGTCGCTACATATTCCATGACCCACTCAGGGTTGGTACGACTATATTCTCTCAATACCCAACCGATAGCTTTATTAATAAAAAACTCTTTGGACCCTAATAGTGGAGTAATATTTCCCACCAGCAAATTTGTATCAAGATCTGATTTGTATTTCAATTGAAACAATACGGCAGTTCTTTGCAACCATATATTATTCGACACTAACCAACGCTGAGAACATGATTTTTGCATTGATGGATATTTTCTCAATAAAGCCCCTACTTGTTTATAGGCTAAAAAGTCTACAGTATCCCACCAAGATTTTTGACAAATCAAATTTTCTAAAAAAGCAATATCATCCTCCGTGTATTGTCTTTTGTATTTATCCAAAAGATCTAAACAAAAAAGCTGGAATTCTCTCTGAGGTTTGCTCCATAAAATTGCAATGATTTCAAAAGCTTCCTCTTTTGTGGGTAAATAGTCTTTTTGGAGAAATGGCTTTTGTAGCTCTTTTCGAATTGGAGAGGTCAAACCATAAAATTCAAACTGATTTCTCATATATGCTTTCTGCTGCAAAGCTCTTTCATGATTACGATGCTCTTCGAATACGGCTTCTAAAGTTGTAATATATTCGCTCATAAA
The DNA here is from genome assembly GCF_000812565.1 of Flammeovirga sp. OC4. Taxonomy (GTDB): domain Bacteria; phylum Bacteroidota; class Bacteroidia; order Cytophagales; family Flammeovirgaceae; genus Flammeovirga. Next base: position 19,893 of record NZ_JTAM01000007.1, on the reverse strand, counting down.
TAAGGTATTTTCGTTGTAAACTTCAATTTTACACTAGTTTTTGGACTATATATGTTATCAAATGTTAAAATATCAACTTAATTGTAAAAAATACATTTATAATTTGCGTATTAAATACACTTTTGCAATATTTGTACTACCGATAAACAACATAGTAATAACACACAATGCTAATCGAGATTGTAGAAATATAATCTTGATGTTTGAAACACACAATCGCACACACAACACTAAAAAAAGCAGATCAATAATGATCTGCTTTTTTTTGTCCAAAAATTTTTGATGCTAGTAGAGTTTATCACAATTCTATTATAATAGTTTCAAAATATACTTTCGTCCATCATTAAGAACGATGTTTCAAGTGTTAAGCGTGAGCGTCACTTGGAACTACTCATTGGTAAAGTCTCCCGACTTCGATAAAAAATACCACACTTTCATTCATATCGAAGTCGGGAGACTTCGCCAATATATCATCACAAGTGACGCCTATCGGCTTAACACTTGCGATATTAGAGCTTGGAAGTAGATCCTATAAATGCTTGTAGAAAGGCTAATTTAAAGTTGACGATAACGTAATTTACAATGCAATAAAAAATGCACTCCATTAAGAAGTGCATTCATTTTTTATCGTTTTCTAGATTTAAAGGACCATGTAAAATGAAATTTAGAAACTACCGTCCCATCTGGCATTGTTCCTATCGTTTGCATTTTCACAATCTGCCCCTCTCCTGTCTCATATGCTTTCTCTATTGCTTCCTTAACCAAGTGACCGTCTTTGCATACAAAAGTAACTTTATCGACTGCTTTTTTCAGAAACTCAGCTTCCATATCAACAATGATGAAAGCAATTTTCTTTAGGTGTTCATTGAGGTGTAACATTCCTAAAGCTGCTGTTGACAATTCCGCGGCCATACTTTGTGCAGCAAAATAAGTTGACTTAAAAGGGTTCTTATTCAAAAACTTATAAGGAAGTGTAGTAGAACATTGGTTTCCATCTAATTCAATAAGCTTCATCCCTGCTATAAAACCAAGTGGCACCTGTGTCATTGTAAATAGTTTAAACTTAAAAGGACTTAGCATTTTTCGTGAAAAAGCTTTTTGCCCTGCAGTCAATTCTATTTTAGAATGATGGGTCTCTAATGTATTCATTTCTGCGTCTAAAGTGTTGTGTTTATTGGTAATAATGAATGATTTGTTTCACAATATAATCAATAAACAAAACTTTCCATATCATAACAACCTTAAATAACGGTATTGAATAAATATTCATTTAAGTTTATTAATTAAAATAACCTAACTTTTTTCACTCTCGACGTATATGATTTTAAAATATGTTTCACGAATAAAACTAATATGGCTCCCTATATTACACTCTATTTAGTTATTGCCAACATTGCTATTATCATTAAATGTTACAAAGTATTTTTAAGTAAGATGTTAGTAAAGAATGCTTTTATCACCTTAGGATTGATTATCGTAGGCCTGATTTCAATTGATATGTATTTCTATACTCAAGTAACAGAGGGCTATGGCTCAGAATGGGCTGGATTTCTATCGGTTCTATAGTTATTAATCCAATAACATTAAATATGTCTATTTGCTTTATCAATAGCATATAACCTAAATGATAATAGAGATGAAGGGCTTTCCCTTCTCTCTACAGAAGAAAAACTATATTACTCCCTCCCTTATACATTACAATTTATTTTCGGAAAGTACCTCTTAACTTTGTAAAAAGACATCAAACTGATTGAATAATTGATTTCTCAATAAATCTGCATCACCTGATAATGGAATCTCATTCAAAAATTGATGAAATGCCAATACCACAGAACGGTTCAAGACCAATGTCTTTTCTAAATTTTGATCTACCACTGACACATTGAATCGGCTTTCATATAATTCTATAAGAATTTGATGTGCAATATTATCAGGCAGATTATTTTTGTAGGCCTCGGCTAATCGAATCAAAATGCTTTGCAAAAAGCGAAATTCCAATGTTGTTAGCTTTAATCTATATTTCTTCATCTTCCACTAAAAGGTAAGCATAATAATTTTGTACCAAATTTACATCTACTAAAGGTAAAAATCCAGATTGAACTTTATTGAGATGAATTGAAAGTGGATGTTTTTGCTCCATTTCCTTTTGGAAAGCTACAAAGTCAGTCACTTCGTGTTTTGTCACAATTCTCCACTCGGCTTTCTTATGCAATGGCACTGCTTTTTGTAAGCCTAATGTTACATGCCCCATGGTGTATCTTGGGTTAATTTCTACACATGGATGAATAAACCTTTCTCCATTAGCCCCCTTAAACACCAATGCGTCGATTCCAAAATGGCCTTCTAACCGTTTTTCATCTTTTAATTTAGTTTTTATCAGTGTTATAATCTTCATAATACTTTCCCACTCAAGATCTGAAAAATAACTACGAAAAGTATTTAAACCCGACCCATAATATTGTCCAGTCAACCCCGCCAAGAAAGATGACCCTCCCAAAAATTCAATTGTATTATTATGCTTTTTGAATAACAAAGAAAAATCAAATTCCTTTTCTAGTAAAGGCTCCACCAAAACACTACCTTGTTGATTAAGAGCACTTTCAATCCATTTCTGAACACTTGGAGTTATTTCATTTCTTTTGAGTACTAATATCCCTCTTCCAGAAGAACTATAAGGAAGTTTCATTATTACACCGAACGAATTTTTAATAAACACATTCTCTATTTCGTTGACAACTTCCTGATAATCAAGACAAAACTTACCAATCCTGGTGCTAGAAATAGCTCTATTCACTTCGTTATCAATGATATAGGTCAAAATATTGTATCCAAATTGCCTATGAAAAACATCTTTAAGTTGTCGATTCCATTCGTAGAATTGCTGGTATTTGGGAGGTAAAAAATGAAAATCTGAAACTAAACTAGGTGATTTACCCCATGACTTCACTGCATTAAAAGCAATTTTACTCTCTTTTACCTCTTTAGAGGTTACAAATTTAAAATCAATTCCCACAACACTATGCAATAATTCCTTCCAAGCCTTATTTACCACTTGCTTTTCGATCAAAACACTATCACCATCACCTACTAACCATGCTAACAATACAGAAAGGTCATTTTGCACTTTTTTTATCATCTTAGGTGGGGTATAATGTTGCTGTTCTTTAAGTATAGACAGCTCACAATGAGGGTTAAACAGCCATAAATCACCTTTTATCTTCATACATTTAAGGGATATAAATACAAATAATCAAACAAGATGGTTTGTTAATCTCTCTACTCAAAGTTAAAATAATCAAATTATTTATTGGTATTGTTAAATGTTATTATGATCTTGTAAAAAAATTAATAAGCCAATTTTTCTGTTTAGACTTTTTAAAACTCATCATAATTGATATGCTTAGGTTTTTATTCTCATGCATAGCTACGCTTTATGCAGTCAATTTACTAGCAGGCATAAATGAACACAAACTCACTTTAGAGGAATCAAAACCTTATGTGAATGCTGCTTCAAAAGCTTACTTTTATATTGATCCGACAAACACTATGGACTTTTCTCAAATTTCAAGTCCAACCTTTTCAAAGTTTACAGAATGGGACAATAGTTCTTATGTCAGTTTTGAATACGGTCAATCTACCTATTGGGTAAGAGTTGATATTGAGAATGAAAAGAAAACAATGAAGCCCGACTGGCTCTTGGAGGTAAACTATGCACCTCTGGATTTTGTGGACTACTATGTGGTAAAAGATGGAAAATTGATTGATCATGTAGCAACAGGAGATCATGTAAGTTTCAACCACCGACCAATTCAACATCACAACTATGTATTTCCATTACAAGTGGAAGGAGAAGGTGTGACAAGTATGTATTTAAAAGTAAAAACGGATGGTTCTGTTAAAATTCCTATGCGATTGTACCGCCCTTGGAAGTTTGCGGAGATTAATTCTAAATATGAAGTTGGATTCGGTTTATTTTTCGGAATCTTATTAATGATGGCTGTTTTAGGTCTCATTACCTACCTTCCAACGAAAGATATCAGTTACCTGATTTTTCCGATTCCAATTATTGCCAAAATTTTATTTACGTTTTCATTATCAGGGCATACTTTCCAATTCCTATTCCCTAACAATATTTACTTGGCAAATAAAATTACGCCTTTATCTATTGGTATATGGATGGTGGGTGTCTCGTGTTTTAACTTATACTTTTTAAGGCTCAAAAGACTCTCACCGATTGCACATAAACTCAACTATGGAGGTTTAGCTATTGGTGTTATCGCCATTTTTGGAGCAATATTTTTACCCTATTACACGGCTATTCAAATTGTAACGGGAACTTCGATTCCATTTACGATGCTTTCTCTAGGTGTAGGTATTACCTCTTATGTAAAAGGCAATCGATTTGCAAGCTATTACATTGCCTCATTTAGTATATATCTTACTGCACTTTTACTTTTTGTAGGTAGAATGAAAGGTGTAATTCCTGACAACCTTCTTACTTCAAGGATTTTGGAATATGGAGATGTAATTATGGTCACCCTATTATTTACAGCTTTGAGTAAAAAATATGCCATTTACCGAGAAGAAAAGAATGTTGCGATTAAGCAGATGCTTCAAATGGAAGCGGATGCCAAAGCAACATTAGAAGTAAAAGTCACTGAAAGAACTTTGGAGCTTCAAAATGCTACAGCTGAACTTGAGGAACAAAAAGAAGAATTAGAAACACAAGCCACTCAGCTTGTTTCGAAGAATGAGGAAATCATGGCACAATCAGAGACACTACAATCACTGAATAACGCCATGAATGAAAAGAATGATGAGCTAGAGCAACAAAACGAAGAAATTGCAGCCCAAAGGGATATGGTAGAACAGAAGAATATTCAAATAGAAAGAACTACCAAAAACCTCAGAGATAGTATCAATTATGCAAAGCGTATTCAAAATGCTATTTTACCTGCTGATGAAACTCTAAGTAAGGTTTGGGAAGAGTATTTCTTAATGTATAAACCAAAAGATGTTGTATCTGGAGACTTCTACTGGACCTATGAGAATGAAGCCGAAAATAAATCGATTCTTATCGTTGCGGACTGCACTGGTCATGGTGTTCCCGGTGCTATGATGTCAATGATTGGTGATGGATTCTTACAACAGATTGTAAAACTGAGAGGTATTACTTCTCCTGCTCGTATTCTATTAGAAATGAATGCTAGCCTTCACAATATGTTACAAATCGATGAAAGCACTAGTATTAGAGATGGTATGGATATGGGTGTAATCGTTTGGGATAAGGCTAATCAGAAAGTGCACTTTGCGGGAGCACATACGCCTTTAGTCTTTGTACAGAATAATACTATTTATAATATAAAAGGTGAACGTTTGAGTCTGGGCTCTTGCAATAAAAAATTAAATATCAAAGAGCACATCATTTCTTTAAAAACGACAACTTCATTTTACCTTTTCTCTGATGGATACCAAGATCAATTTGGAGGAGAAAATGATCGTAAAATCTCCAGCAAAAGATTAAGAGAGCTAATTCTTATGGTCGCTTCGAAACCTATGGACCAACAAAAGATCGCTTTAGAAAACTTTTATGAATCATGGGTAAATGCAAATAAAAATTCTACAGGAAAACAAATTGACGATATATTACTTATGGGAGTTAAAATAAAACCATAAAATATTGTATAAATATCTTAAAGAATCACCCTTTTGTGACTGTTACTTTTTAACATTTGCAAAAGGGTGATTTTTATCGCTGTAATTCTATGAGATAGTTGTGATATTAGTTCAACGAAAAATTTTATATCATTTACTACGCATTAAAAGTGAAAATTCTCATACTTAACTCTGGTAGTTCTTCTATCAAGTTCCAACTTATCGAAATGCCTTCAGAAAAGGTCATCGGAAAAGGATTGATAGAAAAGATTGGCTTACCAGACGCTTCAATTACAGTCAAGAACAGCGAGGGACGTAAAGAAATAATCCGATTAACAATACCAGACCACTCTAAAGGAATCGAATTTTTATTAAGCATCATTACAGATGAAAAGCTAAATATTCTTTCTTCACTAGAAGAATTATCAGCGGTAGGACATAGAATTGTACACGGTGGTTCTACGTTCTCAAAAAGTGTTTTGATCAATGATGACGTAATGCACGGCATCACTTCGTGTATTGATTTAGCACCGCTGCACAACCCTGCCAATATCAAAGGTGTGGAAGCCATTGAAAGAGCTATTGGTAAGATCCCACAAGTTGCAGTGTTTGATACAGCATTCCACCACACTATTCCTGAACAAAGAGCCGTATATGCTTTACCGATCAGCTTCTTTAAGAAGTATGGTTTGAGAAAGTACGGTTTCCATGGTACGAGTCATCAGTATGTTTCTGACCGTGCTAAAGAGCTGTATGGTGAAGATAGAACCTCTAAAATGATTACATGTCATTTGGGTAACGGAAGTTCACTTGCTGCTATTGAAGAGGGCAAATCAATTGAAACATCAATGGGCTTCTCTCCTACTGATGGTTTGATGATGGGTACACGTTGCGGATCTATTGATCCAGGTGTTATTCCTTTCATTGCAGATCACGAACACCTTGATGTAAAAGGTATTTCGAATCTTATCAATAAAGAATCAGGTCTATACGGTGTTTCTGGTGTTTCATCTGATTACAGAGATGTATCTATCGCTGCAAGTAAAGGTAACGAAGATGCTGACCTTGCCTTAAGAATGTTCCATTACGATGTAAAAAAATATATCGGTACTTATATGGCTACATTAGGAGGTTTAGAAACCATCATCTTTACTGGTGGTATTGGTGAAAATGCCATCAACGCAAGAAAAGAAATCCTTAAAGGATTAGAAGGACTTGGTATTAAGCTAGACCATAGTAAGAACGAAGCACTAATGGGTGAAGAAGCTGTAATTTCAGCGGATGACTCAAAAGTTAGAGTTGCTGTAATTCCTACGAATGAAGAAGTGATGATCGCAAGAGATACCTTCAACTTAGTAAAGTAAACATTCCACTCACATCTATATTAGGCTTTGTACTTTTCATTAAGTATAAAGCCTTTTTTATTTACCAATTCTGATACTCTATAAGCTTATGTTTTTGGGCAAAGAAAAAGCTACCCTCATTGCTGAAGGTAGCTCTTATATCATTGACTACTATTGTAGTATTTTTGACTAGCTGTTGGCTGCTGCTGCCTTGTCAATCCATCCTTGAACCGCGTCTTTTGAAGGGTTAGGGATTTGCTTCAATTTCAATTTCTTCTTCATACCGATGAAGTCATTCATCAATTTACCTACTGCTTTATCAGCAAGGTCAGAAGTCATATAGAAACCTAATTTGTGCATCACGTTGATCAAATCTTTCTCAACACCGATTGCTGACCACTCTTGCTCCGAAGAAGCTACAGGCCATTTTTCAGGACGCATTTGAGGGAAGAATAAAACTTCTTGGATAGAAGCATTATCCGTCAACATCATTACTAAACGGTCGATACCGATACCTAAACCTGATGTTGGAGGCATACCATATTCTAACGCTCTTAAGAAGTCTTGGTCGATGAACATTGCTTCATCATCACCCGCTTCCATTAATTTCATTTGCTCCTCAAAACGCTCTCTTTGATCAACTGGGTCATTCAACTCAGAGTAAGCATTGGCTACCTCTTTACCGTTCACCATCAATTCAAAACGCTCTGTTAATTCAGGATTATCTCTATGACGCTTACATAAAGGAGACATCTCAACAGGATAGTCAGTAATGAATGTTGGTTGGATATAGTTACCCTCACATTTCTCACCGAAGATCTCATCGATTAATTTACCTTTACCCATTGTCTCGTCATGCTCAATACCTAACTCGTCACAGAATACACGTAATTCTTCAACAGATTTACCGTTGATGTCTTTGCCTGTATGTTCCATGATCGCCTCTGCCATTGTTACACGACGGTAAGGTGCTTTGAAAGAAATATCATTATTGCCAACCTTCGCATCAGTAGTACCATTTGCAGCGATGGCAACGTGCTCTAAACATTGCTCCGTGAATTCCATCATCCAGTTGTAATCTTTGTAAGCAACATAGATTTCAACGGCTGTAAACTCAGGGTTGTGCGTTCTGTCCATACCTTCATTTCTGAAGTTACGTGAGAACTCATATACACCATCAAAACCACCTACGATCAATCTTTTTAAGTATAATTCGTTGGCAATTCTTAAGTATAAAGGTGTATCTAAAGCATTGTGGTGCGTAATGAACGGACTAGCTGCTGCACCACCAGGAATACTTTGTAATACTGGAGTATCTACTTCTAAATGTCCGTGATCATTAAAGAAGTTACGCATAGCGTTGATGATTTTCGTTCTTTTCACGAAAGTCTCTTTTACTTCTTTATTGACTACTAAATCCACATAACGTTGACGGTATCTTAATTCAGGGTCAGAAAATGCATCGTGCATTGTTTCTTTACCATCCTCGTCTTTTGTTACCTTAACGGCAGGAAGTGGTTTTAAGGCTTTAGATAAAACCTTTAGAGTTTTGGCATGAACAGTAGTTTCACCTACTTCTGTTTTGAAAACAAAACCTTCAATACCGATAAAATCACCTCTATCTAAAAGTTTCTTAAAAACCGTATTATATAATGTCTTATCCTCTCCAGGACAGATTTCATCTCTATTTACATAAACTTGGATACGACCTGAGGCATCTTGTAATTCTACAAAAGCTGCCTTACCCATCGCACGAACACTCATAATACGACCAGCAATAGACACTGTTCCATAATCATTAGGACGACGATCGAAATTCTTATGAATATGTGCTGCTGAAACGTTTACATCAAATTTTTCCGCTGGATATGGATCGACACCCAAGTCCATTAGCTGTTGTCTTTTTTCTCGACGGAGTACTTCTTGTTCGCTAAGAATTTGCATTTTGATTGTTTTTTGCTCAACGTCAGAAATGCATAACCGAAAACCCCTTCGGTTACTATACATTACTGCACAATTTCAAAAGGCGAAAATAATAGAATTTATTGGAACTAGGAGGATTGATTTTGAAAAAAACAGGGAATCATTTAAAATTTAAATCTATTTTCAATTAAATGACAAAATTTGTTTGCTTTTAGTCTATTTGAAGAGCAATTCGTAATACTTAAACAGCAGTTCTTGGCTTCGTCCTCTTTTTATATTGATGAGGTGTTTCGCCCGTTTCCTTTTTGAAAATATAATTAAAAGTTGACTTAGAGTTAAAGCCACAATCGTAAGCAATAGCCAATAAAGTGAGGTCTTGATTTTCGATTTGATGTACTCTTTTCTTGAATTCTTCTACCCTATAGATATTAATAAAGTGATAAAATGATTTTTTAAAACCTTGATTAAGGATAATGGAAACCTTTTTCGTGGAAAAGCCTACTTTCGAAGATAATTTTTCTAAGGTCAACTCATGATCTAAATACAACTCTTCTACCTCCATCACTTTTTGTAGGTATTCCATATCACTCTGTAGTCTATTCGACTTGATAATCGTTATTTTTTCAGGTTCTTCAATCTTCACTTCTTTTGTGAAATGCGTAATTCTCTCATAAAAACCTTTTAACCCTAACCAATAAATCACAAACGCCAAATAGAGAAATAAAATGTAATAATCTGAATAAGGTCTTTCGTAGTTAAAGAAAATAAGATCTACTAAAGATAAAACAGCAAATAAGATCCACCCTACTGACCATCCATAGATAATTTTTTTCATCCATATTCTGTTTTGCACATCAGCATCCGAAATCTCTTCTTCTTCATCAATCGTTCTAAAAGTCATAAAAGCATACACGCTCATGGAGAAAACACCAACTATCACTTCTAATTTACCATAGCCGTTTAGAACCTCAAAAACGCCCACTTTAAAGTAAAATTGATCAATCATATTGAATACCCTTCCAATAAAGAAAATAAAAGAGGGCAATAAGTGTTTTAAAGAATTAAAATCGAAAACATAGTTTAATGTACAAATAGACCTTGTATATAAATACAACAGTGGTCCTATCATCAATAAGTAGGTCAACGGAACACTTTCTAATAAAGGATGCTGTTTTAATACTTGCATATCAGACAATACATGACGACCCATAGTCAATGCAATACAAGCAATTAACGCTGATAACAAATAGTTTGAACTTTTACGACCTCTATGAAAAAAAAGTATTATAAGCGAAAATATCACCCCTTGAACAGCTCCTACAATGCTCAAGAAGTTATAGATGTTGAAATTCATGTTATGAAATAAAAGTTAGTCTCAAGCCCAATGTAATAGAAATATTTGGATTTATTTACATTTTATTCAATTTGAAACAGATTGTAACTAATCCTCATTTTTTGTAACACTTAAGGAGGACTAAAACCTACCTGCTTTACACTTTATAGATGAATACATCCATCATTTAGAGTGAATAGATTATTACATTATCCACTGAGTTTTCAATTACTTTCAATCAACATTCCAACAGTTTTTTTATTCTTTCTTTTAAGAACAAATTTTCTCTATTTCACTTTTTAAAACGGGTAATAATTCAACTTCAAACCATTCGTTTTTTCTTAACCAAATATTGTTTCTTGGAGAAGGATGTGGCATCACAAAGTATTTTGGGTAATATTCCTTCCAATTTTTAACTGTAGAGGTTAAGTTAGGTTTTCTGAGTTCGCCAAGAAAGTGTTTTTGTGCATACTGCCCTATTAAGAGGGTGAACTCTACATTTTTGAGCTCTTTCATGATTTTTGGCAACCACTTTTGAGCACATATCGGTCGAGGTGGCAAATCCCCTGATTTTCCTTTACCAGGAAAACAGAAGTCCATGGGTACAATGGCTACTTTTTCCTTATTATAAAAATCGTCATCCGATATACCCATCCATTCTCTTAGCCTTCTCCCACTTGCATCATTCCAGGGAATTCCTGATTCAATGGCTTTAACTCCGGGAGCTTGACCTACAATCAGTATTTTAGATTTTGATGAAAAATTCAATAATGGTTTTGAATTTGGTGGCTCACATCCTTTGCAGATATCCGAGTTGATGATTTCATTTATTAATAGTTCAGCTGAGTCCATGATATTTTTTGGGTTGTATTATTTTCAAATTAGTGTAAACCTCAACTAAGAAGATAAATCAGTACTTATTTTTATTTAATAAGTACTCCGTTTGAAACTTTTTTATCAGTTTTGAGAAAAGTTCACTTTTGGAGCTAATACATTCTATGTTGCCGAATACAGATGATCCAATTGGGATAAAATATTCTACTTGAGGGCCTGCTTTTATCAGCATCGCATCAAAGTAATGCCGTTCAAAATTTGACGAACAGATTTCATAAATAACATGGTTTTCTTTTAAAGAAGAGATAGTATCAAAAATACAATTCACTGTACTAGTAAAAACAACTTGTTCTTCTTCTATTTTAACTTCAAAAAAACATTGTTCACCTTGTGAGTAAAGGGTATAAGATTTCCGACCCATTCCATCAATAGTTAATAGTGTCATCATAAACTTATGATTCAAATCGACTTTATTTAAATCTAAATACTGTAAAGAAAAGTCATTCATTTCTTCTTCTATGATTGTACAACTTTGTGCATTTGAAACTGAAATAGTTCCATATAACACAACTATATAAACAATTAGTATGGAGTTCCATTTTATGATTACTTTTTTCATTACAATAGTTCTTTTATAATTCAATAACTTTATCTCAAAGCAATAACATTTATATGGCTTAGTCCTCAAGGTAAATATAACATCACAAAATAATTACCTCTTTACCTTTTACTTCTTCAGCCGTCCATTTTGTTTCTTTTTTTAATCTTATCACAATTTCAAAGATGTTATCTGAGAAAGGCACGTTTATTTTATCAAAGGATACTATTTCACCAAGAATTTGACTTTCAAAGACAATACTTCTTCCATTTATTATTTCACCTGTTATTTGCTCGCATACATAGATTAAATTATCACTGTTACTTAAATCTCTAAACACGCCAGTAAGTTTTAATCTATTAACCATCTTATTTTTTTGAAGAACATTAGTTCATATTGATACTATTTTTGTTTCTGTTCAAGAAATCATGGATATATTTTATTGTAATAAGTTTCAAACTTATACAATTCTAAAGTTCGTAATGACGCCTTTCGGCTTGACATCACGAACAGTTCTATTGAGACAATTAGATAGATCTATTGTTGACTAATAATATGAATTAATTCCTCACATAAACGACCTTTCTCTTTCTCAAGCCCTTTAACAAATACCTGCACAATCTGCCTAAAATCATATCACCGCCAATATAAATAAACATGGCTCCTATGGGAGGGTTGATAGTTTGGAAGATCCACTGTTTTTGATCCCATTTCCATACTCCGTAATACGTTCCGATTATTTCCAGATATAACACCAATGCACTCATCACAAGGTAAAAAGGCATGTAATTTCTTCTCCATAAAGCCCAGAAGAATAATGCTCCTAGGGCTAAACTTAACGTGTCTTTGAAGTATAGAATTACTATTGCGAAAAGTAAAATATAAAAACCCATCATCCATTTTTTGAATTGAAGAGCGTTGGAAAGAATTGGGCTTTTTTGAGTGATATTCCATCCCAATGCAAATATTACAGCATGACCAAAGGGTACATACATCGGAATTTGTCCTCCCCTATAATCATACATATCCATCCATACACAACACAACATTTCACCTAACCATGACAAAGGCACCATGACTGTCATTAAAAATCGGATGCGTAATGATGATAAGAAAAATATGATTGCAAATATGCTGTAAACCGATACGGTAGAGATTATTTTTCCATCGAAAAAATTTTCATCAAAGTAAGGAGAATCAAAAAATAAAATAGGAATCCATAAAAATGCAATCCCTACAAAATAATAGAAAGATTTACTGTAGCTGTTAGTATTCATAGTAAAGTAATTAAATCACATCAAATATTGTAGATGTTTAATTTTCAAAATTACAGTTTTTGATGCAACAAACTAGAAAATAATCTAATGTTAGTTTTTCAATACTTCCATTGTAATCAACTTAAAACTAAGTAATCGTCAACTTTCATCTTTCTCTTCTAAAAGAAGTACTTTTTTATGTTACGCATGGATGCATAAATTTTGTCGCCATTTTCTGTAAGAAGCTCCAATACTGATGCTAAAATAGTATCTTTTTCACTCACAACTCAAGCATATCTAAATGGAGTGATTGTTCCAAAAAGTTAATAAATAGAAGTGTATATAATAGTTTCACGATCACATTTATAAAAATGTCGCTAAGCTAAGAAAAGAAGTTGAACTAGATCAAGATGTTGAAGTGTAATGCTGTTAAAGTTATGTCTTATACATTTACCTACAAGTGTTTTGTATAGGTTTTAATGTAGACAATTCTTTACCTTAACTTTTTCCAATAAATGACTTTATCTTCTCCCTCTTTCCAAAAATCCCGAATAGTCGCTTCCTTTCTATATCCAAGTTGGTCATAGAATTTTCTTGTGAGTTTATATTGAGAGTCGCTTGATGTTTCTACAATTAGAATTCTATGCCCTTTAGCAGAGAGTAAATGCTCAATGTAGTCCATCATTTTCCTACCTTCTCCTTTTCCTTGAAACTCTTTTTTGACTGCAATTGCAAGTAAATTATATGTTCCTTGGGTCAGCTTTTCTGGAGTACAGTAACCAAATCCAATAATTTTCCCGTAAGATATATTTGTAAACCAAATTTCTTCTGTATCAGGATTATTAAAATAGTCAGAGATCATCTCGTCTAGATATTCAGAAGGAAAAAGTTCACTAGAGTCAAGAACTTCTTTTAGTCCATCAATATCACTTTGAATAGTGTTACGTATTTCTGTGGTCATTATTTTTTGTTCGTTTTTATGCATACAATGACTCGGCTAAAAAGCATTTCAAAAAACTTACGTTCCGTCTTCTAAATAGCCGCAAATCGTTTTAAGTTTTTCATTTTGTGGAGAGCACGCTTAAATGCAATAATCTTAACGCTTTTTTGGCCTTTGTCCGCCATTTTTTTCACTTGAGTTTCCTATAAGTTCAAACTTCCCTTCTTCATCTAATCCGAGTAGATTCTGTATCATTTTGGAAAACTCTTTTCCTTTAAATTGATAAAGTTTAATGCTTGCAATATCATCTAATTGATAAAAATTGTTTTCATCATCTACATACAAGGCTGAATTGTAATCATCAATATTGGCAAAACAAATTAGTTTCTTTTCTAATCCATATCTTGCTCCATTATTCATTTGTTCAATAGTTTCAGGAAATTTGATATTTCTCGGAGTCCAGTAATCAGATTCATAAGTTGTGATTAACTCTAATCCTCCAAACTCGGAAAGAATATTCCAAGCATGTTTTAATTCAGGTTGTAAATTTTTTGTTTCTACAGCCTTTTTCATTTTCCTACCATCGAACCAGCCTGCTTGTTCTAAAATCTTATGATACTTGAAGTTTTTCAATTCCTCTAAATCAATATATTTCCCCAATAATGCTGATTTAATTGCATAAACACTCTCTTTATTATTAAAATCTGCATTGATTAAGTCAAAAAAGCAATCAGTGCCTAATCTAGATTCTAGCTCTGAGTTATTATATACCCAAGATTCAAATTCTTTTACAGAGACATTACCTGATAGGAAATTTAAAATTTTTCTTTTATCTGCCTCTTCCATTTTATCTATCAATAATAATGTAAAGTAGAGCCTGATCGCTCACTCAAATTAATAATTATAAAAGTAATCAATTTCAGTAAACGATCAGTACCCATTTCTATCAACCTACCAGTATTGTTTCCATTGATTTGCTCCTGCTACGGAGAAACGTCAATGATCATTATGCCACGTTTTCCCTCACAAAAGGCTCAAAGAAAAAGACTTCCCGAATAATCGAAAAGTCCTTCCTAATTTCATATAGTTGAGTGCATGAAAAATTCACCTACTTTGTTCAACTAGGGCTTAATTTTTGGGTCTGAAGACCAAACTAAGCCCTAATTATTGCCACCCGTTTTTAATCCCAAAATTCGTATTTAAAGTATCTAGGTATATATCCTCTTATACTTTTTAATAATCCGTTCTTATAATATGAGTAATTTAGTTCATACTCATTGATTCTATCATTCAAAAATATAGATTTGATTTCTGATTTTATAAGTTGAGAGTTCGAATCAAAACTGTTTTTAATAATCTTATTGTCCTTGAATTTTTCTAAATCATCATAGTCTTTATAAGCAGTTGTGTTTGGAACTCCTTCTATAGTATCTGTAATATTCTTTAGCTTCGGTTCTAAATAAAAGCCATAAAACCTACTGACATAAAAATCCTTATCATACTCCTTCGTTTTATTATATACTATTACTGAATCCTTTCTTCGGATTGTAGTTTCCACTAAAGGATTATGTTTGTACATAGTCTCATAAACAAAATTTCCTAATCTCTTTTGAGATGAGATTAACTTATTATCATTTCCATATTTGAAAATAGTAGAATCTGTTTTTAATGAATCAATTATTCGAATCAAATGGTTTTTTGAATCATACTCATAGAAACTTACTTTATCAATCCCTTTCAATTTTCTGGTCTTTTTGTTATAGGATGCACTGAATTTTGTAGAGCGAATCCTCTTCCCTGTAGTATCAAATTCTACGATTTCAGATAAATCTTTTGGTGAATTTAAATAGACGAATACTTTCTTTACTTGTCGATTTGAGTAAACACTATCAGGTTGCCATCGATTTTCTATTTGTCCGAATGATAGAGATGGAGTAAAAATTAATATCAACAAGATTATTCTTTTCATTTTATACAATTCTGTTTCTTAATGGGTGGCAACGTGATTACTAAACTCGAGAGCGGTTGCGTCAACCGTGATTGGAGTTTAGTTGATATTGAACAAAAGTTCCGCTAGCTAAATCCTTTAATTTCGCAAGACGAAATAAAATTAGTACTATACTAGACAGAGCATTTAATGTTCCTAGTTTCAAAGAGATGTACAATGAGGTATATCGTAACATGTCTTTAAGTGGAAAGTCAAAGTCTACTTTTGATAACTACATCAAGTCTATTGCTAAAATTGCTTTGCATTTTAACAAGACTCTTCTTGAACTTTCCGATGATGAAATTAATGATTATCTACTTCAGCTCAAAGAAAAAGAGCCACTCCTGATATTTTATCAGTCGAGAAATGTAAAGCCATTTTTAAAACACCTGACTTACTGAAGTACAGGGTGATGTTTGTGCTGATTTACTCAGCAGGATTAAGAGTTAGAGAGGTCGATCATACTTGGGGACAAAATTTGAGTCTGCATCCTCACCTGCATTGCATTATTCCGGGAGGTGCACTTTGTAATGGCAAGCATTGGGTGGGCAGTGACAAAACAGGAAAGTACCTTTTCCCGACAAAGGCATTAGCAAAAATGTTCAGAGCAAAACTTGTAGATCAGATAAGAAAGAATGGTATATCAAAAACGTATTTAGACCAAAAAAACACTGCGAAAAGTTGTTTTGAAAAGGAATGGGTGGTCTATGCCAAAAGACCTTTTGGAGGTGCAAGGCAGATCATCGAATATCTTGGTAGATACACTCACAAAACCGCCATCTCAAACCACCGTTTATTAGACTACTCTAAAGGAAAAGTCACCTTTTCTTACAAGGATTACAGAACCGGTGCACAGAAAAAAGAGATGAAGCTATCGGATGTGGATTTTATCAAAAGATATGCTATGCATCTGCTTCCAAAGGGCTTTAGAAGGATCAGGCATTTTGGGTTTTACAACGGAGCCATCAAAAAAGTCAAAATAGAGAAAATCAGAAAGTCTATCGGCCAGAAACCACCTCAAAAGGTAGAATGGAACTGGATCAAACTTTCAAGAGAAAAACTGGGGTATGATCCATTAGTCTGCCCCTGCTGTGGAGAAAGGTCGATGGTTATTATGCCACGGTTCGCTTCTCAAAGAGCTCCACCAAATAAGGAAACAGAAGTAGAACGCAACCTTAATTAGAAACTGACCCTCTCATTTTTTTGCTTATGAAAATAAGCCTGATAGGTTACACCCTAAACTTTCCAAAAGCAGGCGATTCAGTCCTAATGAATACTTTATTTAGGGCTTTTAAGGTGAAAAAATGAGAGGGAAAGTGATCTATAAAAAAGTTCTCTACAAAAAAAGACCTCCCGAGTAATCGAAAAGTCCTTCCTAATTTCCATACAACTAAATGCAAGAGAACTACACCGCCTTTGTTCAACCAGGGCTTAATTTTTGGGTCTGAAGACCAAACTAAGCCCTAATTATTGGGTACTTTTGATTTTGTATTCCCCTTTAAATCTATAAGTTAGATACACATTTTTAATAAGGCATACCTTGCTTCAACTTATATTTAAGACTAGGGTCAAATTCCATGATTTTTAAATCATTGGGTTCCCATTGATAATTGATATATTGATCAGGAGACTTCTTTATATCATTCCATTCACAATTATCAAAGATAAATAAATCCCAATGATCGCTATCCCACGTACCATATTTTTGTTCATTTGGTAACCAAAGTAAAATAAATTCAGGATCATAATATTCATTTTCTCCAGTTAAACTAACAGCAGGTATCTCATAATAAGATTGTGTTTCTTCTGGTCCTTCTAAATATATATGACTTTCCTTCAGATTTTCATGTTTATGTAAACCAACAAATCCAGGTTCAACTTTAGATATATCATATTCTAATTTTTGACCTAATTTTAAAAAATCCAATAGTTCTTTTTCTAAGTTCATTTATTGTAAAAGGTTTATAAGTTCTCGTAAATTGAGTCCAATTGTACCCAACGTAAATGCTAAACAGCGAGCGAGGTCGCGTCGACCGAGACTTGCTGTTTTAGCTGGTGTTGAACAAAAGCTCCGCTAGCTAAAGCCTTCAATTTCTTAACTTTACATCTTAATAAATTCAATACCACTTCAATTTCGTAAGATGAAAAAAAAATTGGTACTATACTAGACAGAGCATTTAATGTTCCTGGTTTTAAAGAGATGTACAACGAAGTATATCGTAATATGTCTCTAAGTGGAAAGTCGAAGTCTACTTTTGATAATTATATCAAGTCTATTGCTAAAATTGCTTTGCATTTCAACAAGACTCCTCTTGAACTTTCCGATGATGAAATTAATGATTATCTACTACAGCTCAAAGAAAAAAAGCAAACTTCTTATACGGCTTTCAAGCACTATGTCTATGCACTGAGATACATTTTTAAATACTCTGGAAGAGAAGAGAAAAACATCAAGCTTCCTGTATTAAGAAAGAAAAAAGTGATTCCTGATATCTTGTCAGTCGAGGAATGTAAAATCCTCTTTAAAATACCTGACTTACTGAAATACAGGGTGATGTTTGCTCTGATTTACTCGGCGGGACTAAGAATTAGAGAGGTCGCTCAACTGAAGGTCGCTGACATCGATTTGCAAAGAATGACGATCTATGTCAGAGATACCAAATATGCCAAAAACAGAGTGGTGCCTCTTGCTGAAAATATGAAAGTGGGCATCAAGAAATATCTTGAAACTGAAAATCCAAATATATGGCTTTTCCAAGGATACGGATCTCAAAAACATATTGCGACAACCTCAATTGGAAGAATGCTTAAGCAGACAGTGAAGGCGGCAAAGATTAACAAAAAAGTCACAACACACACCTTAAGGCACACATATGCCACGCACTGCGTCGAAATGGGAATGGATCCTTTTACATTAAAGGAACTGCTTGGGCATGAATCGCTTCAAACCACCTTGGAGTATATCAATCTTACAACCGTCAAAAAATCCAATTCCTTCTCGCCTTTCGACAAGATCTATGAAGCCAAAAATTGAGATCAGTCACATTCTCAATCAGCAACAGTTTTGGAGAGCTTCTACTCATTTTCTCAGCAGGCAGAAATACGATCTGCATGCAATGACAATATGCCGGACGGCTAAACTCGGGAGGCATATCGACTACTGTAAAAAGTGCAATGAAGTGAGAGTTTCATACAACAGTTGCAGAAATAGAAACTGCCCGAAATGTCAGGCAACCTACAGGGAGAAATGGATTGCGAGACGGGAGGAGGAAGTGCTGAATGTGCCTTATTTTCATACTGTATTTACGGTACCTCATGAATTGAATGATCTCTTTCTGCATAAGCCTGATTTGATGTATAATCTGCTTTTCAAAACCGTCTGGGAAACCATCAGAACATTCGGAAGCAAAAGTCTAAAGGGGGAAATGGGAATGATCGCAGTACTTCATACTTGGGGGCAAAATTTGAGTCTGCATCCTCACCTGCATTGCATTATTCCGGGAGGTGTACTTTGTAATGGCAAGCATTGGGTGGGCAGTGACAAAACAGGGAAGTACCTTTTCCCGGCAAAAGCATTAGCAAAAATGTTCAGAGCAAAACTTGTAGATCAAATAAGAAAGAATGATATATCAAAAACATATTTAGACCAAAACACTGCGAAAAGTTGTTTTGAAAAAGAATGGGTGGTCTATGCCAAAAGACCTTTTGGAGGTGCAAAACAGATCATTGAATATCTTGGCAGATACACCCACAAAACCGCCATCTCAAACCACCGTTTATTAGACTACTCTAAAGGAAAAGTTACCTTCTCTTACAAGGATTACAGAACCGGTGCAAAGAAAAAAGAGATGACGCTATCAAATGTGGATTTTATCAAAAAATATGCTATGCATCTGCTTCCAAAGGGCTTTAGAAGGATCAGGCATTTTGGGTTTTACAACGGAGCCATCAAAAAAGTCAAAATAGAGAAAATCAGAAAGTCTATCGGCCAGAAACCACCTCAAAAGGTAGAATGGAACTGGAT
>NZ_JTAM01000073.1 GCF_000812565.1 Flammeovirga sp. OC4 | reverse complement strand
TCGTGTCCTACTGATCATCAGAAATCTCCAGATTTCTAAACACTATAATAAATAACGAAAACTTGGTTTACAATGTATTCAAGCTAACCTAAGCCAATCCATCTTGGGTCGACTTTTTTACATTTCACCTTACCAAAAATCTTAAAACAAGGTTTCTATCAACCTACCCTATTTTATGGAAATAAATTTAGCGAGGAGGGTGTATTGAATTTAAATGCATCATTTGCATATTATGCTGATGCATCCACATTTGATGACGCATTAGATCATTTTGATTGGAGAAGAACCAATATTGACCATTAATATTTAAATTAAAAGGCAATACAAAAGTGGTTGGCTTCTTCATCGGCTTTGAATCAGCATAAGACATTTTCAGTTTACCTTTCTTTCCTCCATTCAATAGTTGCTCTTTTACAAAACTATCCACCTTTTTATCAAAATCAGTATTCGTCTTGTTCAGGATTTTATATTCTCTAATAATCCCCATTTTATCTGTCCACACTTTCACCAAAATTGGTCTTAAAATAGGTTTATCACTAAAGAATGAATCATCTATATACTTATTAAAAATTTTGAACTACAAAAAAGGAATCCAATCCTACTTTTGCTCCTGAAAAGTATCTTCAGACAATACGTCTTCTTTTCCTGTTTCATTTTTCACAACAAGTTTGGCATCTTCAAACTTTATTAATCGTTTTTCACTTCTACCATCCTTATAATAAAGAATAGAAGGCATATAATTACCAAGGTCCTTTGAAATACTTACCGTCGGGGAATAAGAGATAGGATCGATGTAACCATGTATAGGCTGGCCTCCAGCATCAAAAAGCAACCCTACTTTTTGTTGTGCCTGAATTTTGAAAGAGAACATTACTAACATCATCAAAGAGGCTAATAATAAATAAGTTTGCTTGTTCATATCAGTTAAAAAATTGGTAAGTAATAAGACAAAAGAAAACGGGTGTTTTGTAGACCCATAATTGAAATTATGGGCTTTTGGGGAGTTACCTCATTTTTCAGCATTTGATTATAATAGTTGGCTTATTCGTATCTAAATAGATATAAAAACTGTAAATCCATGAGACATATCAAGTTTATCATGAATGTTAAAGATTGGAATAGCTTCCCATAAGCTCATGACTTCAGTCATGGTGCACGTAATTATTGTTCCATTTCTTCTGTCCTAGTACCATTATAAATAATCATAATGTAATTCTAAAGCTAAATATTCAATTTACCAATAAGCAAAACCACTCCCCCAACACAACTTCCTAATCCTCAAACTAATAGCACTTTTTATCTATTTTTCACTAAAAATAGTTTCCAAAATCCATTGAAATAGCTAATTTTGTAGTCCGCTCAAATGAGAGTGGCCAGTTCACTTGGGGTCGACTGGTTTTGACAGGCTGAGATTTTGCAAGTATAAGCATGCAGGCTCATGGGATGAGAGCCTTGAAAGATAATTCCAAAATCTAGTTGGCAACAATTCGTTTGCTATGGCTGCCTAGTCTCCCTTAGGGTTGTAGACATCTGGGCTTAAATGGTTGAATGCGTATCGCGTTCCCGAGCTACATCGTCCTTTGCCTTGATCTTTGGGCGAAGAATCGGCGGTGCCGTAATCATTGATCTAGTCGGATACCTGCTGTGGGTTGAAGATGAAGCTTTAAGCAGATAAGGACAAGTTTAGGTTGTTTCCGGCTGGGCTTGTCTCGAAAATTTAAGAGAAACTAAGCATGTAGAAGGCTTGACGGAGTCCTTCTCTGGACGAGGGTTCGACTCCCTCCGACTCCACTAAAAACCGCGTTTACAGTAATGTAAGGGCGGTTTTTTTGTTTAAGAGGGATAACATTGGGGATAACATTTATTTGACCAGCTTCACTACCTTTCCAATCTCATACTTCAATTGTATTTTAAAGTATACTTCACCTCATCTTATTCTTATCGGTTGAATCCTTCTTGTAAGCAAGATCAAACCCAAAAGCATCAGATCTCATCTATTTATCTTCTAAGTTAGGACTGGACAATTTAAATTACCCATTGAGATTGCAATTGAAAAGTACAATTTAAACGAAAGCAGAACCTACGATTTTAGCTTGTTTTACGGGTGTAAGAACGGTGTCATAACGGAAGCAATACGAGGGCAACACCAGTAAAAAGTGTATTTTTACCGGTGTCTCACCAATGTTATACGGGAACAATCAATAAACTTATTCTGATTTATTGGTAAAGTACAATAGTATTACACTCGCAATCTATATTAGATACCATGATAGGCAATCCAAACTTTACAGTTCTTCAATTCTTTCTCCTACACCACTAATATTCAAATAGGCAATAGCCCTTGTCATAGCCACATACAATAGAGATTTCTGATTTGCGACAAACTGTTTCTGTTTAATTTGCTCCCAATCATTAAAACTATATGGTTTGTATGGGTAGGTCTCTTTTGAAATTTTTGTTATAAATACTGCTTTAAACTCTAGTCCTTTCATATTATGAAAAGTAGAAACATTTACACCCTCTTTATCACCAGTATTATTACCAAGTTCAAAATAAGGTATACTTGCTTTGTGTAATGCTTTCCTTAGTTCTTTAAGATCATCATTCTTATAAGCTGAAATACAAACTTCTTTATAATCTAGTTCTTCCTTTTTAATATTCTCTACAATTTGGTGGACTATATCCTTATGCTCTTCCTCTGGTGTTTTGAATACTTTATAACTTGGTTTAGTACCTTTGATTAATGAAACATATCCATTTTTCTCCTCTTCCTCTCCTTCAAAATTATCAAAAGAAATTCCTTTGATACAACCGACAGCCATTCTTCGAATCTCTTCAGTAGTCCTATAATTGACCTTCAACCTTTTAGATCTATTCCCTCTGATGTTGATTCCACATTTTGAAAA
The DNA here is from genome assembly GCF_000812565.1 of Flammeovirga sp. OC4. GTDB lineage: Bacteria > Bacteroidota > Bacteroidia > Cytophagales > Flammeovirgaceae > Flammeovirga. The sequence goes on along the minus strand of NZ_JTAM01000073.1, from coordinate 56,686 downwards.
ATTCAGTGCTTTCCCATAAATATTTTGAAGAGGGTCTCCAACTAAAAATAAGTCATTCGCAACCTCTTTTACAATACTTCTAAGAAAGCGTAATTCTGCATTTGAAAAATCTTGAATCTCATCTGCCAAAATATGATCAAATGGTTTTATTTCCATTTCAGAATAATAGTTGGCTAGTTTATTCATTACTTCCTCTTTAAGAAAATAGCCTTCAGAAGACGAATATTTCTTGTATGCTGTAATGATTTCCCAAACATCTTTTCGATCTTTTCTATTTAATCGACTTTGTCTACCAGTACGGGGAGTTCTAAAATATGTTTTTTCATCTATTACATTATTCCATAAGACAACATCTAAATATTCAGAAGCAAGAAAATCAGCATCATATTTAGTCAAATTTTGTTCTAATACTTCCTCCCAAAGCTTTCTGTAGTCATCACTATTATTGTATATAATCTTAGCATCAAATGGTATTACTCCTTCACTTCTTGCAAGATCTGAAGCAACGCTGTCAATATTCTCAATTCTTAGCTGTGAAGGTTGAATACCGAGGGTCTTTATATCTTTCTTTAAGTGTTTTGTAAGGCTTTTAGTATAAGTTGTAAATAAGATTTTTGATTGAACTTCTTTACTCAAAAGAAATTTTGCTCTGTGCAACGCTGCTACAGTCTTACCTGTCCCTGCTCCACCAGTTACTTTGATTGGTCCTTTATAATCAGAAGTAACAAGTTTACGTTGGGATGGATGTAAGAATACTTTCCACTTTTTAAAGTCATTAGAAAGAATCTCATCTAGGTTATCTTCAGCGGTGATTTGCATGAAGAAACGTTGGTTATTAGCAGAATGATCTTCTTCATCAGCATCAATAGTCTGCATTCCTTCTTGCACCTGTTCTATCAATAGCTCAATATTCCCACCATCAAATAAAGTAAATATATTTTCAAAAGCATCTTCAGGTAGATGTGACTGCATCTTTTCTAAATCATCGAGATCATTTATTTGAAGAACACTTGGAATTAATATCTCAGGAACACCAATTTTTAGTAATTGATCTTGAGAATAGGACTCCATATAACTAACATTAGCTTCTTCTTTTATGTTATAATCAGTAGTTTTTGGGGATTCAACCTCATGAACCTCATTAGTTTCATATACTTGATAAGCATTGGTATGCTCGTTCCATTGAAACATTTTGTTTGCAGCCCAACGATAGGCTTTGTCATGATGATCGACCCATAGCAAGTGAAAGATATCACCTCTATCAGGTTGATGAACGATCGCTCTATAAGTTTGATCAACTCTTACAGATCTAAGGTTTTTATCTTTTAAATTTTTTATATGTTCAAAATGAAGAGATTCCCCTTTTGGGTTTGCTCTAAATTTTTCAATAAATGTTTTTGTTGCTTTTTGAACTTGTTTAGGTAATTCAATAAAAGAATCCCAAAATTTATCGTATAAAAATAATTTCATTTCTTATGTTCTTATGATCTATAATTCACAAATTATTTATGACTTACAGATAGTTTTAGTTTAATTTCTCAATAGTCTCTTCAACTGTTTCGGTTATAATATAACCTAGTTCTTTCATCTTGTCTTCATCCCCATCAAAAGGTAAAAGTGCTATTTTTCTTGGTGAATTTATGACTATTTCAGCTCCACATAACACAATCCCATTATCATCTGTTATTTCATAACCTTCCTCCATAACAACAAAGTTATTATCATCACAAAATTTGATTAAATCAAGATACTCCTCAGAATAATCTTCAATAATATCTTCATTGGAGAAATCATTCTGATCAATTCTATTTTCTTCTATTAAGCTATCATACATTGGTTGAAAGGTATTATAATACTGCCAGAATAACTCCCAATTCTCCTTACCAACTTCAATTACCTTGTCATCTATTATATCAACGTAAGATTTTGTATTCTTTTTAGGTAAACCAATCGATAATCTCAATTCAACATTATCAATACCTGTATCAATATTTGTAATCAAAAATGGCTGACTTGTGCTTTCTGGTTTCAAATCATTTCTATCTCTACCCTGAAGATATTCCATAATTGTACTTTCAGTAAAAATCAAATGTTGTTCGAAAGGGGTAAACCCTAAGAATACATTCGTTACTTCATCTTTGATCACTTCTCTCTCTGGGTGAGAAAGATGATACAAAAACCTTTCTACAGCATTCTTTTTAGATACTAATCCATGTGAATAAGTAAACTTATCTCTTACACTTTTTGGTAGTTTATTTAATGAATTAATATGGTCATTGAAAAACTGATCCGTTTTATTTTCCTTAAAGAGATCTAAATCTTTCCATGTGAAAGAATATACCTGATAATAATTAGGTGATTTTAATATAGCGTCACGCTTTTGGATGTCTTTATGAAAAATATTATTAGATTCAGAAGCATGATATTGATAACCATCTGTGAATATATTAATCTTAGGAAAATTGATTAACTCTTCTTGTTTATTAATACCATCTTCTACGAATTGAATACATCTAAATTGAAAGTCTGGTTTACTTGAAATCGCTACCCCTTCACTATGACTTAAACTAACTTGAGGATCAATTGCCCAGATGAACTCCTTTTTATCATCTTTAATAGTTAACTCATATCTAAAACCATTTTCTCTTTTGGTATGAAAATTCCATCCCTCCTTTTTCTGTTCTTCTGATAGAGCAAACTCTTTTATTAAGGAGATAAAACGTTTTTCCATCTCAGATTCTTCGATTTGTCCTGAATCTTTAATTTTAGATAAACCTTCATCCAATTGATCCCAGTCATTAATCGAGGACATTAAACGACCAAACAAAGTTTCTGCATTTTTCCTGCTTAATTGATCTTGCTCATATTGATTACTATAGGTGTATACACAATGATAACAACCATCTTTTCCATTATTCTGACAATTACATGTTTTGATTGCCTTATAAGCTTCTCTTAATACTTCTGAGAATACTTCTGTTTGAAAAAGTTTACCCAAATAGCCGGTTCCACCAGGAATAGTATCAAAAAGAACTAAAAACTGTCCCATTCTTCCTACTTTCTGATCATATTCTTGATAGTCTTGTAAAAATAAATGAGAAGGGTTTCCTCCGTAATAATTCTGGATTCCTCTTAATAACCCAGATTTAAAAAGTGCTATTTGCTCTAACGTTTCGAAATCTTGAACAGGAAGCATAATTTTTATAGCTTCAGTATTCATTCTTCGGTATAAAAACACCTCTTCAAAAATAGCATCAGCTTCACCTTTATAAGGTTTCTTCTTCTCTGAACACCAACCGTAGTGATAATCAATAGCTTCTTTATTACCAGGTTTTGAATCATGCTTTGTTGTTGGTGTTGATTTTCCACATTTTTTACATGTTATAAAACCACATGTTGGTATTTCTTTTTCATTAATTTTTACAGATCTACCTTTATCGTTTAAATTCATAGGTAAACCTGAATTCACTGTAGTAATTTCTACATCTTCAAAAAGCTCTATACCAAAAGGAATTTTCTTTAATGCAAAAGCACCTCTAGAACTTTCTTCTTTAAATTTAAAGTGGGTAGTTAAAGCGAATAATGCATTACTTCTATCATCAGAAGAGTCATCTAATCGAGTATCTTTTTCCCAATTGATAGACCTAGAACGTTCTAATCTTAAAAATTTGTGTGTATTTGTTACTGATGCAAAAGATTCATCACCACACTTAGGACAAGCTTCATTTTTGGATTTATAAGTCTCTTCAATATGATCACATTTCGAACAAAAACGCATATCTACAGCTTCCTCTTTCCAGCTTAATACATTTAGTCCTGTGATTTTTAATTTATGACCTTGTGTGTAAAATACATTACCCGGTGCTAATTCTTTAATAGCACTACTTGCAGGTCTAACCAACTCAATATTTTCAGGTGGTATAGGTTTTACCTCATTACTTTTTTGTTTAAAAGTAATATTTGCATTAAGGTTAACTCCAGTTTCAGGGAATGCATAATTAGGTAGTAACCCAACATTGGTCATATATTCAATGACAGAACGTTCATTGATCTCTTTAATAGTTCTTCTAATATTCGATATTTCTTTTGAAAGCTCCTCATATTCAGCATCAGTCTTTGCTAATTTCCGATTCTTTATATCTTCAAAAATACCGTCTTTCTTATTATTAAGCAGATTAATTTCTTCTCTTACATTATTAAAGTGAAGTTCAATTTGCTTAGATAAATAGCTACTATCCCCTCCAATTACATATTTTTCAAGCGAATTAAACGCATTAATGATTTCCTCACCACTCACATTTGTTTGATAAGTGCTTCTAAAATTATTTAGTAAGTCATTCTCATTATTTGTAATAAAATTAATTAGCTTTCTACCAAAGAAAACCGAGCTCCTCACGTCAAGAGTATTGAGTTTTAAAACTCTCATTTTATGAGGTATCCTTGCTTCTTCACCTTTTTTATTTACCCATGTATCAATACAATATGCTAGAAAATGACGTTTTAAAATGTCCTTTGCTTCTAAGTAACAGCCAGGAGTACATACCTCACCAGCCATCATACTCATAGGCTCCTCATAATAATATTTATCGTGGGCTTTTCTTCCTGCAAAATTTAGAATTAGAGCACTACCCGTTTTTCTACCAGCACGACCCACTCTTTGTAAAAAGTTGGCAGGAAGAGGTGGAACAGAACTATTCATTGTTACATTCAAATCACCAATATCAATACCCATTTCAAGGGTTGAAGTTGCAATTAAAGTATTGATTGAGTTAAAGAAAGGACGTTTTTTAAATGAATATTCTACCTTTTCCCTTTTAGATCTCTCCAATAACCCAGTATGTTCAGATGAATATATTCTAGGAGACCTTTTCCTATTATAAACTTTTGGGTAATACCCTTCTTGAATTTCATCTTGAGCAACATAATGTCCAGTACATCTATATTTCAAACATGAAGCATTATCAAAAACAGGATCATATTCTTCCCCTAACTTAATTTCATGCCCACATTTATCACACACATAATTTTGTACTTGATTTGTAATCTTTATTTCTGAAGGATTAATTGCAAAATTAACAATACTTCCATCTGCTTCTTTAGAATCGAATAATTCAAGGTCAGTAAATACTTCAAAAAACTTTAAATAGAAATCATTTATAGCATCAACATTATCTGTAAATACAGCATATCTAGATGAAATACTTTTTCTGAAGTGAGTATGAAACCAGTTTGCCGAATTTCCTCTAGTGATAGGACTATCGTATACATCAAACTTCTTAGAAGGACTAATTAATTTGGGAATCCTACTACTCGAACCGAAATTCTTATTCATGAAATGTCGATCATCTCTTGCCCAATTGAGATTAAAAGTATCACTTTTTGTAGTTCTAAACTTCTGTAAGAATGGATGATCAACCGCTCCTCTTTGTCGCATTCTATGGAGTATACCAAGAGTAAATAAAATGAAGTGTTCTTCTTCTAATAGCTCCATTCTATTTTCAAATAACCATGGCTTCATTTTTTGAAAAGCAGTAGTTACTTTCTCAATATCAAAGTAAGTAGCAGATGATTGTGTTTTCTCTAAAGTTCTACCAATTGTAGCATTATAGCCAAATTCACTACAAATCTCCCAATCTACTCTTAAATCAAATTCATTGATAAAAGAGTAATCAAATTTTTCTTCATTTAGCTTAAAGTCCCTCACCGCAAAATCACCGATTTTATCAGATGGGAAAAACTTATAAAAATAAGCCTCAATAGGTGTTCTTTCGTCTGCATTTCTTTTCCAATACTGCTTAAAAGCATCTGATAACGATACTATATTTATCTCTTCTCCTTGTTCATCAAGAGCATTTATCACTTTCTGAAGAGCAGATCTAAATGTGAATCTAAAGTTTCTTGCTTCCACAAAGCCAGCAAGGTGAGCAGCATCTTGAACTCCGTTGGCAAAAGAGAGCATCTTACGATCTCTTTCTTTATTTTTATCTAAATCAGATGATAATATTTGTGCAGTAGAAATTGAGGATAATGTACTTACTCTTGTACCGATTGTTGCAATGGTGTCTTTTGCATTACAACAAGGACATCTGTTTTCAAATTTCTCTTTATTATTAAGTTTTTGATAAGCATATATCTCTATGTTATCATCTGCTTTTTTTCTTTCTTGCTTTAGCGTATGAACATTTAAAAAGTACCCTCTTGAATCAGTATAAGTATATTCTTCCGTACATGGCTCTGTCCCTACAAGCCAAACTTCTTTATCTTTTCTGAAAAATTTATTGTTTACAACCGATGGGCTTGCATTAAAGGCATCTTTAGTGTCAGGTTTTGTCATTAACCAACCTGAATGTCCACAATCTCTACAGAAGAATGATACAGAAGGATGTAATTTCCGTCCATTTTCATCTTCTTCTTTAAAATTTTCTCTCCATATAAACTGAGAATTACCATCTACTATTCTTCCTATACCTGATAATTCTCTAATCCATAATTGACCTTGGACGGCCAGCAATGGGAACCGAAAGTCCTTATCTGCTTTAGCTTCTGCAATAAGCGCTAGAATAGACAATACAACTCCTTCCTTAGGTGAAAATTTTGCAAAATTATCGTAAAATGGAAGAGAGGAAAAGTCTAAATTCCTTCTATCCAATTCTGTTATCAAAGCATCAACAGTTCTGATTCCTTTGTTACAGATAGCTGCTATATCTTTTACAATCTGAAATTTCAATAACTCTTGACCAAGTTTTTGAGGATTAACTCTAGGTTTAATACCCCAAAGTTTTTTTTGTCTTAAGATATATGTCTCATACGTTTCACCTGATGTTAGTAAAGTATCTTTAAGGCTAGCAGTAGGCAAACCCTGTTTTAACTCTTTATTACCAAAAAACTCATCTTCACTATATCGATCCTCTCCTACAATACACTCTTCAGTAAAAGTTTCTCCAAAGATTTTAGTTGCATAATCTGCTAATAGTTGTTTTGAATTTTCTCCCGAACCAATAGTTGCTGATGTTCCAACAGGACAAAGCTGTCCCTTTGGTAATTTCAATTTCAACTTTAACCTTCTAATTAGGTTTGCTACATCCGATCCTTGTGCACCATCATAAGTATGTAATTCATCAAGTGCAATATATTTCAGAAGGTCAGGTGCTTCAAAATTAGGTTTCCAAATTGAAGAAAAATCTTCACGCATTAAAGCGAAATCCAACATTTTGAAATTGGTCAATAATATATCAGGAGGACTGGTTATAATTGTATTTCTATCTTCTATTACTTTTATATTACTCATCTCCTTTGGGAGATTATCTTTCTTTCCACCTGTACCAATAAACAACCCTACTCTAATCTTCCCTTTCGTTAGTGGATTGTTATAAATCTCTTCAGCAAAACGTTGAGCTTGATCTGTTGCCAATGCATTCATGGGGTACATTACAATCGCTTTTATCCCAAACTGATCCCTACGTTTATAACAATAATCCAACAATGGAAATAAGAATGATTCTGTCTTTCCAGATCCTGTACCTGTAGTCAACACTGTAGGCTTAGGAATATTCTCTTCCTCAGTAGTTAATCTACAAAAGGATTCATATTGATGTTTAAAAGGAGGAAAAGTAGGTTTTATATCTAAAGGAATTTCCGCATCAAACTCTTTTCTATAGGGTAAACGTAATGAGATGTACGGTCCTTTTATCAACCCATCTTCTTTATCTTCTATTATTTTTAAAAATGCCTCCTTCAATTTTCTATCTGAAAAGTTAAAAGTGGCTTTTAAGTATTCAATAATGGAGGTTTTAACTTCTTCTGCTTGGTGAAAAACGAGCATGATTACTTTGTTTGTGATTGTTGTTTTTAGTGTTACGAATATAAGAAAAATTAGAATTGAATTAAAATAATACCATTTCACGTACCTCGTTCTTACCCATATTTATATTTGTCCATAGAAAATCTCCATTTTGATAATCATAACCCACTCTTTTAAAATCAAAATTTAAGTTGGCTCTCTTATTTACTAAATGATAGAAACCTATCGAAGTTGAAAAGATGATATCTGAATCCGTAATTTCATTTAAGGGTTTGCGCTTTTCATTATTCCAAGCTAAATATTTTGGTAAAGTTATCTTTCTTAAATATTTTATTTCTTGTAGTATATCTCTATCTAAAAATTTTATCTCATCGAGGTATTTATCTAATTGATTAAAAATCGATTGATAGGATTTAATATCATCTCCGATTTTTAAAGTATGAAGCGTATTTAATATCAAATTGTTTTTATACTTCTCTTCATCGGGAAGCCAACTCATATTAAATGTGATAAATAAGATATAGCTCATTAAAGAAGCTTTAAATTGCTTCATTCTAGCTATGGAAATATCATCGGACTCTGTAACAATGTTGTTGTTGGCAATTAATAAGAACTTACTCACTGTAGTCATCAAAAACTTTTTTAAACCAAATTCTTTTTGATTTAACTTACCATTAAGCAATAGTCTTAATTTAATATTTGGCTTTTTCGAATCTTCACTTTCTTCTTCTTGATCATAATTTAGCATTATCACTTCCAAAACAATTAAAAGGTGCTTTATTTCTTCTTCAGTGATCTTAAACTCAATCTTTTTATTTGTGTCTTTACTTTTTAAATAGTCATATAAAATTTTGTCGTACTGCTTATCCAATTTTGAAATGATAAAAGTATTATAACTAAGCGTTTTTTTATAATCTGCTTTTTCTCCTTCAGTTTCAGGCAAGTCATCTCTTACATCATTTCCCCTTTCACTTTCATCCTTTGTCAATTCTTCTTCTTCAATACCTGATTCTATATTTTGGTCATGTAAGTGAGCTCTTACACTTTGTAAAAATTGTAAGATCAAGTTGGTTGGAGAGCTACTTACTCCCAACTGCTTTAAAAGAGATTTTTCAGAAGGTGTCATGAATTCTTCCTGAGAAATGTTTTTAACCTCCTTTGGTTCATCTGCTCCGTGGCTTCGAATGTTTATTTTTGAATCTTTCCTTTCATTTTGAAACTCTCCCCAATTGCTAGAAAGATAGGACATCAATTTTTCTAGTGAACTATAATTTTCTATTTCTCCATTTAATAATTGATGAAGTTTTGAATTCTTTTGTTGAGGGTTACTTCTAAAAAAAGTATCAGCGTGATGTACCAGTGCAAAATTTGAGGTTCTATTAGTTTCTATTTCTATAGCTTGCACTTTGAAAACATCTTCTAATTGAGAAGTAATAAATATAGTTTCTTCTTTTTCTGTAGTGAAGCTTATCTTTTCTATTTGATTATCGAATTTATCAAAAACGAATAATTGACAATCACACGCTCTTATTTTGTCATCAAGTTTGATACTAATTTTGTCACCTTTGGCTTCCGCATATTTTAATCTGAAATAAAAAATACTTTTGAATATTTTATTGTTTTGATGCTTCAAATTTGATGGAGGAGTATAATCAATTATTGATTTCCGATGATTTGCTTCTATCCCTAATTCTTTGATAAAATCTTTGTTAGATTGCTTGATTAAAAGCCCTGCTTCCTCATTAAGGGCAGATTTGCCATTCTCTCCAAATGCTGGGATTGAAGCATTAGCACTTCCAAAATACAAATAAGTCGTTCCATCACTTAATTTTATCTGTACTAATTTAGCATGAAGTCTTGTAATTTTCTTTACTTTTTCATCTTCTGAAACCTCATAACTATCAGACCAATCATAAAATTGAATCTTATCATGATAGGCCTTATCCAATTGATAAGGTAATGACTCAAAACTCTGGTCGACAAAACATTGTAATAATTGTGGTTGATAATGTTCTATTAAATGAATTAATAATTCACCTTTCAAGTCATAAAATGGAGCAACTACTTGAATGTTTTCTACACTATTTTGTGGAACGTATTCCATCAATTGAGAAATTGTTGACTTAGTTGAAGAGTTACCAATAAATCGGATAGAAGTATAAGTATTTTTTTCTATCCAACCTGAAGGAGTTGGTAGTTTAGTTAACCATGGTGTATATTCTTCTACCCAATGTAATTTCTGAATAGATGCTCCCAACAAATTACTTTCAAATGATTTAAGGTAATTCCATACTTCTTTGAAAATAGGGGCATGTTTATTTTCTTCTTTGGTATTGAATTGAAAAGCGGCCCATATTTCATCATTCCCGTTTAAACCCGAAGAGGTAATGTTACCAGAACCTATCAATAATAACCCATCTTTTTCTCCTGTTAAAAAGAGTATTTTAGGATGAAAAACGCCCTTAGTATACACTCCATGAAAACTATATCCTCTATGTGGTTTAAATTCTTCCCCAATGCACTGTTCTTGTGCATATTCCAAATAATTACCATCAGCTAAAATAATAGTGTTATTAATATTTAAGACCCTTAGAGTAGGTAAAAGACGAGTTTCGAAATAATTGAAATCAAAGGAAAAACTACTTATCACACATGAATGATATTTTCGTTTGTTTCCTCCTAAAAGTTCAAGAATGTTTTGTTTATTCATGTTAGTTTTACATTAAGTTGTTGAGTAACTGCAATCCTTTTGTGGTTAGTTTTTCTTTTTCAACCAAGTTTAAATCTTCCAAAAAGAGATGCATCACTCTTAACCTAGGCCCTGAGAAGAAAGGAGAAAAGTTATCAATGTATCGCATATGTTGATCTTCCAACAAAAACTTTTGTGTGGTTAACGATCCTAACCCCATTTTTCTTAACGCCACCAATTGATGTCTCTGAATGATTCTTTTATTTATAAAATTCTTACACCAAGATGTGAATTTTTGACTCTTTTGATTAGAGAGCTCTTCTATGAAATAAACCAATCCATTTCCCTCTCTATTCAAGCTATATTGCTGACCAAATTCATTCATTAACTTAAGTTGATCGTGATTAGTTTTATACAGTTTGAGAATTAATAAAAGGGCAGCTACACTGTTTTCCCTATCATTTTGTTGCTCAATCTCATCAGCTAATTGTCTTTCGTTCTTTTCTATTAGTATATCTAGGACTAACACATCTTCCAAAGTCATCTCTTGTGTTATCCCTAAGCTATTACAAATAGTATTGACATTCTTATTAACAATATCAGAGGTAGGTACCCAACCTTCTTGATATCTAGCTAAGTCTATAAGCAAGGCATTTAAAATGGAAGTATTAGCAAACAACCAAAATTCATTAAATAAGTAAAAATACCAACCTTTTAAAGTGATGTTATTGAGGTCTTGAAAAACGGTATCTCCAAAATAAATATGATCTAAAAATGCTCTATCGTAAAAAAGTTCCTCTTGCTGAATGTACTCCAACATCAACTTTATAGTTTGTCTTCTAAAGTAATTCGATTCTTTGTACAAGGGTTTGTCTTGATCTGTAATTAACTCTAAAAGAAGTCTTTGTTCCTCAGTACCATCTGGAATAACTGACAAATTAAAAGAAGTACTGATCTGACTTAATTCATCAATGCTTGCTTCCCCTTTTTCAATACAATCCAAAAAGATTTGTTTAGCATTCAACTCCAAATTCTGATCAAAAGCATTCGCTAATTTTAAACCATTGATTTTATCATTCGTTTTTTCAGTGGTATTGACCAAACTGAAAAAGTTATTATCATTAATGATACTTAGACTTTTCATTGCTCCTGAATAATAGGTAGCCAATATCCCATAGGTTCCTTTCCAATAAGTGCCTGCCGTACTTTTATCTTCCTTATAGATCCCTGCTTCTAAATTGACACTTTGGGTTGTTTCAGAAAGGACTCTTCCTGCATAATCACTCCCTGAGATTCCTTTTATACTTTCCCCTTTATGAAATTGTGCTTGGGAACATAAAGCAATAAGATATTCTCCCTTTCTTAGAAAACTAAGATAGTGGCTATTATCATCAGTCAGTTGCCCTTTTTGAATGAACTCATTCAGTAACCAACAATAAAAGCTATAATATCTGTAACGCTGTGTAAGGTTGGTTAATCCTGGAAGTAATGTGGCATAGGTAGTTTCTGATGTAAGCTGTATGCCCATAGGATCTAAGCCATGTATAAACTTTGTTTTTTGGCTGAAGAAGGGGTAAATGGAAGTGTTGTTTTTCAATTTTAGTTTTCTTTTCAGTAAAAAATAAACCCTCAATCCAATATATTATTACTCTGATTGAGGGCTACATTTTATTAATTCAGTTTCTCTATAGAAATACCAATTAATTTTAATTGAGGGTTAGATTCTACTTCAGTTACTCTAGCTACCATATATCTTTCAGAATTGCTCATTCTTCTATATTCATTTGGAGTCAGTTTAAATTCAGCAAACTCTCTTGATTCTGAAAACACCGTGGCTTTACTATCCATATAGATTTTTCCCCCTTCTTCTTCGATAACAAAGTCATGGTCTGCTCCTGATTCAACACCTCCAATATTTTTCCATGTCACATCAACTTTATCAGATATTTTAAACCCTTTATCAGTTTCTGCTATATCGGTTTCATATTTATCTTGATATATCTTTTTCAGCTCTTTATAAACAAACAGCTCACCTTTATTACCAATATCAGCTCTTTTTGAATCATAACCTCCACCAGTTACAGGTGCATTATGAGAAACTTTTCCTGATGTTTTAGGGTGTAAGTATTCTTCTGGAATTTTATCTATTACTTCTTTACCAAAAATTTCTTTTAAGTATTCCATACCATCTTCAAAACTATCGGGTAATAGAATTTGTAAATGAGTGGCATCGCTTTTATTCAATTTGAGAAGTTTTGCTAAGGGTTCTACAAGACCTGCTAATATCCTAGGTCTGGACCAATCTCCAGTCCAATAGAAGTTTTTATCTTCTTTTTCTACCCATGAACTTCTTTCTTGTGTATCCTCATCATTTCCATAGGTCAAAACTATTTCTTCCGTTTGATAAAAGTTAAACTCATTAATTAACTGACTCAATTTTTCATACTCTTCTATCCAATTTGCATTTGCTTTACCTTCCATTCTTAAAGTTGTAAGATGTGGTAGCAAATGGACTAATTGATGTCTCATTGCTTCAATTTTAATCCTAGAAGAGGATATTTTCGCTGAAATATCTTTGATCACATTAACACCAAAAAGTTCTAATAGTTCATAGACTTTTTCATCTTTTAGTGTAAATGCTAGGTTTGGTGCTTTAAAACCATCTGCTAATACTATTGATAAATCTTTAGATTCAATAAATGTATTATCTATCGATAATAACTTATTGTTCTTCCCAAACTCAATAAGTCTATCTTTATAACCTAAATAGTTCTCAGCAATTTTTGAATATACTTTTGCTATTATTTTTTTAGTTTGTTGCAGTATTTCTTTATTTGAAAATTCTTCATACTTAACCTTTTTCAAAATTTCCAAATAATCATCTAAATCTAATGACTTTTTCAATGGTAATATATCTTTCCATTCTTCATCTAAAATCCCATCATAATCAAGTATAGGTAAATAATTACTAGCAATATTTATTATTTCTGGATTATTTATATATAAAGTATCTGCACGTTCAAGTGTATTTAGAGAACTTGGAAATACTTTAAGGTTGGTTAATATCCATTTGAAATAATTAAAATTCTTCTTATAACTTCTTCCTACATTATGATGAAAACCACATGATCCTCTTGAAGTTATATTATTATTTAACTCAAATTCTTGTTCAAATACTCTTGACCAATAAAGTTTACTACTTTCATAACTCCTACAAGCTTTATCCATAAACGAAAAATTATGAACCGTTATAGTTCTTGGGTTATAAGAATATACATTTCCAGAATAATAAGCTGTATAGAAGTAATCTTTACTTTCAAAGTCTTTAAAAATTTCTTTTACTTTAGTATAATCTAATCTATTCGATATTTCACTCTTTGAAAGAATTTCTTTATTCCATCTTATATTTTGTGAAATACCTATTTCCTCAAAGAATGCTTTCCAATATGTTAAATCAACATTATTTTCAACATAATCAAATGACACATAAAAATCACCCTCAAATTCTTTTTCTAAACTAAATTCAGGTTTATATTCATCACATAAATAAGTTTCGGACGCAGGGAGTATATTACCCTTAGTAGTCAAAATATTTAATTTATTTAAATCACTTAAATGGTTTTCTTTCAAACTTCCATTTTTAAAAGCTTGAAATAAAAATTGACCAATTTTAATAGCATTCTCTTTCGTTACAAAATCAGGGCTATTAATGATTGTTTTCTCAATTAATGCAATATCTGATGGTAAACTAACGCCTAACTTAGTTAACCATTGCTTAACAGAATAACTTCCGTTTATTTTTGACATTACATCTTGATGAATAATTGGAATTCTGTTATTAAAATCTTCAGAAGAGAATTCATCCGATGGGAAGTATACTGCTTCAGGAGTTTTTAAATTTTCATTTTCATCAAAAATAAAAGTAGTCTTCTTTAAAGTAAGATCCCATTCATTATTATCATCCTTTTGTTCAGAGGATTTACCTTGTAAAAAGGACAATAAATCAAAGTTATCTTCTAGCTTGTGCTGTTCCTTGAAAATGGAAGACTTAAACAATTTTTCATTATCATCAATAGAAAAAATCTTGATCCCAATATTTCTCATTACTTGTATTGGGTGATCGATTGTTGTGAAAGAATCTAGAGTATATTCTTTATCCTCATCTGAATTAATAAAATCAACAATTAATTCTTTTGGTAAAAATTCCGTAATTCCTGATTGATCATAAATAACCTCAGAAGGATTTAACAATTGGTTCTCAACAGGTATAAAAATAGACTTTGATAAACCTTCTTCAAATCCTTTATTAAATGAAGTACCAAGCACTCCTTGATTACTAAGATTATTAGGAATTATTCTTAGCACCTCATGCTTATAGTCAGAATTACCTAATTCTTCTAACCACGAAAACAACTTTAATGGGATATGCTTGAAAATCCATTTATTCCAAAATAAATCTTGATGAAGATTCTGTCTACCTGCATCCGTTAAGAAGTTAGCGTTTACTAAAAATGGGAAGTTAAGGTTAACTGAAGTTGGAAGGTAAGTGAATACTAAACTATCTTTTGAATCTACTTTTGTAATTACTCCTTCTTCTAATTTTAAGGCAAAAGAAATTTCTGTATTTGTAGCTTCTCTTAATTTTTTAGGAATTCTATTATCATTTTCCATCTGATTTCGAGCATCTTGATCAACCTCGAAATCAAAGGACTTAAACAACCATTCAGAGATTTTGTCTCCATCCTTTTTTAAGATAAGCACTTCATTATCATGTACTTTTTCAACAGTAAACTTTTCTCCACAATCAATTGTAATAGAAACTTCTTTACTTCTTAAAAATAATAATATTTGTGTGTCTGAAAATAATTCTTTTAAATCTTCTTCTATGTTATCAATCATACTGTCTAATTTTACGACAGTTGAAACATTATATTCTTTCAAGTGAGAAAATTGTGAGTCTACCTCAGACCATATAGGAATAATTTGCCAAGGCATTTTTACAATTGCTTCCTTGTTTTTAGCTTCTCTTTGGGTTAACCAGTCTTTCTTATTTCCCCATCCTTTTTTCCAATAGTTATCCCAATAAGTTTTATCAAATCTAAAACAATAGTCACCTGTAATGATAGATACATTTGTTGAATGAGAAAATACTGATTTAAAACCAATACCTTTAAAACCTGTTTTCTTATCATCTCCTTTCTTGTTCCCGTCACCAACACTACAAATTGATTCTATATCTATAGAAGAAAACTTTTCTCCATTATGGGATATCGTTAAATACTCCCCTTTTGTTTGGATAAGTACCTCTAATTTACCCGAGTTATTACTAGAATCATCTGCATTTTGAAGGAGTTCATAAATAAAACGTTTACTGTCAGTGTAAATATCTGATGACAATGAGTTTAAAGAGTTTGCTATATTTTGTGATGACTCAGGGCTATTATAGTCTGAATTTTGTTGATTGATAAACTGAATTAAGCCTTGAGGAGTTTTGGTTTCATCGTTCTTGAGTTGGCTCTTTGTACTTTTATTTACTTTATGTCTTTTCTCTAAAAAATTACTTTTTAATTTATCTACAGTATCTTGAATATCTAGTTGGTCTAGTAGATCAATATTCTTTATAACAATTCCAAACTTATTTTTATCAGACTTTTCTTGTATATCAGTATCTAGAGTTAATAAATAATAGTCTCCATTTTTTAGTTCGGAGTTTAATACTCCGAATTGAAAGATATCTAATGGTTTATAATAAGTTTTCCCTCTCTCATCAATCTCATATAATAGAGGTCTACCTGTTTCATGATCAATTGGGGCTTTATAAAAACCAAAATTTCCTTTTGGTTCATTCGAATCCGCTTTCTTAGGGATTTCTAATTTTGCTATAAATTTTTTCCCAGTAACGTTTAGCTTTTTAGTTAAAATTTTCATTTGCTTTTAGATTAAAAAAAAGAATTGATTTGATGATTAGTTTAATAAGTTTCAATTTTTAAGTACAATATATTTCTGATACAAAAAGAATTATTTCCAAAGAACATTATTTTTCAACTAAAAGCAATGTTTATAATGTTATTCTTTATCAAAATCAGACTTATCTATTTTCCACCTAACCCAAAGTTCAAATTGATCAAACAAATCTCTTGTTAATTTAGAGAGTGGTCTTTTTGAAAAATCGTTTTTAGAGATGTAATTTCCAATTAATAATCTGATATTATCTTTTATCGGTTTATTAAAAACACCTTCTAAACTCTTCAAATAATCTTCAGGATAAGCTTCTGCTTTTTGATAAATTTCTAATGCATAATCTTTATGGTTGTTATCGTATAAGTTTTCTAATTTAAAAGTGTGATTACTGTTTTCTACTTTTTCTTTTTCTGTATGAGAGTTAATCAGCTTCAAATTAAACTGATTTACATTATTAAAGTATGTTTCTGTTTCACCTTCCATCTTAAAAACAGCCCCACTTCCAAAATTTTCAAAATATGGGTGAATATGTTCTAGAATAAAGAAGTCTTTTGCTCCTTTAAAACTACTATTACATACTTTACAAGAAGGAATAAGATTGTAAATTGATAATGCGAAATAAGGATATTTCGATTTTGGAAAAAAGTGATCAATATCTGGTCTAGTTCCTTTTAATTTATCATTACCTTCAATACTAATGTATTGTCTATTACAGTATGGACAAACAGGCAAATTTAGACTTTTTACAAATTCATACCCTTTTGACTTTGAGAAATTTTCATAATCAAAAATTTCATATATCTTATTAAGAAAACCTCCCCTTTTTAATTTTTTCTTATTAATTGAATATAATTGATTTTTAACACACCATGCCTCATATGCTTTTGTCATTTGTTCCGCTCTTCTTTTATATGAAATCTCATCATCATTTAAACCTTTCAAAATACGAATATTTCTTTCTAATCCATCTTCTAAATTAAAGTCGCAAAAATCAACCAGTTTATTAAACCTTTGAAAGGCAACTTTATATTCAATTTCGTGATCAGCTATTCGATTTATATGGATAGGTGGGTACTGATTAATTATTGAGAGAAAACGATATGCATTTTTAACTTGATCCAAATTTATTTGTGATCCTCCAAATATAATTTCTTCTATTTGAGCATTAAAAGCTATCATTTCAGAATAATTATAAATTAGAATCTCACCATTAGTATTTGTAATTAAGTTTGAAATCCTTTCAAATTTATTTCTTGGAGAAGAGAATAAAGGTTTTGGTTTAAAAAATGGTTCTATTAAGTTATATAAATCCCCAATTTCACAATCTTTAATTTTTATCATTTCTTTCTAGTTTTTTAATTTGCTCTCTGTAATATTCAATTTTCTCCTGTTTACTCATCTTATCAATTAAAATCTTCTTAAGTTGACTTGAAATCAAAGATTCCCCTATTAGATCAATTATTTGTTTAGCTTCTTCATTGTAAGCCTTTAGCTCTTCAATATTTAATTTATGCAGTTTTTTATGAAGGTCATTAACTTTACCCAACGCAAAATCACCAATAGGACTTTTATCAAGGAAAAATTGCTTTCGTAATAGGGAATGAATATTTGCTGCAAAAGATTTCCCTAATTGACCATCTTTACTATTGCCATTTTCGTCTAATAACAATAGGTTTGAATGTGGTATATCAGATAAAATAAAAGGTGAATGAGTGGCTAATAAAATGTTTATGTTTTTAATGTTTTCAAGTTTGATGTTATTCAATGAAGAAAGTAGATGATTGATATACTTACGTTGAAATTCCGGATGAAAATACAGTTCTATTTCATCTAAAATAATATTTAAGTTTTTATACTTAATCTTACGATTAGATTTTATTACTGAGTTTAAATTTCTGATATGATACAAAATGCTACTCACACTATAAACTAGTTGCCTTTCACCTGAACTTAATGTTGAAAAAGGAAATTTCTCTTTGGAGTTTTTATTTTCTAAAATAATCTGTGTTTCAATAAAAGGTGCAGGAACGAAATCGATGTAGGACCAATTTGTTTTACTAATGAAACTTTTTGCTTTTGATGAAAATTCTTCGATTGTAACTTCCTTCCATTCAGGAGTAACTGATAAATGCCTGTTTGTCAGAAAAGCTATTGTCTGACGTAATTTAAATGTGATATGACTCTTATCAAGATTTAATTCTCCAATGCATATATCTAAAAGATGTTTTTCGTGATTCTCTAACGTGTCATTTTCTATTAAAGTTTTTAATAAACCGTCTATTGGTATAAACAAAATATTCTTGTAAGTCTTAAACACTGAAAGAGTTTTATAAGCTAAATAAGTGGTTGCCAAATCATATTCAATACTATTACCCCCTTTCTCTTCAAAAGAATAATATTTATCCCACATCGAAACAATATGATTTTTAATTCTGTCGGCTTGTTCATAGGTTATATCATTTCCAAGGTCCTCTTTTAAGGATTCATTTAAAGTATCAATTAGCCTATCCCATTTATTATTTACTTTACTATTAAGTCGTAGTTTTAAAGAATGAACACGAGCATTATTAATCACTGTAATATCTGAAACGCTTTCTTTCTCCTCGTTATAGAATAATGATATTAATCTGTCATTGACTAAACTGTTTTCAATGTTAATATCAATATTACCTCTTGTTCTCATCGGGTTTAAGACTACAGGTGTTTGATAACCATCATTTTTATGAAACAGTCCATCTAACCAATATTTTTTTTCTTTTTTATCATCATCCCATTCCCATTCTTCTATATATTCTTCAGTATTGAATGAATAGAGAGAATAATTCATAAGAATTGTATAAAAGAAAGATTCTCCCAATGTTTTTCTTGCTTTACTTTTAGATACAATTAGCCATTTTCCCTTTTGTTCATCAAAAGAAAATAAATCTACATTTTTAGCTTCATCTCCAGATTGTTGAAGCAAATAATTTTTATTATTTAAGTCAAAATACAATTGGGCTCTTATCCCTTTTACAAAAGTCAGGCTTTCCTTTTCTGATTTCAGGTATCGTATCGAAAGATTATTGGTTAATCTTAATATAATATCAATTAATGCACTTTTACCACTGCCATTTTTTCCAACTATTGCACTTATATTAATATTTGTATTTACTCCTTGATTGAAAAAGTTATCCGGTACAATTTGCAGGTTCTTTTTGGTTATTTTAAATCGAAGTTTATCATTATTTAAATCGATTAACTCATAATCTTTATAAAAAATATATGGCTCTTTTTGAGTTAAGTTTTTCTTGATGTGATCTAAACACCCCTCTAGTATATTGACTGCAATTATTTTCATTATCTTATGTTTGTTTTTAGTTTATTTGAGTATCAGTTTGATTAAAAAATTCAATAGTCATCAAAACTGTTTATACTTTAAGTTCATTCTTTCTAAAGAGATTTATCAGAGCTAATTTCAATTACTTTTAATCTAGGTTTTCTAAAGTTTGCTTATAAAAAAACCTACGAACTCAATCATAGGTTTAAATTTTATTCTTTATCAAAAACAAAGTCTTCTGTAATCATCTCAGTGACATTGACAGTGGGTAGAACAAAGTCTCTGTAAGGTTGTTCTGATACCTTGGTGTGCATAATCCCTCTTGTTGTTCCTACCACTAATGTGAGTAGATGTTGTAATAAGTTTACTGGAAAAATATATTGCTCTTTTTGTTCAATTTGATTTTCCCATGCTTTAGGCTCGATTTCAAAAAAACCGGTTACTTTAAGAATAAGAAAAGGCTGTTCTTCTTGTAAAAGTGTTAATTTATAAGTGAAAGCAACCGCTTTATCATCGGCATTAAAACCAAAATCGTATCCATTTTCTACTCCTAAGGTTTCGTTACTTTCATCAAAATTTCCTTCTATGGTAGCAAATTCATCTGTTTCAATTTTTGCAAACCGAAAGGGTATATTTTTATGTTCCATTGTTTTTTATGATGCTTGAAAATCAAATGCTTTAGAAGAGAGATCACTAAAAGTAGTTTGTGACCTTTTCCTTACACTAAAACCTGATCTTGAATATTTTTTTGAAGGAGTAAGTGCAACGGTTGTAAATACTACTTCTTTATTATTCGATACTTTTTTCATTTTAGGTATTTCTAATAGCTTCTCATCTAAAGCTGCCATTAACTTAGAAATACTTCTAAAAGTGAAATTATGAGACCCTGTAAGCCATTTGCTCACTTCTGATTCTCTTTTGCCTAAAGCTTTGGCTAAATCCTTTTGGGTCCAACCTTTTTTCTCCAATACCTCATGGATAAGGTTGATTAACCCTAATGACAGTTCCACAAAGATTTCATTCTCTTTGGGCATGTCTGACATTAATTCTTGAAGGTATTTACTTGGCATATCTGTTTTACTTTATAGTTCTATAGTTTCAGAGCATTCTAAATCTTGTCCATTGATTTGGATATCTCTTGATAGAATTAATTGATCAATACTATTTGCTGCTCTATTCGCAAAATTAAAATGTGGTGCCACATTGGGACAATCTTGTGCTCTTGCTGCTGTTTTATTCCCACCATTAAATAAGATGACTACTTCTTCTGTGACTCTTAGACAATATAAACGTAATGGTATTTTTGCATCTGAAACATTTAATATGGTTGAAAATAGCGATGTTGGAGGTGGTAATCCATGAGCAGATTGTTCATGTCTAAAAAAACGATCCAGTGCCCCATATTCCTTTCCAATAATTTCAATACTTTTAAAAAGTTTTTGAATATTAGAACGGTACTTGGTATTCATAAAACGTTTCATAAAATTATCCGTTTCTGAATCACCGATTGGTTCTCCTTCTTCATCTACTTCTTGTAAAGTATAGTAGGTTACTTTTTCATACGTTTGAAATTCATTAATTGTGTAATATCCCACTTTTATAACTTTTCTGAACTCAAAATAATTCACTTTTAAGTGAATTTCCAAAAAAACAGCGTTAAAATTGGTAAACATCTATCGTTCTTCTCGCTTAATGTTTACCAACTTTAACTATACATCAAGTAATTATGATTCTCTTAGTTCTTATTAAACACCCCCTCAAAATACCCCCAAGCAACCTCATAATCCTTCAATCGGTCACATTTCTCAAAAGGTGCTTGGTACACCACTTCTTGCCCTTTGTACATTTCTGATTTCTCAATGGTATATTTAAACTGACCTTCTTTTTTATCTTTTATTGATTTCCAAAACTTTTTATCTTCTGGATCATTACTGATCCCTACTCCATTAAGTCCTCTACTTACAGTGTAAACAATTTTGCCGTTTTGGTCGTACCAGGTGTCGTCTTCGTTTTGTTGGAGGACGGGGAATTGTACGTTGTAGATGAGTTGTAATTCTTCTAGGGTGAGGCCTAATGCCATGGCGGTGATGACGTCAATTTCTACTAAGGCCCAACGGCGGGCGTAGTAGGTACGTAGTGGTGTGGACCACTCCCAGGTTTGTTTTAAGTTGGCAAAGCTTGGTAAGCGGTGGTCTGTTTTACTCCATTGCATGCTGTTCCATGTGGGATCGTAGTTGCGTTCCCATAGGTCTGCGTAGGGTTTGGTAAGACAGTTGAGGAGGAGGGTTCTTAGGGCTAAGTGGGGGTAGAATTTTTTATTAATACCCAAAGGCATACTTCTAAAAATATCACTTCCTATATTACTTTTACCTAACGTTTTTATATAAAAATCAATAACTGATGAAGCACATAAACCTGAAAATTCTATTGCTGAATCATCTGAATTAAAAACCATTGAAATTACTCCATGTACATGCGAAACTTTAGGAGGAATAATTGAAGGCTGTAAAGTTCTTTCAACAGCGACATCAAGCATTTTACTAAAACAGACTTTATACTCCTCAATCCACTCTTTCCCATTCTCCAAGCCTTTAATCCTATTTCTAAACTGTCTAAGGTCTTCGGCAGGCACGTAGTTGGTTCTTGGTAAGAAATCCTTAGAAATAACATCTTCAATATTTAAATCTACAGTGTCATAATCAGAGCTTTTATTGCATACTTCTCTTGGTATTTTATTGAATGGATTAGCTACAAAAAAGTGTGGCCCACTATAAATTAATTCACATTCTTGAAGGTTAGGAAATTTTGTTTTTCTTTTTATAATTTCTGCATTTACTGCATTTGTTTCATCCCAACAAACAGTAGTATAAGAATCGACATCTTCTACTTTCCCTTTAAACTTGGATAATTTTTCTAATACATTAATAATTTGTTTTGAATGTATAGAAACTAACTTTGGTTGCTTACCATTTGATGAATTTTCAAAGGTTTGGGCTAAAATGTTAAGTTGTTTTTCTGTGAAATGTATGATTCTATCTTTATGAGGTTTTACATTCCATGACATTTTTCCTGTCTGCTCATCTTTTACTTTAAATCCTCCACACATACCACTCCCATTATGAGTATAACAGCCTGTAATTGTGGATGGATGAAATAAATTATTAATTGAATCAAAACTAACCTTCTGATTCAATCCTTTATAAATATGGATACCGTAATTTCGTGTGTGCATCACTTCAGCAAAAAGAACTAATTCATTCCTAAACTGAAAATGATATTTCAATCTCTGATAAATCTCCTCACGCATTCTACCTCCCTTTGGGTCATCATATGTACCTTCTGGATGAACTAAACCTGCAAAACCTTGTTGTGCCAATAAACCAAAAGCATTTTCTAAAATACATTTGTACAAATTGGTTTGTTGCCCTTTTAATAATGGGAAGTTTTGTAACGCATTTAAGAAAGCAGAACCTCCCAAGTACTCATACAATTCTTCATCAAAAAGACTCGCTAAATGAGGGTCTTCTGCTAAAAGACCTTCTTTTAGTTTACGTACCTGTGGAGCAGAAACTTTACGAATTAATACTTCTGGATTCTTTTCAGAGATCACCCCTTTTTCTTCAAATTCTAATTTCACCCAAGGTGGATTCCCCACAATCACATCAAAACCACCTCTATCTTGGAATACTTCTACAAACTCCAATTGAGGGTGGAAATAACGGTAGCGTTGTGCCATTTCGGCAATGCGTTCTTGTCGGAGAGAAGTGTGTTCTTGCCCTAGGGTTAATTGTCCTGATTTGAGCTTTTTGGCTTGGTCGAGGACACGTTTTTCGAAATCGCGTTGAGAGGTTTTCGATCTTAGTCCGCGTTGTTCATTATGTGTGTCATGATTGGCTTCCATTGTTGACCCACGATTGAAATCGTGGGCTGTTGATAAGGAAAGAATAGCTTCTATGTCAGTGAGCCATTGAGTACGGGTTGGGAGGTCTTCTATGTCTTTGAGGTCCCAATACCATAAGGCACACCAATAGTCCATCACCCTTTTGATTTTGTGGTAAGGAGAATTGCTGAGGTCACGAGTTTGGATTAAGCGTTCTTTTTGCTCGTAGTCGGTGGTATCCAAAGCCATTTGTTCGTCATGACTTTCACGCATTCCCCAAATCTTTTCGGTAGAAGCTGTCAATCTATTGATGGCTTTTTGTTGTTCTGACCAATCTACCAATAAGGTATCAATCTTGGCAGAAATACGGGCTAAACGTTGGCGTTCATCGGCTCTTGCAGGTTGTAACCATTCCGTACGCATCTCTTTGGCTTTTTTGCTCGCTTCAGGAAAACGTTTCGACAGTTCTTTATGGTCTGCTGCTGCCAACATTCCTTTGTCTGCCAACAAGAAATGATACACCTCTCCTTCTTTACGGTTGATTGTTCCTTCTCCTTTTAAGAAAGAAAGTTTACGAGGTGCTTTGGTCCACCATTCTTTTTTCTCCCACTTTTTCCCTGTTTTGCCTACAGGTACAAATTCAATATCGTCTTTTTTATAGGCACGCAACCAAGCCCCTACTGTGGCATTACCTGCTCCCAAACGATAGCCAAAGAAAGGCGGTTCCATGCCCTTATGAATCACATTGAGCCATAGAGACAATTTCCCCAATTCAACGGCAGTGGGGTTTAAGTCCATTCCATACACATTGTTGGTGGCAATATAGGCTTTCACCTTTTGGAGTTCGCCTTGTTGGTATTTTCCCGGAGGAACTTTCCAATTATTATCTCCCTTCTCTTTCTTCTCTTTCTGTCTGGTCTCTAAATATACCTCTGCCAACTGATTGATCACTTCGTTGTGGAAAGCTGCTGCACCCATGGCAGGTTCTAGCACTTTCATTTCCAGTAAATCTTTGGCACGGATCTCCCCTTTTTCCAATCGCTCTAAAATAGGCTTTAGCGTATATTTTACGGTGGTTTGGGTCAATACCTCCGGCGTATAGAAAGAGGCTGATTTTTGTCGGTCACGCCCACTCAAACGGTACAAGAACGTTCCTTGTAAAATCCTTTTGTCCTCCCCGTTTTCTTCTTGGTAGATTTCCGTTTCTTTAAACTCGTCTCTTCTACTTCTAGGCACTAAGAAAGAACCGTCTTCACGCACTACTTTCTCTGAAGTCTCTTTGGCTTTCTTGGCTCTATGTACCTCTATCATTTCTTCTTCTGCAAAGAAACCTCTAAAGGCCAATAGACTCTCGTACACACTACCCAATTGGTTTACACCCAAGTTGGCATAAGAAATTCTTCCTCTCTGCTTTCCTTTCTGCTTTTGAGAAAGTGATAATTGCTGTATGATCTCTTGCCATACATGATTACGGAAACGAACGCCTTCCAATACTTTAAAATGTCCGTCGTCAAACATTGGGCTATCCAAGGGTTTCATTGAGAAACTTCGATTGTTGCCCGTTTTATTAATGACGTCTTCTTTGCGGTAGCCTCCTTTTAATAGAGCAAAAAGCTGTGCAATAGAATCGTGGAAGAAATACCCATTACGGTGTGCATCGGTATTTAATGGCGTTTGTTCCAAATCGCGCAGCATATCTAAGGAATATCCCTTTTTGTAGACTTCATCGTCCATAGGGAGAATACCTAGTTCTGGGCGAGATTCTGCAAAGAAGATAAAGAGAAGGCGGTAGACTACGGTTAGGCAGTCGTTTTTGAGATCGTCAGCATTTAATGAAACGTTTGTATTCCCATGATTGAAATCATGGGCTAATGATGCATCGTCTGTTAACCCACGATTGAAATCGTGGGCTGTTGAAGCCCCATCTTCAGCCCATGAATTTATTCGTGGGGAGTTTTTTGATAGGTAATAAACAGCTTCATTAGCAAGTCCTTCTACGGCTTTGATGACCCCTTCTTTTAGGTCTTTGGTTACGGCATAAGCACTTTTATGTGATTCTTCGTCCAATTGATCCATTAGAATCACATCGGCATCGGGTGCTAATTTCTCTTTGGAAAGCATAAAGTACAACAGGGCATAATAGCCTTTATTGTGGCTTGCTTCATCGAAAAGCATTTCCAAATCGAATTGTAAATAGCTTCCTCTGCCCCATTTGTCGTCTCGCATTAAAAACACCTGATTGCCCGCTAAAAGCAATACATATTGAGGGCGTTCTTTTTGATCCAACAAAAACAATTCTCCAATGGCTTGGTTTATAATGGCTGGAGAGATATTAATATCCTCTGGTACTTGAAATACTCCTTCCCACTGACTTGCTGTATAACGTTGTGATCGTTGGCTAAACTCCAACTTCACTTGGTCGTTTTCGGGATCTTCATCGATGTATTTCTGCTCAAACAATCCTTTTGGTGGTACATCTCCTTCTTGTACCATGGCTTGCATCTCCATCACAAACAAGTGAGGATGATCCGCTCTGTACAATTTGTGTCTTACCGGTATGCCTTGTTCATCGTTCAGTAAGAATAATTCTTTGTAATCTGTGGGTTCAGCATCATAGCCCAAAGCCGTCAGTAACTTGGTATGAAACTTATACGTGGCATTGATTTTATCTTTTGGTCGGCGTAAACCGATGTACTCTTTCTTGAAGGTAAAGTAATCTTCTTTTAAGCGACCTACTTTCTTCTGTAATTCTTTAAGGTCTTCTTCTGCATATCCTGATTTTGCTTTCACTTTGCTGATCAGGTTATCATCAAAATAGTTGGAGGTGAAGAAATCTCCGTGATTGTGAATGAATTTTAGCATAATGTATTTTTTCTTTCATCAGCCCATGAATTTATTCATGGGAATTGATAATCTACGATACGCATACCCACGATTTCAATCGTGGGCTGTTGATGCATATCTCACGTCATAAGACCACGAATTCATTCGTGGGATATTGTTTATCCATGATAATCATCTACACCTTGTAACCCACGAATGAATTCGTGGGCTGTTGATGCAAAACATATCATAAGTCCATGAATTCAATCCTAAGACATATTTTGTATTTCAGTTGAGAAATCCATCTTTTGATGTTTTTCCCATTGATTTTTGATATAATTAATAGCTACTGGTACTCGATTAGGACTGACTGAAAATGCACTATACCCAACTTGCCAAGAAAATATAAAATCAAACCATTTTTGATCATTTATTCTTTTCGCTGAAATCGCTTTTAAGTTTTTTACAACAGTTGCAATGTTTTGAGTAGAAGACAATTTTACTAAACAATGAATATGTTCTTTGTATCCATTTGTAAACTGTAAATCAATACCTTTCTCATGTGCAATCTCGTTAAGTAAAGGTCCTAATCTATGTATCAATAAATCTCTTGTAAAAACAGCGTCTCTGTTTTTAGTGGTCCAAATAATATGGAACCATAGTTGACAATTGTTGTGAGGCATGTAGTTAGAATTTGAATTATGAATCGAAATTCTAAACTACAAAAAAACACATTAAATCAATATTCTATGATTGAAATCATTTACATCTTGTTCCCATGATTGAAATCGTGGGCTGTTGATGCATCCCACATCATAAGCCCACGATTTCAATCCTGGGGATTTTAATTAAATGCCACCGCCAACAGCTTTAGATAAGGCTCATTGGATAAGGTAGCCATATCGTTAAAGTATTGAGAGGTTTCATCTGAAATGGCCGTAATTTCTTTGTCCATCTTTTCTTTTTTACGTTTTAAGATGGTATTACTTGTCTCCTCAAACTTGATTTCTAACGTCTTGTGTGACTTATCTCTCCATTCTTCGAGCTTCTGTTGGTATTCCTTCATGCGCTCCTCCATTTCAAACTGTCTGTTGGTTTGTTTCTCAAACAGATAAGGTGTTTTAGCCATCATACAAGCCATATCAAGGTTATCTTGTACGTTAGAAAGATCCTTTTCAGTGATTTCTCTTGTATAAGTTTCTTCATGAATAGGATGTTCCCTCAACCAGTCTTCTAGAGCCATTGGTTTTCCTATCAAGTTGCCCATTGTACCAATAGACACTACAAGAAACTCAGAAAGAACGGGTTGCCCTAAAGCATTGGATACTTGCCCATGGAAAATGTAATGTGATGTTCCTTCATTGACTTTGGTTGTTTTGATG
The DNA here is from genome assembly GCF_000812565.1 of Flammeovirga sp. OC4. Lineage (GTDB taxonomy): Bacteria > Bacteroidota > Bacteroidia > Cytophagales > Flammeovirgaceae > Flammeovirga. The sequence goes on along the minus strand of NZ_JTAM01000073.1, from coordinate 28,834 downwards.
GCCAAAGCAGAATCTTTGTCGATACTTCCTACTAAACGATTCATCAACACTTTTACCAAAGGATGCAGATCATACAACACTTGCCACTTAGGCCATTCTCCTTTTTTCTTTCTAGCCTCTTCAATTCCTCTTTGAATGGCTTCTTTGTCTGTGGTCAGCTTGTAAGATTCCCCAATAGATGGTTTCGCTTCTTTGGGTAAATCATATAATATATCTTGTAATGCTTCTGTATTTCGGATAGAAATCAAATTGTCTGATCCAATAGAAATTTCTTCTTCTGAGAGTAATTCTTTGTGGATCAAGTAGGCAATCAATTGTTGATAATATTCATCATCACTCTCATAGAACTCGATTTGATCGCCTCTTGATTCACCTTTCGTTTCAGGGATTGTTAAAGGTGTACTCTCTTCTTCAAGTAACGCCATTAAATCAAACTCTTCCTCCTCTTCTACATTACCATAGGTAGCTTCTTTCTCTAAAAACGTTGGTTTATTTTCAGTTATCGCTTCCGCTACATATTCATTTTCTTTTTCAGCATTATACAAATGCATTACTGCTCCAGCATCACCCAAAGTATTGTGCACTTCCTCTTCTTTATCAGTCAACTTATTGACGATATGAAGATCATCTTTTACACCATCTAAACCAGAATTGGCAACTAAATAATAAATATATGGTGTATGTTGCTGTCCAAAACGATCAATACGCCCGTTACGCTGCTCTAAAGTAATTAACGACCAAGGAATGTCATAATTAAACATCACATTACAGTAGTAGTGAAGGTTGACCCCTTGAGAACCGGCATCAGAAGCTAGAAATAAACGGACAGAAGAATCTTCTTTTCCAAAATCTTCTACAGCTTCCTGTTGCTGAATATCATTCAATCCACCATGAAACATTCGAATGGCATTTTCCTTTAAAGAAAAATCTGCTTGTAATTTTTCCTGCAAGGCATCTAAGGTATCTCTACGTTCTGCGAAGACCAAAATACGTTGGTCCTTTTTACCCCCTTTCCATTTCAGCTTTTTTAATTCTTCAACCAAACGAGCATACTTTGCATCGGCTTTGGTTTCAATTACATTACGCACCAAACGGATCGCCTCTTCAATATCTGCTGTTTCAACTATTTTTCCTTCTTCCTCCTGCTTCTGCATTTTTTTCAGCCTACCCTCTAAAGTAGACAAACATGCTTCAGGTGAAGATAAATAGGCTTTAAAAAGGATAATTGAAAACAAGTGATCCCTTTTTCCTTTACGTTTCCCCTTATGTTCATTCAGATCTTTAATTTTCATCTTCTGTTGAAAACGAAGGAACTCTTCTTCTGCATGCATCAAGTTGGCTTGTAAAGAAATGATCTTACGGTCTTGGAACTTTCCTTGTACCGCTTCTTCATCCAAATCTTTCTTGAACCTCCTTACATAGTAGCGCTTAACATCATCTTTGGTATATTCTCCTGATTTTGGAATGGCTGTTGGCTCAATCATAGAAATCAGATTCGCAAAACTTTCTTTTCTTCCATTATGAGGCGTAGCCGATGTTAAAATCAAGGACTCACAACGCTCTGATAAAAACTGTGCTAACTTCCCTCTCTGACTACTGATATTGGCCACCGTATGTACCTCATCAATGGCAATGATATCCCAATGTGCTTTCTCCAGATAATGCTTGAATTTTGCATCATTCTTTAGTGTATCAATTGAAACAATGATCTTATCATAATAATCAAATGGGTTCTTATTCGCAGGAAGTTCAGCTTTCACTTTAGCAATCCCTTCCGAATCTAGTCGTACTAAAGGAATCGCAAAACGTGACCATAACTCTTGCTGAAACTGCCCTAAGATCGATTTCAACGCTACCACTAAAATACGCTTTCCTCTACCTCTTTTGATCAGTTCAGACATCATAATACCTACTTCAATGGTTTTACCCAAACCCACGGCATCTGCAATCAGAATTCTTGGTCTTGGTAACTGTAACGCCTGTTTTGTAGGAGTATATTGAAATTCGGTGGGATTAATGGCTGCTTTTTCCGCTATCTCTATATTATTTGACTCAAAATTGGCATTGCGTATTTGAGTATTCAATAATAATTTTGTCAATCTATAACGATCACTCTTATCTGCTATGATCTTAGTATTCTCAGCTTCCAAGAGCGATATATCTTTATCTAACTCGGTATCAAACACATAAGACTTTCCTTTTACAAGGTCACTTACCCCCTCACAAAAAAGCAGGGTGCCTTGTTTGAAATTGTCTTGAACTTTGGTAATTAAAAAATCTTCACCTCTTGTTGTAATACGTATTCCAGGGGAGTATTGAGACATGGATAAAATTGGATCTATTGTTGTTTTTAATAGGTTAAATATAGTGGTTTTTGTTACTAAAACATCAATAACATACAGATTAAATAATCATCAAATGTTATTAATTCCGTATTATGTTACGAATCTTAAACCACCAATCAATTAGTGTTTCAGAACTGATGTGTTTAAGAGATTTTTGATAACCTAAGCTTTGTCTCAACGAGGGGTTTGCATCCCAAAGATTACTTCTCTTATACCCTTCTTCAGCAGTAATAAAAGTCTCTAAATTATTCACAATCTTATCATATCTCGGGATGTTAGTTGTGAAAATATGAGTTGCTTTTCCAGACAAACAGCTTTCCCATATCAATGACACTTTCTCTGAGGTACCTAACGTTTTTACAGTAAAGATAAATGAATCATGTTCAGTGTAAGTATTATGGAGTTTTACCTTTTCCACCACTGGAATAATTTTATAATCCTCAAGCTGCTTTTCAGACAATTTCTTGATATACTTTTTCTTTTTAGGATCTATTGTGAAAATTTGAAGCAATTGTGCATTGCTTTTCTTTTTCATTGCATCCCTTAAAATTTCACCTTTTGGTTTATCTTTGAGACTATCTAGTACTTTATAATTTCTTTTTGAAGGAGTCAATTCCAACACTTTATATAAATCATTTATTCCCTCAATTCTACTAATACTATATCCCTTTAAGTGGACAATAAGCGTGTCGCTCTGTAGTTTACTTTCGATATGATCTCTTACTGCCTCAAAGCTTTTTCTTGATTTTGCAAAGGGATAAGCTAATTTAGTTTGATATTTAGGATGTTTCACTTTCAAGTGTCCATCTTCAAAATCTACATCACACCAGCTACAAGTATAGCTTGTTACCGTATTAGTATTATTTAGTGATCTATTCTCTTTTTGGACATCAATTACCTCTTTTTTTACTTCTATCTTCTGTTTTTTAGTTTTTTTGTTATTCGGTTTAGTTTTAGGTTTTCGAGGAATTAGATGTTTAAAAACCTCCTTAAACTCCTTATAAAGTGATGGATATTTTTTCAGTTTTTCTGGAGTTTTGAATACTTCTTTGAACAATGTTTTTTTATAATCATTCAGCAGAATCAACTTTATTTTTAAAGTACTTACTACATCAAACATAAATACCTTTGAACTATTTGAGGATTTATAATATTTGATTATTTCAAACTCCGATTGATTGATAAAGTAATTCTTATGCAACACGTTAATTACACCATCACTAATCAACGTAATTTCATTCATTTTTAATTTTAACATCACTAATGGGTAAGTTTATTTTGCTTGAAAAATATTTAGTTATACTCCTTTTTGTTATTGAATAAAAAAAGAGTCAAAAACGTAAAAACTTCTAATTAATGTACCTCTACTTCAAAGAAATAATACCAATTTAAATAGTTAGTAAAATCTTCCACTCGCCGTCTTATTATTTCACTTCTATAATAATTTGAAATTTCTGTAGTCATAGTTCCGTGCTTAACCGGATTGATACAGGATAATACCCCTTTAAAATCATCTTCTCGATCCCTAAATTTAATCCACATCCTCTGAGAAAGAATTAGTTTTTCTTTCTCTTCATCATTTAAAACACTCATTAATTTTTGATAGTACTTATTCAATAGTTTATCATATTCCCAAATAAGCACTAGAGAAGTTCTTTTCATTCTACCGCCAGCCCTATATGAAAGTGTTTGAAAAATGTGATATATAATCATTGTATCAATCTGATATTCTATATCTAAGGCTTCAGAAGGTTGAATATTGGATGATAGTCTATTTTGTAATTTAATAACTTCATCACTTTGGATAAATTCAGAACGTATTTCTTCAATATCTTGATCTGTAAACATCTGAGCATGTATTAATGGAGTTACTCCTAACACAACTACTAGTATCAATAAGATCTTTTGCATTCTCATCATAACTAACTACTAGAAATATTATACATCATAACCATACACTACTTCTCCATTAAGCAAAGCCACGTCTGTTTTCAGTCCTAAGGCTCCAAGACCTCTTGCATCCAATTTCATAATAGGGTATTTTTCAATCAAAATTTTTAATTCCTCAAGAAGAATATCTACTGAGCTAAATCTATTATTCATATCAAAAGCAAGACACTTTTCTAAAAAAGCTCTCCATTTATTTTTACTATCTCTATTTCCCTCAAAAATTGAACTCTCAGGAGAGATATAAACAAATGGCTCATCAAGTAATATCTGATGCTTTACAATGCCATTAGCGTCAGGAATATAATAATCCGATGTCTTCCCAAATTGTTGAGCTCCAATATAATTCAAGATCACAAGTCCTATAAAATAGATATCAGTTCTTTCATCTAAAGGTTGGAGAAGAAGTTGTTCAGGTGCAAAATATTTATCGTATTTTGAAGGACTCACTGCTCCAATGCTAAGGTTTAAACTATCTTTCAATACCCATTTACTTTCTAGAAAATCAATACAACCGGCATAAAAATTACCATGAACTTTTCCATCTGAATGCATCCCATTTAATGTTTCGATTCCTTGAATTAAAGTATCAAAAAACGCCTCGGATGTAAGTTGAATAGTAACATTTGCTTCATCATCACGATAACTACTTAAAGCCTTTTCTGCATACTTGTTGAGAAGTGTTATATAACTTTCATCCAATAAAAGCCCATCATATTCATTAGTAGGTGTAGTGAGCTTATACTCTAAGGCTAACGGTAATAAATTAGAGACTGGGGTTAAATCTTTTAGATAGATATATGTTTCCTTCTCTCTTACAACTTTAATAAAAGTTCCGGTTTCAAGATGAATTCCTAAGTACTCTGGCTTTTGATATTCATTTCTCAAATCGATAATATCATCATCTGCATAAGAAGTAAGCACCTTACAGTAATTTAAAGCTACTCCACCATAATCATCATCATGCGATCTGCCTGTAGATGAATTTACCTGATCATAAAAACTTTGCCTTGGACAGAATCTATCTAGAAATGTCGATAAAGAATATAGGTTTTCTTCAAAAGGAGAAGATGTAATAAAGTAATCTCCCTCATAAGGTGCATCTTTTACTGGGAATACTTTCTCTTTTAGTAATACTTTTTGAAGCCTCTTTCCAATGCTTTCAAGAAGATCTTTTTCAACACCTTCAAGATCATTTCTATATTTGTATAGTTCCTCTTTAAGTAAATCAACTTTGATTTGTAACACATTTAGATATTCCTCTTGTCCCAATGCATTTTTGCGAAATGGGATATAAAGGTTTTCATTGTATTTTAAGATGTCATCGTAAGTCTTAACATCTGAAGGTAAAATATTTTGCATGTTGTAGTTAAACTTTCAAATAATATTAATAGTACTCCAATTAACTGTACTTATCCCAACTAAATATGTGATTGACAAGTTATACGAGAGTTATACTATTAAATGTGTAAAAAAGAGGTAAAACCCCTATTTATTATAATTTATTAATCGATCGATCAAGTCAAAAGATGTATATTCAAAGATGTAGTTTTAAACTTAGCTAATAATCAATTGTTTAACACAAGAAAAATAGATAAAACTTAGAAAAGTTGTGAACATTATATTTAAGTGGTTATTTGTAGGCAATGTATACTATATATATTTCGTATACTAACTTCCCAAAACATTCAATTTTGAACTGTATTTACAGTTTTTAAGTCAAAGTTAGTCTACATTGTACTGTATACTTCAATGTAGACTAAGTCCTAAATTTTACGTTATGAAAATCCAAATTTGCTCTGACTTACATCTTGAATTTGAGGAAAACCGAAAATGGATAAAAGAAAATCCGTTAGAAGTTAAAGGAGAGATATTAATTATTGCAGGTGATACCTATTACTTAGATCAAGATTTTGCAGAATTGGATTTTATACAAAAAGTCTCTACACTATTTGAGCGTGTATTTTTGATTCCTGGCAACCATGAATATTATAACGGGTTTGATTTAAGTATTACACTAGACCATTATTGCATGGATATACTACCCAATGTTCATTTAGTTAATAACTACTCTATCGTGATTGATGGTTATCGCTTGATTTTTTCTACGCTTTGGTCTAAGATTTCACCACATAATACCATCATCGAACGTAGAATGAATGATTTTCACCGTATTAAATATAATGGTGAATTAATAGATATTGAAAAGTATAATGACGTACATAAAAAGTGTTTTGATTTCCTTCAATCTGAAATTAATAAACCTGAAAATAAGATCGTCATTACACATCATCTACCAAGTAAAGAATGTAACCACCCCGACTTCTATGGTAGTATTTTAAATCAGGCATTTTGTGTTGATAAGACAGATTTTATCCTTGAAAATACAATTCAATACTGGATATACGGTCATAGCCACCGAAATATGATGGATTTCCAAATTGGAAATACACAAATGCTCACAAATCAATTGGGGTATGTACAATTAGGAGAACATCAAAGCTTTGATCTTGGAAAGGTTATTCATTTATAATTTTTGATTTCCTTCACCACGTAATAGATCTTTAAATAAGCTTTTAAAAAAATACTGTATACTATGTATATTTTGTATACTAACTCCCCAAAACCTTCAATTTTGAGCTGTATTTACAGTTTTCAGATAAAAGTTAGTCTACATTTCGATGTATACTTTAATGTAGACTAACTGTATAAAACTAAAAGAGCAGACCTCCTTGCGGAAAATCTGCTCTAAAAATGGGATAAAAGCTAGTACTATTTTATATAAATTTCTGTACTTCTTTTTTTCTCCAATAATCGGTAATAATCATCTGTAAAACCTCCTGAAAGTGGTTCTTCTGACTCTTCTTCTTCTGAGGTATCATCTATGATTTCCGTTTGATCTGCTTCAACATCTACTATTGACTCTTCGTTGTTGAATTCTTCTTCTTGATTGATATGGTTCTTTAAAAAAAGATTAAGCATTGTTTTTCGGTTTTAAATGAATGATTCGATTTCTGATACTACTTCTGGTGAGAAGTTAAACTTCACTGTCTCTAAAGAGTTGTTTTCGTCAAATTTTCTTAGTCCTTGTTCAAAGTAATCCGAAAGCTTGACAACGAGGAAATACTCTTCTTTGAATGCTTTAAAGAGTTTTGGTGCTTCTGAGACCTCCCTTTTCCAATCCCAAAGCTCATTAAACACATGCAACACCTCTTCATTGCACATTGATACTCCATCTAAAGCTAATACTTCTTCAAAGTGCCCTATTATCTCTTGTTGAAGTTTTCCTTCTTTTTCTTGAAATTCTAAGGTACCATTTAACTCCTGCGCTTTAGATTGGCTCTTTTCAAGCTCATCTTTATAAAACTGCAACTCGCTTTGCATCTTAGCCATTTGTTTTTTCATCGCTTTGGCTTCCTTGTCTTTTTTAGACTTTTTCTTCAACTTCTTAGAAGTCGATTCTGTTGGAACAAAATCATCATGAATCTGTTCATATTCTGTTCCATCCATAGGAGGATTTCCTTGCAAAGAGGCTCTTCCTCTTATAATCTCTCCTACTTTTCCGTGAGACAAACCTACTTCTGCCCCAATTTTGCGATAGGACAGCCCTTCTTCATAGAGGGCTATCACTTGTTCTTGTAATTTTTCCATTTGTAATGAAATTAGTTTTGCTCCTTTAGAGCTTGTTTAACTTGTGAGGGATTAAACCCTAAACTGCATAGTTTCCTCATGTCTCTGCATCCATTATGTATTGCAGACAAGAGTGCTTCTTCTTTTTCTTTGATTGAAGAAAGAGGGTCGGTACTAGGCAAACCGTCTTTATCATTATGATTTCCTTGTTTTATGTCATGGTCATGTAGTTCTTCATGTAATGATGTTAGTGCTGTTTTCCAATCTGGCTTTATTTTAATAAGCGTGGAAAGTTCGTTGACAGATTGATATTGGTAGTAGACGATAAACCAATAACCAAATGCAATTCCTAAGTCAATGAGAAGGAATAATATCACCAAAATAATTCTAGGTTCTTCACTTTCATTCCTTAACTTCTTAATCTTGGTTTGATAGGTGTCTTCTAGCTTCTTCTTATCGTTTTGAAGATTCAAATCAATTTGTCTTAAACGATCTTCATACTGTAAAACCCTTAAATTTTCTTCCTTTGTAAGCATCTGTCCCCAGCGTTTCTTACTTGCCTTATCCAGATGTAAGAGCTTTGTTTCATAGAAACTTTTCCTTGTCTCAGCGATACTATCCAACGAACTCTTATTAGACGAATAATTTGCTGTTATTTCAGTCGTATCTAACTTTACTTCAACATACCATTGATCAATTCCTTTACAAGAAAAATAAATACTCCCTAGGCTAAATATCAAAGCTAATATTGTCAATAAACCAATGGGTTCTTTTCTATATTTAGATTGAAACAAAGACGAAATACTCACTGACTTTGCATACTCCCAAATCAATATCACAATTGCTGAAGTAATTAATGCGACTATAGGTTGAAAGAGTAAATCAAATGTTGATTTCACAAACCAGACTCCTGAGCAAATACTCATAATTGGTAGAAAATAAACCAATACATGAACTGTTTTGTAGAGTGCCTTATAACGCATTCCATAAGGTCTTGATTCTAATAATTCAGCATAACTATCAACCAATTTTATATAGTTTGCTAATTCAATTTTTCTCATTTTAAAATATTATTTTGTTATCATTAATTATTTCTTTGCAACCCCATTCGATTAATGAGATCATTACTTTATCCATACATGGAAATACAGGATATACACCTGTATTACAACCACTTAAAATATCCTGCATATCCATAAAAGAATATGAATATCCACTCTTAAACAGTGGTTTATAAAGTCCTACTATATTTTTAGGGTGTAGCATTAAGTCGTTGCCAAAACGTTGTTTGATACTATTGATTATTTCTTTGTCACTTAGGATTAGATCGGCTAAATCAGAGCCGTCATTTAATGATTCTCCTATGTTTGAGAGCTGTATATCCACTTGGTATTTCAATTGGATATCCTTTGCTTTTTCTTTCCATAGTTCTCTAGATTGTTCACTAAAGTCAGGTATTAGAATTACCTTACGACCTATTAATGCTTCTGCTTTATCAAGAGTCAAACCATTCAATCCTTCTGTCGATAACCATATATATTGTGGCTTCCAAAGCTCCCCCAGTAACGTTGTTTTTGCAGACTCTACAATAGCAATAGTTTTATTCAAATCTTGATTCAATAGGTGTTCTCCAAAGAAGCATTGCTTTAAGTGAAAGTTTGAGTTTAGTTTTCCTTCTTTCATTAAAATACTATGTAACCAATCCGTTGAATATCCACTCTTCACTCGTTTCAATTGTGGGTCGTATTTCATTATTTTAGCAGTGCGAATTCGGTTCTGCTTATCGATTTGCCAGAACATCACTGCATCATCCAAAGAATGATTCGATTTGAAGTTGTAAGTATTCAAATGATACTTCAGATGTAAATGCCAATAGGCACCTGTTCCAAATTTGTCTAATATCGAATTAGCAAATTGACTTTCTCCTTTTTGCTGATAAAGTAACCGCTTCTCTAGGACATCAAACTCTTCTTTGACAGTAATTTTTTTAGGTCGAAAGATCACATCATTTTTAGAATAAGTAGGCTTTTTATGATAACCACATTTCTCTTGGCGGTCACACCTTCCTTCATCATTTTGGAGGTATTCATTGGTTTCAAAATTGAAATATCTTACTAATTTTTTCTTCCCACAATTGGGGCATACCACTTTCTTTGGGGTGTGATCTCCCCTTCGGGTATCCAGACTGATACTCCATGTTTTTTGATTTGAAAATGTCATATTAAATGAATTAATTAATTTTTGGGTGTTAGTCTACATCATAGTATACACACAATGTAGACTAACATTCCTTTGAAAAACTGTATTTTTGATATTGAAATGGGTGATTTTTCCACTTAGTATACAAAATCTACATAGTATACACTAGCTGACGTTTTTGATATATTCCCCCCTTTTATCTGTCTTCTTCAGCATCCCTTTTTCAAGTAATTTTGGGAGCAACCTATTTTTGAAGTTTGACGTTTTAATACCCACTTGTTCAGCGATTTTATGAAGTTCAGATGTTGTTACAAGTGTATTTTCAGGTATCAAATCTAAAAAGGATTGATGATTACCTTGTAATGTAGATTTACCATGAGTTTGCTCTAACACTACATTTGCGGTTCCAATGAAATAATCACAAAGCAATTTAGCTTTTTCCATGCTTGCTAACGAAATACTCTCCACATGTACGCCAATTTTATCATCAAATAATTGATGAAGCACTTCAAGCAACAATGCAAAACGTGGCATGTAATCACCAACTTTCTTATAAGCGGAAATAATAGCATCATCCTTTGTTTCAGATGCTACTTTCAAATAATGATTGAAGCTACTGATGAAGTAGGTTCTTGCCTCCTGAGATAAAGGAATATATCTCATTTCCTCGTCCTGTAAGGCATCATACAACCCTTCCATTTTCTTATAGAACGTATCTAAACGATTACTAGAAAGCTCTTTCTCTGAGAGGTAGTTCACACTCTCACTCTCTGGCATGACAAAAAGAATTCGATATAAAAATCCATTATCCCCATTTCCATTCTTTGTAAGTTGAGGCAAAATGCTAGGTTGAATTCCTCCTATTATTGAAAGAAATGGATCTTTCACATATAAATTCTTACCTACACGATCTACCTCACCCACAAGCCCATTAAATACACTCAAGAAAAACTCAATATCTGCACCTTGACGATATTGATTCATGCTTTTTAGCCAACCTATCAGCTCATCTTTAAAAAGCACTAAAGAATCTTTAGCTAATAGATGACATAACGATTCTTGTGTAGCATCAGAAGTGATTAAACGTTTACGAGTAGGTTCTTTATTTTCTAAAATAAATTCCCTTTTCTCTGTCTCATTCATTCCTACAATAGCTGCTTCCCATTCTGCTTTCTTTGCTTCATACCTTTCTATTTCTTTTTCATTAATAGAAGTAAGTACTTTCAAAATGATTTTGATAGCTGGCGATTTACCAATACTTGAGTTACCAATAATAGCTGTATAAATACTTGGAATTGTAGTCCAACCATTTTTCACAATCACCCTCATTTTTCCTCCAATAATTACACTTAAAACAACAAGTGTTGTCATCGCAGTGTATGGCTTCTCAAATGAAAATACATCCTGTAATTCTAATAGAGTCTCTTGTATATACTTTGAAAATACATAAAGTGGAAAAGGGTATTTCACCTCTGATTTTAATGTATTTTTGGGCAATACAGTATCTTCCAGACTTGAAATATTGTTCAAGTCTGGTGAATTGTTTAACTTTATCATCTAGTATAATTGTACTGTGTACAAATAAAATCTGAAGGTATTACGATGGCAGTCGTTTTACCTTTTTTATTTATACACAGGTTAATTTGAATAGAGAGTGCTACATATGTTTTCCTTTAGTTGTAATACATTTTTCAATATCTACTCTTTTAAATAAAGTCTTTCGACCAAATTTATGATATTTCAGTCTTCCATCTTTCATAAATTTGTGGATCGTTGATCTACAAAGACTGTATTCTTGTGACAATTGTTGAATAGTCAATCTGTCGTTGTTTTCTTTAGATTCTTGAGACATAGAATCTATTTTTTTTAGAAGAGTTTCTGTTTTAGATTCAAGAGAGTTTAATCTTAAAAAGAGTTCTTCAAAAGGGTTTGCTATCATTTTTAACCTGTATTAAAAAAATATATAATCTATTAAAAGATTGTCTTATTTTTGTATTTATTATACATTAACAACCGTTAAAGTTCAAAAATAGAACCCGGGTTCTATTTTTCAAAATAAATTTAAATATTTATGGAGATCCAATTTGGAAAAAGAATACAAACTGTTCGTAAATCGCTAAATATCAATCAAAAAGATTTAGCAATGATCCTTGGGGTTTCACAGTCTTTTATATCAGCAGTAGAAAAAGATAAAAAAAAACCTACAAAAGAGTTACTTGAATATTTAATTCTAAATGGAGGAAATCATAGATATATTCTTAATGTAGATCAGAAAAATGTTCTTAATAAAAATTTTATTTTATATAATAACAAAGATCTTGAAAAGTATATTAAGATCACATATGAATGTATTCAAAGTAATACACGTTTGAAATATGACGAATACATTAGAGACAATGAAATGTATAATGAAATTGAGAATCAACTTCACGAAAAATATCCTGATTTATATGAATTAAGAAGAACCTTATCAACATTATATTATATCTCTGAATCTATTTCTAACAAATTCGATCAAATTGATGTGGATATTGAAAATACTTTTTATCGTATCATTGTAAATGAAAAAGCAAAAGATCCTGATATAATAAAAAACATCTACGAAAAATTTGATAATGAAATAAATATTAAGGAAAAATTACCATTTTTCAATAACACATTAAAAAAATTAAAAGAGTTTACAGCTTATTTTGATAATAAGAAACCTTCAAAAGGGGAAAATTTTCAAAGTGAAAATTTTGTATCAGAACCTCCTAAAATAAATTATGCAGAAAGTATAATAGATTCTTTGGATAGAAAAGATGAGAACAATTCTATTGAAAGAAAGGTCTTTAAATTTTAAAAAGAATTAAAAGTTTTAGAGTTTGTTTACTAAAAAATCTATCTCTAGTAGCCTATTTTTCTAGGTGACTTCAAAGTAATTTGATTTGTCTTAGATGAACAACTTTTCTTATACTTATCTACAAAGTGAACTAGATGTTTTGCAAGGGATCCGACAAAGGAGCTAGTTCACCTTCCCTTATTTAAAATGGAGGTTCACTATATCTTTGTATATGTAAATTATTCATCAAATCATCTTAATTTTTCTACAAGTTCAACTGTATTCTTGCTCCAAATTCAATCTATAGAGAATCTTGTTAAAAGTTAGTTTTTTTGATCTGCCATAACTGAATTGAAGATCATAGCCTTGTTATGAAATTTTAATGTTGATTAGTCTAAAAAACAATAATATACATATTCTGCACTTATTTAGGTTCAATTAGATACTTCTTATTAATCCTAATCACTTAATGCCATTCTTACCAAGTCCATTTCTTTCTCTTTTGGAATGTTTACATATTTAGAAAAACTTCTTTCATCTTTATGACCTGTAAACTTCATCACAGTTTTAGTAGGAACTCCTTTTAGTAAGAGTCGTGTAGCAAATGTTCTTCTTCCTGTGTGAGTTGTAATTAATTCATATTTGGGTTTCTGATAAGTTGTTTTTTGTGTTCCTTTAAATTCATCCACTTCAAAAAGGTCATCTATACCTGCTAATTTGCACACCTCTTTTACATACTGGTTTAGCTTTTGATTACTTATCGCTCTAACTTTACCATCAATCAGATCATGAACAATACGAGAGGATTCTGAATTTAAAGGGACTTCTATCCTTTCATTAGTCTTAGTTTGTCTTAATACCAAATATTCTCTTTCTTCAGAATCTATTCTTATCTGAGATAAATTAATTTTACTATAGTCACTAAATCTAAGACCTGTCAACGTGGACAGTATAAGCAACTCTCTCGCATTATCTAAATAGTTATTGGTTAATGATACAGTTCTTAACTTATCTATATCCTTATCATCTAAAATTGGTTTTAATGTTTCTGGTTGATGAGTTAGAGAAAATTGTTTGTGATCATCATTATCAACAATCTTCATTGATTTACACCAATTCAAGAAAGTCTTAAACAAACCAAGATACTTTGCAGTGGTTTGAACATTGAGATCTGCATCTTTATACATATAATCCTGAAGTCTCTCAAAAATCATCTGATCCATTTTTTCAAGATCAAAAGTGATATATTTCTTTTCCTCAAAACCCTTTAAATGTACTCTCAATGATTTTATCTTTTTAATACTTGAAATTGAAAGAGAGTTTGTTTTTAACTCAAGGTAATTATCAAAAACTTTCCAAAACTGCTCTTCTTTAGTAACTGTATTCTCTTTAGGATGTAATTGCTCCTTTATATATTTTGCGTTTGCTTGCAATCCATTATTTTTCGCTTCAAGATAAATAGTGAAAACACGATTTTTAAATTTTTCAAGTTGTTGATTTAAAGCAACTGCATTTGAATTCGCAGACAGGATTCTTTGATTCTTAACACTCCAGTGTTTTGGGTTTACAGAGACACTAGTAGGAACTTTAATAAAAACACCTCTTCCATCAGACACAGCACAAATAACTTTTGTTACTTTATGAGCATTTTTGTCTTTCAAATATAATTTCACTGTTGCCATAATAACCAATTACAAAAAGAGAGATAAAAAAGGGGATAACATTGGGGATAACATTTTTGTTTTGCAATCCATTTCCATCAACAATATTACAATAAATTTGATGTAATGTTGCGTTATTAGTATAAAAAAGACAATAATAGACAGTAACACACAAGAGGTTCAATTCCCTCCGACTCCACTAGAAACCGCGTTTACAGTAATGTAAGGGCGGTTTTTTTTTATATTTACTAACTAAAAACTAATTATAATGAAACCAAATATCTCTGAATTCAAAGATGAGTTAAATCAATTTCTAATGAATAGGTTTAAATATAAATATCCTCCTGCTGATTATTCAAACCGTTTTAAGAAAAATTTAATAATACATAATAAACGGAAAGTTGATATTTATATAAGATTTCATATGAATTCTTATGAATCAATTGGTTGGAAAACTAGAACATTGATTATTGCTAGAATATATTTTAAAAGCATACGAAAAGGACATGGTACAGCTTTTCTCAAATTCTTAACAGAAAGATGTAAACATTATGGTTTCGACTATATTGGAGTTGAAAGTATTAATCCTAATTCTAGAGCATTTGGAGAAAAATTTGGCTTTCATATGATAGGAGATCATAACATGTATATTGAAGTAGATAAACTCAAAAAGTATTTTAAAAATAATTAATACCAATCACACCTCCCAATAATCCAACCTCTTATCAAACCCCTCATAATCTTCCATGTGCTTTCTGATTTCATTCCAAAAGTCCTTTGTGTGGTCTTTGAAAGGAATATGACATAGTTCATGAAGAATAAGATAATCTATCAGTTGCCATGGTAGTTTAGAAGCATCAATATTGAGGATAATTTGATCCTCAGAAGTACATGAACCCCATCGCTTTTCCATTTTTCTGAAAGAGACTTTGGAAGGTGTATAGCCTGTTGTTTTGATCCAGCGATTAAAACGAGGTTTTATCTTTTCAATACATTTTTGGCGATAAAAGGATTGGAGCTGTTCATTGATGTTCTCTTGAGTGACTTCAGTTAGAGTGATATGAAATTTTGAGCCTGAAAAAAGCACTTCATTTTTATCCCCTTTTTGTACTTCAGTATAATACTTACGACCAAAGTAAGGCAAGCGTGAACCTGTTTTTATTTCTTCGTGAATGGGTTCAGCAACTAGCTTCATTTTTTCTATGATCCATCTTGCTTTCTTTAGCACATATTTATCCGCTTTTTCTTCTGTTACATTCGGGGATCTATAAAGAATAGGTTGACCTTGCTCAACTTGAATATAATCATGCTTCAACTCCTTTTCTATGCTAATTACATAGTGAATTGTTGTATTACCGTATTTTACCTTACCCATGGATTGATTTTAACTGTCTTATTAAAGTTTCCTGATAATTAAACTCAACTTTATCATCAGGATAACTTTATTAAAAATCACTCTTAAAAAAGTTACTTTGCATTCTTTTTTATAAGATCGACCAAATTAGATAAAATTGGCTTATACTCCTCTTTTGGCATATAGTTTTTCAAGGTCTTTCTTATGTTGCTCTCAATCGATTTTAAGGATTGAAATTTTTCTTGCCAACCTTTCACCTCCATCTCTGACTTTATCGCTTCAAAGATTTCTTTTGTTACAGCTAAAGCATTTCCGTTGAGTTTAGTGTTTATAGTAGAATAAACCGCAAACTCTTGTTGGTTCAATCCTAAGTTTTCTGCTTCCTGATCTTTCATTCGTATCTTATCAATTACTTTGTGATTCACTTCTATTAATAATTGAGTATGAGAGATTCTATCTTCTTCTTGTTGTTTAATCAAGTCTTCCAGCATTTCGCTCAACGGCTTAAAGAAATCAGGATTCTGATCCATCCCAACTTTTATAACATGTCTTGCTCTATTGGCAATCTTCTTTGCTTTTGACTCGTCTGAACTCGTTCTCTCTAATTCTTCTTTAAACTTTTCATGATCAATAATGGAAACAGGTTCTTCTAAAAGGTCTTTTACTCCAGTAGCCTGTAGATGTTCGTCAATTAGGGCTTTTAGCTTTGCACTCTCCTCTTTTGATATTTTCAAGGTGTCATCCTCAGGGAACAACTTTCTAGCCTGCAAACGAATTTGATTGAAGAGTTTAAAATCATTAATATACTTTGATGCTTTGGGATGTGGAGTAACAATCGCAATACTTTCATTGAATTTCTTTAGAAGATCCTTAAACTTATCCCTAACATCAAGTGGCTCAAGCATTCTTACAGCTTTATCGATAAACTTTTCTCTCTCGTAATTACGATCTATTTTAAGACTTTTAAATAGTTGTACCAATTTTTCACATCGTTGTTCTAACCTTGGGAATTCACTATCAAAATCTGGGATTATTTCATTCCTTGTCAACTCTCCACTAAAAATCTCTAATGCTTGGATTAAGTTATTGGTAATACCATAGTAATCTACTACTATACCAGCCTTCTTCCCTTTTCTTGTCCTATTTACCCTAGCAAGTGCTTGGAGTAGAGTATGCTCTTTTAAATTTTTATCAAGATAAAGAACTCCTGCAATTGGAGCATCATAGCCCGTCAATAACATATCAGATACAATCAAAATTGCATCGTTATTAAATTTGAGTTTTCCAGACTTTTCTAGATCATTCTCGTCTCCAAATGGCAGTTTAAAATTATCAACAGCATCTTTCACTTCATGGGCAGGCGTTGCTAATGTCAGGTACTCATTTGGGTCTTTTTTAGGAGAAAAAGACATCACTACTCTTGTATTAAAATCTATGGCCTTTTCTTCCTTTTTTCTATCAAATATTTTTTTGTAAGCAATGGCATTTGCTCTGTTTTCACACACTAACATAGCTTTTAAATCATCGGGATAAATTCTTGAAGTGTAGTGTTCTATAAGGTGGTCTACAATCACTTCCAACCTCTCATTTGAACTTTTTATCTTTTTGCCAGCCTCTTTCTTCAAAAGAGTCTTTTTCTCTCTTGACTCATGACCAAACTCCTCATCAAAAGCTTGATCCATTACGTCTTTATCAAGGAAGTACTGAGGTAAACCCTGTTCATACAATAAAGGTAAAGTGGCCCCATCTTCTACAGCTTCTTTGATCGTATATAAGTCTATATAATCACCGCCATAAAATGTACCGAGTGTGGATTTATCTTCTTTGCTTAAAGGTGTCCCTGTAAAAGCTACAAACTTTGCATTAGGTAATGAATCCCTCATAAATGAAGCTAACAAACCATATTGTGTACGGTGTGCTTCATCAATAAGTACATATATATTTTCCTTTTCAGATAACACCCCAACTGATAACTGACTACCTTTCACTTCAGCAGTATTACTTATTTGTTTGGATACAATCTCCCCATCTTGATTCACTATTTCGAGATAGGTAACTAGAGTCCCATCTTTTTGTTTCTCTTTACGAGGACGAACAATGTTTCCTTCTTCATCCGTTTCTTGAAACTTCTGAATAGTAGTGGTGATTATTTGTCCATAATCATTACTCAGCAACGCTTTTAACCCCATCACTGATGAAGCACGAGTAACATTTTTTAAGCCAACATTTTGAAATGTATTTGTAATTTGTTGGTCAAGGTCTGTTCTATCTGTCAGAACGATAATAGTAGGGTTTTCAAAGCCAAACTCTTCTTCTTGAAGTTTTCTTGTTACATAAGCCATTGTTATTGATTTCCCAGAACCCTGAGTTGCCCAAACTACACCGCCTTTGTCTTGTTTTAAACTCTTGATGGTGTTATTGGTTGCTCGAACCTGTTGGTATCGAGGTAGTTTTTTTATGGTTTTCCCATCTTCTAATTCAAAAATGGTAAAATGTTTAAAAAGATCAAGGAAGCGATCTTTTCTAAAAAGATAATATAACATGATATCTTGTTCCGATACCTCTCTCCCTAGAAACTTCTCTACTTCAGTCTCATCATTAACTCTGTATCGGGAGTAAAATTGTGAAGGTGCATTAATAGCTCCATATTTAGCTTGCCACTTGCAAATGCCTGCACTTATAAAATTATAGATAAATAATCGTTCACTGTTTTCTTGATAATATTGCAAATCACTAATTGCTGAATCCAAAGCAGAGGGAGCATTGGGTGATTTACACTCTATAACAGCTAAAGGAAAACCATTGACATAAACTACTATATCGGGAATACTATTCTTTTGTAATCCTGTATATTTCATCTGACGAGCTACCACCCAATCATTGTTTTCAGGATTATCAAAATCAATATACTTTACATCTTTCTTTTTTTTATTGGGATCTTTTTTGTTCTCTAGCTGAGTTGTAAAAGATCCCTTACATAGGACTTTCAACCAAAACTTTTCGTTAGCATCCATCAATGAGGTATTATTAATGAATTCTATTTCTTTAAAAGCCTGATTAATTTGATCATGTTCCAACCATTTGTTTAAATCCTTAATGGCATATTTTACTTTATCTTCTAAAAGTACCTCTTTGATTGAAGAACGAGGATCCTCTTTACCCCCATCTAATGGGGTATAATCGAGTTTTTCTAGTAGATTGATAGCAGGTTCTTCTGATAATGTGTATTCGTTGTTTTGCATGTTAGTTGATTTTAATTCTTGATAAGAATAGGTATTAACTATTTACTCTCATCTTCGTCTCTAAAAGTTATTTGATTGTCAATAGTACTGATAAGTTTTTTGAGCATCTGTTTATCATTATTACTTACTCTTTTACCAAATACTACTTCTTTAATTTTCACTTCAACAAAGTATTGCATAGTAAATACTCTGACCTCATTTTCGTACTGCCAAATTTCATTTTTATAACTTAGTATTTTCTTGGCATCTACATGCTCACTTTCTTCTGTAATTTTTAAAGGATCAGGAGTGTAATACATTTCTCTAATATCTGAGTCTTCTACACCTTGAGGTATTACCCCAATAGAAATCCCGTTGTGACCATTGGCATAATGTGCCCAAAGTAATTTATTATCTGCATCAGCAGAAAGCGAACAGAATCTCAGATCCCTTTTATCCCCAAGAATTGTTGCTCTAAATTCAGCAGATACTTTATGCTTATTAAAGCGGTACACCCCTTCCATTGGGTCATTCATTGATTTATAATCCCCAGCATAAAGCCTCTTATTCAAAAAAATATCTACTAAAAACTTGAAGTTGTCTAAACTGCGATACTTGTATAAAATTGTGTTTGCCATATTACTTTATAAATAGTATTTGAATCTAATTCTCAGTCACTAAAAAATCGTCATATATTCCTTTTAGAAATACTTTAAATGTCTCATTCTCCAATTGATTTAAGATCAAACGTTCAAAATCTGACAAACAAACCATCTGTAATAAAGAAAACTCCTCTTTGACATCACAAGAACCCTTTAACCTTTGGAGTTTTCTGTTCACTCGGCGTTTTACCTCTGCCAACGTAGCTTCTCCTTCAGAGTAATCCAACAAAATGTCTTCAATATCTTCCAACCACTTATCAATAACGTTCTGTCTTCTTTCAAGTAGGTTGTCCCTATTCATATTACAAATAGATATCGTGGCTTCTCCTCTTCCTTCCCCATCAATCCCTTTTATGGCTCCATTGTTCTCAAATGTGAAGTAATCTTCTACTTTTTCTACTTCGGGATGAAGTAATAATGGTTTTTCTGCTAGTAATTCCTCTGTATCTACCTTACATCGGTCTGTATTAAAAACACCTTCTTCTATTGGTGCATCAAAAACTCTCACGCCACCTTCTGCCAAGGGAAATTTCATCCCTTTACCTCCTGAAGTATTACAGTATCGACATGAAGGTAATAAGTTTGTCCACTCATAACATAACCAGAAATAACCATTGTGTGTTTTTTCTTCAGTTACTTCTTTTTTAGGTCTGTAATGTTCTACTTCTGGAGCATGTTCAATAGTTTCACAATAGCAACATTTGTTGTAGTACATCTTGGAAAGTGGATCACGTACAGAGTAATAGGTCTTACCTTGCCTAGTGTATTTTCCTTTGTAAACATTTTCGTTGATTTCACTTTTGGGAAGCTCCCCTTTCGCTATTTTTTCCCAATTGTCTTTATTCTCTGTTAGTTTCTTTGGTGTTGAATAGTTTGACCTGTTGTTATTACTTCTCATCTCTTCGTTTTTTAAGGAATTCTTTCAATTCGGCTTCTTGTTCAGGGTTTAGTTTGCTGATTTTCTCTTTCACCTTTTTCCTTTTCAATACATCCTCATAGGTGTCTTCCGTTTGTACTTTCTCACCTTTATGGTGTTGCACTGAGAAGATTTCATTAAAACCAAAGATGGGAGAACTTAAAATAGTATTCGGCAGTAGATTCTTAATTTCCGTTTCCAACGTCTCTAATCTTTCAACCGTAATTCCTTCTTCTTCTGATCGATTTACTTTTAAGAAAACAGAACCTTCTGGAGCACCAAGTAAAGGAATAGGGCTATGCGTTGAAGCGACAAATTGTATTCTTGGGAAGATTTCACTTAATAAAGTGGGCAATTTTTTCTGCCAAATAGGATGTAAATGCAAATCCATTTCATCTATGAACACAATACCTCCTAATTGTCTTATGTCCTTTGTAGAATTTTGTTGCAGTAAACGGATTAATAAATCTCCGATAAAAGCGACTAAACTTTTATTTCCAGAAGCTAGCTGATGTAATTCTTTATTAATTTTCGGTTCATTTTCCTCAATATAAACAACCTCATCTTTGATGTTATTGGAGACAATTTTCATATCAACAAGGTTAGGCATTACCTTCAAAAATAAGTTCCTTGTTTGTTCAAATAAATGATCACTACTTTTAATTCCATTTAAAGCCAACAATTGATCTTTGTACCAATTCGGTAAATAACTTTCTATATTTAATAGAGGTGTATTTTCAAAAAGTGAACTTAGATTTGTTTCTAATTTTGGGTCATTTGAACTTCTTGCATCTGAAATGGATAAACGGTTTGGTCCGTAGGCTACACACTCTTTTGGCAATGATGATCTATTTTTTCCTTTATATTCTTTTATATCTACCGCTATTTTTGTGGCTTGAGGAAGATACATTTCCTTCTTTTTTCCAATAAACGCAGATAATGCTTTCAATACTGAAGTCTTACCAAAACCATTTTCACCTGTCAAAAAAATCCATGGTGAAGCTTGCGGTAAGTTTTGTATATCAATCTCTTTTATGCCTTGGTAATTCTTGATATTAAACCCCTCAAGGCTATATTTTGGTACTCTTTTATTCATTATAGTTTTTTTGCTTAAAGATAATTATAAACCATGAAAATGTTTTCCTTCTAAAATGGTATAACCGAGCTTGCTTAGTAGTTCGATGGCAGGTTGTTCTGATTGTATGTATTCGGGGTTTGGCATGTTAGTGTTGCTTTTTAAAACAAAAGACCTCCCAAGTGTGCTACTTGTTGGAGTAAGCATGGGAGGTGTATTATGTTGTAAATATAGTATTTTTTTATTCTAGGTAATACTATCTCTATATTCTTGGATAGTATCAAATGGCAATTTACTTCCTCGACTTTTTACTTCATAGATAAATTCATCACAATCAGCTTCCGATAATAACGCTATATCAAAAGCTTCATTCAAAAAATTCATTGTCGTTAAATATTGGATATCATGTTCCTCACAATAATCTTTGATATCTTTTAAGTTACTACTTCCTAAAACATCCTTATGAAATCTACAATAAGCCATACAAGCACTTTCTCCAGCTCCATATTGCTTTTTTAGCTTTGCGTATTCCTTTAAAATTCTAAAATCCATTGAAAAATCTAAGGAATCCACCATTTTGAATTTTAATAAATTATCCACTTGATTTCGTATTTCTCCTTGAAAAACTTCATCATAAACATCATTAAGTATACATAGTTTGTTTTTTGGAAAAATCTTATGAAGTAAGCCTATTTGTTTGCCTTTGATAAAATGTATAATTACATCCGCGTCAAGAATGATCTTTTTCCCTTTCTCAATCTTCATCTGATAGATCATCTAAATTTAATAAATCTATTCCGATAGCAGACATCAAACTATGGTAATGACCTTCTGATATTTTTTCAGCATCGAATAATTTTTTGGCTTTCTGACCATAATCACCGATGACTGTTTCTTCTAAATGAGGTTCATATATCTTAATGCTATATCCATATTCTAAAGCTGATTTTTTCACATTATAATAAAATTTAGATACATGATCTTTAGATACCAATTTTAATTCTTTCAACCTCCCCAATAATGCTGCTCTTGAACACCCAAAATATTGTTCTAAGCTAATTATTGTACCCAATGTTATTTTGTCTTTTTTGAGTAATTCCTCATCTGGAATATGTTTGATGAGTCCATCTTTTGGTAAAAGTAAATTAGAAGCAAACAGATCAGCATTTCGTTCTTCCTTATCTTCACTTTTCTCATTACCTGCCGAAGATTGATGAGGTGTAAAGTTTTCTTGAACAAATAAATGGTACAGCTCATGGCAAATTGAAAAACGTTGTCTACCAAATGAATGATTGGCATTGATGAGCATAAATCTGTTCTCTTCTGCTTTTATTGCCATACCAGAAAAATTAGGAGAAAGTGGTTTAAAGAGTGTGATAACATTTAGTTTTTGTAAAAGGCTTTTAAGCACAATTGGTTCGGTAGTTCCTAAGCCCCATTTTTCTCTAAACTCTGCGGCTTTTTTTTCAATAATTTGTAACTGCATTATTGTATCGCTTCCATCTTTAAATAATTCATCACTACTTTTTTGAATGATGATACTGTGTCAAGATCTGATGCCTCTCCATCCTTTCTAAATGCAAAAGCAAGGTTTATCTTATGCGTTGCTTTATCTTCTTCTAATAGATCTGATAACTCAACGCCAAATAAATCTGCTAGTTTATTTAATTCCTTTATTGATATGTTACGTTCTGCTCTCTCATAATTAGAAACTTGCTCTCTTGTAACATCCAAATACTTGGCTACTTGGTCTTGACTTAAACCCATTACAGTTCTTAAATCCTTAATATTTTGACCAATAAGTATTTTAGTTTCCGTGTCCATATTCCTTTTCGTTTGTTACAAATTTTATCACAATGAATTTATTTTCCTAATTATGTAACAATTATTTTGAAAAGAAAGTTTATGATTACTCCCAATCATCATCACCTCTTCTACTTCTTTCATATCTCCGTTTTCTGGCTTCCTGTTTTAATTCTTTTAATTCCTCTCTACGTTCTTCAGAAATTCTACCCGTACCTTCACAATAGTTACAAAAACCGTCCGTATCATATTTTACATCTTGTGGTTCTCCTGATCCTTCACATCTTTGACAAATATATTCACTCATATTTTTGTTATTTTAAAATGAAACAGTGCATCCCGCAAAAAAACTCGAAACACACCATTTTTCATTCTTAACTCTTAATTCTTCATTCAAGAAACCCTCACCTTCCCACTCAACAACCCCTGCATCAAGCCTTTCTTTAACTCGGCTACTTTGGATTTTTTACGCTCCAAAATAGATAGCTTATGGTCGACAGTGGAAAGAATGGAGGCGATTTGTTTTTGTTCTTCGATTGGAGGTAAAACAACATCAACATTACCTATTAATGTTGTATTTAAATTTGGTTGACCACTACCAGGTGCAATATCATTTCTAAAAAAAGATGTTTTTGATTCTAATAAATAATATAAAAACATTTTTTCAATATTATTTAACTCTAAAAAAGCTGCTATTCCATCATTTGCTCCTGCTTTAAAAGTTAAGATTTTAGGCACACCTAAAGTTGCTCCACTATTAGAAAGTAGAACTGTATTTGGTTCTAAAATTCTTGTCCTCTTTGAGCCTTCTTCTGTTAAGAAAGAAACTACATGATCTTTCATTAATGAACTGCCATTATGATTAGTTAGTGCAGCAACTGTTATCCATGGTAAATAATCACCATCAAAAAAACGAGGGTCACCAGCAGGTCTCGGTGATGCACCTCTTACTACATTAGAAACATCATTTATCTTCACCACCTCCCAACTCTCCGGCACTTCTCCAATCTTACTCTGCTTAAATTTTGTATGACCGATTCCGCGAGTCAATAAGCGTTGGGAAAGTCCCTTTTTTAACTCCTGCGTTTTGGTGATCTGCTTGTCTATCTGTTCCAACTTCTGATCGACGGTGGATAAGATGGAGGCGATCTTTTTTTGTTCGGGGAGGGGGGGGATTGCAAGTTTTATTTCTTTTAAATCATTTAATCCTATTCTGGCTCTTGTAGTACCCGTACATTTAGATGCTACCTGATTTAAAAAATAAGATGTATTTAAAAATTGAAAAATATATTCATTATCAAATTTTTCTTTATCAACTTTTAACCTGATTCCATCAGAACTTAATAAATATCTTTTATCTTCATTTGGTATCAAACATGAACGCCCTGCTGGGTGCATCTTAGCAAGAATTATTTCCCCAGGGTAAATGTTACAAGAAACTAACTCATCAGCTTTTTCTTCAGAGGTATAAATTTTTGATTTATCTATAAATGAACCACTACCAATATTTTGAAGCTGAATAATTCTAACTCCATTTTCTTTATAATGCTCACTTTTTAGATCAGAACCAAAAGGTCCTCCTGTAAAAGAATATCTATCATTTGGGTCTTTTACATCAACTAATTGACATATAGACCAACTATCGGGAACTTTAAAACCAAAACTCATACCCTAAAACCCAATTTCCTTTAAAAACTCATTCAACTTTGCATCGATGTCCTTTTCTTCATTTTCAATACCTTCTAAGTCTTGTAACACTTGAGGTACATCTACTTCAGGTTCTGGTTCAGAAGTATCGATATAGCGGGCGATATTGAGGTTATAATCGTTTTCAGCGATTTCTTCCATCTCCACCAAACGAGCATATTTGTTTTCCTCTTCTGCTGTTTCATTATTGAAAAGCGTATCGTACCATTGCGTAAGGGTTTGGATATGTTCAAGTTCTAAACTGTTTTGGTTTTTTCCTTCCTTAAACTCCTCTGATCCATCAATAATGATCACTTTGTTTTGTAAGTGGGCTTTCTTTTTCTTGCTTAATACCAAGATACTCGCAGGAATACCTGTATTGTAGAAAAGAGAAGACGGTAAACCTACCACACCTTCCAACAGATCAGACTTTAATAATCCCTCACGAATTTTACCTTCGGCACTTCCTCTAAACAATACACCATGAGGCAAGACCACCCCCATACGTCCATCGGTTTTCAACATGGCCAACATGTGTTGTAAGAAAGCCAAATCAGCATAACCACGAGGGGGAACCCCCAAATGAAAACGTCCATAAGGATCAGAAACGACTTTGGTATAGTTAGGAGCAAGTTCTTTTTCCTTCCCGTTTTTATCTACCTTCTTCTCCAAGTTGGTTTCAGCCCTATCCCACCATTTGTTTAATGAAAATGGAGGATTGGCAATCACTCTATCTTGTAAAAGGAAATCGTCGTTGGCATCAATATGCTTCGGCGTTCCCAGCGTATCCCCTTTCTCAATACGACTATCTGTGTAATTGTGCAAGATCATGTTTAGCTTACAGATCGCCCAAGTACTCAAGTTTTTCTCCTGTCCGTTGAGCGTACAGTTCACAATACCCGAAGCCGTCTTTCCTCCTTCTTGTTTACTGATATAACGAGCCGATTCAATCAACATCCCACCACTACCACAGGTAGGGTCATAAATGCTGTTGCCCACTTCAGGTTTAATTAAGTTCACAATCAGTTTTACCACACCATTAGGCGTATAGAACTCTCCTCCTTTCTTCCCTGCATCATCGGCAAACATACGAATCAAATACTCGTAAGCATCCCCTAAGATATCTGGAGAATATAAATCTGCATTACGTAAAGAATATTTATTAAAATGTTTGAGTAAGCGTTGTAACACCTCATCGGTCAGCACCGCCTTGTTCCCAAAGTGAACAGCAGTCAAAACTCCATCAATATTTAATTCTGTATTTTCCTCTTCAATACCCGCAAAAGCCTTGTCCAACGCCTCACCAATATCCTGCGTCTTCTTGATCAGCTCCTTCCAATGTGCAGAAGCAGGCACTTTGAAATGTACATCTTCATGTGCCTCCTCATGATCGTAATCCTCTTCCTCTACCAAACGCTCCACTTCCTCATCATAGACATCAGAAACACGTTTGAGGAACATCAATCCAAAAATATAGTTTTTAAAATCTCCTGAATCGACTGATCCACGTAATATATCGGCAGAATCCCATAACCAGGATTCGAGTGTGCTTAATTCTAATTTCATGGTTTACTTTCTTTGTGAAAGGGTAAATATAATTGGTGGTGCAATATAGATGTTTTTCACTACTATTAGTATTAATAAATTATTATAGCCTAACGTGATTTCTTAATTTTAAAAAATTACAAGACCCACTCGATCTATTCTTAGCATCAGTTGAGATTTTATAATTGAATTAATATATTCATGAAGTACCATTTCAAATAATTGCTTTTTGTTCATTAGTCAAAAGGTTTTTAGCTCAACACCATAACTCGCCACTAATATAAGTGTTTTTATGTTTTATGGAATACAAAAAAATAGTTATTCTTTTGTTTTATGTTATAAGGTGGAATAATTGCCAAAAAAATTGTAGAAAGCCATTTTTTTCTTGAAGAAGATTTCAAAATAAAAATGTAAACACTTGTAAATAAGCAATCTTGCTACTAATATTAGAGCTGATTTGAATGAACTATGTTACTGAGACGATTCTGCATTGTTATACCTTAAAAACGAAACTAACTTCATCTAAAAATCTGCTTAAGTACTAAGTCAAAAATAAATCATAGTTAATTCTCATTTATTTTTTGTGAGAACAACGCTAAAAAACGCATCAATAGTGGTGCTATTGAAAGTTTTTTGAAGGAAGTAATCGCAAAACAATAAATAGAATTAGTATTAATTAATTTTGTCTTGGTACTAAATAGGTGTAAATAACAATATTTCTCATCATCAACGATTCAAATCCTATTTTAATTTCTAACACTTAAATCAAACATTTGCTATGGCAAAAGAAACCAACAAAGTGGACATACAACTGTATGACCTCGCCGTTACCCCAGATCCTAATGACTATTTTGGTAGAGTAAGAAGCAAAGGAACTATTGACAATGAAGCAATTGCTAGTCGTATCAAAAAAGAGGGTTCTGAATACCAAGCTGAAACCATAATTGAATTGCTTAATCGTGCTGACCGTATCAAAAGTGAAGGTTTGGCACAAGGATACAATGTTAATACAGGTTTTGTCAATGCAAGACTGAGTGTCAGCGGTGTATTTTATGAAGAGGTTTTCGACCCTAAAAAACATCAGTTAAATGCGAGTATTAATCTAACTTCTAATACTAGAGAATTGATTGATGAAACTAAAGTGACGGTACTTGGTCAGGCACAAACTGGCCCTGTATTACTAAAAGTAGTGGATAGTTTTACGGGTGAAATCAATGCCCAAATCACTCCGAGTAATGCAATAACCATTTATGGTGATCGTATTAAAATTGATGGTTCAGAGGAGTTCAAGGATGAAGTAGGATTATTCTTTATCAATCTTGATGATCAAAGCCGTACGAAAGTAACGCAACTGATCAACAATGAAAATAAAGCGGTCATCTTTATGGTACCTGCGTTGGCTAAAGGTAATTATGAGTTGGAGTTAGTTACTCAACTTAATAGAAATGCTTTACTTAAAGCACCCCGCTCTGAAAAATTAGAAGCTGTGCTAATCGTCAATTAGAACGTTTTAGATAAGCAGGTTTTTAGCATCGCCCCTTTATATCTTTTGGGATATCAAAGGGGCTTTTTGATGTCCCAATGAAGATACAACGTGTATATGCTAGCACTTACATACCGTATATGCTAGGACCTACGATGTGTACACGCTAGCACTTGCATACCGTACATGCTAGGATCTACGATGTGTACACGCTAGCACTTACATACCGTACATGCTAGGATCTACGATGTGTACACGCTAGCACCTACATACCGTATATGCTAGGACCTACGATGTGTACACGCTAGCACTTGCATACCGTACATGCTAGGACCTACGGTGTGTACACAATTAAGGGGTGTATATCATAACGGGCACCATGATTAAAATCATGGGCAGGTGATACGGACTCCACCAACACTAAAGTGTTGTCTTCGTTACCAACCCTCAAGACTTTAGTCTTGATGAGGTTGCACTATCACCTGC
>NZ_JTAM01000072.1 GCF_000812565.1 Flammeovirga sp. OC4 | reverse complement strand
CCGCTTTCGCTGATCTTATAATTACTTTTCAATACATTAAAGAACGTTTGAGCTGTTGCTCAATGATCTGTTTTCCAGATTTTTATTTTCGACAAACATTTAAGTTTATCGCTACATTAAACCGTTGTTTAACGCTACTTCTTTTCAGAAGCGAGTGCAAAGGTAAGAACTTTTTATTTTAACTTCCAAATCTTTTTTCAAAAATTTTTGAAGTTTTTTTTATTGATTTTTAAACCTGAAACACTCTGTATTTTCAACTTCAAAAGAGAAGCTTTTAAAGCCTTTCGTTAAAGGCGAGTGCAAAGGTAAAAAGAGTTTTTTAATTTGCAATGCTTATTTTGTTTTATTTAGAAACTTAATTTCCATTGCTCAATTTTACTCTGACACAAAGAATTGCGTCATCAAAAAATTCTTCTTTTACATCATGTTTTTGTTGGCTTTCCGTTCAAAAGCGAGTGCAAAGGTAAGAGCTTGTTTTGAAAATGCAAGGGATAACCAATAAAAATATTTTAAAGGAAAGTAAATAAAAACACACCCCACTAATAAACAGACCCTTAAAGTTATCTATTTAATGCAGGCAAGTATACTTTTATATTACACCCTAGTCCTTTTTCTGAATTTAGCTCTATTTCACCACCCAATATTTCTACAGCTTCTTTGACAATAAAGAGTCCTAACCCTGTTCCTTCTTTATATTCAGATGCTCTATAAAACATATCGAAGACTTTTGATTGATCACTTTGCGAAATTCCTTCTCCATTATCCTCAAATTGAATTTCGATACCATTCAAATGGTCTTTGATTACAATGTTTAAGAACTTATACCCTTTATCAGCATCACTATACTTCACACTATTGGTAAAGAGGTTGGTTAGAATACTTCTTAATCGTATTCTATCTGAAACAAATCGTTTGCTCGTGGAGATATCTAAGTTGATAACAAAGTCATTACTTAAATGAAATTGATGACTATCAATGATTAACTTCAATTCCTCAAAAAGGTCGATGGATTTAGGTTCTAAGTTTTGTCTATTGTTTCGTAAAAATTCACCAAAGTCCTTAATCAAATCCAATACTCTATCCACATTTTTATTCATCATTGGAAGGTATATTCTCATCACTTCTTCTGGCTTCTCTTTATAAGCAAGGTTTAATAATCCTTTTAAAGAAGTCACTGGACCTTTCAAGTCATGAGTAGTACTGTATAAAAATCGATCTAGTTCCTTATTGGTTTCCTTTAGTTCTTTATTTTTTGCAATCAGCCCCTGCTCATATTCTTTTCTTTTAGTGATATCATGAGCATTAAAAATTGTATATAGTTTACCTTGGATCTTTGCTAGGTTTGCACTTAACTCTACATCTACGTAAGAAGAATCTCTCCTTCTCATTTGAACTTCTATTTTTGAAGGATTAGATACATCTCCAATGCGACAGTTGTTCCTATACTCCAATATTCTATTATGATCTCTTTCATGAAAGAAGTCTAAAAATACTTTCCCCCTTAAATCAAAGTAATTACTAAACCCTAGTAAACGTTGTAGCCCTTTATTATAATTGACTACCCTGCCCGAAAACTCAGCAATAAAACTATCTTTAGCAGCGTTAATCATTGATTTAAGCCAGATCTTTTTACTCTTGCTTAATTCTTCTTTTCTTTTCCTTTCTGTAATATCCGTGACAGCTCCCACAAAACGTAAAAGATTTCCTAATTGATCATAAATCGCTCTTCCTTGAATATTCAAGAATTCTAATTGTGTCGCATTTAATAGTTGTCCACTACATTTTATATCAAGGTCAATAGGTTTATGTAATATTGAAAGACGTTTAACCGCTTCCCTAAAAACTATACGGTAATGCTTATCAATATAATTTAGTTGTGTTTTAGTAGAAGGTATACCTTTTGATTTATCTAAGTTCAAAAGTGTATATAAATGGTCAGACCAATAATAACGCTCTTCACGAGGTTCATATACCCAATTTCCCACATGTGTTACCCTTTGTATTTCATCAATGTAGGTTTCATTTCTTTCTAAGAGTCCTAATTGTTTCTTTTGCTGAGTAATATCTTGAATCCCTCCATAAAGACCTACTACCCTATTGTGTCTAATGATTGGCCTTCCTGTCAGCCGTACCCATTGTTCACCTCTATATTTTCCTCTGATTAATAACTCTAGGTCAAAATCGGATTGTGTCTTATAGGATTTTAGCAGTTCTTTTTTCGCTTTCAGATAAGATCTTTCATCACACATACTCAGCAAAGCCGTCGGATTTTTGTAGATAAATTCTTGTGAAATACCTATTACCTGAGCCACTTCCTCTGTTACATTCATTGTTTTAGAAAAACGGTCATATACCCAACCACAAGCTTTGATCAATCGTTGCATCTCCTTTAGCATCTGATTGTTCTGCTCTTTTTGAGTAACATTTTTAAGAGTAGCAAAAACAGCAAATCTTCTTTCTGATATCTTTACCTTTCTAGTTTGTACCTCAAAAAGTAAAGCTGTACCATATTTTGATCTTAAATCAATGAAAAGCTTGTGAGGAGATTCTACTTCACTAGAAGATAGAATAAGCTGAAATTCTTCCAGAAAATGAGCTCTTAAAGAAGGATGGATGAACTCTGTAAATTTTTCCCCTATAATTTCAAGCTCCGAGTACTGTAATAAATCTCTCAGGTACTTGTTGATTTTTACAATTTTAAAATCAGTATCTATGATCGAATAGCCAATATTGCTCTGTTCCAGCATAGAACTAAACATCTCTTCTACTGTAGAACGAGTGGTGACATCTTTACTTCTAATCAGACAAGCTTCAACTTCTTGTCCTTGTAAATAAATAGGTTGGTAATGTGTTTTGAGAAAAACTTGTTCGCCAGAATGTAAATAATAAGATAACTCAGATTGAAATTCCTCTCCATTAAATGCTTTATGAACTCCGATTTTTAATCGTTCATACTTTTCTAAGAAATAATGCATTTTGGAGCCTATATCCTCTACCTTACCTAATAATCTTCTCCCTAAAGCTTTTGATGCATTATTGTAAAATAATACCTTAAAGTTTTTGTCAATGATGAAAATAGCATCATCTGAATGCTTTAATAAAAGATGATTGGTTAACTTTAAAAATGAAACATTATGGTTTAAATCTTCTTCTTTTTTTTTAATGATAAAGGCTTTCTTATCATTGATGATTTCTATTTTCTGATAGGTGCCGTTTTCATAATATAGCTTCTGCTCTAATGATGCACCATAGTTCAGTTGTTCTAATTCTAGAAAAGTACCTCTAAAAATGCCATGCCACTCCCTTGGACAAAACTCAAAAAAATTAATTATCTCATCTCCTTCCGGATATTCAATACCTAAAATCATTTGGGTTTTGTGACTTTCTAAGAAAGAATAATTCTCTTTTTCAATTATAAAAAAAGGAATATTTTTGTCTTTCTCTATTAAATTAAGGAAAGTCTCTTTATACATAGCGTAATTATATTAGTTACTCATAAGTAGAAGCTTTTTCTACGAGAAACGGTTAGTTATTTCCGATATTATTAATTTTATATACTAAAATAAAAAAAAACAAATGATCTCAAAAATTGTAACCGGTGTTTGGAACTGGGGTGCACTTAGTTCTCAAGAAATTCTAAAGTTAATTGAAACAAGTATTGACAACGGTATAGATACCTTTGATCATGCTGATATATATGGAGGTTATACGATTGAAGAACAATTTGGTAAAGCACTTGCTTTAAAGCCTGATTTGCAACAGAAACTTAAGATCGTAACTAAGTGTGGTATAAAATTGATTACACCTAACAGACCACACCATCAAATCAAGTCTTATGACACAAGTGCGAGCCACATTATTCAGTCTGCAGAAAACTCTCTTAAAGTATTAGGAGTTGAAGTGATTGATTATTTATTGATCCATAGACCTGATCCTTTATTAAATCCTGCTGAAGTGGCTGAAGCTTTTACTTCTTTACAAAAAGAGGGTAAGGTGAAAGCTTTTGGGGTAAGTAACTTTTTGCCTCATCAAGTAGATATGCTACAAAAGGAATTTCCTTTGAGCATTAATCAAATTGAAATCTCGCCACTTCAAACAAAGGCACTTTATGATGGATCATTGGATAATTGCTTGAAAAATAATATTCAACCTATGGCATGGTCACCTTTAGGAAATGGTAGAATATTTACAGAATCTTCACCTGAAATTCTACACCTGAAGAAAGTTGTACAAGAAGTTGGGGAGAAATATAATCTTGGTATCGACCAAACCATTTTCGCATGGCACCTTACACATCCTACAGCGATTGTTCCAGTTCTTGGTACAACAAAAGCTAACCGTATTGTAGATGCTGCAAAAGCAATGAATGTAAAATTAGAGAGAGAAGATTGGTTTAGAATATTAGAGGCTGCTGAAGGTCATGAGGTAGCCTAGGTGAAATAAATAGTATGTCTGATAAAACTTCAAAAATTCAAGACCCTGGCGTTGGTGTTCAATATGAACATGAAACTAAGCGTATTATTAATCCTGATGGTAGTTTTAATGTAAAAAGAATCGGCACTGCCAACTTTGTACGCGATGCTTACCATTGGTTGATTACGATTAATTGGCTTCCTTTTATCACAGTGATTGGGAGTGTAATTGTTGCTACAAATGTGATCTATGCATTCTTATATATGGCTTGTGGAGTAGAGCACATCACGGGTGTTTTCCAAACCAATAGTATATGGGATGAATTTGTACAAGCTTTTTTCTTCAGTGTACAAACTTTCACAACAGTGGGGTATGGAGCAATGTCTCCTCAAAGTCATGCCATTAGTTTAATTGCAAGTTTAGAAGCTTTTAACGGATTACTTTTATCTGCTTTTTCTACCGGTATTCTTTACGGTCGTTTTTCAAGACCTATTTCCAAAATTGTCTTCTCAAAGAATGCTTTATTGACAAAATTCAAGGATACTGACAAAGATTGTTTACAATTTAGAGTGACCAACAGTAGAGCAAACACTTTACTTAACCTTGAGGCATCTGTTTATGTTTCCATTCAAAAAAAACAAACGGATACAAACGGTAATGAAGTATTTAGAAGACAGTTTTATGATATTTCCTTAGAAAGGTCTAACATTATGTTTATGCCTCTTTCATGGACCATTGTACATATGATTGATGAAAAAAGTCCTCTCTATAATTTAACATTAGATGATTTGATCCATCAAAATGGAGAAATCCTTATTGTATTAAAAGGCTTTGATGAAACTTTTGGGCAAGATACTTATACCTACCACTCTTATTTTGCGACAGATTTTGTGGAAGGTAGAAGGTTCGTTAGAAACTTTCATGTTGATGAATCGGGGGATATCATTCTTAGTGTAAAAGATATCCATTTAACGGATAAGCTTCCGTCCAAAGAAGAGAAAAAATAACTTTAATAATTACGGCTATTACTTAAATGAAGTAATAGCCGTAAATATTTTAGGACAATCCATCCTTTACTTTTTGTGCTTTACTATTCCCAATTAAATCTGCCAATTCCTCCACAGGAGCCGCTTTAATATTCGTAATTGTCTTATAATGTTTCAAGAGCTTCTGAATGGTATTGGGGCCTACTCCAGGTATATCTTCTAATTTAGAATGAATACTTCCTTTACTTCTCAAATTCCTATGAAATGTAATACCAAAACGGTGTGCTTCATCTCTTAATCGCTGCACTAATTGAAGCGATCTTGATTTTTTACTTAAATGTAATGGAATTGGGTCCTCAGGGAAAAATATCTCCTCAAGCTTCTTTGCGATACCAATAATTGGTAGTTTTCCATAAAGTCCTAAACTTTTGAGTGCTTCACAAGCCGAGCTTAATTGTCCTTTTCCTCCATCAATAATAACCAATTGAGGAAGCTTTTGCCTCTCTTCTAACAACCTTTTATAACGGCGATATACCGCTTCTTCCATAGATGCAAAATCATCTGGCCCCTCTACTGTTTTTACATGAAAGTGTCTATAATCTTTTTTGGATGGTTTACCATCTTTGAATACTACACAAGCAGAAACAGGATTAGTGCCTTGAATATTTGAGTTATCAAAACATTCGATATGTACAGGCACCTCTTTGAGTTGCAATTCGCTTTTTAACTGTAGTAATGTCTGGTAATTACTTTTCTTATCACTGATCTCTCCTCTTGAAGTTTCTCTTTCACGCTTGAAATACATTGCGTTTTTGAAAGACAGTTGAATAAGTTTTTTTCCATCTCCAATTTTCGGAACTGAAAATTCCATTCGGTCATCTTCCTCATCAAAAGAAGTGATTTCAATATTCGTATATATTTTGCGAGTTGATGTTTTATACCTCTCTCTGAAATCCATTATTGCCTGGAGAAGAATTTCTTCATCATCCTCATCCATCCTTTTTGTAATTTGATTAGATTCTGCATAGATGATCCCCCCATTCATGATTTTAATGAAATTGACGTAAGCAAAACGCTCATCAGAAATAATCGCATATACTTCTATTTCTTTTAAAGTAGGGGAAACAACAAGTGACTTCGATTGGTAATTTGTGATCAATTCTAGTTTTTGCTTCCAAGTATTTGCTTCTTCAAAAGCTAAAGCGGCAACTGCTTCTTCCATTTTCTGAGTAAAATACTCTCTAGCAACACTCAGATTGCCCTTCAAAATATTAAGAATTTGCTTAATATCTTCATTATAACTCTCCTCGGTTTGTTTTCCCTCACAAGGTCCTAGACAATTGTTGATATGGTATTCCAAACAAACTGAGTATTTAGCCGCTGCTACATTTTCCTCCGAAAGATTATAAGTACAGTTTCTTATCTTATAAAGTTGCTTGAAAAGATCTAACAAAGCAGACATTGCTCTCCCATTGGGGTAAGGCC
Source organism: Flammeovirga sp. OC4 (assembly GCF_000812565.1). GTDB lineage: Bacteria > Bacteroidota > Bacteroidia > Cytophagales > Flammeovirgaceae > Flammeovirga. The sequence goes on along the minus strand of NZ_JTAM01000072.1, from coordinate 53,794 downwards.
CAAAATAACGATGCCTTTTATCTGATGTATTTCTTGTGGAAAAAACTCTAGGAAACCTTTCTTTTGTAACACAGATATATGGATAGGTTTTATCATCTTTCAAAAGAATATTATACTTGGGCTGATTCTTTTTGATAAGATTATTCTCTAATAAAAGTGCGTCATATTCAGAGTCTACTACTGTATATTCTATCCCCCTAATTTCAGAAACTAACCTTTTGGTTTTACGATTCATACCGGCTTGTTTCAGAAAATAAGAAGAAACTCTGTTTTTCAGTTTTTTTGCTTTTCCTATGTAGATGATTTTCCCTTCCTCATTGAGGTACTTATAAACTCCTGGCTGAAGGGGAAGGTTCTTGACAACCTTCATCAACTCTTCTTTATAATCCATAATTTTTAAATATAATCATCTATTCCATAAAAAACGGGAATTTATTGATCAATTAAATGCACAACGGAGACGTAGTTTTAATCACCACGTCTCCGTCATTTTTATGTTTAGTACAGTTGTCCTCATCATTACACAACTGATTGTATTTTTCATTGAACTTAAGTTAACACCTAATCCATTAACTTATTCAATAGGTTAAAACGTGCTTCGACAATTTTATTTTTATCATAAGTACTTGGGTCCACCTCAAGAGGCTTTGCTAGTACAGAAGCTAATTTCAATTTCTGTCTTCTTGAAAGATTTTGAATATCTTTTTTATAATAATAATCTGCGGCTTCACCAACACCGTAAATATTGTCACCCCACTCGGAATAATTGAGGTACAATTCCAATATTCTGTTTTTATCTAATATCAATTCCATTTCAACAGCTGCCAAGGTCTCTAAGTAAGACCCAAGGTTATTTTGATGTGGAAATAAGAACATTGTTCTCGCTACTTTTTGAGAGATAGTAGCAGTGTTAGGAGATGACTCCATTGAAAAGCCTTTATGTATTTTAAAAGAAGGATCATCCAAACCTACGATTGCTGTTTGTAAATCTGTTGGAATACTTTCTTTTGGAATAAACTTAGGAGTGATAATATTTGTGATATCAAAATGAGACCTCACACACATGAACATAGACATAGAGGGGTTTGCCCACTTTACATAAAGTGAACCTAATGCTATATATGCAAAAAATGAAATGTGAGCGATAATCGTTAGAACGGCAAGTCGTTTTAAAAAGGGTACAAACATGCTAGTAAATCATTTAATAAATAGGCATTTTAATGTTATAGTGAGACTACAATTTAAGATAACCTGAAAGTTTTGTGAAGTAGTTTGCTGTTGGATGACCAACATTTATAATAAAGTTCTAGCTTTTCTTTATTAAATAAAAGAAAATCATTCACTTTCTTCCTCTTTTCTGATTGGAGCTACAATAGAAACTCTCTGCCAGATAGCTACCAAATTACAACCTTCTTCATCTTCTTGAAGGAAGATAGAGAACTTTCTGAAAATTTTAAATGAATTCAGTGAGGGTAATTTCACTCTAAAAACATCTTTGGATTGGTCATATTTAAAAGTTCCCCATTGCCCTACTGCTTTGTTGACAATTAATGTCCACTCCGCTGTATCCGGAATAGCATATAAAGAATATGTTCCGGCCTCAAGTGGTTGCCCTGCCAATGTTACATCTTCGGTCACCGTGATTTCGGTAGCATCATCATCTCCAAAACGCCAAAGTTTTCTCCATGGCACCGATACTCCAAATTTGGTATCAAAATCTGATTTCATCTTTGGTCTGCCATACGTCACTTTTACATAAGTACCATCTTTCATGGTATAAGTAGCCAAACCTGTTTCACTCTTTCTTGGTTTATGTTCCAATTCTTGAGCAAATACGTTGATACTTAAAAGTGAAAACAGTAGTAATAATGTGTATATATTTTTGATCATCTCCTTGTAAAAATAAAAAGCGGACATTACCGTAATGATAATGTCCGCTCAAATATCGTAAAGAAATTTTAAAGTACGCCCTTTGTACTTGGAATTTCATTATTACCTTCTTCTACTTGAATGGCCATTCTTAGTGCTTTTGCAAAAGCTTTAAATGTACCTTCAATAATGTGGTGATCATTATCTCCTGAAGTTTTGATGTTTAAATTACATCCAGAAGTATCTGAGAATGACTTAAAGAAGTGTGAAAACATTTCAACAGGGAAATCTCCAACTCTTTCTCTAGACAAAGGAGCATCACAAACAAACCATGGTCTACCTGAAAAATCTAATGCTACTTGTGCTAATACCTCATCCATTGGAGCAATAAAGAATCCATATCTTGCAATTCCTCTCTTATCACCTAATGCCTGCTTGAAAGCTTCTCCAATTGCTAAACCTGTATCTTCAATAGTATGGTGCTCATCAATATGTAAATCACCTTCTACTTTAACTGTCAAATCTACTTTACCGTGTCTTGCGACTTGGTGCAACATGTGGTCAAAGAAACCAATTCCTGTTGATAACTCTGATTTACCAGTACCATCAAGATTTACTTGGATGAGAATTTTTGTCTCATTTGTTATTCTTTCCACCTTAGCGGTTCTTCCACCTGCCTTATAGTTCTTCAAGAAACTATAAATTTCTTTCCAAGATTTTGTCGTTAAAACAGCATCTGACTTTTGTGCATCACCGATTAAGATACCCTTAGCTCCTAAATTTGTCGCTAATTCAACATCTGTCAAACGATCTCCAATTACAAAAGAATTTGCCAAGTCATACTCACCAGACATGTATTTAGTCATCAGGCCTGTTCTTGGTTTTCTTGTTGGAGCCTTTTCATGCTCGAATGTTTTATCAATTAAGATATCATCAAACTCAATGCCTTCTCCTTTTAATGTTTCTAACATTTTATTTTGAGCAGGCCAGAAAGTATCTTCTGGAAAGCTATCTGTTCCTAGTCCATCTTGATTGGTCACCATCACCAATTCATAATCCAATTCTTCTACAATGTTCTGCAATTGAGAGATTGCTTGAGGAACAAATGCTAGTTTTTCCAATGAATCTACCTGATAATCTACAGGAGGTTCAACAATAATTGTCCCATCACGGTCTATAAATAATGCTTTTTTCATCTTAAAGTTTGTTGTTCGTTAGAAAGTTATTGGATGGTACCGTTACGCCATTTTTTGACAGTATCAAACCACACACGTTTATAATCATAAGAACGCTTCAGAACATAATGCGTTCCAGTGAACTGATTAATATCTTCAATAAAGTCAAATTCTACCTGTCCATGATTTAAGTTGCTATCATAAGACCATCGAATTCCGCCATCTATATTAGAGATTTCATCTGGTGCTCCAAAAATAATAAAAACTATACCTCTATCCGTTTTCCAACCTTCTTTATATTCTGAAAACTGTGTATTTGCTTCTGAAACTCTTTCAAAATACAATTTGATCAGTCGTTTTGCATTATCAGGTGACCCTGCTACATTGATCCAAAAGTTTTCAAATGCCTCCCTTGGTCGCTTCCCTGTTTTGAAAGACATCATTTCATTTTGTGTAGAAATATAAACCATAGGAGGATAAATATTTCTCATTTTCCGGTATTTAGGAAAATCAGAAGGCATGGCTGTAAAACCTACTCCATCTCTACTTGTCGTATCTGTTTGAATAAAATACAGACCCGTTGTTGCTATTTCTATCGGTTCATTTGCTTTTACCTCAAAAGTAGAATCAACAATCATTGGGTTACCTGTACTTGCATTTTCAACCATTGGTGGAGGTGCAGGCATAAAGTCTGTAGAAAAGTGATATACAAAATATCGTTGGGCATTGTCACCTTGAATAGTGAAATTTTCTCCTACTCGAACATATTTTGCTGTACTTCCTAGATTGACAGTGAAATTAGATACACTTTGAGCTTGTAGTATAAATGGGGTAATAATTCCAATGAATACTACTGCTATCATTTTAACAGTTTGTTTCATCAATTAAACTTATTAGATGTTCTATAGATCTCATTTTTAGGGATAATAGAAGTTAATGCAAAAAAATGAAGTTTTCAATTCTACAGCACCCTTAATTGAAAAATGCCTTTAATCAGTTTGCTTCTATGCTGAGGAAATGAAGTAAAACGTAATAATAATTTGAATACAGTTATTGTAAAAGAGAAAGGGTAGACACATTGGTCTACCCCTACCTATTATATATTCGTTTTGAAGAGCTTAATCGCAATTGCTAATAAGATAATACCAAATACTTTTCTCAAAATATTGGCACCTCCTTGCCCTAGCTTCTTTTGAATCCACCCTGAACTTTTCAATACAATATATACAAATATCAAATTGATGAAAATCCCTAAAAGTATACTTAAAGTAGAATACTCGGATTTCAATGAGATAATTGTTGTCATTGTTCCTGCTCCTGCAATCAATGGGAAGGCCAAAGGAACAATTGATCCTGTACCTCCTTCATCTGCTTCACTTCTAAAAAGCACAATCCCTAATATCATTTCAATTCCTAAAAGGAAAAGGATTATGGCACCTGCAATTGCAAAAGAACTTACATCAATCCCAAAAAGGCTTAGAATCTGCGTACCTACAATCAAGAACAACACCATGATAACTCCTGCTACAATGGTTGCTTTTCCTGATTCAATTTTCCCTTCTTTTTCCCTTAAGTCGATAATGATCGGAATTGATCCCACAATATCAATTACAGAAAAAAGGATAAGTGATACAGACACTATTGCTTTGAAACTAACATCTAATTCCATACGTACTCAGACAAAATTTATTTAACCATTTATTATTTTTTGTGATCACTGATTTCAAAAATTGAATAGAACCACTTCTAGTGCATTTTGAATGCGTTGTACTCTTTCAAAAATAATGAATAACTACCCTCTAATATCAAGATTGATGTAAATGATACTTTACCTTGATATTCTTATTATTTTTATCTGAGCACCTTGATTTATATCTAACTATTCGCCTTCCATGACGAAGCCTGCACTTTTTAAATCTTCCCAATAACTAGGGTATGATTTTGCAACCACGCCTGGCTCTTCAATATCTAATTCTCCAAGAATAGACAAAGGAGCAAATGCCATTGCCATTCTATGGTCATCATATGTATCGATTGTTTGACCTTCAATCTTGATTCCTCCTTTAGGAACTCTGATTTCTTCGTCACCAATTACTTCAATCTCTAATCCTAATTTTTTGATCTCGTTTTGAAGTGCAGCAATTCTATCAGTCTCTTTGATCCTTAAACTCTGAAGGCCAATCATTCTTCCTTCCATCCCTAAAGCAGCTACTAAAGAAACGATCGTTTGTGCTAAATCTGGACAGTGTGTAAAATCATAGTAGAACTTATCTGCTAATGCTGTTTTTGTTAAGCGAACACCATCTGCTTCAAAAGTACTCTTCACACCCAACTGCTCCATAATTTCCACAATGGCCTTATCTCCTTGTAGAGAATCTTCTCTCAAGTTCATGATTTTCACCTCTGCTTCCTCAGAAAGAGCCACAATACTATACCAATAACTTGCTCCAGACCAATCTGATTCAATGGTATAAGCACCACTCTTATAGTTTTGAGGAGCAACAGTAATTACATTGTCTTCCCATTTATACTCCACTCCAAAACGCTCCATCAAGCTTAATGTCATCATGATGTAAGGTTTAGAGTTTACATCTCCTTCCAATACAATTTTTAACCCTTGAGGAAGTGAAGGAGCGACTAAAAGCAATGCAGAAATATATTGGCTACTAACATCACCTCTAATATTTACTGTATCTGTAGCTTGAGCAAAACTCTTTATTTTATGTGGAGGATAACCTTCGTTATTCATATAATCAATATTTCCACCAATAGAGCGTAATGCATCTACAAGAATTCCAATAGGTCTTTCTTGCATTCTTGGAGTACCCGTCATAATTGTCTGACGGTTATTTGCAGTAACATAAGCTGTTAAAAAACGCATCGTTGTACCTGCGTCCAACACATCCAAAGTTAAGTCATCGCTACCCAATAAACGCATCATAGTTTGCGTGTCCCTAGCCATAGAGATATTATCTAACTGAATATCCTCTTTTGCAGATGCTTGAATGATCAGCGCTCTGTTACTTTCACTTTTAGAAGATACCAAAGGCACATCTAAACTTACTTTCTTTGTAGGGTGATAAATTTTCATTTGTCTGTTAGTGATTTTGGTTCTCAAAAATTTCCATTTCAAAAAGTGTTGCAAGGTGATTTTTCAATACCTCTTCCACTTCTTTCATATTGACTGCATGACCTAATTCTTGTTCCATAGAAGTCACTGCTTTATCAGAAATACCACAAGGAACAATATTACCAAAGAATTTAAGGTCTGCATTAACATTAAGTGCAAAACCATGCATGGTCACCCATCTGCTTGTTTTCACACCCATCGCACATATTTTTCTTGGGTTTGGATCATTATCTTCACCAATCCAAACACCTGTTAAACCATCTATTCGCCCTGCTTTTATACCGAAATCTGCTAAAGTGAGAATAATAGCTTCTTCCAAAAAGCGAAGGTACTTATGTATATCCGTAAAGAAATTATCCAGATCCAAAATAGGGTAACCTACGATCTGTCCCGGACCATGATAAGTAATATCTCCACCTCTATTAATCTTGAAAAATTCAACATGCTCCTTTTCCAATCCTTGTTGATCCAACAAAAGGTGCTCTTCTTTACCACTTTTACCTAAAGTGTAAACATGAGGGTGTTCCACAAACAATAAATAATTTTTTGTTTCAATTGGTTCTTCTCCCCTGTCTGTTCTCCTTCTATTTTCCAATTTTGTTTGAACAATAGCATCAAACAATTCTGTTTGGTAATCCCATGCTTTAGCATAAGGCATCTTACCGATATGTTGAAATTCAACTTTCTTATTCATGTTCCTCTCTTTTTCTTTTGCAATGCATCACATGAAGTCATTGAGTACAAAAACATTACTTCTGTTTCAACACTTTCTGCATTCTCACGAATATTTATGCGAATTTGCACAAAAAAAACCTCTCCTTTATAAAGAAGAGGTTCATATCTACTAAAAAGTATCTTTTTTTTCTAATTCGCAGACTTAATATAAGCTAAGAAGTCACCTTGGACACCCAAAGTGTTCGCTAATTTAAGCATAGCAGTAGCTTCCATCTCACTGATATACCCTTTTCTATTGTTGGCATCCCATGCAAGACGTATGTATTTTAATCTCGTTTCTGGAGGAAAATCCATCATTACATCAGAGAGATAATCTTTTGCTCTATCAAAAGCATTGACATAATCTTCTCCGATAAACTGCGTTGCCCATTCCAATTCTTCATGACCTTGAATGTTAGTGGCAGTCTCCTCCAAGATTGCTTGTTCATCCTCATCTAGTCCGTGATAATGGAATATCACCGATTTGATTAATAGATAAGCTTTTTTCTCTTCACTAGTCATTTTTTGTAATTGGAGGTTTTTGTCTAGACAAATATAACATTAATGTTAGTTCAAGCAAATAAACGTTAACGATTAAAATAAAAAAACTATTCAGAGCATGCTCTATGTAACGTCCTTTAAAACAATACATTCAACATGCTCCAAACTATTTTCTAAACTAAAGATACAGTATTATGGACTTTAAAGTCAAAAACTACTTCACTTTTTCCATAAAATATTCCAAAGTACGCTTCAGGCCTTCAGAACGATCTACTTTTGGCTCCCAATCTAGAATTTCTCTTGCTCTTGTAATATCTGGTTGACGTTGTTTTGGATCATCTTTAGGAAGATCTTTATAAACAATCTTAGAACCTGAGTTCGTCAACTTCACAATCTCTTCTGCAAAATCCTTAATAGTGATTTCTTGAGGGTTACCAATATTTACTGGATCATGGTAATCAGACATTGTTAATCTATAAATACCTTCTACTAAATCATCTACATAGCAGAAAGATCTTGTTTGTGAACCGTCACCGAAAACTGTAATATCTTCACCTCTCAATGCCTGACTCATAAATGCTGGTAATGCTCTACCGTCATTCAGACGCATACGAGGACCATACGTATTGAAGATTCTTACCATACCTGTATTTACACCATGGAATGTGTGGTATCCCATAGTAATCGCTTCTTGAAAACGCTTTGCTTCATCATATACGCCTCTTGGTCCAATTGGGTTTACATTACCCCAATAATCTTCCTTCTGAGGGTGTACATTAGGATCACCATATACCTCAGAGGTCGATGCGATCATAAAACGTGCTTTTTTCACTCTTGCCAAACCTAATAAGTTGTAAGGTGCTAATGAACCTACTTTTAGGGTTTGAATTGGCATTTCTAAGTAGTCGATTGGGCTTGCTGGAGAAGCAAAATGTAAGATGTAATCTAAATCACCAGATACGTGAACAAACTTTGTTACATCATGGTGGTAAAATTCAAAGTTTGGATTTCCGAAAAGGTGTGAAATATTGTCTTCACTACCTGTTAAGAAATTATCCATTCCTACAACTTTGAAACCATTTGCTAAAAATTTGTCACATAAGTGTGAGCCAAGGAAACCTGCGGCTCCCGTGATTAATACTCGTTTCATGATATATTAAATAAGTAAAATTTTGTCTTAACTGTAGCTGAGCACTAATAATCAGACTTTATAATTTCTTATTGAAATTCTTCTGATTTTGATTATAAATAATCCTCTATGTCTCCCAAACCTTGACGAACTACATCAAAATCTCCGCCAACTAAGTTGATTACTGTCGATAAATGAATGTTTCCATATCCTCCATCAATAACAGCATCCACTAAATGACCATATTCCTCATAAATAAGTTCCGGGTCGGTAGGATATTCTTGTATATCATCATTCATTTTTAATGAAGTGGTAACAATAGGATTGCCTAATAGATTGACTAGATCTCTTGGAATATTATGATCTGGAACACGAATACCTACCTCTTTTTTCTTGGAGTCGACCAATTTTGGTACTGAATTACTCGCTTGCATAATAAAGGTAAAAGGTCCAGGTAAAGCCTTTTTCAATACCCTAAAAGTAGGTGTTTCAATATGCTTTACATAGTTTGTAATATCTGAAAGGTCATAACAGATAAAAGAAAGATTCATTTTATTTGGTTTCAACCCCTTAAAACGGATAAGCTTTTTAAGTGCATTTTGATTCATAAGATCACACCCTACACCGTAAACTGTATCTGTTGGATATATAATTAACCCTCCTTTTCTCAAGATATTTACTACTTGATTGAGCAACCTCTCTTGGGGATTATCTGCATTGATTCTAAAAAATTCTGCCATGGCTTTACTTTTAAAGGAGTGAAGATAATCTTTAAGTACCAAGACAAAAACTATTTCATGCTATTAATTAGTATTTCTCGTGATAACGATGACTTAAAAACGATCAATAGTCTATCTCTGTTTTTCAAACCGCCTTTAATAAGACCTACAAATAGAATTCTCACTTTTAATATTTAGGTTTTAATAGGCTTAAATTGCCGGCTTTGTACTTAGCTTTAATTAAATTACTTATATAATGCGGTAATCTCAACAAAAGTTTTCATTAATATTGAAGATCTAAATAAAAAAAATGAGAAAGTCATGGCTTATATCACTATTCCTGTAAAAACATGGTATTTACAGAAAGATAAAAAGGTACAAACACATTTAAAGTTTTCTTTGAAGGGAGAAATCAAAGAATGGCTTCCTAAAAATAACTCTGAATATCTTGATGTGTACAATGCTATTGGAAAAGACTGGGGCTGGACCGGAAGAGTTTTAATGGCCGAGGAAGAACTAAGTGACTGGCTAAACTCACCGAAGTCTAAATTCTATTTACTAGAAGTGGAGGGAGAAACAGCCGGTTTTATAGAGTTTGATTTTAAAGATGCAACAAGACCCGAAATCGTTTACTTCGGACTAATGCCAGATTATATCGGAAAACAGTTGGGCTTACCTTTCCTCACTCATGCCACTCATTATATCGAAAAGTTAGAGGAGGTGGAAAATGTATGGTTGCATACTTGTGAATATGATCATCCTTCAGCAATTAAAGTCTATCAAAAAGCTGGGTTTGAAGTTTATAAAGAAGAAGTGGATGAGGAACCTTATGATGAGGATTTTTTGAAAGAGTTTAAGGAAAAGTTCCGTAATTAGTGACTCAATTTTAAAAGTGTGTGTAATTAATTTAACAACGAGATGAAAAAAATCTGTTTTGCGACAAACAATGTCAATAAATTAAAGGAAATACAACAGCAATTAGATGGACTTTACACTATTGTAAGTCTTAAAGAAATTGGTTGTGAGGAAGAGCTGCCTGAAACACAAGAAACTTTAGAAGGAAATTCTCTGCAAAAGGCACAATACGTTTGGGATAATTATGGAGTAAGTTGCTTTGCTGATGATACAGGCTTAGAAGTAACGGCACTTAATAATGAGCCAGGGGTTTATTCAGCAAGGTACGCAGGCCCTCAACGTGATTCTGAAGATAATATGGATTTGGTATTGAAGAACCTTGAAGGAAAAGAAGACAGATCGGCTAGGTTCAGAACAGTCATTACGTTGCTTTGGGAAGGAAATGTGGAACAAGTAGAGGGAGAAGCGAAAGGTGAAATTATTTCTGAAAGAACAGGTGATCAAGGATTTGGTTATGATCCTATTTTCCAGCCTGAAAATGAAACGAAAACATTTGCTCAATTATCTTCTGCTGAAAAAAATAAAATTAGCCACAGAGGCAGAGCAGTTTCTAAATTAATTGAATTATTAAAAGATAAAGTTTAGATTTAGAATTGTTCGTACAAACTTTCACTACTTTTTTATTTTTATGAATAAACTAACATTACAATCTGAGAAAGAGTACAAAAACTTTGGTTTCGCTTTCGGACTAGGTTTTATTATTGTACAGATTTTCCCTCTTATTTATGGATTAATTAATGGAGGAAATGCAAGCACGTGGACTACAATTGGGCTCATTGTCACAAGTCTTTTCAGCTCACCTGCCATCCTATTTTTAGGTATCGGACTATTAAAAGGATATAAAGAAAAAGCAATTTTCTGGGTAGGCATCATGGGATTGTGGATGAATGTAATGCTCAACCTTTACATTCAGCAAGGAGGAGAAGTGGTGTATTTAGAATCTATTTTACATACACTTTCTAGAAAATTAGTTGCTCTGATTATTTCATTATTAATCATTCGTCATTTCATCGCTACCAAAAACCTTTTACACCTGGCCCTTGGTTTTGGTATATATGTGATAATGTCTACTGCAAGCTCATTTATACAGTTCAGTGATAGCTTAGCTACTGAGGAAATTGTGAGTCAAGCACTTTGGGGTGCTTTATTCTATGTCTTTGGATTAGCTTTTGGATACCTTTTATTTACTATTTTCTCTGGCAAAAATGACCATGAAGGCAATCAAGCAGAGGTCATTACTCCTGGTTTCCAAAACGCTCAATTGATCTTTTACTTTATGATTTTCTGCTTATACTTTGCAGATATTTGGATGGGACAATCCAATTTAAGAACCAATGTCAATGTCCTTTTCCAATTACTTTTCGCATCGATAGGCATTATATATTTCACTAAAAATATTATTACAATTGGTATGGCCATGACACTCCTTTCTTTGATTGGAAGAATCATTGTATTCTCTAAAGATATGAGCGCCATCAATACATTAGGAGTAGCTATTACCTTATTGTTCTTAATATTATTTGAGATGTCAAGAAGGCAATTTAGTATCAGTGAAGGAAAAGGAAAGCGAAAAAAGTAATTTCTTTTTCATCCTTTTCAAGAAACAAAAAGAGCAATTGTAACTTCATATCACAATTGCTCTTTTTGTTTCTTGAAAATTTGAGTGATTTAAAATCTAATCTTTTTCATATTTGATTTTAATTCCATGATACCTCTCTTCAGGCTCATAATCTTTTTGAAGCGGATGACCAACCCAGTCATCTGGCGATAAAATTCGTCTTAAATCAGGATGATTCTCAAAACGAATACCCACTAAATCATAAGCTTCTCTTTCATGCCAGTCCGCTGCTCTCCAAACAGAAGTCACACTCGGTAAAGTTGGGTTTTCTCTGTCCAACATTACTTTTAATGTCAATCTATGACCGAAAGGGATTGAATAAAGGTGATAAATCACTTCCATTGTTTTTTTTGCAGGGCCATTATCTACACCTGTCAAACAAGAAAGTGAATCAAAATAAGTAGTTTTATTCTCCTTCAAAAACTGACAAACTGTTGCAATATTCTCTCCTTCCACTATGATTTCATCTTGTGGCTTAATAGGATTATAAGTCAATTTACAATCTGATAGATTTTCATTGATAAAAGCTAATATCTCTTCTGTTGTCATTTCTAAGCCGTTTTTTCTTTTAATAGATTTTCTACAGCAGTTGGAGCCATTAAAGTTTCTTTTTTGATTTCATCTCTTAACTTTAATATTCCACCAATCAACGCTTCTGGTCTTGGTGGGCATCCTGGTACATAAACATCCACTGGAATAATTCTATCTACACCCTTTACTACATTATAGCCATGTTCCCAATAAGGACCGCCACAATTTGAACAAGATCCCATTGAAATTACATACCTAGGTTCTGCCATTTGTTCATATAAACGACGCACTCTATCAGCCATTTTGAAAGTAACCGTTCCCGAAATAATCATACAATCCGACTGTCTTGGTGTTGCTCTTGGAAATACTCCAAAACGATCCAAATCATAATTGGAAGCAAAGGTACTCATCATCTCAATAGCACAACATGCTAACCCAAAGCCTAAAGGCCAAAGTGATGACAAACGAGCCCAGTTAATGAGGTCGTCTACTTTTGATATAACTATTTCTCCTTGACCGAAGTTTTGGTCCATTAGTCCTTTCATAGCGATATGTAATAAAGTTTAGTTTTTTAATGCTGCTAATATTTCGGCACCACCGCTTGCTAAAGTTTCCTTTGCAATTTGAGTTCCCGCCTCCTCTACTTTATCAGCATCTACAGTATAGGTGTAACGAATTTGAGGCTTGCCTTCTGGTACTGCTAAACCTCCTGTGATATTAATTTGTTTATCTTCTGTCCATGTTGCCAAACAAAAAGCAGGAATACTACAGCCACCTTGTAATTCTCTCAAAAAGGCTCTTTCACCTCTTACACAACGCTCTGTATCCTCATCATTGACTGCATTTCTTACTGCTTCTTTAACCTCTGCATCCAATGTTACCGCAGATTCGATAGCTACACACCCTTGTCCCGTTGCTGGAGTAAAAGTATCTAATGGCAATTCGTGAACAATCATATCATCGTATTCCATTCTATGAACCCCAGCATACGCCAACATCAATACGTCACACAAACCATCTTTCATTTTCTGAATTCTTGTTTGTAAGTTCCCTCTAACGTCAACAATTTTTGCATTAGGGAATTGGCTTTTAAGCATTGCTACTCTTCGTACAGAAGAAGTACCAATCACAATAGCTGAAGACGAATTGATCTCTAATCCTTCTTTATGGCTCACAAATACATCATGGCACGCTTCTCTTTCAGTAAAGGCAATTAATTCAAAATCATCACCTAAAGAGGCCTGCATATCTTTTGCACTATGAACCGCAATATCAATCCCTCCATTTCTTAATTGTTCTTCTAATTCTTCAGTGAAAACACCTTTTGAACCAATTTTTGAAAGTGAACGGTCTAAAATTTTATCTCCTTTTGTTTCTATCAGTACAAGTTCAGCCTTATGATTATTTTTCTCTAAAAGCTCTTTTACATAATAAGCTTGCCATAAAGCGAGCTTACTTTTACGAGTACCGATTTTTATTATTCTCTCTGCCATAGTTGTATCTTTCTAATGTTGCGAAGATACACACTAAGAAATTCAAAATAAAGGTCTTATAATGGAATACAAAAAAAAGACATTCAATATGTATCGAATGTCTTTCCACAACTGGTTAATGTTACTGGTGTATCATGCCATATAATAGGTGACTAACCTATTATCTTTACCTATAACAATAATAATGTATAGAAAGTTTATTTAGAAACATTTTTAGAAATAAAAATGATTTTCTTGGAATTTTAATATGATATTTCCATAAATCTTCAATTAAGAGGCTGTTTTCCTTAACAAGATGTAAAATATAGATATTATTCTTATTTGAATTCAAGATTAGTATATTTGCTAATGCAAATTAATGCGAAGACTATTATATGAAACTTAAACACTTTAACCTTTCCATCGGAACCCAAATTATGAAGGCCCTTGGAGAGGAGTCTAGGATACGTATCATGCACCTTCTTTATGAAAATGAAGAGATGTGTATTTCAGATATTGAACTGGTTTTAGATTATACCCAAACTAAAACCTCAAGACATTTGATCTATATGAAAAATGCTGGCCTACTTAATGTTAGAAAGGTGGATCAATGGTCTTTTTATTCTATTAAAGAAGAAATTTCTGGTATTGTAGAGACAATCTTTAATTATATGGAGAAAGATACCACATTGATTGAAGATCAAACTACTTACAACACGTTATTCAGTAACCGTGAATTGGCTATCAATAAGATTGAAAGAAGAAGAATGAGTCATTATCCAATAGGAGATTAATATATATGAGAAAATTAAGCATGGATGAACTTAACAGAGTAAGTGCTGAAGAGTTCAAAAGTCAGAAGAAAAATAATATTGTTGTTGTTCTTGATAATATCAGAAGCCTTAATAATGTTGGCTCTGCTTTCAGAACAGGCGATGCTTTTGCTATTGAAAAAGTCGTTTTATGTGGTATTACCGGTAAACCTCCTCATCGTGATATTCACAAAACTGCTTTGGGTGCACAAGATACTGTCACTTGGGAACATTTTGACGATACAGTAGAGGCTATTAAAAGTTTGAAAGAAGAAGGGTATAAAATTATCGCTGTTGAACAAGTGGAAGGTTCTACCTCTCTTCAAGATTTTCAGACTACTGCGGAAGAAAAAGTAGCCTTGATATTCGGTAATGAAGTGATGGGTGTAAGTCAAGAAGCGATTGAAGCATCGGATATTGCATTGGAAATTCCTCAGTTTGGTACGAAGCACTCATTAAATGTTTCTGTTACCCTAGGGGTTGTATTGTGGCAAGTATTACAGCAGAAGTTAAGTTAGTACCTGACCAATAGAATAAGCTATTTATTTTGCCTCAACTTTACTAATAACAAAGTAAACGCAAAATAAATAGCTTTTTATTTTTTTATTAGAATGAGATAACTAAATTGTACTTCGAAAAAGAACAAAACTAATTATTAATTTTAAAAAGCTTGGTGTATAGTATAATAAATCAATTATTTAAACATTAAACTGACTTCTCAACTCAAGCTAAAACTCTTTTAATTATTTAAATTTCAATGAAAAAGCTAACTTATGCATTAACTTTAATGCTAGCAATTACTATGTCTTGTACCTTGAACAAGCAACAAGAAGAAGCTATTCAACCAATTAACGAAAAAGAATCTTCTAATCTTAGAATTTCTGAGACCTATTGTAATATTCAACAGGGACTTGGTATCATCAAACAAGGATATCATACTAATTTTAGTATGGTTACTTCTGGCATTGGCGGTCCATTATCGTATAGATGGACAGTTATAGGCGGTGTAATCACTGGCTCTACAACTGGGAGTTCAATTACTGTAAAAGTAAATTCTAAATCTACAAAATTGACTGTGAGATGTATTGTCGAGGGAGATGTTCCGTGTGGGGATGAAAAAACATTTAATGTTGAATCTTCTGGCGGTAACGATGGAAATCCTTTCACCAATGTCAACTTAACAATCAATGAATTAATCTCTCCATGTTATCCAATGGGGCATCCATATGCGAGATATGAATACTCTGGTTCTGTACCATCAGGTACATCAGTATCTTGGTCTGTAAATACAGGTGTAATTATGTTAGCTTCTGGCAACCAATGTCATGTGAGACCAACTTCTGTAGGTGGTATGACCGTCAAGGTTACGTTAAGCAAAAATGGATACACAAAAACTTTCAGCAAAAGTACATATACTCAAAGTTGCTCAGGAGGAGACCCTTTTCCTATAAAGTAAAAACTTCATAGTTCTTTTTCAAGATAAAAGGTTCGGTTTGAGTTGAGACAAACCGAACCTTTTTTATAAAGAAACCACTCCGGTTTAAAGAGTGGTTTTGCTAGTTATTAGATAAGACTAGATTATACATTACAAATCAAATACAATTCTAAATAATTGTAAATGCAATTTAATCATTTTTCTGTAACGAAAAAAAGGTATAGGGTAATATCATTTTACCTTATACCTTTTTATATTATTAGTAGACACATCTATCTAAATGTGGATAGATAATTGGATCTACTAAATTACGGGTAGACGCGTAGGTCTACCCCTACAAATTATTCCCACTCAATAGTTGCTGGTGGCTTAGAGCTGATATCGTATACCACTCTGTTTACACCTTTTACTCTATTGATGATATTGTTACTGATTTCAGCAAGGAACTCATACGGTAAGTGTACCCAATCGGCAGTCATACCATCTAATGATGATACCGCTCTAAGTGCAACTACTTTTTCATAAGTTCTCTCGTCACCCATTACACCTACTGACTGTACAGGAAGAAGCATTGCACCTGCTTGCCATACATCGTCATATAAGCCGTGGTCTTTTAAACCTTGGATGAAAATATGATCTACTTCTTGAAGGATTTCAACCTTTTCAGCTGTAACGTCACCTAATATACGAATACCTAAACCTGGACCTGGGAAAGGATGACGGCCTAAGATTTCTTGAGGGATGTTTAATGCTTTACCTACCAAACGTACTTCATCTTTGAATAAAGTATTTAATGGCTCCACTACTTTTAATTTCATGTAGTCAGGAAGACCACCTACGTTGTGGTGAGATTTGATTGTCGCTGAAGGTCCTTTTACAGAAACAGACTCGATCACGTCAGGGTAAATAGTACCTTGACCTAACCATTTAGCGTTTTCAACTTTCTTAGATTCTTCTTCGAAAACATCAACGAAAACTTTACCAATTGCTTTTCTCTTTGCTTCCGGATCTGTTTTACCTTCTAATTCAGCATAGAACTTATCTTTCGAATTTACGCCTTTTACATTAAGACCTAAACCATGGTAAGATTTTAATACTGATTCGAATTCATTTTTACGAAGTAAACCGTTGTCAACAAAAATACAATATAAGTTTTCACCAATTGCTTTGTGAAGTAATACTGCCGCCACTGAAGAGTCAACACCTCCAGATAAACCAAGAATTACTCTATCATCACCTAACTGTTCTTTTAAAGATGCTACAGTAGCATCTACAAAAGATTCTGGTGTCCAGCTTTGGTCACAACCACAAACTCCCACTACAAAGTCTTGTAACATGAATTTACCATCCTTTGAGTGTGTTACTTCTGGGTGGAATTGTAAACCGAATGTATCTTCTCCGATGATTCTATAAGCCGCAACAGGAATACTGTTTGTACTTGCAATCACCTTGAAAGTAGAAGGAAGATTAAGAATTGTATCTCCGTGTGACATCCAAACTTGTGTGTCATTTGGAATACCTTTCATCATTGGGCTTGTGTGGTCAATGAAGTCAAGGTTTGCACGACCGTACTCACGGTGCTCTGAACGTGCTACAGTTCCTCCATTTTGGTGAGCTAACATTTGCGCTCCGAAACATACACCCAATAAAGGCATTTTTCCTCTGATGTCTGAAACATCAAAGTTTGGTGCATCGTCTTCTAAAACTGAGTGTGGGCTACCAGAAAGGATAACACCTTTATACTCAGAGTGATCAATCTTTGGTTCGTGATTGTAAGGGAAAATCTCACAATAAACGTTTAACTCCCTGATGCGTCTTGCAATCAGCTGAGTGTACTGTGAACCGAAGTCGTAAATTAGGATCTTGTCCATAACAAAGGTTGTATTCAGAGATTATTTTTGATCGTGCAAAGATGCTGTTTTTTATTGAAAAGTGATAATAATGAATCATTTATTTCCACTCTCTACATAGGAAACGAAAAAAGGTCACCCTTCAAGAAGAGTAACCTTTTTTCTTTATTATCTGTCAAACTAAATTAGTTTTTATCCCAAAATAGTTTTGTTGTTTTTTCGTCACCTCCAATTGCTGAAGCTGCTGATGATTTATTTGCTCCATTCAATGTACCTTCTTGAATTGGGTAGATAAATCTTGTAGGAATATCAGATAAAGATAAACCTGGAGGTGCTACGAAACCTTCAAAGTCAAGTCTTCTCCATGATGTCCACCCTTCAAAACCTCTGTTATATAAAGCTAACCATAATTGCGAACCAATTTTTTGTTTCCAATCACCTTCAGCTGTTGCATAAGCTACTTGTGGATGAGCTAAGTAATCAGCAACTACAGTTGCATCAGTGATTCCCCACTCCGCTAAAGATGCAGTAATACCATTGTTGTAGTACATTTCAGCATCAGCAGCACTATAACCTGCAACACCTCTTTCTGCTAATTCAGCTTTAAAGAATTCAATTTCTGAGTAACTTAAAATTATACCTGGCAAATCTGGCTCATAGAATGCCTTACCAATATGAGAGAAACTAGAGTAAGAATTGGCAGTACCATAAACACCACCTTCAATTAAACTTACACCTTTCTTTTCTTCTTCTACCGTAACAGTAAATGGTGCTTTTTTATATACAACTGAATCTGAACCGTCTACAGCTTCATAAACTAGTACCTTACCAACTACATCGTCAGCTGAGAATACAGAGTCTTTCTTTACAGTTTCACCTGCACCATCTTCTTCCGTTCTGAAAGGGAATGCAATAGGATCTTGTGCAAATACAAATAACCTTGGGTCATTTAAATCATTTAGCTTATTTGCTACTGTATTTGCAATAATGTAATCCTTACGACCACTTTGTACTAAAGCTTCCCAAACTGGGTTTGTACTTGGTGATGTACTAGAGTACTCAATTGATGCATTGTCTGCATTACTTGTAAAGATATGATCTTTAGACTCAGAAATTAAAGTAGCTGCTTTTGCTGGATCAGCATCTAAAAGCATTACACCTACTTTGAACTTTAAAGTGTAAGCAAAAGTTTTCCAAGCTGTAGCGTCTCCTCTGTAAATTGGATCTTGAACAGCAGAAAAAGCTGCAGTTCCATCAGTAATATTAGCAATTGAACCATTAAGCACCTCGATCATTGCATCATAAACACTTGCTGCATCGTCGTATTTAGGTGTTAAGATATCAATGTTAAGTGCATCTGTGTAAGGAATATTACCAAAAGCATCTACTAACGATAAATAAGTATATGCGATACAAATATCGATAACCGCCAATTGGTTTTTAATCTCTTCTTGATTAACACTTACATCTTCCAATAATGGCTCTGTAACTTTTTTAGCTTGTGTCAAGTTATTTAAAACATTCACATAACCATTTGCCCAGTAACTATCTGGAATTTGACGAGGTACCATTTGGTACTGGCTTTCCTCAGGGTAAGTAGTTTGTGCCCAATACTGAGAGTACAATCTGAATGGATTTTGGTTTACACTTGTGTTAACCATCATATCAAACATCTCTCTTGCTCCATTTGTAAAAAGAGCGTAACCTGGTACTTCCGCTGGGTTCTTAACAGGTGTGTTAATCTCCTCAAACTTATTATCACTACAGCTCACTAATGAACCAGCGACTAATAAGGATAAAATTATTTTTTTCATTGTTTTTTGTCAATTAGTAGATTAGAAAGAAAGGTCTAACTTGAAACCGTATGTTGCAGTTGTTGGGTATGCACCTGATACATAACCTTGTGCGTTACCAGCTGATAAACCTGATTCAGGGTCAAAGTAAGGAGTATTTTTGTATAGAATCGCTAAGTTTCTACCTACAAATGATACTGTTACGTTTTGTGCCCATGAGCTTACTAATTTCTTAGGTAAAGTATATGATACTGACAATTCTCTTAATTTCACGTAAGTTGCATCGTAAACTGTCATCTCACCTGGGTTTCTGTCACCATTACCCCAGTAGAAAGCACCACCATAGTAATCAGCTCTAGCTCTTACTGTGTTAGGAGTACCATCTTCTTGAACGCCTGGGTTAAGAACGCCACCACCATCTTCTAATGAGTTTCTTACAGGGTTACCAAGGTCATTTAATCCAGCAGTGTTAGCTGTGATACCAGTACCCTGACCATAGTGCATATCAAGTGAATAAACATCTCCACCTTTTTGCATATCTAATAAGAAGCTTAATCTTACTCCTTTATATGAGAATGTGTTTGTTAAACCACCATTCCAATCTGGGTTTGGATCACCAATAACTTGATCAGCAGTCGCTTTGTAGTAACCGTTTGCATCAACGATTTTCTCACCGTTTTCGTGGTAAGTATAACCTGTACCTCTTAAGATACCGTATGGTTGACCTACAGTTGCGTTAGCACTGATACCACCTTGGAAAGATCTGATTACTAAGTTGTCAACATCATCAACTAATGAGATTACTTCGTTTCTGTTTCTAGACCAGTTTACAGCAACATCCCATTTGAATCCACCTTTCACGATCGGAGTACCTTTTAAAGCAATTTCCCAACCTCTGTTTTCAATCTCACCACCGTTGATGAACTTACTTGTATAACCTGTTGCTCTTGAAGTAGATACGTTGAAAATTTGATTGAATGAGTTCATTTTGTAGTAAGCTACATCTAAACCAATTCTGTTATCTAAAGCCGACAATTCAATACCAGTTTCAAAACTGTAAGTTTCTTCTGGTTTTAACTCTTGGTTATTCTTTCTTGTTGGTAATGTATAAATGATTGAGCTACCAAAGTTATCATTTCTGTAGTAGAAATCTGAAGTTCTGTTAGGGTCAGTATCATTACCTACTTTACCATATGAAGCTCTGAATTTACCAAAGTTTAACCAATCTGTCTTTAACATTTCAGTGAAGACATATGAACCTGCAACTGAACCGTATAAGTATGAATTGTTAGAAGTTGGTAGAGCTGATGAAATATCATTTCTTGCTGTTAAGTCTAAGTATAACATGTTTTTATAACCTACACTTACATTTGTAAAGATACCGTAAACTTGCTTTTCTGTTTTATTCTCAATTGGGTTTAATAAAGGTAATACTGAGTTGCTTAATGCATAAATACCTGGTACTGCTAAACCACCATTTGTAGAAGAATTAACACTTTCGAAGTTTTGCACACGAATGTTTGAACCTAATAAAGCAAATAAAGAGAAGTCATCATTGAAATACTTGTTCGCTGTTAACATTAAGTCGTAGTTAAACTCGCTTACATTTCTTTCTAATCTTGAATATCCTGATTTCTCATCGTTGTTTGCAACACCAAATGGTGTAGCTATTGAACCTACTGCTCTTCTTTCCTCTCTTAATTCAGTGTATTGATCCATAGTTGCACGACCTAATACGCTTAACCATTGGTTTGGCTTATAGTTAAGTGATGCGTTACCATAGACTCTGTTTCTTGAGTCAGTTTGGTAGTTTTGGAAACGAGTCCAATAAGGGTTATCCCAATAGATTGGAGTTTCAGGATCATAGTAATCTGCTGCGTTCCAAGTAATATTTCTATTCGTTGAATGGTAAAGATTCTCTAAAGATTTTACATCAACGTTTGTTTGCCACCATTGTCTAAATTGAGACATTAAGTTATCTGAGTAACCAGTAGAGTTACGACCTGTAGTCGAGTTCATGTTAACGTTCACACTTGCAGACGCCTCTAATTTCTCATGTAATTTTGTTGTACCAGTCAAAGAGAAGATATCTTTCTTCATTTCACTGTTAGGTAAGATACCTGTAGATTGGTAGTTTGTATAGCCTAATCTGAAAGTACTTGATTCATTACCACCCTCTAATGAAATACTATTATTGAAAGTATATGAAGTTTCGAAGAAATCTACTGGTGTAGTTGCTCCAGCCGTCCAAGCATAAGCTTTCCCGTAGTTTTCTGAAGCTTTTACGAATGAATCCCAGTGATAAACATTTAAGCTTGGGTCAAATTTTGCACCGTAAGAACCATCTTCTGTAGTTGGAACTACAAAGTCTAAGTTACCGTCACCGTTCACATCATCATCTAAGAAATATCCTGTAGAACCATAGTAAGGACCGTAACCCGCACCATATTGATTTTGGTACTCAGTGAATGTACTCTTTAAAATTTTACCTACTGTAACACCACTTGAGATGTTTACACCGATACCTTTTCTTTTTGAACCTTTTTTAGTCGTAATAACAATTGCACCGTTTGATGCTCTTGAACCATAAAGAGCAGTTGCAGCTGCACCTTTTAATACGTTCATTGACTCAATATCTTCAGGGTTAATATCTGAAGCTGCGTTACCATAGTCATAACCACGGCCACCACCTTGTTGAGTTGAAGTGTTTCCAGTACTGTTGTCAATCGGCACACCGTCAACTACGAATAAAGGTTGGTTATTACCAGTAATCGAAGTAGTACCACGAATCACAACGTTCGTAGATCCACCAAAGTTGTTGTTTGTTCTGATTTGAACACCAGCTACTTTACCTGATAATGAGTTTACAAAGTTAGCCTCTTTTACAGTTGCTACATCCTCACCTTTAACAGTTTGAGTTGCATAGCCTAAAGAAGCTTTTTCTCTTGTAACGTTCAATGCTGTTACAACAACTTCATCAAGTTGTTCTACATCTTCTTCAAGAGAAATTGAGATTGTTGATTGAGCTCCTACTGCTACCTCTTGCGTTTTGTAACCTACTAATTTGAAAACTAAAATTGGATTTTCACCAGATACCATTAGACGGTAGGATCCGTCAATACCAGTAACAGTACCTTGAGTAGTACTTTTTACAATAACAGCTACACCCGGCAAAGTCTCCCCTGTAGGATCTTTAATTACACCAGACACTGTTCTCTCCTGTGCTAGTGCAGCAAATACTACTGACAGCATAAGAGACACTAATAATAGTGTTTTTTTCATAATAAAATAATTGAATTGGAACTTAAAAAGTTTGAATTAGACCTAGATTGAGTAGCCTAAAAAGTTAACTCTAAAATTATCTTTCTGAGATAATGGAAATTGATTTTAAAATTTACGGTTTTAAAAGTTGAACGAATAAAAAAGTAAGCTTGATCATAGTATAAAATTAGTTTAAAAATAAATTGAAATTGGAAAGTTGATTGATGTGATAATTAGCTATTTTTCTAATTACCATGCCGCTAATGTATAACATTAACTTCTTTTTTCTAAATATATGTTACAAAAATATTTATGTTTTTTAACATAACAATATGATTAAACAAAATAATTTATAGAAATATTACAATGAATACCTATGAAAAACAACAATAAAGATGAAAATTATACAATTTTGATATAAAATTTATTTTTTAGGTTTTTTCTTAAAAAAAATAGATCAAATTCAATTAGGTATAATTAACTTTTATAGCTAATAGTGTTGATAATTCTATTTATAACGTAAAAAATGAGTGCGGAAATTATTCTCCGACAAAGAAGGGGTTGTCTCAAATTTTGAAACAACCCCTTCGAGTAAGAAAGTCTATTTACCAACGCTTTTAACGTTGACTTTGTACTTCCATTTATCTATTAATAACCATCATTCTGCACCAAGCTAGGATTAATATCCATTTCATCTTGAGGAATTGGTAAAATTGTTTTGTTAGCACCGTAAGCTGCATCAGGGTTACCAGCTCTTAAATCTTTTCCTTTTCTTAATAAGTCTGGTCTACGGTGACCTTCAAAAGCTAACTCTTTTCTTCTTTCTTCTAAGATTGCATCAATAAACGCAGCCTTGTCTGCAAAATCAGAAAGTGCTAACAATGACAAACCTGCTCTCTCTCTTAAATCATTGATAATATCAAGAGAAGCTTGGTTTACTCCATTCAATTCTGCTAATGCTTCAGCTTTATTTAAATGAACTTCCGTTAATCTTAATAAAGGTGCATTATCAGCATCCGTTACACCATCAGGGAATTTAGCAGTAAATGTTGCTGGCTGTCCTTGTGCATCTACTTTATCTTCTTGAATAAGACTTGTATATCTTAAATCCGTTGCGTCATATGCATCAATGAAAGCTTGAGCGATCGGAGCATCTCCTCTACCTCCATCTGTAGCTGCATTGTAATAAGAAGCCCATCCACCAGAACCGGTAGCACCGTTATCAGTAGCAGAATTTTGTAAGTTGAAGATGTGCTCTGCAGTGTTTTTATCGCCAAAGAACGTAAAATCTGTTGCTAAAACATATCCTTTGTTTGCAATTACAGCATCAGCATATTGATTTGCTTTAGCCCAATCACCCATGTATAAGTACACACGAGATCTTAAGGCATCAGCAGCTCCTAATGTAGCTAACTGAGGATCAGTAGATGTAGATAAGTATGTACTTGCTTCATCTAAATCTTTGATAATCTGTGCATATACTTCAGCTACTGTAGATCTTGCAGGTAATGTAACTTCTCCTGTAAAAGGTTCAGTAACAACTGGAACTCCTAAACCTGCTCCATTATCAAAAGTATAAGTATGAGCAAATAAGTTAACCAATTGGAAATAAGTAATTGCTCTTACAAATTTAGCTTCCGCTACCACTTGATTTTTCTCTTCGTCTGTAAAGCCGATATCTTCAACATTTGGAGTATTAGCAATTACAGCATTAGCTGCTAAAAATACTCTGTAGTGATCTCTCCAAATACCTTCAACAGTACCATTATCTGCTCTTGTCACATAATTGTTGATATCTTGCAAAGTCACAAAAGAACCTGCAAAATTAACATTATCAGACATGTACTCATTAATTACCGCCGGCATAGACCCAAAAACTTCCAAGTCTTGCATTCTACTGTAAGCACCCATCAGAGAACCTCTAGCTGATCTTTCATCTACGAAAGCTAAGTCAGCTGCAATCTGATCTTGAGGCAACAAGTCCAAGCGATCATCACATGATGAGAAGGTTGCAACACCAAGAGATAGCATTGCAAAAGTCTTTATTATATTTAGTTTCATTTTAATTTCTTTGATTGTATCAGTTTACAAAAATTGATCTTCTTCTTATAAGCCTAAGCTTACACCCACTTGAATCGTTTTAGGTTGTGGAGGTGTAAAGAATGTTTCACCTTGAGCCAATGGATCGTTACCAAAACCATTTGCTTCAGGGTCCCAACCTTCATATGCTGTGATTGTCAATAAGTTTGTTCCTTGTACATAGAATCTTGCTCTAGAAACATACTTCATTTTATCCAATACACTAGCAGGTAAAGAATAACCAATAGATAACGTTCTTAATCTGATGTAAGAAGCATCTGACAACTGTTTTGTAGATCTTTGTGCAAATGAATTTGACGTTGGGCTAGATAAACTTGGGAAATAAGCATTATCACCTGGTTGCTTCCAGTAATTTAAAATTGCAGTACTCTTGTTAAAACCTGAAGCCAAGTTTTCAGAGAATCTCATATCACCGTGGAAAATTTTATTACCTTGTGAGAATGTAAAGAAGGCTGTAAGATCAAAACCTTTGTAAGATAGATTATTTCTAAAACCACCTGTAAAATCAGGTAAAGCAGAACCTACCATTACTCTATCATCAGCAGAAGGGGTTGTTGTTACTTCACCATCTTTTGTATACCACTCAGCATCACCTGTCTCAGAATTTACACCTTTGTAACGAATTAAGAAGAATTCATTCACTGAATGTCCTTCTACAGCTCTTTGAGAAGATGTACCAGCGATAAAACCTCTACCTTCAGCATCTTTAGAAGCTCCTGGTAATGACGTGATTTCGTTTTTCAAGAAACCAACATTTAAGCTAGATGTCCAAGTAAAATCTTTTGATCTGATAATATCACCTGAAATCGTTAAATCCAAACCTCTGTTCATCATTTCACCAGCGTTTTCACTTCTTGTAGCAAAACCTGTAGTCAATGGAAGTGGTGTATCTAACAATAGTTCAGTTGTATTTTTCTGCCAAATACTAGCTTCTACTGATAATCTAGAATTAAACATTGAAGCATTTAAAGTTAAATCATACATTCCTGATGATTCCCAACCAAGGTCTGGATTTGCAGGTGTGGTAGGTCTAAGGCCCGCAGTACCATTATAATCTGAATCAGGGCCTCCTTCATATAACGCTAAGTAATCGTATCTACCAATTCTATCATTACCTGATAAACCATAAGAAGCTGATAATTTAAGGTTGTTCAACCAAGACACTTCTTTTAAGAATGCCTCTTCAGATAATACCCATCCACCTGATATCGCCCAGAAAAAGCCATATTTCTTGTTAGCACCAAATCTTGAAGATCCGTCTCTTCTTGCTGATACTTCAAATAAATATTTGTCTTTAAATCTATAGCTACCTCTGATAAATTGCGAGTATAAAGCCCAATCAGAACCTGTTGCACTAGTTGTTGTAGGGTTAGCTGCTGAACCAACGTTTGGAAGAGCGTCACTTACAAAACCAGATCCACCAACTGCTATAGCCTTAAGCGATGCAGTTTCATAACTAAGACCAGCTACACCTTCAAAAGTATGATTACCAATTGTTTTACCATAAGATAACGTAGTAGTATTTAACCATTTGTTATCTTTGATATCTCTTTTATAACCTGTACCCCCTGGCGTAATAAATTCTGGATCTCTTTGTGTTTCTACTGTATTTAATAGATCTATACCAAAATCAGTTTTTAATGTTAAACCTTTGTACAAATCAACACTTAAGAAGGCATTTGCTATAATACGATTTGTGATTAGCTCACTTTGTGCTAACTCTTCTAAAGCAATAATATTTTCAATAAAACCTGTATCTCTGTATGTACCATCTTCATTGTAAGGCAACTCGTAAGGAGGCATTAATAAAGATGATGTTAATGGAGCCGCAGTAGAGTTATCTGAATCAATTCTATCATTCACTGATCTAGAAAGTGAGATATTCGTACCTACTTGTACTCCATCGGAAATTTTATGCGATAAGTTTAAACGTCCGTTTAATCTTTCGAACTCGTTACCAATTGTAAAAGTAGACTGGTCAAAATAAGTACCACCCATAAAGAATTGTGTCTTCTCATTACCTCCTGATGCTGATAAATTGTATGATGATACACGTCCTGTTCTAATTGCATTGTTTACCCAATCAAATGAATCTTCAGGGTATGTTGGTAAAGTATTTCCCTGAGCACGAGCATGCTCTGTCTTCATTTCAACAAACTGCTCACCATTCATCATGTCTACCATATTAGTTGGTTCTGACCAACCAGTGTAATAGTCAAGGTTAATATTTGTTTTACCTGATTGACCTTTTTTTGTTGTGATGATGATTACACCATTTGCACCTCTTGAACCATAGATTGCTGCTGCAGCTGCATCTTTTAAGATAGATACAGATTCAATATCATTCGGGTTAATATCTGAAATTGGGTTCAATGCCTCTGCTCCGTTAGTTAATGAATAAGTACCATCATTCAACGGTACACCATCTACTACGTATAATGGTTGGTTTCCTGCACCAATTGAAGCTGCTCCTCTAATTCTTACAGTTGCTGAAGATCCTGCTACACCTGAAGTTGAAACCATTTGTACACCTGCTGCTTGACCTTGTAAAAGTTCTTGTGTGGATGTTAATGGCATAGATTCAATATCTGTAGCTCTTACAACGTCTACTACCTGCGTCATGTACTTATCTTGCTGAGTACCGTAACCAATTACAACTACTTCGTCTAGTTGTTGTAAATCTTCTTCCATTGAGAATGAAATAGTAGTGTTGGAACCAACTACTTTTTCAGCGTCCACAAAACCTACTAGTTTATACACTAATGTAGGGTTTTCACCAGTAACTGCGAGTTTGTAACTACCTTCAATGTTTGTTACAGATCCTTGTGTTGTACCTTTTAGGATTACGGCTACACCCGGAAGAGGGTCTCCGTTTATATCTGTGATTACACCAGATACAGTTCTCTCTTGTCCAAATGAGAATAGGGAAATACTCATAAGAAGAGAAATAAGCATAATTGCTTTTTTCATAATTAAATTAAATTGAATTGGAACTTAAGGTATCGGTTAGGCTTAGTCTAAAAAACCTTTCCTAGTATAAAAATTATTCTGCTTTGAAATGAATTAATTAGCAAAAAATGTTCTGTTAAAATTAGTAGTTCATAGATAATGTAAAATTCTATTTGGCTAAAGATTTTTACTCGTTAGCATCTCAAATGTAGTAGAAAGTTTCTTAAAATGTAAAGAAAAATTAGCATTTTTTTAACTTTTATTTTCATTTATAAAGAATGACATCTCATTTTATCTTAAAAAAAATCCTATCAATATTACTATTATTTAATTTTTTTATAAAAAAAATACAATTTATATAAACAAGTATTTTTTTAGTTAAAAAAAATGATAGTTTTAATCAAAAATTAATAACTACCATTATTGTTTTGTCAAATTAGACATAGTCGTAAGGCCTTGAATTTTTGACAAGTTGAAATAAACTTAAAAATTCACAGTCCTTAGAGGTATTTAATGTAATATCACTAACAAACAAAAAGCCCAATGGAATTGTTTTCCATTGGGCTTAATTTTTTATTAAATCCTAATACAAAAGTATTTGAACACTAGAATACAGTGTTCAAATAATTTGTCAATATTTTAGTATCCCCAGTTGTTTTCACCAATATTAGGGTTAGCTAACATCTCACGTTCTGGGATAGGGAACCAAGTTTGTTGCCCTATACCTTTCTCTCCTCCAATAATTGTAGGATCTTCAGTTGCAATCACTTGACCTAAACGATTAGAGACTGTTACTTTTTGTTTTGTTCTTCTTAAATCCCACATTCTTTGACCTTCAAAAGCAAACTCTTTTGCTCTTTCATCCCAAACATCTTGGAAAGTTACAGTGGCTACATCTGTATAACCAACAATACGATTTTCTCTCAACATATTGATTGCTTCTGCCGCTTTTGCTGGGTCGTTCTTAATTAAATAAGCTTCAGCTTTTGTAAGCAATACTTCTGCAAAACGTAATAACTTAGGAGTATGAAGGCCAATCGTGTTATCATGACTGTAATATTTCATGATATAGTGGTGCTGCGAACGAACAGTATCAACCACGATAGGGTCAGTACTAATTGTATCGTATCTTAAATCAAAATCTTCTTGATAAATCAGTGATTTACCGAACTCTTTTGAGGTTTCAAATCTAGCATCAGCAGATACACCACCTAAAATTACTTCAGAGTCATGTTCTAGGTTAAATAATTTTGGTGACACTTGGTAAGATCCGTACATACCTGCATTTCTATGTCCGTAGATATTACCATAGTTATTTGAGCCTCTACCTTGATTAGAAGCGAATTTTAATTCGAAGATAGTTTCTTCTCCACCTTCTCCTTGATAGTAATCAAATAACTTATCGATTGGCGTAAGAGCATAAGTACTTCCTAACTCATCAGCCAAGCTAATGATCATGTCAGCATTAACTTCTCTTTTACTTTCGTCTGATTCAATTTCAAATAATAAAGCACGTACTTTCAATGCTTTTGCGGCATCAACTGAAGCGTTAATTTTTGTAGAAGTATTTGTGATATAATTTATTGCTTCGTCAATATCAGCATATACTTGAGTAAAAATTGCAGCTCTTTCTGCTTTTTCTGGCTTTAATGCAATTGCTTCTTCTACTGTTACAGGTGCAACTGTAATTAGCGGCACATTGCCATAAGCTTTCAATAAATCTACATAAGCAAACGCTCTTACAAAATAAGCCTGACCCATAGCATTTTGTACCGCCGGATCTTCCTTGTCCAAAACAGTCGATTGAAGGATCAAGTTTGCATTATAAATCACTTCATAGATCGCATCGAAAGTGTTTTTATTAGTCTCACTCCCTGTATCTGAACCAATTGTGGTAAAGTTCTTTCTCAAATTATAATGATCTTGAAAACGACCACCATCATATGGAGTAGCTGAGATTAAATCTGTACCGATATCACCGTATAGGTTGAAGTTACGACCATAATACCCTAAAGCCTGCATTCTATTGAATAGACCTCCAATTAAATCCTGAGGCGAAACTGCCTCAATATTATCAACGTCTACATGTTGTTGAGGTTCAACATCTAATGAACAAGACGTCATTGCACCTACTAATGCTGCTCCTACTAATATTTTATATAATTTCATCTTATTTTCTTAACTAAAAGTATCTGAAAAATTTCATTTAAACGATCAATTCTAAACTAGATTAGAATGATACTGTTAAACCTCCAGTGAATACTTTTCCTTCTGGGTATTCAAAGAAGTTGATACCTGTTGGATCAACAGTTGTAGGAGTGAATCCTTTGTAATCTGATAAGATCCATAAGTTTTGAGCTGAAGCATAAACTCTCACGTTGCTCAATTTTGCTTTCTTTACAATATGCTTAGGTAAAGTATAACCTAAAGTGATGTTTCTTAAAGCTAAGTAACTACCATCTTCTAAGAAACGTGAAGAGTGCTGTTGTCCTCCACCAACACCCCATCTTGGGTTATCAGCCATATCACCTTCTTGTTGCCATCTATCAGCTGTGTAAGCAGATTCTAACATATTATAAGGGTACACTGCATCAGAATCAATAAATCTACGAGTAGAGTTATAAATTTTACCACCAAGAGAATAAGTAAAGAAGAATGAGAAGTCAAATCCTTTGTAAGCAAATGTATTCGTAATACCACCCACTGCTTTTGGATAAGGATTACCCATTTCTACTCTTTCTGCTTTACCATAAGTAGTAGTTGCCCAACGACCATCTCTCATGAAGTAACCAGCTTTACCTGTGTGATCTTCACCATCATTAGCATACCAAGCAGGAGCACCTGATGAAGGATCTGCTCCAGCCCACTCTCTTAAGAAGAATGTTCTCATTGCTGAACCCTCTCTTGCAATTTGCTGACCGTTGATTTGAATATCTTGTCCGTTGTCTAAACGAGTAATTTCGTTTTTGTTTAATGAGATGTTGAAGTTTGTATTCCAAGTAAACTCACCTTTTAAGTTTTGAGTATTCAATTGGAATTCCCATCCAGAGTTTTTCATAGCACCAATGTTACGACGAGCAGACATAAAGCCTGAAGTACCTGACAACTGTTGGTTCAATAATAAGTCTTCTGAATTTTCGATATAGTAGTCAACATTCAAAGTGAATCTATCAAGGAAAGTTACATCAGCACCGATGTTGAATTTCTTTCTTTTTTCCCAAGTTAAATCAGGGTTAGATAACTGAGTGAAGTAAGCAGCTGAAGCATTGTTGTAGCTAGAGTATGCATATAATCCTCTTGCTTCGAAGTTATCAATCTCTGCATTACCTGTAACACCATAAGATGATCTGATCTTTGCATCTGTTACAGTTTCATTTCCACTTAAGAAATCTTCTCTTGAAATATACCAAGAAGCTGAAGCAGAATAGAAGTTACCCCATCTGTTGTCTCTTGCGAATTTTGAAGAACCATCACGACGGTACGATGCAGTTGCATAATACTTACCATCATAGTTGTATGATGCTTGACCAATAAATGACATAAAACGATACTCCGTTTCGTAACCACCCATTGATACTGGATTTGCAGCATTGTCTAAGTTGTGAAGTAATTCAGGCATTCCTTGACCATAAGCGTTGATTCCTGTCACTTTGTTAGACTGGTATTCAAAACCACCAATAGCACTTACATTATGAACACCATTAAAAGTCTTATCAAAAGAAAAGATTGATGTATTTGTCAAGGTAGTACTTACAGCCCAGCTATTTGACTTAGAACCTGATGAAGATCTGCCATCATAAGATAAAGCTGAATTATAATTACCAAACTTCACGTCTTCTACATTCACTGCATTAGTTTGACGGAAAGTCAACCAATCAGTCATACGGTAATTCAATTTACCAATCAATTGACCTGTAGTTGACTTTGTTCTACGAGAGTTCAAGTTAACATCATGAACAAAGTTTGCTGCAACTGGGTTGTTAGCTAAAATACTTTTTGGAGTACCATCCTCATTGTAAGGATTTACTGTAGGAATATTCATGTACTCACCCAAAAGAGGTGATGAGAATAAGTTACCATCTGATGCATCTAATTGATCAATGTATGAAGCATTACCAATAAATTGAACATCTAATCTATCGTTGAATTTATGATCTACATTAAAACGAGTTGAATAACGAGTAAAGTCAGATCCTACTAAGATACCTTCTTGGTTAAAATAACCACCAGAAACTAAGAATCTTGTCTTTTCGTCACCACCTTTCATTGATACTTCATAAGAAGAAGTACTTCCTTGACGGTAAGCATGATCTACCCAATTTGTATTTGTATATACAGGAACACCATCTACCATTTGAACACCTGCAACATTACCTAATTCACTTTCCGGTGTAGTACCGTTTTGGAAAGCAAGAGCTTGAGATCTAGCACTAACAAATTGATCCGCATTCATTTTTTTAGAATTTCCTTCGTACAAAGAAGAAACACCTTGTTTTGTACTGAATGTGATTTGTGTTTTTCCTGCTTGACCACCTTTTGTTGTTACTAAGATAACGCCATTAGCTGCACGAGCACCATAAAGAGCAGTTGCTGCGGCATCTTTCAAGATCTTAATATCTTGAATATCCTCAGGGTTGATATTTGCCAATGGGTCTCTTTTACCTTGTTGGTTGGCTTCAATAATATCAGATGATGTCTGAATTACACCGTCAATTACATATAAAGGATCAGAAGAAGCATTTACTGAACCAACACCACGAATAACAATATTTGCTTTCGCTCCTGGCTGTCCTGAAGAAGCGTTGATGTTTACACCAGCTGCTTTACCTTGTAAAGAGTTCGCAACGTTAGGAGTTACGATATCTGTTACATTTTCAATTTCAGGAGTATTGGATGCCATATCCTTTTTAGCATAACCCATTACGGTTACTTCCTCTAATTGCTCTGAGTCTTGCTCTAATGCAATATCAAGAGTTGATCTTTGGCCAACCGTAATTTGTTGTGTTGTATAACCTACAAAACTAAAAACCAAGGTTGCATCATCTCCGATGGTGATTTGGTACTTACCATCTAGGTCTGTGATAGTACCTTTTGTCGTGCCTTTTAATAATACTGTAACACCAGGAAGTGGTTCACCTCCTTCAGTAACCACACCTGAAACGGTACGGTCCTGTGCAAAAGTACTTACAATTGTCATCAACGTAAGTACTATCAATGATAGAAGTCGTTTGTTCATAAATTAATTAAATTAAGCTTAAGGTTAGTAGTATGCGTTTTAAACAGATTAATAATTGAAATGGAAGTCTAAAAAACGTTTAATACTAAGTTTTGATTGATTTTTAAATAACCCTTCGGTTTAGTCTTAAAAAAGGATAATATTTAAAAATTTAACCTTTGTTTGTATTGCAATATCTAATTTTTAACTCTTCGATTTTTAATATTTTTAGTTAATGGTTTTAAATACCGAAAACAACTTTACACAAAACTCTAAAATTCAATTATTTAAAAATAAAAAAAGCTTTCAATAACGTATTATTTATATAATCTCATAACATTGTTTAATAGATACTATATTATATGGCTACAACACTATTTACTCTATGTTATATTTAGCGAATTACGCAAAAGGAAATATTTTAACCTGTACAAGTATTATTTCACTACCTTTTTAATCTGAAATACCATTTTATGATTTACTTGTCATACAATAAACTATTAGCCTCCTCGATTATCTAAATATTAGAAGAGAGGGGGGGAAATAGAAAATGACAAAAAAATAAGCCCAACAGAAAACATCTGTTAGACTTATTTTTATTGTTTTTATTCTACTGTTTAAGATTAGCGACTACCGCCAGCCCACCATACATTTTCTGTATAAACATACTGGCCATCACCCAGGGCATCTCTTACATTTTGATTATTATTTACATCATCAGCACCGTAAGTCATTCTTAAAGGAAACTTTGCTGGCTGAGGGTTTAAGAAAGTAACATACGCCGGAACAGTACCACCATTCATTGCTTTCAATCTTCTGTAATCATTATAGGCTTCCAATGATTCTGAGATATACTGAGAAATGTACTTCTCTTTCATCACATAATCTACATCAAAAGTTTTATTTCCCTCAATATATGTGATATAGTTATCAATGTCTGCTTGAGCAATACTTGCTGAAGCTAAAGCTGCTCTCACTGCTGCAACTGTAGCTGTTTGGATCTCAGCAGCACTTCCATTATTTCTAGCGGTTGCTTCAGCAATCAAGAACAGCAACTCATGATAACTCATGATAAAAGTATTCTCTGTTCTATTATTGAAATAGCTCGATATACCATATACACCTTGTATTTGATCAATATCGCCATTCGGAGCAAATTCAAGTTGTTCATCTGCAGGGTCACTTTTCGGATAAGGAATAAAGTAATTAGCAATTCTAGGGTCATTATCATCCATATTATTACGCATACTTTGACTAGATCCATAATAATCCCTTTGAGTATACATTAGATAATAAGGGTTATAAGATGTTGAACCATTATAGGTAGACTTTGCTTCTTCGTCTGCAGATGTGAACGATTTGGCAGCATGAGCAAGGACATCAGCATAATTAGGTGTTTTATGAGATAAACGCATCGTAAATCGTGCTTTTAATCCCCAAGCTAGTTTTACCCAAGCCTGTCTCCATGAAACTTGATCATTTCCATTTGAGGAAGTAGGTCTAAGGCTACCATAAATCATATCATGAACTCCTATTGCATCATAATTACCATCATTGTCCTTCTCAAGGTTCGCAATACCTTCATCCAATAATGAAAAGATATCCGTATAAATTGCTTCTTGCTTGTCCAATTCTGGTCTTAGGTAATTAACAGGATCAAGAGCTTGTGACCAAGGTATATCTCCACACATATCTGTCACAACAGATAGGTTGTAAGCCATTAATATCTGAGCCACACCAAGTGTGTGATTATTGCCTACCTCTGCACCTCCTTCTGAACATTTAGTAATTACATCTTTCAAGTTTCTCATCGCTTGATAAGACCCTACCCAAGCGGAGTTATAAGTAGTAGCTTGAGTCAAAGATGCGTCCAATCTAATTTCTGCTTGATGGAATTGATTAAAAACACCTACTTGATGCTCGATAAAAAGAGAAGCATAAAAAGCATAGTCACCATTGGCTACTCTTACTAGAGAGGCGTTCATTGCATCAGTTATTACAAACTGCGAAGGCGTATCGAGAGGGTTATTGGGATTTCTATTTATTTCATCCAACACATCTTCTGAACAAGATGCTAAGGAGATCATTACCCCAATCAGGAGCAATTTTATATATTTAAATTTTTCCATTTTTCTTGTTAAGATTTTAGATTAGAAAGTGATATCAACACCGAAACCAAAACTGTTTGTATTTGGCATAGAGAATCTTTCAAAAGATCCACCCATATTGTTATTACCTTGAGATGATTCAGGATCAAAGTTTGGTAATTCTGTCCATAGTAAAATATTTCTAGCAAATACAGACAAACCAATACTTGTTGTGCCTTTGATGATTTTATTAGGGAACTTATAGCCTAACGAAAGTTCTCTTAGTTTCACAAATGAGTTATCATAGATGTAAGCCTCATCAATATTACCTTCCACATTATCCCATCTTCTTTGGTAAGCACCAGTGTCAGACTCGCCACCTCTTTGAATGTCATTTGGTGAACCATCTGCTTTTTCACCTGGATAGATAAATGGATTCGTTCTATCGGCAGTGACTTCACTTACACCGTAAAGATTGATCAGACCATTTGAACCAGAATACATTTGACCTCCTTGTTTCCATTCAAAAGTAGCACCCAATGACCATGTTTTGTAATTCAAGTTTGTACCAAAACCAAGAATAAAATCTGGAGTTACATCACCGATAATTTTTGCAGGTCCTGCCATTGGCAAACCATAATCAGCAGAATTTGGATCTTCATTGACTAAGATTCCCCCATTTGGTCCTCTTTGGAAACTACTACCATAAATTACAGGAAAGGCGTACCCTGCCGCTGCTCTCACTTGTGGTGTTGTAAAACCACCTAAGAAGATACTTTCTACACCGTCAGCTAACTCATCTACCTTACTGATGATTCTTGAATAATTGACATTCACCGACCAAGTCCAATCTTGCGTTTGTACAGGGATCACATTTAAAGTAACCTCATGTGCATTGGTTGTAATTTTACCACCGTTGGTCTCTAACTCTTCAAAACCAGTAGAAGCTGTAAGTGGTACTGCAAAAATCTGATCCGTTACATTTTGCCTCGAATAAGTATATGAAAGGGTAATTCTATCATTGAAGAAACCTAAATCAGCACCCAGTTCATAAGAGGCTGTATTTTGTGGTTTCAGATTAGGATCAAATAATTTAGCATTCTGAGTATAAGAATTGACGTTTGCTCCATTGATCGCTAAAGGATAACTGATCGGGAATGGACCTGAACCAAACCATCCACCACCATAAGTTGGCAAAGAATAAAAGTTTTCAAAATACTCACCTGCTTGTCCTACTTGTGCCCATGATGCTCTCAGTTTTAATAATGATACTTTATCGGCATTATCCATAAAGTCCATTTCACTTAACACCAAACTACCTGATATAGAAGGATAGAAGAAGTTTCTGTTGTTTCTAGGCATTGTAGAAACATAATCTGTACGCCCTGTAGCTGTCAGATAAAGTAGACTCTTGTAAGAGTAAGAAACACTTGCAAAGAAACCTACCGTACGTGTTCTTCTTTGTTCTTCTTGTGCAGTGATCACTTTAGTGTTTTCAATATGTCTCCATCCACCGAAGTTGAACTGCTGACCATCTTGAGTGTACGTCTTTTTTCTTGTGTCATTGACTTCATTACCAATGATGGCCGTCAAGTTATTATCTGTATTGATTTTCCAATTCAAATTCACTGTGGTCAATGAATTCAAAATATTATTGGTAACACCTCTATTGGTAATTTTACCTTCAGCACCTCTATGACCATATTCAAATATATCTTGGAAATGCGTAGTATAAGTATCCACACCCAATTGGTATTTTACTCTGATATCTAAATCTTCTGTAATATCTGTTTCATACTGTACGTAAGCATTACCAAAGAAACGGTCTGTTCTATCATTAAATACATTGTTATTAGCAGCCCAGTATGGGTTATCAAACGTCTGAGAACGGTAATAAATTTGTTGGTAAGGGTTGTCAGGGTTTGCAAATGGAATACCTTTCAAATCATAAGAAGTTGGTGCTGCATAAACACCCGCTAGTGCCGCATCGTTACCTGCTGATAATTTATCAATGTCTGTATTCACATAATTGGCCGAAACCCCTACTGAGAAGTAGTTGTTGACTGTCGCATCAAACTTACCTTTTGCATTCCATCTATTCATACCCGTAGATGGTGCTACACCATTTTGAGTTGTATTACCCAAGCCAATACTGTAGTTCGCATTTTCTGTAGACTGGCTTACGCTAATTGATGTATTGACTGTAGAACCGGTGCGGAAATAATCTCCAAAATTATCATAGGTATTAGGTTCTACCCAAGGATCCAAACCGGCAGCTTCTCTCTGTGCTACAAAATATTTCCCAGGTTGCCCTTGATTATTACCACCTACATTAGGATCGTCAGGTAGTTCAGACATTGGAATACCCCAAGCTTGAGAACTATTCGAAACGTAGTTGCCACCAGTACCTTGTGAGTAAGCTGTTTGGTATTCTGGTTTACGAGAAACAGTCTCCCAGCTGGTAAAGTTATTAATTCTCACCACTGGCTTACCCATTTTGTTGCCTTTACCACTTTTGGTTTTGATAATGATTACACCATTCGATGCTCTAATACCATAAAGTGCCGCTGCTGCTTGTCCTTTCAAAATGTTGATGCTTTCAATATCGTTAGGGTCAATATCAACCGCTCTATTTGAGATATCACTACCTGTCACGGAGCTACCTGTACTGAAATCGGGATTTGAACTGATAGGCATACCATCAATTACATATAATGGGGCGTTATTACCTGTAAAAGATCTTGCTCCTCTGATGTTAATTTGAGTCGAAGCTCCAGGCATACCTGAAGATGGTTTAATATCCACACCTGAGATTTTACCTTGCATTGATCCAGCTAACCCAGGGTTACCTGTTCTTTGCAGATCTTCTGTTGCAACTTCCTGTACGGCATAACCAAGTGATTTTTTATCTTGTGTTTGCCCCATTGCAGTGACTACAACTTCATCTAATTCTTCAGCATCTACTTCCATAGGTACATCAATTACTGATTGAGTACCAACTGCTATTTCTTGTGAAGAGTAGCCGATAAAACTAAAGATTAAGACATCGTCATTACCAACATCAAGGGTGAATTCACCATCAAGGTTAGTGATGGTACCTTTTGAGGTTCCTTTTACCACTACTGTTACACCTGGTAAAGGTTCTCCTCCGTCAGAAACAGTACCCGTCACGGTACGCTCTTGACCGTATGCTCCTACAAAACTAATTGTAACAGCTACTAAGAGTAAAAGTATTTTTTTCATAAAAATTTAGAAGAAATAATTGAGCTTTGAGTGGAGTAAGATGAAATAGTATTTAACTAATTAACTTGAACAAATGAAAACGGGGTATTTTAGGTTATTATTTTAATCCAAGGTAATGCATTATTAAGCAGCACTACCACGATTAAGAGATAGATATCTAACGCGAAAAGGATTGAAAAGAAAAGATTTAACCCCAATCATGCTTGTCTTTCTACTTCAAGATTGAGAGGAAAGTACCACGACAAGCTTTTGAACGGATAATTTCAGCCTACTTCAGAAACAGGAGCGAATGATTGTTGATATATTCTGAGTGCATTTTCATATTTAATTTAAATACTCGATCAGATTTGTCTTAGTATCTAAACATAAGCTTCAATAAGAACTCCACTTCGTTCATTTTTGGATTTTTGTTTACTTCATATGACCTATAACTCATGAATTAAGAGGAGTCAAAGAAGAAGTAGAAAAACTGTTGCTTCAAGGCAGTGTATCATTTAATGTTAGACTTAATATATTGGCCAAAAATGACGATCATCTTCGACTTACATAAATTTAATCAATTCATTAACAGCTAGATAAACATTAACATCAATACTTATTGAAATACAACACTACATTGATTTAATACAAATTATTTATTCTCATAACAATGAATACTTACATAAGAATGTAAATTTTACCGCTTTTTAATCCGTAAACAAATACTACTTATAACATTAAACAAGCGCTTTTCTTCGTCGGCAGAATGGGACCAATTATACATGATATAGCCCAGAACTATTGGTTTTAATTTAGATATAAACATGATAATGAGATTGGATAGTACTTCATGCTATAGGCACTGATTGTTGTTAAAGTATTTGGGTTTCAATTTTTAGCATCAGTGCCTATAATTTTAGTAAAACTAGCATAAGTACGATTTCGTTATAAACGATAATAACACTAAGCAGTGTAAATGTCTAAAAATCACAAAAAAAAGAGGTAGTAATCTTAATGTTATCACCTCTTTTATTAGAATAGTATAAAATGTCTCAAAAGAAAAGTTTAAACTAATACTGTTTCAATTTCTTCATTTTTAAAGTCAAAATTCAAGTTTTTATCCAATGATTTCACTTTTGTACTATTCAAAACTAAAGCTACACTTTCTCCCAATAATAATTTAAGTACAAAAACAGGAACGTTTGGTAATATTAAAGGACGATGGTAAAACTTGGCTACTCTTTTGGTCATTTCCTTATTGGTCAGAGGGGTTGATGTAACCGCATTGTAAGTTCCTTCCATTTGATCGTTTTCAATTGAAAAAATAATTAAACGTACAATGTCTTCCAGACTAATCCATGACATCCATTGATCACCACTTCCTAAAGCTGCTCCAACTCCCATTTTAATGGGTTGAATCATCTTTGAAAGTGCACCTCCTTGATTTGATAAAACAACTCCTAACCTTAGTTTCACCAATCTGCTTACAGATAAAATATCCATTGTCTCTTCCCACTTTCTTACAACATCCGCTAGAAAATCTGTTCCTGCATTTGCTTTTTCATCTACTAACTCATCAGCTCTATCTCCATAATAACCAATCGCAGATGCACATATTACCGCTTTAGGAGGGTGCTCTAAGGCATTAATAGTTTCCATTAATAATGTAGTGGCTACCACCCTACTATTTAGGATTTCCTCTTTTGCTTTAGATGTCCACCTTCCCTCTCCAACATTTTTACCTGCTAAATGAACCACAACATCTACTCCTTCAAATGCTTTTTTATCTATTGTTTTTTGAGTTAAATCCCATTTGTAACGAGGAATAGATTTAGATAAATCTTCTTTTCGAGAGAGCCAACTTACTTTGTGCCCACCTCTGATTAATTTTTTAGAGAGTTCCTTACCTACAAGTCCTGAACCTCCTGTTATAAGTATTTTCATGAATAGTTATTTTAATATCAATATAACCAATTAAATAATGATCTTGTTTTGCTTTGTTTTCAATACTGATTAAGTTAGTAGTTCAATATAACACAACCTCCAATTCAATTAAATATAACTTCAATATGATTAAACTCAACACAATAGGTGTTGTCCTATTCTTGATCTATTCTTGTTTCAATACTTATGCTCAAGAAACATTTACGATCAATGGTGTACGTGACGACAGAAGTAATTATTATGCTATTACTAATGCTACTGTTCACATCTCTCCTTCCGAAAAATTAGAAAATGCTACCTTGGTCATCAAAGAAGGCAAAATTATCAGTGTCAACAAAAGTACTTCTGTACCCAAAGGGGCCGCTGAGATTAATGCTGAAGGAAAACATATCTATGCTTCTTTTATTGACGCGAACTCTCACTACGGTATGCCAAGTGTAAAAAAAGGAAGTTTTTGGTCGTGGAGCAAACCTGAAAATATAGGTCCTCAAAACCCTAAAGCATACAATGCCAATGACGCCATAAGAGCGAATAATAATGCTGCTGAGTTATTTAAAAGTGACTCAAAACAAGCTGAAGCAATGCGAAAAATTGGCTTTGGAAGTGCTTTAACTTACTTACCCGATGGTGTTGCGAGAGGTACTTCTGCTTTAGTGACATTTGGTAAAGGAAGAGCAAATACAATTATTCTTGAAAACCAAGTGGGAGCTCATTATGCCTTTGATAAAGGGTCTTCTGCTCAAATGTACCCTGTATCTACAATGGGCTATGTGGCATTACTCCGACAAACCTATTATGATGCACAATGGTATGCTGAAGGTGGAAAGGAGAAGTTTACAGACTTAACGTTAGAAGCATTTAATGCTACGCAGTCTTACCCTCAATTTTTTGATACCAAAGATATTTTTGACTTAGAAAGAGCAGCCAAAGTAGCAAAGGAATTCAACAAGCGTTATATCTATGTTGGTAACGGTGATGAGTACCAAGACTTGGTCACTTTAAAACAATTTCAACCCTCTCTAATTGTACCTATCAGTTATCCTCAAGCACTTAATGTTGCAGACCCTATTGATGCAATGAATGCTCCTTTCTCAGAAATGAAACACTGGGAATTGGCTCCGTCTAACTTAGCAATGTTAGAAAAAGAAGGATTCTCATTTGCCATTACTGCCTCAAAACTTCCTTCAAAAGCCGCATTTTTAAAGAATCTACGCTTAGCCGTAGAAAGAGGTCTTTCAGAAGAAAAAGCACTTGAAGCATTGACTGTAACTCCTGCGGCCTACATGAATGCTTCTTCTCGATTAGGTACATTAGAACCAGGTAAAATTGCCAACTTTATTATCACTTCAGATAATATTTTTTCTAAGGATGGAAAGGTTTTAGAAAATTGGGTTAGAGGCCATCAGTACATTATTGAAAAATGGTCTAATGATGACCTACTTGGCAATTATGCATTGAAAGTCAATAATGATACCTTCACACTCAAAGCCTCTGGAGAAAATCCTTCTACCCCGAAATGGGAGGTTTCTATCGATGATTCCACAAAACTGGAATCCAAAGCCACATTTCATCAAGGGATGATTACACTTTCATTTGCAAGTGACACAACTAAAAATGCTCGAACAATTCGTCTTTCGGGATGGACAGATAAGAATGGTAATTTTAGTGGAGAAGGAAAAGATACCAAAGGTGAATGGATAAGTTGGACTGCCGTAAAAGCAGTATCGACAAACGATAAAGCCGAAACTACAAAGAAAGAAAAAGCTGAAAGTGCCAATGAATTAGGTGAGGTCATCTACCCTTTTAGTGCTTACGGTAGCACAAAAATTGCTCAACAAGAAGACATTTTAATTACAAATACTACCGTTTGGACGAACGAAAACGATGGTGTATTAGAAAATACGGATGTCTTGATTAAAGAAGGAAAGATCATCAAAATTGGTCAAGGTTTAAAGGCAAATAAAAAGACTAGAGTAATAGACGGAAAAGGCAAACACCTTACTGCTGGAATTATTGACGAGCACTCACATATTGCATTATTTAGTGTAAATGACGTTGCAGTCATGTCATCAATGGTGAGAATGGAAGATGTTGTGAATCCAAATGATGTTGATATCTACCGTCAATTAGCCGGTGGCGTTACTTCTGCTCAGTTATTACATGGTTCTGCGAACCCAATTGGTGGTCAATCTGCTATCATCAAGATGAAGTGGGGACATACTAACCCAGAGGAATTGCTATTCCCCAATGCAAAACCGTTTATCAAATTTGCTTTAGGTGAAAATGTGAAACGTTCTAGCTGGCCAATGTCTCATCGTTTTCCACAAACAAGAATGGGAGTTGAAGCCGT
The DNA here is from genome assembly GCF_000812565.1 of Flammeovirga sp. OC4. GTDB lineage: Bacteria > Bacteroidota > Bacteroidia > Cytophagales > Flammeovirgaceae > Flammeovirga. The sequence goes on along the minus strand of NZ_JTAM01000072.1, from coordinate 11,003 downwards.
TTATAACGATGGTTTTGCTAGAGCTAAAGCTTATGACAAAGCTCAGAAGGAATACGCGGGTCAAGGTCCTAAACCAAGAAAAGATCTTCAGTTAGAAGCGTTAGCTCAAATCTTAAATGATGAACGCTTTATCTCATGTCACTCCTATGTTCAGTCAGAAATCAACATGTTGATGAAAGTAGCAGAAAGTTTTGACTTCAGAGTAAATACCTTCACTCATATTTTAGAAGGGTATAAAGTGGCTGACAAAATGAAAAAACACGGAGCAGGTGCGTCTACTTTCTCTGATTGGTGGGCTTATAAGTTTGAAGTGTATGAAGCTATTCCTCAAAACGCTGCATTAATGGCTGACCAAGGTGTTACCGTTGCCATCAATTCTGATGATTCAGAAATGGGACGAAGACTAAATCAAGAAGCTGCCAAGAGTGTAAAATACGCTAATATGTCAGAGGAAGAAGCTCTAAAAATGGTAACGCTGAATCCTGCCAAATTACTTCGAATTGATGATCAGGTCGGGTCAATTAAAGTTGGAAAATCTGCTGATGTAGTACTTTGGACAGATCACCCGCTCTCTATTTATGCAAAACCTGCTTATACTATGGTTGATGGCACGGTTTATTTCTCTTTAGAAAAAGATGAGCAACTGAGAAAAGAAATGACAGTTGAACGTGCACGTTTAGTAGCTAAAATGCAAGAAGCCATTAAAAATGGTGCAAAGGCAAAAGACGTAGCTCCAAAAATAAATCACCATATGCATTGTGATCACCTGCATTTAGATTAGAAATAGACGCTATGGTCTATCATTTTCGACGTTCCACTTTAACGTCACTAATCTTTGAGTCAAAAAGTCATTTAACATGAAAAAAACATATTATATATTCTCTGTCATTTGCGGTTTATTATTAACTATTACTGCATCTGCACAGGTCCCATCTCCTGCCAAAGCCCAAAACAAAGGAATTATTCTAAAAGGGGGCGAAATTCATGATGGAAATGGAAACGTTTTTCCAAATGCTGTCATTGCATTTAATGAAGGAAAAATCACATTCATTGGTAACAACTTCTCTGACGACAGCTATGAAGTAATTGATATTTCAGGCCAAAAGGTATACCCTGGTTTTGTACTACCTACGTCAGAATTAGGCTTGGTTGAAATTGAAGCAGTAAGTGCTTCCAACGACAATTATGAAACAGGGAAAATTAACCCAGAAGTACGTTCTGTCATTGCTTTCAACACCGACTCTCATGTTATTCCAACCGTAAGAAGTAATGGGGTCTTAGTGGAGCAAGTAATGCCCAAAGGTGGTATTTTTTCGGGTCGATCTTCCATTGTTCAATTAGATGCTTGGAACTGGGAAGATGCTCTCATTAAAGAAAATGATGGTCAGCATCTACACTGGCCTAGCAAATACTACAGTCACTCATGGACAAGCCCTGAAAAAGGATTAATTATATCGAAAAGTTATCATCAGCAAGTGGCTTTGATTGAGAAAACTTTAATGGATGCGGAAGCATACAGTCAAGGCAAACCTACTGCCGTTCCTGATTTTCCATTGGAAGCAATGAGAGGACTTTTCTCAGGTGAAGAACAATTATTCATCCATGTAGATGAAGCTAAAAGTATTGTAGAAGCTATACAGTTAGTTCAGAAGTATAATATCAAAAAAGTAGTCATTGTAGGAGGCGCTGACGCTTGGCTTGTAACCGATTTCTTAAAATCAAACAACATTTCTATCCTCATGACTGACGTACATCGCTTACCAGTCCGTGAACAAGATGATGTTGATTTACCCTACAAAAGAGCAAAAATGCTACAAGATGCGGGCTTGACTGTAGGACTTACACATTCTAGTCCATCCAATTCCAGAAACTTACCTTTCTACGCAGGAACTGTAGTCGCTTATGGTGTAGACAAGGAAGATGCATTGAAAATGATTACTTCCAATACTGCCCAAATTCTTGGCATTGATGATCAATACGGAAGTCTTCAAGTAGGTAAGTCGGCCACTTTTATTGTCAGTCAAGGTGATGTATTGGACATGAGAACAAGTAAAATCATCCATGCATTTATCGATGGAAGACAACTTGACTTAAACAACAAACACAGCATGTTGTATAAGAAGTTTAAAGAAAAATACGATGAATAACATTGGTTTATTCTGTTATTCATGAACACACATTAGTGATTGAATATAAAGGCACCATCATCAATGCTTGAAAAGGTATTTTTGGCGGTGTTTCTCTAAAAAACACATACCGTTGCCGATTATATCATAGATATTCCTATGAAATTTATTATCATGTGAGATAGAATACTATATTTCATACTATATTTTATTCTAATAAAGGACAAAAGATAACCAAGCATAAAAATTGATGAAAGATAACTTATAATATATGGAATGAACGTAAAGCGAAGTTGATTATCAGAAAGGTTATTTAAATGCATAAATGCAAATATTATCAGAGATGCTTTAAAAATATATTCCTTATTAAAAGTCACATCTAAAGGAATTAGTTTATCAAATAGGATAAACAAAAGAATGGAGAGTGAAACTAATAAAAGTAATTTTATCAATAAATTAATTTCGAAATTACTACTTCCTATAATTACTATTAAATAAGAGATAAATAACGCCAAGGACAATATAATATTAGACCTTTTAAAACTTAAACAATATCTAAAAATAAACTCTTCAATGACTGGGATAAGTGTCATGCCTAAAACCTTTTGAGTTAAAGTCATATCTCCTCTCATTACATTTTCTGATAAATCTCCCTGAAGAATATAACTTATACCATTTGTAATAGCATTCAAACAAAATATAGCAATTACTATATAAACTATTGTTAATGGTAAGTATTGTTTTTCTAATGAATCAATTTGAGAATATTTAAGCCCTTTAATCATTTTTTATAAGTATGAATTTGAATATGATGAAAACGACAATACTATTTCAAACTACTTTGATATTCCTACATAGCTATCTATAAGAAATTTATTTAAAGCAAGACTTCTCCTTTCAAATATAAAAAAGAAGAAAAATAAAGTTGTAGTAGTCTTTCATTTAACTTTGTTTTATTTAGTAGCTTTTTCTGTCTTTAATTCTGAGGTGGAATTTCCAATGAATATTGTATTATCATTATTCCATAATCTTGATGTTGAGATTCCAATTTGTATGAGATAATCTGAAAAGGTAAAGTCTCCCTTTGAAAAAGAATAATTACAAACTAATACAGGAATAGTAAAAAAGTATAATTCGATATTGTGATATTTTATTGCAAAGAATATACATACTAAACTAATTAGAATAAAAGGTAACATTAAAATAAATATATATTCATATCCATTCAGTTTGCTTGTCCGAGTAGTGACATAAAAGATCTTTTCTTTTTTTACTTTCCCAAAATATACATCTCGTTTCCCAACTATTAGGTACCCAAAATAATGTATTACTTCATGCAGAAAAATAAGAATAGAAAATGAGAAGAAAATAGATGAACCAAATAAAAATAAAGGTAAATAACTTTGAAAGTAGCAGCTAACTAAAACCTTCAAAATAATTAAAAGGAGTAATAATATTTGGATTTTTTCTACAAATGAATAGCTCTTTAGTAGCTTGCTTTTTCTATTAAATCTTTCATTAATGAAGGCATGAACCTCTGAATGTTTTATTTTTCGAATGCGCATTTTTATTGTTGAAATATGCATTACAAGTAAATTAATAAAAAGTTGAGTGTTATGCTCCTATAGAAAATTGAAGATAAAATCTAATAGATAATAACCTATAAATCCTCCTACTACAAATCCAAATATATAAATTAATAATTCCTTTAAGTTTTTTCTTAGACTTTCCATTTAATATATAATTAACATAAAGACATCACAAATTTACGATTAACACGTAAATCTGTGATGAATAAAAATAAATTTATTAACTAACGACATAATCTAATAATGCCATTCCTGCATACCCAACAAAGGAACCAACTACGAAACCAGCTACCCAAATGAGAATACCTCCATCAATTTCTTGGAGTTCATTTAATTCTAATTCTTTCATTATTATGCGTATCTTTTAATGTAAAATGCAGCTCCTGCAGCTGTTCCAAATCCCATAGCTGTCCAAAATCTGCCCCAAGCAGCTGATGACCCAAGTACCATACCACCATTAACCTCACGAACTTCATCAAGTTCTAATTCCTGAAATTTCATAATAATTAGTTTTCAGTTTATACCTACTCTAAAAATATTGTTCCACTTTTAATTTTCGGCATCCTTAAAAGCAGATCATCAAATAGTTAGCTAGCTTTATTTTGATATTGTAAAAGTATTGACTACCACGGAAAAAATACTTCCGCGAGAAAATTATTTTAATATTTCTCCAGAAATTTTTAATAAACGTACTTGTGATAAAATCAATTCATATTGTGCAGTGAAATAATTTAAAGAAGCATTCATATAGCTGTTTTGTACTTGACGAAAATCAAAAACTGATATACTCCCTAAATCCAATTGCTCTTGTGACAATTGAAGGTTTTCTTCCGCTGACTTTTGGCTGAGATAGCCAATTCTTACTTTTTCTTGGTTATAATGATAATTAGAGAAAAGCTGATGGAACTCTTTTTTTAACTCTAGCTTTTTCTTCTTCTGCTCTAATTGCTTTTTATGGAATTGGATTTTCGAAGATTGTATCTTTCTCTCATTTTGACCTCCATTAAAAACAGGTACAGTAACATTGATTCCTATAAAACCTCCATACAAATGTCCTTTATTCGTTTGAGTGATTAATTCCCCTTCAATGGTAGGGTAGTCTGCTGTCAACCAATTGAGATTACCTTGATAAGCCGATTCCAATGAAACAGTAGGTATTTTATTGGTCTTACTTAATTGTACATTAACTTGTTGCTGCCTCAGTTGTGTATTAATAACCCCCAATTGATTGTTTTGAGTATTGACCTTGTCAAAAACACTAGAAGCTGATAAATCTAAAGTAGGAACTTCTAAACTATCCGTAAGTTGATAAGGAGTATTTATATCCTCTTCCCCCAAGATATAATTTAGTTGTTGGAGATCACTTTCAACCTTTAGCTTCTGATCTACTAGATTTATAGAATCTGTAAAATATGTGGTCTTTTCTCTCGTTAATTCAAACTTTGAGTTTTCACCAAGTTGAACACCTTTCTCTATTCTTTGAATTCTATGTTCAGCATTTTGCTGAATCTTTATTAGCACATTTAGTTTTTCTTGCTCTAATAAAACCTTATAATATTGAAAAATTACTTCTTCCACTTTGTTCTCCATGATCAATTGATGTCTTAATAAAGCAAGCTGCTCTTCATTATCTAGTTGTTCCTTACGAAACCTTACCCTTTGACCGTTGAATAGAGTCCATTGAAGGTCAATACCAACGTCTAATTGTATATTATCATTTTGCCCTTCCAAAGAGAAAGGAGAAGCAGGTTGATTGACTTGAACTGTCCCCCTATTATTATTAGATAAATTGATTTGAGGAAGTTTTCCAGCATTCCCCCAAGTATTTTTCTGTTTTGCATCAGAAACCTCTTGCTGATCAATTTTTATATCATAGTTGTTTTGAAGTGTCTTTGCTATGGCATTTGATAAAGTCAAAGACTGATAGGATTGTCCTAATAATGAAAAAGAGAAAGTACTCATTATTAGCATTGAAAATAACTTTTTCATATTAGCTAATCTGTTTAATGGTTTTAACAGCATCTTCATGAATAAATCCAAAAAAGAAACAATACTGCTTTTTGTAGACATAACTCATTCGGTGATGATCGTAATAGATTTCCGCACCCATTTCCCTCATTTGAGTTAATAAAGTGCGAAGTGTTCGGTCTGTTATCTCTAGTTTTTCAGCTAACTCAATTGGAGTTCCTGTACCTCTTTTTCGAATTAAATAATCAATCCTCTCAATTCGTTCTAGTTGTTTTTGTAGTAGCATAACTGGTTGTGAAATTATTTTATGATAATAGCATTTGATTTAGTTCTTTAGGAGTTTGAGATTCCCATAATTCTTGATATTTTCCATTTTGTGCCATTAACTCAAAATGCTTTCCTTCTTCAATCAGTTGTCCTTTATCTAGCACTATTATTTTATCAGCATTTTGTATTGTAGAAAGACGATGTGCAATAATGATAACGGTCTTCCCTTTTAACATCAATTTTTGGATAACATCCTGTACAAATTGTTCTGATTTACTATCCAAGGCTGAGGTTGGTTCATCAAGAATCAATATTTCAGGTTCTCTGTATAAAGCACGTGCAATCGCCAAACGTTGACGTTGACCACCAGATAAAGTGGTTCCTTTTTCACCAATCTCTGTTTGAAAGCCATTCGGTAAATTTTCTATAAATGAAAGTATACCGAGCTCTTTACAGATGGCAATCACTCGTTCAACATTAGGCTTTAACTCACCTAATGCTATATTTTCCAATACATTCCCTTTAAATAGCTCTATCTGCTGTGGTACTACACCTATGGCTTTTCTTAAAGATTGCTTTGAAAAATAATTAATATTAGTATCTCCTATTAAAATCTGTCCTTTCTGGATTAGATATATTTTTTGAAGTAATGAAGCTAAAGTCGATTTTCCTGAACCACTTTCCCCAACAATAGCAGTTAATCTCCCTTTCGTTATTTGAAGATTGAGGCCTTTGAATACGTCAACTCTTGAACCATATCTAAATGATACATCTGTCAGTTGAATAGACCCAATGTTTTGTGGTGTTAATTCTATTTGTTCTTCATTCGTGTTTGACATTTCATGGTCTAAATCCAATAATTCGAATAAACGATCTGCTGCAATTTTTGCATTTTGCCATTGGCCATTCATACCAATTAAAGCAGCGACAGGACCTGTTAGATAATTTAGTAATGCATTAAACGAAAGTAATTCTCCTGGTGTTAATTCTTTCAATAAGACGAAATTGGCTCCAACTCCCAATACAATCACTGTAAAAATGATTGTGACAAAGTGAGTACTATTCTCAGAAAAGATATTGGTTTGAGAAATACTAAATACGTTTTTAAGCGTGTCTACAAATCTAACTTCTGTTTTTAAGTTTGAAAAATCTTCAATTCCCAATCTCTTAATAGTGCGGATTGCATCTATGGACTCCACTAATTGAGCTTCTAGCTCAGCACTACTTTCCATCAATTGCCTCTGGTATTTTTTATTACGATGGTTCACATACCAATAGATTCCTCCTGAAATGGGAAGTATTAAAAGCATAATCAAAGCAAGTTTCCATGAATAGATAAACATTGCTGAAAATGAAAAGATCAGCACACACACATTAATCACTAATGAGATCGCACTATCATTGATAAAAGCTCTAATTTTTACAGCATCATTAATACGAGACACTATCTCTCCCACCCTCATCGTATCGAAAAAACGTTGTGGTAATTTGATAAGGTGTTGATAGTAACCTAATATTAAACGTGCATCAATCATTTGCCCTGTTCTTAAAACAAGTTGGCTTTTAAGAACACCTATTATAGTTTGAAATAATAAGATAACGACCATAGAAATACTCAATAGCCAAAGTAGGTTATGATTACCATCTACAAGAACATAATCGACAATTTTTTGAATATATATTGATGTACTCAGCCCTAAAATAGTAAAGACAAGAGCTCCTATTATAGCTTGAAATAACACACTTTTATGTGTGCTTAGCAATTCATAAAATCTACTACTTATTGAAATCGTTTCATTTTTCTTTTCAAAGGAAATAGAAGGAGTTATTAATATTAATACACCTGACCACAATTTTGAGAAGCTATCTAAAGAGTAATCATGATATTGCCCGTCGCCTGGGTCCATTACTACTACCTTACTGGAAGTTACTTGAATAATGACAAGAAAGTGATGTAAACCATTTTCTAATACTACATGAGCAATAGAAGGACACGTTGCCTCTGGTAATGCTTTGATATCACCTCTCACTCCCTTAGCGTCAAACCCTAAAGCTTTAGCGGCTTCAATTAGTCCTAATAAATTTGTTCCTTTTTGATCAGTGGATGCAAGTTGTCGAATTTTAGCCACGGAGTAGTCTGCTCCGTAATATCTAGAAATAGAGAGGAGGCAAGCAGCTCCACAATCAGTGATATCACGCTGCTTGACTTTTAGTTTAGTCAACTTCATAAATTTTATTTTTTAATTGATTTTAATCGGTAGTTCGTTTTTGAGAAATTCTTAAGTACAAGTTACTTTTTAGCTACACTATGCAATTGATTTCTTGAAGGGTTTAACCAGTCATCAGTTTGATCATAAATCAGATCAAATAAACTTCTTTTTGTTACAACGAATCTAGCCTGTAATGTCATTCCTTTTTTAAGGTAACCTTTGTAACCATTTGATAAAGTGAGGTAGTCTTGCTGTATTTTGCACTTCACCTTAAAAACAGGTTGCTGATCTATCATTACTACGTCATGATACACTTCCATAATCTGTCCTTCCAAAGTACCCCAATCATTGTAGTTATAAGCGTCAATCTGCATAATAGCTTTCATTTCTTCTTTTAACCAGCCAATATCTTTAGGAGAAATATAACATTCGGCAATGAGGTCTGATTTTGGAGTGATTTCACCAATACTTTGATTTGAAAAAACGATAGTTCCTTCATGGATACCATTGAAATTTTGGAGTACCCCAGAAACCGTTGACCGTATATAATGCTTTGAAATTTGTTTATTGAGCTGTAGAATTTCGGCGTTCAGGTTTTCCAATTTTATTTTATGTTCATCCAATTCAATAGCCCATTCAGAGTGTGCCCTCTTCCACCTCAAGATCAAACTAGTCTGTGCTCTTCTAAGAACAATCTCAGCATCTTCAACGTCTTTCTCTGGAATTGCTTTTGACTGGAATAATGCTGTTTTCCGGTGAAGTTGTTTTTGAGCAAGATCTATTTCTTCTTGAAGTAAAAAAATGTCATTATAAAACTCTTCATACTTCTTTAGGTAGTTTCTCGTTCTTAAAAATTTCACTTCAGAAAGCACATTTACCTTTTTAGTAACTTTACAGAGATCCAATAAGTCTAAATATTGGTCATTAAGAATATCAAAATGCTTTATGCTAAAAGCTCTTTTGAGAGAGAGTTCTGTAGTATCTAAAGTTAAAATTATTTCACCTTTCTCTACTTCAGAATTATCAGTGATAAACACCTTAGAAACTTTTTCTGTCAAAGGAGACTTCAACTCAAACTTTTCTAAGGTAGGGCGTATCAACCCGAGTGATTGAACTGTGATCGGGACCTTAATCAGAGGTAATGAACATAATACTGAGATCACAAAAATCAAAATTGTAATATATAATACACTTGATTTTTTATTAAGTTGAGTATAGTACTTGGGTAATAATACCCTAATTAGTTCTGGCGGTAATAGCATTTGTATAAATAGTTAGCTGTAAAAATCGTTTAGCATTACCAATATTAAACATTTTATTTTCAATGTTAAAAAATAAAGCACTTTACATCAAATGTTTATATAAAATCTTATTATATTTTTATTTAAACTCATTACTATCAAATAATGATTAATATTTATCTAAATTCAGAATAAAATTTAACCAACTAATTTACATCAAGTTTTTCAATACCCTCTAAAAGTGCCTTCAAAATATTAATCATCACATCACTCCATGATCACTTGTAAGCTTTATTATGAGCAAAGGTTCTTTCTTTTTATTCAACAAAAATTTTGAGGGTAACAAAACGATATTAATAACTTTCGGTTCTGAAAAGGCATAGATATTAACTGATAACGGTATTGAATCCAAATCAAGCAATGCGAGTAAAAAAAAAGTTAAGAGGCAAAACCTATAGGTTTTGTCAGCAAAAAAAATGAACACCATCATAAATATATTTCTGAGGTATTTGTGGTGGTGTTTAATTTATTAATGGCTTATCATGAATTGTAATACTGCTTAAAAATGATTTTGATATTCTTTCATACCCTGTTGAATCAGAACTGTAAGGATATGTAGTTATAATAGAATAAACAATATCATCTATTCTGATTGAATGAAAGTTATACTTAGTTTGTTGTTCTTTCATTACATATATTGAATGTATTCCAAATTGGTTATTAGCTTGAGTTTCTCTATCTAAATAATGAATTTCAATATTATCAGATGATAAAAAAGTTATAATTTTATCGTCAATATCCCAGTCTTCTTCTCCTAAATATTGAATACCTAATTTAAACCCCATATTGTATTTATAATACCTGTAATTTTTGAAATCATCATCAGATAATCTCTCGTAATCTTCAAAAAGAGGTCCTTTCAATCCTTCTTGCATACTGATAGTTTGACGGAATAAAACTGAATCAATTTTATATTCCCAGTATTTTTGTTGACTAATGATTAGTCCATGATCTGTTTCCTTATCATATTTTTTGTTTTCTGTATTTAGTAGCATATTATATCTCACTAATGAGTCTATTAAATCACTTTCGGAAAGAGAAGTATCTGTAGATAATGCTTGGTTTAATTTTCTTGCTAAAACCTCAGCTATATTAAAATGATACTGTTCGTGCTTTAGAAGATGAGTAGAGTTATTAGGAGTAATGTCATTTTTATTTACCCAAGATAGCGTTTCATTTTGATATGCTTTTGCATAATATTTATGCTTACTTGTTGAATCTTCTACAAGTTTGATATCACTAGCTATTCCAGCAGTAAATGTTGAGAAGGGTCTAGGAATTCCTTGAAAATTGGACCATTCTAGTTGTTTCCAATCATTTATTTTATGAGGCTTATAAAAGTTGTTTTCAATGAGTTTTATAGAGATAATTATTGATAATGTAAATAGTAAAATTCCAATCCTAATCTTTGTAATCGTAGCCATAAAAGATTTGTTTATATAAAAAGGTAACAAAAGAAAAAGCTATTGAAATAATAACTTCAATGATAATAATCAAGAGAATATTCATAGTGATTTATAGTTACCCCATTAGTTTGGACTG
>NZ_JTAM01000071.1 GCF_000812565.1 Flammeovirga sp. OC4 | reverse complement strand
GAAAACTTAGTTTACAATGTAGTAAGTACCATGAGAAAAAATTTTACTTAGTACTTCATGCTTTTGGAATTAAATGAAATGATTGTCCTTCTTAATCTACTTATATTCGAAATTTGTCGTCGTACTCTCTATAATGTTGGTCTCCAAGTAAGAGCCCTTGAAATTTTGATTCAAGACACTCATTTGTATTTTCTCTGATGTAGAATGAGGTATTACCTCAATTTCTGCTTTTCCATTGGCCATTTTGATGGATTCACTTCCAGTTGGAGTTCCTTGGTTTTTGAGTAAATCACCTCCCATCAAACATTGGAAATAGACTCTTTCTTCATAATTCAAACATCTTCGCCCCTCCTTATCTCTTGCGGTAACCGTAAACAAATAATTGCCGTTTTGGAGTAATTGACTTGTCAGTTTCAATTCATGTGGTGTTCCTGCTTTTTCAAAACTATAGTTCACATGCATAGAATCTCTCGACACTTCTTGCCCATCATTATACCCCACACAATGCAGTTGATTATTTCCTTCTTCAAACTGAATATCCCAATTCAAGCCACAAGCCGGAAATGAGGTAATATCGCGTTTTTTCTTGCCTTGACTTTTACCATTTAAGAAAAACTCTACTTCTGCATTATTGCTGTACACACAAACATTACGCGGTTTTCCTTTTTTACCTGAACGTTCCGTCCAAGTATGCGATTCTATATAAGAAAATGGTTCTTCTGACCAATAACTTTTGAAGACATAAAAAGCATCTTTAGGATTCCCTGCCCTGTCCAATAGCCCTTTTTGGTTGATATAAGGGATATCATTTTCTGGACGAAGAGGTGTACCAAAATCCTTAAATGCCCATTGAGCATTTCCTACAAATTGATCGTGCGTTTCGCTGACACTCAAATACCAATCAAATAGGTCTACAATATAGTTCTCGCTCCAATCACCAATCTTTGAAATAGAAGTTACTTCCAATTGATTCACCTCTTCTTCCCAATGATCCGCCTGAATTTTACCTTCACCTGTAATGGGTGTCTCCGTGTGTCTTCCTAAATGACTTGAACCGCCATATTCCATATGAAAGAAATGATTGTAGTCTTGAATCGATTTATCAACTACTGTTTTATAATTGGTATAGGCTCCACTGTACCACCCTGACCAAATTGATGGACTGAAAACATCAACAATAGTCGCTCCATCATAATATTTTCTGATGGCGGTCTTACGAGATGGATCGAGCTCATGGGCAAGATCATTCATCTCTTTCAAAAAGGAGTTCATCTTTTCTACATCATCACCTCCTTCGAAATCAGGCAACCAATAGATTTCATTGCCTAGCGACCATATAATGATACTTGGATGATTGTAATTTTGATCAATCATCTCTTTCAACATATTTTTTGTGTTGGTTTTCCACACTTCATCGCCCACACCACCTCTACACCAAGGCACTTCATCCCATATCAAAATCCCTAATTCATCACAAGCCTTGTAGATTTCAGGGTCTTGAGGATAATGGGCTAAACGCACAAAGTTTGCCCCCATACTTTTGATGAGTTCCATATCTTCTCGATGCATTTGATTGCTCATGGCAGCCCCCACTCCTGCGTGTTCCTCATGACGGTGTGTACCTCTTAATAGTAAGCGTTCGCCGTTAAGGTAAAACGGGCCGTTCTTTTTAAATTCAAACCATCTCACACCAAACGATTCAATGATTGCATCTGTTTGTTGCTTTTTATGCTTTAATTCGACTTCTACTGAATACAAATTCGGAGACGTTGTGCTCCATAAAGTAGGTTTTGATAGTGTAATTTTACCCTGACTTTTTTCTTTCGCAGAACGCTCAATGGTATCTACTATATTTCCCTCAGGATCTTTTATTCTCAGCACCAATATATCTTTAGGTTGAAGTTCTCCATCAACATAGACTTGAAAGTCTACTATTGCTTTTTCACGAGAAGCTTCCTCCAAAGTAATCTTCACATCATTAATATAAGCGGGGTCGACTGATTTCAGCCATACGTCTCTTGTGATACCACCATAAATGAAAAAATCTGATTTTTGAGAAGGAATAACTTGTGGATCATAACTATTATCTACTTTTACAACTATCTCATTGTCACCCTCTTTTAAAAATTCTGTTAATTCTATTTCAAAACCCAAATAACCGCCAATATGCTGTCCTGCTTTTTGGCCATTGACGTAGACTTCGGTGGTGATATTTACTCCTTCAAAATAAAGGAACCTACGCTGTTCGCCCAACGATTTAAAATTCAATACTTTCTTATACCAACTGATGGATCTTCTGTACCCTGGCGTGAGGTCTACCGCATCCTCATTATTCCAAGTATGCGGTAGGTCAATGTTTATCCAATGATCAGAAGACTTAAGATCAACAATATCTGTAATTGGCTGTTCCAGATATTGCCATTCTTTATTGATATTTTTTATTTCTCTAGCATTTGCTGTAGTTGTTCCTAACAACGAAATACTCCAAAGAACCCATAAATATATTCTCTTCATGATATACTACTTCTTATGTTTTGATTGTGATTGTGACCTTCAAAATTTTTAAACTGAGAATCATCATTTCAATATTTGTTTGTAGTGCACTTCAGTAAAGCGTTAATATTCTCAATTTTTATTGAGGTACTTTTTGAAAAATCACATCTCCAAAGTCAGTGCTTTTCTTCTTTTAATTGCCTCTAAGAAATAATAGTCAGCGTAAGCGATTGGTGCATCTATTTCATCATTTTTAGGCCAATCTCCTGTACTATGATCCAAAATAAAAGGTGCATTTACGTTGCCTAATACATAGTGATCACTTCCTAAAGTTTCCAAAATTGCATCTGCATAAGCGACGTACTTATCTTCTTTGGTATATGTATAAAGTTCATAAAGTGCTGAAGCATAAATCGCGGCAGAAGATGCGTCTCTGTAATCATTAGGTATTTTTGGAGAATGCATATCCCAGAAAGGTACTTTGTCTTCAGGCATTTTTTCCTGATTCATAATAAAATCAGCAATGTGTTGTGCTTGGCTTAAGAAACGCTCATCTTGCGTATATCGGTAACACATAGTAAAACCATACAAGCCCCAACCTTGTCCCCTTGACCATACTGAATTAGTATTAATACCTTGGTGTGTGAGAAAATTATTGACCTCACCTGTTTCGGGATTATAGTCTACTACATGGTAACAACTGTAATCGGTTCTATAGTGATTTTTCATGGTCTGTTCAGCGTGTGAGACGGCCATATTATGATAAGATGGGTCACCTGAAATTAAAGAGGCTTCAAACAATAATTCCAAATTCATCATATTGTCAATAATCACCGGGAAAGTCCATCTATCTTGTCCAAAATCCCAAGATTTAATACAGCCAACATCTGAATTAAAACGTGTACTCAATGTTTTTGCACTTTGAAGAAGCACAGCTTTCAAATGATTATCTTTTGATACTTTATAAGCCTCTCCAATACTACAATATACCTTGAATCCCATATCATGTGTACCTGCATTCCACTGTTCTCTTTCCATGTAGGGTAGCCACAAATTAGCACGTTTTAAGAATACAGAATCACCGGTGATATGATACATTTGAATTAATGAACCTGGAAAAAAACCACTTGTCCAATCTCTGGAAGGTCGTCTGCGTGGAGTACCATCTTTTTCAAGACTACGTGGAAAACCTAGGGAATCTACCGGATAGTTGAGCATATCTGGAACCCGAGCATTAACGCTCGGATTCCATACTTTATAATGCTCTTCAACCTCTGTCGAGTTTCCTCTTTCTACATTCCCACTACTTGCTGCACAACCGAGCAACAAGATACCTACTAAGCATTTTAAATATTTCATACAGATTAGTAACCTTGATTTTGAGAAACGTTTGGCATTCTATCAACATCTTGCTGATACTTTGGCATCAAATAGTCTTTTGAAACATCAAATGATTGTTGCTCTAAACCACTTACACCAAAAGCTTCTGGTGCCATTTGTCTTCTTTTGATATCGAACCATCGTCCAAATTCAAAGGCCAACTCTAGTCTTCTTTCCTCTAAAACAATCGTTCGTAGCTCATCTTTAGAAACTCCACCTGAAACATTTGCAGGGAAAGCATTATCGTTCGAAGGATCTCCATCTAACTCTCTTCTTGCACGCTCACGTACACTGTTTACATAACCTATTGCTTCTGCATTTGGACCGCTTGTCTCATTCAATGCTTCAGCAGCAATTAATAAAACTTCTGCGTAACGCATGATTGGATAATCATACTCTGAATCTCTACCACTGTTACCTGTTGGCGTATTAGACTGTCCCACTGATCTGAAGTACTTACCAATGTACGGTCTTGCTACATTTCTACTGTCTACTGTAGGGAAGTCTGTATAAGGTAAAGTATTACCATCTACCACCATCACGGTATCAAAACTTACCGAACGACGATAATCTTTTTCATCCCATGATTCAAAAACTTTTAGAGCAGGAACAGCCACACTCCACCCGGCAAAACCAAAGCGTTGGTCTCCTCTTGGGCCTGTTACTGGTATAATAAAGTCTGTTGAAGTATTTGCCCCTCCCAATGAAGAAGGAACACCACCACCATCACCACCTTTGAAATCAATCTCAAACAATACTTCTTTTGAAGCTTCAGGAACTGATGGATCAAAAAGGTCTGCAAATTCACCTTCTAGGTTGTAACCAAATGCACCGCTGTTATCAATCACATATTTTGCTTCTTCATAAGCTTTAGCAAAATCCTCTGTTGTTAAGTAAACTGACGCTAAAAAACCTGCGGCTGTACCCTTACTTGGACGTGATCTCATTCTTGATTGCTCTGGTAACCATTGCTTTGCAAATTCAAGATCTTCAATGATTCCTGCATAAATTTCTTCCGCAGGAATCTCTTGCATATTATAAGCATCATCCGGATTATCGATTCCTTCATCGACATAAGGTAATGCACCAAATAATCTCACAAAATTGTAATAAACAAACGCTCTTAGGAAGTAAGCTTCAGCAATGATTGCATTGATTTCTGCTTCATCGCCATTGACAAGTTTAGCACCTTCAATAGCAACATTTGCTGCACCAATAATTTCATGTCCTTTTGGCCAGAATGCTGATACCATACCGTTATTCGCACTCATACTCATCTGATCTACCTCAATTCTTCTACTTGAGGTACCCATATCACCAATAGTGGCCATATCACCTCTTAATAGTAATGTGAGTGACAGTTTTCTACCCCAAAATTGTTCGTGGCCCAATAATGAGTAACCACCATTTACACTCAACATTAAATCTGATGGAGTACTGAAAGCATCCGGAGATAAAATGCCTACCGGCTTTTCTTCAAGGTTAGTACAAGAGTAATTGAAGAGCATTCCCACTGAGAGTAGGATTGTATATATGAATTTATTTTTCATTTCAGTTCGTTTTTAAGTAAAGATTAAAGACCTACATTGATACCAAAAGTGTAACCTTTTACATTAGGGTAGCTACCATAATCAGCGCCTAGGTTTCTATTAGAATTAGAACCGCTACCATAACCTACTTCAGGATCTAAACCAGGATAGTTGGTAAATGTCAATAGGTTTTGAGCACTAGCGTATATACGTAATGATCTTAATTTCATCTTCTGAGCCACTGTTGAAGGGAAAGTATATCCCAAGGCAATGTTCTTTAATCTCACAAAGCTTGCATCATAGATAAAGCGGTCAGACATTCTGTAAGGACGTTCTGCATTGGCTTTCGGCACATCCGTATTTGTATTTTGAGGCGACCAACGATTCAATGCATTTGTTGTTGAATTACCCTTACCCGATAGTGTTTCTAATTCCATATGTGTATAACTCACCATATCTTGACCATGCACACCTTGGATATAAATGTTCAAATCAAAGTTTTTATATCGGAAGCTATTATTTAATGACCAACTGAAATCTGGGTTTGGATCACCAATAATTTCTCTGTCATCGGCATTCAACTCACCATCACCATTTAAGTCGGCGAAACGTTCACCACCTGCTTCTGTTTCAAAGCCTGAACCATCCACAAAGTTGTCACCATCTTGGTACACACCTAAGTATCTGTAACCATAGAATACACCTACAGGCTGTCCTTCTACTAATAATTGTGTATCATCACCTAATAACATATGTGCTGGAGAATTACCATAAAATTCAGTTGAATCTGGTAATGACACTACCTCATTTCTATTGCGAGAGAATACGAATTCAGTATCCCATTGAAAATCACCTACGAAATTGTTGGTACGTAACATGATTTCAAAACCTGAGTTATTAACTTCTCCAACATTCTGTAATTGACCTTTCAAGCCCGCTACTGTAGGTAGTTGTCTAAAGAACAATAGGTCTCTTGTGTTTTTGTTATAATAATCTGCTGAAAGAGTAACTCTACCATTAAGCACTCCTACGTCTAGACCAATATCCATTTGTGAAGTAGTTTCCCAAGTAAGATTTGGCGACTCAAAATTACCGATCTTCAAAGCATTTTGACCTGGATCAATAGAGTAGGTAGGATCTAAACGGGCAAGTGATTGGTAAGGATCAATGGCCTGATTACCTGACACACCATAACTTGCTCTCAATTTGAACTCTGAAAACTTATCCAAAGTTTGCATAAAGCTTTCCTGATTGATATCCCAAGCTACTGCTGCTGATGGGAAGAATGCCCATTTTTGATTCTTAGCGAAGTTAGATGCACCATCATATCTAGCAGTAACGGTAAAGATGTATTTATTCATCAATGTATAATTCGCTCTTGAATAGAAAGACATAATACTTTGTTCCGTTAGTGCTGATGACGGAGTGTTAGGAACACCACCTTGCTGTAAAGCCCAGAAACTACTTGAGTTTGTGATCATGTTTTGTGAAGAAAGTGCATAAAATTCTTCAGAATCCTTTTGATAAGAGAAACCATTCACCCAGTTCAATCTGTGATCATCTGTTTCTTTTTTGATCGTAAAGTAGTTCTCTGTTAAAACTGACGATTGCTTTAAATTTTCAATAGTTCCAAGACCATTGGCGTTGTCACCTTTGATCAAGGTTGTTGGCCAAAACTCACCCTCTCGTCTATTGGTTACTCCAAGACCTAAAGTTGTTTTGAAGTTTAACCAATTTGTAAATTTGAAATCAAGGTAAGTGTTTGACTGTATACGGTCTGTTACTCTTTCTCTCTCGTACTCATTCATCATGGCAACAGGATTGTCAATATCATCACCTACTGTAGATATAGTATATACACCGTCCTCATCATAGATTCCTAAATCTGGATTAAAACGAACTCCAGCACTGATGACACCTGCGTTACCAGAACCACCTGAAGTTTCTTGTGTTCTCACTCCATTTGTTGTTCCTCTTCTCGCATAAATACTCACACCTGCTTTTACCCAATCCGATAGATTAGCATTTACATTACTGTTGATTGAAAATCTTTTAAAACCAGATCCTTCTAAAATACCTTTTTGATCAAAGTAGGTACCTGAGATATAATACTTTACATTATCTGAACCTCCACTAATACCTACTTGTGTATTGGAGATGGCTCCTGTTGAATAGATTTCATCTTGCCAATCTGTATTTGCTCCTCCTGTCACATAATCGGGGCGAGTTTCTTTGATGTAATCCGTGAATTGTTCTCCATTCAATAGATCCAATTTATTAGAGGTTTGCTGTAAAGAATATGAAGTATTTACGTCTACTTTTACTTTACCTGACTCCCCTGATTTGGTGGTAATTAAGATCACACCATTGGCACCTCTTGAACCATAAATAGCGGTAGAAGATGCATCTTTAAGAATTTCCATTGAAGAAATATCTTCTGCTGGTGGCATCTCTGCCCCCACAAAACCATCCACTACAATCAGTGGATTACTACTGGCATTAATGGAGGTACCCCCTCTGACTTTGATGTTGAAACCAGCACCTGGCTGTCCACCGTTGGCAGAAGAAATCTGTACACCCGGCGCTCTACCTTGTAAGCCCTCAACGGCCGAAGATACCGGAAATGCTGCCAAATCCTCTGATTTTACAGATGCCACTGATCCAGACATATCACTCTTTCGGACAGCACCATAACCTACTACCACAACTTCTTCCAATGACTCCGTGTGTGTAGGAAGTGCTACATTAATTTCACTTTTGTTTCCTACCGAAACTCTTTGTGTTTGGTAACCAATAAAAGAGATCAATAGAAAGTCTTCTGCTTTGGCTTCAATTGTGAATCCACCATCCATTCTCGTCACCACACCATTGTTGGTTCCTTCAATGACCACCGATACACCAGGAAGCCCTGTCCCGTCTTCTTCATCGGTGACTGTTCCTGATACAAACTTTTTTTGTGCTTCTTGTGCGTAAGTGATGTAGTTCATGCACATGATAAAAGAGATAGCGAAGGCTAAATAGCGAACCTTAATAAGTCGATTTTTCAATCTCATAATATTCAGTTTATAGATTCAATAAGTTTTTCGAATTATCAAGCTTATGTTTTTGAATAGTAATAGTTGTTTCATTTCATTATTGACGTTACTAGCAAACGTCATTATAACACTTGATAATTTTTAGGCAAGTAAGGGGTGAATTTGTTCAAAATTGTCCCAAAAATGGGGTAAAATCATACAAAATCGCCTTTTAGTGACCTAATTCAATGTTTTCTTGAAATTTTTTACTGTAGGCTGTTGGAGTACAGCCATGATATTTTTTAAATGATTTTGAAAAGTACTTAGGATCTTTAAAGCCCACTTTATAACAGATCTGCGAAATGTTAATTTTATTCTGTTCAATGAGCTGAGTGGCTCTTTTCATTCGCATCGATAAGATAAATTCATTAGGCGTAAGGCCGGTCCATTTTTTGATTTTGGTAAATAGCATCGTTCTACTGACTCCCAGTTCTTCTGTATATTGTTCTACATTGAAAAATTGGTTATCAATATTATTATCCATTATCTCAATGGCTTTGTTCAACAGCTGCTCATCCACAGATGAGATCGTAATTTCACTTGGACGAATGACGTTCCCTTCTTTGAATCTTACCTTAAGGCTATCCACAAATCGTAATAAGTTTCTGACTTTAAGTTTTAATTCTTGTACACTGAAAGGCTTACTCATATATTCGTCTGCTCCTAGCTCTAACCCTTCATATTTAAACTGATCGGCCGTTCTTGCTGTTAAAAGAATGATTGGAATATGAGAGGTTTTAATATTGGTCTTAATTTCTTTACAAAATGTAATACCATCCATTACAGGCATCATTACATCACTAATGATGAGATCTGGGGTGCATTCTACCACTTTTGACAATCCTATTTCCCCGTTTTCAGCTTCCACCACATTGTAGTCTGCCGATAATAGTTCCATTATAAAATTTCGGACCTGAACATTATCTTCCACAATAAGCACAGTGGACTTAGTTTGATCATTGACCAATTGATTCATATTTAATTCTGTAGCCAATGTTGTTGTAGGAATTTCTGTTACGCTTTGAGTTTTTGGTGAAAAATCTTCAATAATTTGCGTTTCCTCAGAAAAATGTTCCTTTCCTTTTTGGAGTAAAATAGAAAAACAGCTCCCTTTATTTCCTTCACTACTTACAGCTAATTCTCCTTGATGCAATTCCACTATACTTTTTGAAATAGCCAACCCTAACCCTGTCCCATAATTCTGTTGGTTTTTTCTTAATTCCTCAGATACTTGATAAAAACGATCAAAAATCTTTTCCCTGTAGTCTTCAGGGATTCCCTCTCCACTATCTTTGATTTTGATGTAGACATTTTTTTTATCATCAATGATCGAAAGTTGAATTTTCCCTTTAGCAGGGGTGTATTTAAACGCATTGGAAAGTAAATTATACAGTACCCTTTCTAATTTATGAGGATCAAAATAGAGATTAATGTTCTCTTCTTGACATTCAAAAGTATAATCATATTGTCCTTCAACAGCCAAAGCATTGAAAGATTGAAAAACTGTTTTTGTAAAGGAAACAATATCACCTTCCGTCACCTCTAGTTTTAGTTTATCATTTTCCATCTTTCTAAAGTCCATCAATTGATTTATTAATTTCATCAATTGTTGGGTATTTTTTTGCATAATGGCAAGTCGATTAAAAACAGCACTACTTCCTTTGTATTCACTAATAATCTGTTCCAAAGTACCTAAAATCAAGGTAAGTGGTGTTCTAAACTCATGGGAGATATTTGTAAAAAACTGAAGTTTACTCTTATTAATCTCCTGCTGCTGTTGATTCATTTGATGCTCCAATTCCAATTCATATTTCAAGTTCGTTTGTCTTTTCATCACTAAATGAACTGCAATTGCCATCAAAAGCAACAGACATGCATAGAGAAAAATGGCCCAAGAAGAAAACCAAGGAGCAGGATGTACTCTAATCTTCAAAGACCTTAAGTTTTCACTCGCTAAACCATCATTGTTCAAACCTCTGATTTGAAACTCATAATTACCGGATTGCTGTATGGTAAAATTTGCCCTAGAATCTGTGGTTTGTTTCCATTGATTATCGAGTCCTTTGACACGGTAAACAAACTGATTTTTATCAGAGTTAACGAAACTTGAAAATGCAAAATCAATTGTGAAATTAGTCTGATCATATCGCAACGAAATTGCCTCAGTTTGGTCTAATGGTTCATACAATATTTGAGTAGAATCATTGGGTAAAACCAATTGATTATTGATCCATAAATCCATTAGTTTAACATCAGGAGCATAACGATTTTTGGTGAAAGCATTGGGATTAAATTGTGTAATTCCATTTGGTCCTGCAAAATACATCCAACCATCACTACCAAATTGGGAAGCTTTATTATTAAACCCATTGGACACTAATCCATCTGACTCTTGATAAATTTTCTTGATCCCTGATATTGGGTTGTAACTCATTATACCATTATTAGAACTCACCCAAAGTGTACCACTTTTATCTTCTTCAATAGCCTGGATATATTGACTTGAGGCGGATAAGTCTGAAAACAAATCAATGAATTGAAATTGTCCATTCTCCAATTTATGCATTCCGTATTCTCTGGTTCCGACATAAATATCGTCCTTACTATTTTGAAAAATTTCGATGATATCTGCACTGATACCTCGTTTTTCGTCCATAAAAAACTGTTTTGAATTCAATACTTCAAAACTCTCGGGGTCTATTTCCAAATACGTCAATCCATTTTGTGTACCCACCCATAAGTTATTGTCTTTGTCTACCAGCATTGTCCTTATTTCATCATCTGACAATTGACTATTACGAGTTGTTAGTATCCTTTCTATTTCATCTGTTTTCTTGTTATACAAGTGTAATCCACCTCCAAAAGTTGCAACCCAAAAATGATCGTTCCCATATTGGATAATATCATAAACTGCATTATGTTTCAGTCCATTTCTTGTATTTATATGCTGGACCAATTGAGAGGTTTTCATATTCAAAATTGTAACTCCACTATCTAAAGTACACACCCAAAGTTCTTCTCTCAGCGAATCAATTTTTAGGAACTTTATATTATTACTTTTCAATACAGAATTCGATGTATTAAAATTGATAAATTGATCTTTCTTTTTATCCCATGATATGATTCCTCCACCTTCGGTACCGAAATAAAATTTACCGTAGAGCTCATCAATAGAGCTTATTACATTATGCGTCAATCTATTGTTAGTCGTATTTTGATTGATATAATTGAAATTGAAGTTTTGAGCGTTCCAAATACTGACTCCACCATAATAAGTTCCTATCCAAACAGTGCCATCTTGAGAACAATGAAGACTTTTTACCTTGTTTCCAGAAAGGTCATTGATATTATAAAATGTTGAATAGGCAGTGGTCAATTCACCTGAAGGTTGTATAATATTCAGACCGTTGTAAGTACCAACCCAAAGTCGACCTTGCTGATCAAAAACCATCGTTCGAACATTATTGTTGGTGAAATCACTATTTTCTTTAAGGTAATGGTTCAGAACATTATAGTTTGCGTCTATCTTGATCAAGCCATCACCTTGAGTACCAACCCAAATGTTTTTATCTTGATCCGTCAATATTTCTTGAACATAAATTTCCTTTCCTCCAAGTAACCTGACCTGTTCAAAAGTATATCCATTCTTATTGGAATGCATCACACAAAGTCCTTTAGCAGTGCCAATCCAAACCTTTTCTTGGGCATCAATATATACTTTAAAAACATGATTATCAGGAATTGAGTTAGGGTCATTATCTCTATGAAAAAATTTCAAAAACTTTCCGGTGGCAGGATTCAAAACATTGAGTCCATCTCTTGTGCCTACTAGCACAGTACCATCGGCCATTGTTGCCACCGAACGAACTGTATTATTGGAAATTCGGTCAGAATCAGAGGGACCTGATAAGTAACGCGTAAATTTTCTGAGATGAAAATCATAATGATTCAGTCCGTGATAGGTCCCAATCCACAATCCATTTCTTTGATCCAATGCAATATCCAAAATATCACTATTACTCAGAGAGTTGGGATCTTTGGGATCATTTCTAAAGATTTCAACCTTTTTACCGTCATAGCGGTTCAAGCCATCACGAGTTCCAATCCAAATCATTCCCTGCTGATCTTCAATCAGAGTGATAGCATTACTTTGAGAAAGCCCATGTTTAGTATTCAAATATTTAAATTGTAATCTGTCGGGTAATGTTTCTGTAAATCCTAATGACACAGAATAACACCAGATGAATAATACAATTTTCCAATGTTTCATAGTGTAACGTACATTTCATTCCAAAAAAATATAAAGAGAGATAGTCAGTTATTTATAGATTGTAGTACGACTTTTTATTCTTCAAGTCTTACGTTGTTTACTCTTTTGTCCAATATCAAGCTAGTATAAAAAATGAGAGACGATCAATTCACCTCTAAATAGGGGAACTAAGTTTGTTGTAACTAAATTATCATCGACTTTTAATCAGTACTTCTACCAACTTTTATAGTGTCTACTTTCAAACTTCCTTCTTCTTCATTTTTGTCTTAACACAAAAACGAAGCAAAAAAGTCAAGGCTTTGAACGCAAAAGCTAAATTCCATTCCTCTCGCCTAAATGATTTTAAACTCGCTAAAGCTCAAACAGCAAAATCATTTTTAACGGCTCAATACATGAAATTCTTAACGCTTTTCCCTTCAAGGCCGGAAGGAGTACTACCAAACTAAAATGGTAGGAAGTCAACTGGCGCAAATGTTAAGCGTAAGCGTCATTTGTGTCCCACTGATCATCAGAAATCTCCTGATTTCTAAAAAACACAAATAGCCTTAAACTTAGTATACAACTAAACTAACACAATGTTAAAATAAATAATTAAGATTGAACAAAAAAGGTTTTCTTCCTTTTACCCTAAAACATAAAGAAGAGACATCCTACAGTGTTGTTTTTTTTACTGTAGGAAGCCTCTTATAATTCATTTGATCTCAATCTACCTTCCAACTTCCCTTATTTCATTTCTGAAAAAAGTAGGAATTGAAGTCAAAAGCGAAACCGTTTATTCTTTGATCATTTTCTTCACTTGATTATTCGATTTTACAATATAAAATCCAGGAACTAAACTGGATATATCAATGGAAGCGGATGAAGAACGTAAAAGTAATTCACCTTGTAAATTGAAAATTTGAACTTCATGATCTGTACCCGAAACATTCAACGTTGATGTTGAATTGGGATTTGGGAAGATCATAAATGTAGATGTTGAAGTTACTTTTTCACCCATCAAAGAATTTGTATTTTGTGTTCGAGAGTTACTTGAATTATTGATTTGAAGGAGAGGTAAATCAGAACCGGACTCCCTACTTCTGTATCTAATTTCTTCTTGTGCAGCCCCAGTTATGACTAAGGTTAAATCTCCACCTGCATTTGACCTTACTTGATTGGTAATATCAATGTAAAAATATTGATCATCGTTATCGATAAACCAAGTTGCGATAGCTGATCCATAAGAAGGTTTGCTGTTCCAATTCAAATCAGATTCAGACCAACTGTTGGTATTTGCCACATGCAAACTATTCGAAACACCTTCTCCGGTGTAAGGATATAATCGAAGCATGGCCACATTCACGTCTGAAGAAGTGACACTTGAAAGATCAAATTTCAAATAACCTACTTGATTTTCGCTACTTTCTGAAATCACTCTAATGGAAGTGGATGTACCATATTTATTATTCGGTTTATCTTCTCTTGCATAAGAATCCACCGAGACATTAATAGTCATTGGTGTTCCGCCACCTGTTGGGGTACTTCCTGATTGAGTAATGGTAATGGTTTCGTTTTCACATCCCGATATTGAAACCGTGGCATTTCTTGCACTAGTCGCTGTATTTGCTGCTACGTTGATTGTTACAGAAGCACCACTTATGGACGTAGTAACCCAACTTTGAGAAGCATTTACAGTAAAATTATCGGTAGTAGTGACTGTTATCGTATTGCTTGAAGCACTTTCTGTAAAACTTAAACTTGTATTGGAGACATTCAATTTACAAGTCGGACTAGTACCTGATTGTACGACTGTAATTGTTTTCTCTTCGCATCCAATCACAGACACACTACCCGTCCTAACTGTTTCTGAAGAATTGGCTGTTGTATTAATCACTACATTCTCACCACTTTTAGTTGCTGTAATCCAAGACTGATTATCACTCACTGTAAAAGTTTCATCAGAAGTTACAGCAACAGTAATGCTCCCTGCTTCATTTGTCAACGATACAGATGTACTAGCAACGTCTAACGTACATGAAGGAGCTGCATCTGTAGTTTGCTCAATGATAACATACGTATCTAAACAGGCATCAATATTCACTCTACCAGAGCGATTTGCTCCTGTTGTATTACTATTGTAAGTCACTGTGATGGTATTGCCATTTCTTGATGCACTCATCCAGCTTTGGTCAGTACTTACCGTAAATGTCTCTTCCGTGATTATCTCAAAACTAAAACTTCCACTTCCTCCTGCGACTTCATACCCTAACTCTGGAGTAGCCACATGACATGAACTTCCTTTTGATCCAATACCAGTCTTCAATTCAGAAGGTTCAAAATCATTGATTCTATTGTTATAGAAATTTCCTGTAGATGGAATTCGTGTATTGTTCCATGCATAATTATCTTCAGAACCACTATTGGCCACTGCGACCTCTACACCACTTGAATTAAGGTCGAAAGTATTACCGTAAATATAATTATCATGTGCTGTAAACTCTTGTGGCACTCCTGCTCCTTGTCGAGGAACCACCATAATGGAACGAGCAATTTTTGAATTACCATCTTGGTAAAAGGTATTGTTACGGATCTTTGAGTATGTTCCTTTAATGTCTAGATGGCTATCTGCAAAATTAGATCCCGATATACCTGATCCTCTTATAATGCAGTTTTCAATAATTGTATTTTCGGAACCTTCTTTAATCTCTACAGGTTCTGCTGTAATATTAGGGCCGAAAGTACTGTTTTTGACTAGAGTATTATGACAAGCCCTTCTGTACCTTTTCCCTTTTTCACCCGTACTACTACCGTCTCCTTCCCACCATACTGCATTGTCTGATCCAATATAAATGCCTTCCCCGAAACCGTCATCACGCTTTCCTACATCATGTAAATTGATATTATCAATCACACAATCATGGGAGTGATCCCTGATATGAAGGCCTTCCTGTCCTATATCATAGATCTCTACGTTTTGCACTAAAGTGTTGCTTGAATTATCAAGAATCAATCCTTTCGCACCATTTCTAATGACCAAATCTTTGATGACCCAATTACTTCCGGTCACATGCAAAACATAACCGCTAACATTCCAACCAGCTCCTTCCAAGACTGCTGGATTCGCGGCATTAGCACTCCGTAAAGTGATGTTACTTTGTGTACCTCTGAAGTAAGCACTTCTGGATGAAATATCGCTGTTAATCCCTGAATAAAAACTGGCCAATGGATAATAATAGCTAGTCGCTGATGTGGTATAGCTACCACTGGCTAGCACAATTTCATCTCCAGGTGATGCCTCTTTTAAAGCATCAATAAGTTGTTGTGATGTACTCACGTTAATAGTTGCCGCTGAGACTGTTGCGTTCATGAAAAACAAAAGTGTACATAGGAGTACACCTGTACATAGCTGATGCATTGATAATAAAAATGCTTTTTGAGGATTGCATTTTAAGTTAGTTTTAAACATTGTGTTGTAACGTTTAGGTTGGTAAAATAATTCATTCATTTCTGATTGTTCTGAGACTTAAATGGCTTCATTTAAGTAATAGTTATGCTGAGTCGGTTTGTCCACTTTCCTTTAGAAACAGTACATTATTTGTCAGGTCAAAATATGATTTTCATCCACCATGGTCTATTTTAATTCCTTCAAAAAATCACTTTCTTTTTTCCCTTCTAAATAGTGCTCTCATTTCTAATCTTTAGCTTTTAAACATCCTCATTTTATTGTTCATTTCAACTTTAATTAAGTGTAAAAAGAACAAGTATCTACCGCAAAGTAGAAATGTAGTTCAAAACGAAAGTCCCAAAAAGGGGGTAGAATCGTACAAGGGTTTATTTTAGGGGTAAAAAAGTACAGAAAATGATAAAAAAGAGCTTCAAAGCTATCAGCTCAACTGCATTGAGACGATAGATTGAAGCTCGAAAAAATTCTGGGTAAAGAATCTTTTAACATACAAACATTATTATAAATAAATCGCTAATTCTTTTGATTTATAGGGCCTAGAAATGCTCTTAACGAGAAACCAACCCTGCGTCTTTTCCTCCCATAATTCCTACTACCTCGCTCACTTTTGTCAAACTTGCATCTCCATGAATCGTATGCTTCAGGCAAGATGCTGCTGCTGCAAAATCAATGATCTTCTGAGGGGCATCGGCATAATTCATAAAACCATAAATCAATCCTGCCATATATGCGTCACCGCCACCTACTCTGTCAATCATTTGAGGCATATCATAAGCTGCCGAACGAAATTCTTCAATGCCATCAAATAATACGCCTGAAATATTGTTGTGTGAAGCCGAAAAAGACTTTCTTAGGCTTGTTGCTACCATCTTTAAATGTGGAAAATGTGCTTTAATTTTCTTTGGAGCACTATCGTAACCGTCATTTTCATCAAATTCAACACCCAACATAATTCGAGCATCTTCTTTACCTCCCAATACAATATCAGTCAATTCTATCAACTGAGGCATCACTTCTTTTGGATCTTTACCGTATTTCCAGAGTTTACTTCTGTAATTCAGATCACAAGAAACGGTTAATCCTTTGCTTTTAGCCACTGTCAATGCCTCAAAACATACTTTGGCTGCTTCTTCTGATACAGCAGGTGATATACCCGACCAATGCAACCAAGTTGCCCCTTCAAAAACCTTAATCCAATCGATTGTATTTTCAGTTAAAGTTGCAAAACCTGAGTGTGCTCTATCATATACCACTTGAGAACCACGGTGCATTACACCTACCTCAAGATAATAAGTTCCCAAACGTTCCCCTCCTCTTACAATACCACTGGTGTCTACCCCATGCATTCTTAATTGTGAAACGGCTGTATCTCCCAATTGATTATCAGGAATACGACTGACAAAAGAAGTAGGTTGATCGAAATGTGCCAATGAAACAGCAACATTCGCTTCAGCACCGCCATAAGTTGCATTAAATGAGTCAGCTTGTTCAATTCTTTGATGGTTTGGTGGAGATAATCTTAACATTATTTCCCCAAAGCATATGATTTTATTTTCCATGATTTAAAAAATTGTGTTGTTTTCTTGTAGTGTGTTAGAGCAATTGAAGAGTAAAGTCAAATCACTTTCATTCCTTATTCAGCATTCACTTTTCTCAAAGTAGAAGATCTGATAATCAGTTTACTATCCAAAACTGCAGTTTCAGAAGCAAGAATACTTTTGTCTCTCTCTTCGATATGATTAATGATCTTTTTGGCCGCTAACTTCCCAATTTCTGCGGCAGGCTGATGTACAGTTGTAATAGGCGGACTTACTAATTTCGCAATTGGTTCATTACTAAAACCTGCCACCAAAACATCATCCGGTATTTTATATCCTCTCTCTTGTAATGCTCGTTGTGCCCCAATCGCTGCCATATCATTCATGGCAAAGACGGCATCGAAATCCACCTTTTTGTCCACCCAACTATGAATGGCACTATACGCCTCATCCATAGAAAGGTTAATCTGTTGCATGATCAGTTTGCTTTCTGTATTAAGACCAGATTCCTTAAAAGCATCATAAATTCCTTTGACTCTATTGTCATAAATACTCACTTTGGTGTCCCCTGTCAAAACAGCTAATTTATGGATCCCTTGAGAAAGTAAATGCATCGTCAACTCTTTAGAAGTAATACGATCATCAGTAATCACTTTAGTCGTTGAAACTTCCTTGATATAACGGTCAAAAAAGAAAATAGGAACATTACTCTTCATCGCTTTTTGAATATGACCAATCTTCGATGTCTTAATCGCTGGAGACAACAAAATTCCATCTACTCTACTGGAGATCAATGTATTGATATTTTTCGCTTCTAACTCTTCGGAATCTTTTGACTGACAGATAATTACATTATAGCCCGCTTTGTGAGCCTCTTCTTCTATACCGCTGATGGCTGTAGAAAAGAAGTATTTTGTGATATGAGGAACAATAATTCCAATGGTATTTGACTTCTGCGTTCTTAAGTTGGAGGCCAAAGTATTCGGTCGATAGTGCATTTCTTTTGCTTTATCCTGCACTATTTTTTTAGTCTTTGCAGATACTCTAGGGTTATCATTCAATGCCCTTGATACTGTTGAACTATCTATTTTTAACTCTCTTGCGATGTCGTGTATAGTAACCGATTTCTTATTCTCCATAATTGCCTTCACTACATTTTTTAAATAGCTGTACTTAAAAAATGTGACTAATTTTTACATACCTGTTGTCTATTGATTTTCATCAATTATTGACTTAAACTTTGCAATTATACTAATAAAAAAAGTTTACATAAGTATTAAGAACAATAAATAACTGCTACAAATATCAAATTAAATTTCGAAAAATACAATCGATTGTATTTTTATTGGCTAAAATTTGGAATTGTAAAACAAACATTTGTAATATTACGGTACAAAAGAAACCAAAAGCATGGTTTTTATTTTTAAATAGTTGTACAATCGATTGTATTTTAAAATATCAGAGGTATGAAATATGAAAGCAGATATTCTGTCCACCCGGCAGATGCTAAAAAATATGACACTAAAGAATTAAGAGAACACTTCTTGATTGAGAAAGTATTTGAAGAAGATGAGATTAATTTCACTTACTCTCACGAAGACAGATACATTGTCGGAGGAGCAAAACCTGTCAATACCACTTTAGAACTTCAACCAATTGATCCTTTAAAAGCGGATTATTTTCTTGAAAGAAGAGAATTAGGTATCATCAATGTTGGAGGACAAGGAATTGTAATGGTTGATGGCGATGTGCATACGCTTAATTTCAAAGAGGCCTTGTATGTAGGTAGAGGTGTAAAAGATGTTTCTTTTAAAAGTGTAGATCCTGCTCAACCTGCCTCTTTTTATTTGAACTCCACTCCTGCTCACAAGACATACCCTACTAAAAAAGTAACCAGAGAGGAAGCGGATAAAGTTGTATTAGGATCTCCTGAGACTTCCAACCATAGAGTAATCAATAAGCTGTTAGTAAACTCAGTAGTAGAGACTTGCCAATTGCAGATGGGAATGACTGAGTTGAAATCTGGTAGTGTTTGGAATACTATGCCAGGTCACGTACACGACAGAAGAATGGAGGTGTATTTCTACTTTGAAGTACCTGAAGAGCAAGCAGTTTGTCATTTCATGGGTCAAAAAGAAGAATCAAGACATATATGGATGCACAATGAGCAGGCCGTGATTTCACCGGTTTGGTCAATGCACTCAGGAGCAGGTACAAGTAATTACACTTTTATCTGGGGTATGGCTGGTGAAAACTTAGACTATGACGACATGGATAAGTTTGCTATCACTGAGCTAAAGTAATCCAACAATAACTCTGGATGAATCAAAACGACCAGGAAACAACACAATAAATCTTTAGAAGGGCCATAACATCTAAACTAAGCTAACACACAACAATCTCGATAATTCTACTTGTTGTGGTCCCTTTTTTTCAATTATTCTACATTAATAAAACAACATATAATTATGATACAATCATTTAGTTTAGCAGGAAAAATTGCCTTGGTAACAGGCGGTACTCATGGTCTTGGAATGGCAATCGCTACAGGACTAGCTAAAGCAGGGGCAAAAATTGTAATCAATGATGTATTTGAAGATAAACTGGAAGAAGCAGTTAAGCAATACTTAGAAAATGATATTGAGGTGGCGGCCTATGCCTTTGATGTTACGAAAGAAGAACAAGTAATGGCAGGTTTGGCAAAAATTGAATCGGAAGTAGGTGGTATTGACATTTTGGTTAACAACGCTGGAATCATCAAGCGTATTCCTGCTTTAGAGATGGATGTCAATGATTTCAGACAGGTCATTGATATTGATTTGGTAGGGCCATTTATTATGTCGAAATACGTCGCAAAAGGAATGGTACAAAGAGGACAAGGAAAAATCATCAATATGTGTTCTATGATGAGTGAATTGGGAAGAAACAGTGTGAGTGCCTACGCTTCTGCCAAAGGTGGATTAAAAATGTTGACAAGAAACCTTGCAACGGAATGGGCGAAGTACAACATTCAAGTAAATGGTATTGGACCAGGGTATTTTGCTACATCTCAAACGGCTCCTATCCGTGTAGACGGTCACCCTTTCAATGAGTTTATCCTCAATAGAACTCCTGCTGGAAAATGGGGCGATCCTTCTGACTTAGCAGGTACTGCAGTATTTTTATCATCATCGGCTTCTGACTTTGTCAATGGTCAAGTGGTTTATGTTGATGGTGGTATTCTAGCGACAATCGGTAAACCTCACGGTGAGGAGTAAGATTTTACAAACTAAGTTTTCATTCATTTATACAAATCCTTTTATGGAGGATAAACAGTAGTGTATTGTGGTTCGTGAGGACGTTGCAATGCAACGTCCCTACAGAACTGCATCTTTGGAGATTATCGCAAAACCATTGTCTTTTGATTTATAATCAGACAATCATTTAGGCGAGAGAAATAGAATTTAGTTTTGACTTCTAAGCCTCGACTTTTTTGCTTCTCTTTTGTTTCAAGACAAAAAAGTCAAGGCCAGTATAAAAGAGAAAGATCATTGAAAACTTAACGATTGGGTTAAAAGTCTATACCGATCAAAAAAGCCCAATCTTTTTATAACGGACCACCAAGTTTACTCTTCAATCCCTTCTTCACTGAAAAAGACGATAGTCATGCAAAATGACCCGTTTTAGACGCTTTCAGAGTACGAATTGTACTAGAATACGAAAAAAATGGACTCTTGAGTCTCCATCAATCAGTAATTTTGAGAGTGAAAAGTTAAAAAAACTACCACTTTATTGGCGGTGGTTTTTGCCCTCTTCTTTATTAAATCACATTAAAAAAACAACATATAAACTGCTATGAATACTGAACAAGATATCATGGTTGAAGATAGTGTCGAAAAGCAAACTCCTTCCAAAAAAGGAAATTACAGATACCGTATTTTGGCATTGCTTTTTATGGCAACCACTATCAACTACATGGACCGAAGCATCATTGGTGTTTTGGCTCCCACACTAGAAAAACTTTTTAATTGGACAAAAGCGGATTACGCAACTATCAATATTGCCTTCAAATGTGCCTACGCTATTGGTATGTTATCGATGGGTAGGGTCATTGATAAATTCGGAACAAAAATCGGTTATACTTTGTCTATTGCCATTTGGAGTACTTTTGGAATGCTTCATGCTGCTCTTCGACCTGCTTTTGGTCTAATCGGGTTTGTTATGGCTCGATTTGGTTTAGGAATTGGTGAAGCAGGTAACTTCCCTGCCGCCGTAAAAACAGTAGCAGAATGGTTCCCAGCAAAAGACAGAGCATTTGCCACGGGTATTTTTAATGCTGGTTCTAACGTAGGTGCTATCCTTGCTCCTATTGCAGTAACTGCAATCGTTATGGATGATGGAACAAACTGGCAATATGCCTTTTTAGTGACAGGTGCTTTGAGTGCTATTTGGGTAGTGCTTTGGCTAAAAACATATAAAAAACCTGAAGAAAACCCTCACGTAAGTAAAGAGGAACTTGCTTACATCCAACAGGATGAAGCCAACAAGGAGGAAGAGGAAGAGGAAAAAGCAACAACAAAAATACCTTGGACTAAGGTGATCCGAGTGAAACAAACATGGGCTTTCTCTATAGGTAAAATGACAGATGGCGTATGGTACTTTTTCATGTTCTGGTCAGGTATGTTCTTCACAGATCGTTTTGGTGTTTCTATGAAAGAACTAGGTGCTGCATTGGTAATTGTTTACGTTATGGCCGATTTAGGAAGTATTGGAGGTGGATATTTATCACGCTTCTTTGTCGATAAAGGATGGACGCTTAACAAGGCTCGTAAAATAACTTTATTAATTTGTGCTCTTTGCATTCTTCCTGTAGTATTCGCTACCACTACTGATAACCAATGGATTGCAGCTTGCTTAATCGCACTTGCATCGGGTGGTCATCAAGCATGGTCAGCCAACTTGTTCTCGGTAGTTTCTGATACTATGCCAAAAGGGGCAGTAGCTTCAGTGGTTGGTTTTGGTGGAATGGTTGGTGCTGTAACAGGTATGACCATTGACTTTATCTTAGGACAGGTTTTAGATGACTCTGGATCAGGGGCATATTTCTGGATGTTCTTAATTGCGGGCTGTTCATACCTTACAATTTTAGGGATCATTCACTTGATTCTACCAAGATTAGAAGTCGCAAAATTCAATAAATAAGATACGGTTTCAATCGTGTCTTCTAGACCATGATGACGATGAAGAAATATTTTAAATATAAAATAGTACTCCTCTTTTCCCTTCTCATCAGTTTGATAGGCTGTAAAGAAAGTCATGAGGTAGTCATTTCGATAAAAAATCCAATCAGCCTTGATCGGGAGGCTGAGACGATAGAGTTATACGCATCTGACTTTAAAACTTTAATTGATCTTTATGGACATGAGCAATTGGCTATTGTTCATAAAAAATCAGGACAGTTAATGGTCAATCAGTGGATTGATCTAAACGGAGATGGTACACAAGATCAATGGTTATTCCAAACCGCAATTACATCTAACGGAGAAGAGGAATTTATTGTTCGCCCTTTAAAAGAGGGGGAAACTCAACCTCAACCTTCAAAGATGACGTACTCTCGTTTTGTTCCTGAAAGAACAGATGACTATGCCTGGGAAAATGACCGTATAGCCTTCAGAACTTTTGGTCCTGATGCTCAAAAAAGAGTTGAAAATAATCAGCCCGGCGGTACCTTGACAAGTGGCATTGATGCTTGGTTGAAACGTGTCGAATATCCAATCATTAACAAGTGGTATAAAAATAACCTTGAAAAGAAAGGGGCATACCATATTGATTCGGGTGAAGGGTATGATCCTTATCACGTAGGTTCAAGTAGAGGTGTTGGGGGAATTGGCTTTTGGGCTGAAGATTCTTTGTATACTTCAAAAAACTTTACATCCTACACTACTATTACCGAAGGTCCTATCAGAACTGTTTTCAAGTTGAAATATCAACCTTGGGATGTTAACGGAGCAAAGGTTTCTGAAGAAAAACTTATCAGCTTGGATTTAGGAAGTAATCTCTGTCATTTCCAATCTACTTTTAAAAGTGAAGCAAAATTACCTCCTGTAGCGATTGGAATTAGCTTACATGATAAATCAGGTAAAACCTATATCAGTAATCAGGATGGCGTATTTAGTTATTGGGAAAAAATTGATGAAGACATGTTAGGCTTAGGCATTGTCTTACCAAAAGAACAACTCAATGATGCTTTTGAAAGAAAAGTAAAACACAAAGACGCAAGCCACCTTTTGGTATTGGCTACTCCATCCGAAGCAACTGTAAACTACTATGCAGGTTATGGTTGGGAACGTAGTCAACAATTTAGCTCTGATGCTGAGTGGAACGAATACCTTGCTCAGTTTGCTAAAAAGGTAGAAACACCATTAGTGGTGACTTTAATGATGTAACAATACTCATTTAAGATAGATTAATTAACAGGACGAATAATAACTAAACTAACAGACAAACACAACACGAATAACAAAGCTAAAATCAATGACATTTAAATAGTGTTTTGTGAATATAAGTTAGAACTGAAAACGAAAATTTGATTTAGTAGACAGTTTAGTTAGGTGATTAAGTACTAGAGCGATTAGAGTTCTAGTACTTTCTTATTTGTGGCCTTTTATGAATTATCAATTTTAAAGCTTCAAATTATCTGATCCACTCTATATCATACCCCACTTCACCTACCTCTATATCACCAACTTTGAACCCTAAAATTATTGTGGCTTGTTTTTTAAAATCGGTGATCCACTCTTCCCATTTATTAGCATCCATCATAGCTGTAAACTGAAGACCACTAGGTTCTACTGATGCAGAAATTGATTTCTTTGATTCATCAAAATTATACCAATAAGGAATTCCTTCTTCTCCTCTTTCCTCAGTACCAAACCCAAGCCAGCCGTCCATTTTCTCATAGACTAAAGGTACTTTATCCCAAACTTCTTCAGGTAAGTGATACCATATATTCAAATTACAATGTTGATATTCCATGTGTACTAATTTGCCATAAACCATAAAAGAAGGATAATCTAATAGCTAGTTTTTAAACAAAAAAATCAAATCATTTTTATTACCCTATAAAATTAGCCCACAACTTAGTTGCGAGCTAATAATAATTTAAAAGTATATTCTCAGATAAAGTTTCTATCCATCAATTAAAGTAACTTAATCCTCTACCACCTCATCAATTCCATTTCCGATAGGAACATATAATGAATCTTGTGTCAATAAGAATTTATCGAAGCGGAAGCCATCTTCTCTCATGCTAAAATGAACATCGTGAACGCCGGCTGTTTCTACGTCCAGATAAATGGCATAAGGAATACCACAATGTTCTTCGATAGTTCTTTGTTTGCTGGTCCAAGTCCATTTTTTTCGACCTTCACACCATTGCATGCGTTTACCACTCTCTGGCCATTTACCATCCATACCAACATGAATTCCGTTGTCCTCACTTCCTGTACTGAGTGCCCTCACCCACACATAGTATCGGCCTGTCTTATTAAATTTCACTTTGTAAGAAATAATGGCTAGTTCACCAGGAGTATTTGTAAAGTTGACTCCTACTTTCAATTCATCCGCATGTGTTACCCTCGTATCGGGTAAGATTTGAATAAATTTATTGTTGCTTGCAGTCTCTAGTGAATTATCTGGCAAATCATTTTTGTTGATCTTATCCGACACAAACCATTCTCTTAAGTCTGTTTTTTCTTGTTTATAAAAGTGCTCTGCTTCAGCTGCAACGATTCCATTTTTTTCTTCAAAAATGAGTGTATCACTCTTTACAGGAAGTTCAACTTCATCCTCCTTTGTAGAAGTCGTATCTCCTTCTGAAATTGGTTCCTCTTCTTCCTCCAATAAAAGGTCTACAACTTCATCTTTATCTGAACAAGAGACACTGAAGATAGTGAGAATGATAAATACACTGAATAATAGTTTTCTTAGTAGCATTTTTAAAAAGTTTATTTTAGATGTTTATTGATATTTACAAAAAATAATTCCTGGTCAAATCACCTTTAATAGAACCTATTTCATTTTAAAGTGTGGTGATTGATCTACCTTTTTACTTGTAGGATTACTTATGATTTCCTAGCCCGTAAAATCACTAATTCTGAAATACTTGGATTCCCGTCTGATTTACGAATTAGAATTCTACATTTAGTTGTTTTTATAGCCTCAAAAGAATGTTTTTTCTCTTTTCCAATTTGTTCTCCCTCTGCTATTGTCAACCATGTCTTCCCATCCCAATACTGTAATGCATAGCTTTTAATTTGACCTCCATTCTCATGCACAACAATGTGATCAAAAGTTTGAGGTTTCACCCATTCTACTTCCAACCATTGTGGTACCTCCCCATCTGCTTTCCAGCTTGTCGAAAAGTCTTCATCGTTTGCTTTAAAAGCTTCAAATTCTGGTAATTTTTCTGATTTTATAAAGAGTGATGAAGCATTCATTCGGCCTATCAAACTCAAATTATTACCGGTATAAAGAGGATCTGGAAATTCGGTTTTGGGCAAAAGGTCCACATTGAAATTGTATTTCCCTGCTTCTACTTTATAGATTATATAATGCCCCACTGCAGCATGTTTTTCTTCTCCAATATAGATAATGCCTTTTGACGCATCCGCTAGATTTTCTCCTTCAAAAACATGTTCTTTACCTTTCGCCGGAATGTAGACCGTGGCAGTACAATTGACTGGTATTTCGATTTTATAGGTCGCATTCTTGTCGCTTACTTTCCATTGTACTGCAATATTTCCATACATTGACGCAAAAGTTGTCTTGGTAAATGTAATGTCACCTACAGGCATTGGTTTGATGATAAAATCTTGCATACCGGGTTTGTTTTCATCGGGACGAATACCTCCAAAACCTTTGATAAAGTACCCTCCAATTCCTGTATAACAAGTATGAATCTGACTATTTCCGACCGCCGACCAACGCTCTGGCCAAACTGTTTTTCCTTGACTTATAAAGTAACCATAACTTGGGTGTCTTGTATCTTTGAGGAGCTCATAAAGCAAATCCATACGTTCTCCATATTCCGCAAAGAAACGGCTGTATAATGCTTGACCAGAACTTCCCGTATCATAATATGGAAAAGTATAAAGCACATTCTCTGACAATTGAGCTAATACTTTTTCCCTTTCTCCTTCAGGAGTAACACCTGCTATTAAAGGGAAAATTTGATTGACTTGCCTTCCGTCTAAATATTGGCCTGTCTCAGTATTGTAAGAAAGTGCATGAACTGCCTTTCGTTGAATCCTCAATCGGTCAGCGTATACTTTTGCATCTTCCGTTTTACCTAATGCTTCCGCCATTTTCTGAGAACAATCTAACATAAAAGCGTAAACGCAATTATTGAAATGAGCCGCTTCGGGGGAATTACTACTGTCCCAAAAACTTCCTCTTGGTGTACACCAATCTCCCAATCCGGGCATTTCTCTTTTCCCTCTTGCGCCTATTTTCAATGCTCCACCCGTATCAGCATCTGAAGATTGATGCATCCATTCCATCCACTTCTTCATTGAAAGGTAATTTGCTTCCAAAAATTGCTTATCACCCAATATTCTAAAGGTTTCCCAAATTGTAATTGGGCTATTCGCTTTCCACATTAAAAAGGGACGATCTTCCTCATTAATAACAGCTCTTATTTTGCCGTCATGTGTTTGAGCGTCACGCATTAATTGTGCATACTGCTCCATGTAAGCACCACTTTCAAAATTGGGGAATGCATCTCCATACATCGCTGCCACCGTTACTTCACCCCAGCCACGACGCTCTCGGTGAGGACAATCCACTAAAATTCCATCAATGGTGTTAGCGAGATACGTCCTAAGATTGGTTTCATAAATAGCATCTAATAGTGGACTTGAACTTTCAAAAGTACTGATCTGTTTTCTGTTGTTGGTGATCACAAATCCAGTGATATCTTTTAATTCCGGTTGATACCCCAAACCATAAACTGTAATCCATCTTCCCCCTGCCAAATTAAACCGATTTGTAAAATGTCCTTTCCCACTTTTACCATACACATACTGACTTCTTTGATGCCAACTTGATGTAATCCCTTCCTGATCTGCAGTTTCAAACGTAACCGTATCTCCCTCCATTCCATTATACATATTCATAGAGAAGAAACCCGTGTAGTTTTCTCCCATATCAATAACATAATTTCCTTCATCATTTTGCTTTACGCCAACTGGTGTAATTTCTTTGAACTTTACTTGTGGCTCAACCCTTTGTGCACTCAATGCAACATTGATATCTGCATATTCTACTCTGAATGTTTTGTTTTTTCTGCTATTAAGGGCAATACTAATATTGCCTCCTTCAGGTAATTTCGCATTTAAAATATCCTTATCGTAAGCCATTGCATTTGCCCAGTTACTATCATCATAATGAGCCTGATTCCAATCATCTTCTTTCTTGCTGTCGTCTACAATTTCACCTCCAAAACGTAAAATATCCCAATCCCCATAGTAGGCACTATGACTCTTCTTACACTTCCAAGTTTCATCTGTCCCAATACTTAATGCTCCTTCAGCTGTTGTAATTTCGACTTGTGCTTTAAAAACAAAAGGAATATTTCTATACTCTCTGATACGCCTCCATCGTGCCCAACCTGCTGCATGCCAAACCGCTATTACATTCTCTCCCTTTCTTAGATAATCCTTAATGTCATATGTCAAATAAGGAATTCTTTTTTTCATATAAGAAGTAACAGGATTCATGACATGATCCGTCACTTTTTGACCATTGACATAAAGTTCATGGTAACCAAAAGACCCCACATACACCATAGCAGACTCTGCCTTATTCTTTAATACTAAATTTTTACGGTACCAGTTATGGTCTGTTTTTGCTTGATCTTCCTTCATGATCCATTTTCCTTTCCAATCAGAAGGTTGTAATAACCCCATTGTAAACCGAGCCGGCACACTCCACTTTGATGCTTTACCGTTTACATCCCAAACTCTCACTTTCCAATAACAGTTTTGATTAGAAGTCAATGCTTTTCCACTGTAGATTGTATTGACAGACTGATTAGATATCACTTTTTCGGAATCCCAAACATCTCCTATATCTTTATGGAGGTGCTTTAAAGTACTTGCCACTAAAACCTGATAAGCAGTTTGTTTTTGTCCTCTGATTCCTTTTTGATCGATTAATTTCCAGCTCAATCGAGGCTGAATATTATCGATCCCCAAAGGGTTTTCTCTATACTCACACCTTAATTCGTTTACCTTCACTTGAGCATAAGCATTGGTCGCAAAAACAACCAAAATGAACAGGAAGAGTAAAAGTAGTTTGTTTATTGTTTCCTTCATTGTATTGTTAGTTAGCACCTTTATTCCTTGATTTTAAATTCATATTTCATAAAAGAAAATGTAGGTAATTCACCTTTTAAGACGACTACTGACTGATCTACATCATTACCTACTGTAGTGGTCCTTCTCCAATCAGACCATTGCATGTCGTTTGTTGATTCACTGTAAATCGCCGAACGGTATTGGACTTTTGTACCTGATGGTACATTAAGTATTGAATTATATATCACGCTCTCACTATTATTTGAAGTAGGATTAGAACTATAATTGTATGCCATAATCGAGTACCTATTTTTAGATTTCTCTTTTAAGAAAATTGCATCCACATAGCTCTTAGAGTATTGTGGTTTTCCGCTCTTTGTATTAGAGTAATACGTATTTCCTTTCAATTTTAAAATCTCTTGGTTGGCAGGTTGGTATTGATTCCCCTTGCCCCATTGGAATAAGTTTTTCATATCATGTTCATAAAACATTTTCATCATCCCTATCAGGAAAGAATTCTGATATTTGGGCTCAGCTTTTTCATATCCATTTCCCTTGGCATTCATCGTTTTGATAAGTGCAAACTCATGAATTTCGAATACCGCTTTAGAGTTCCATTCTGGAATATCTTTAATCGCTCCAAAATCATTTAGATACACTTCTTCGAAGTTGGTTCTTTTGGTACGGTTGTAAAAAGGATAATAAGAAACCCCTAAAAAATCGTAATAAACCCCATTGGTATGACTCCATTTTACAAAATCAATCGCCCATGACTTCTTCGAGCTTGCCCATAAAAAATGCGTTCCTACTTTGGCTTCAGGCAATACTTCATGAATAGCTTGAATGGATACTTTATAAAAATCAAAAAACTGTTCTTTGGTTCCTTTCCAATGCCCTTCCGTACCAATCTCTCGACCGATTCCAAATTGTATTTTTAGTACTTCCTTTTCCCCATAAGTAGTTACTAGGAACATCATCACTTCTTTTAAATAAGCCGCCCACATTTCAAAATCTCTTGGAGGTTCTGCATTACCATAAGTTGAAATCTTTAAAGTATCTCCTTCCAATTTTCCCGATGCATCTCGTTGAAAGGCCCAAGAGGGATTGTCTAATACCATCTGATGGATACCAAAACCTTTACTCAATACATTATCAACTTGTTTTTTGAGTAACGTAAAATCTGTATAAAAAATCTTCTTTTCTTCATCCCATAAATACGTATCCAAACCTAAAGCTGCATTTCCTTTTTTGTATTTACCTCCTAAAGGACGCACTATACAAAGTTGAGCATCTGTCATTATAGGAAGATTGAAGCCATGGATTGGTGAAATTCGATTGAA
Source organism: Flammeovirga sp. OC4 (assembly GCF_000812565.1). GTDB lineage: Bacteria > Bacteroidota > Bacteroidia > Cytophagales > Flammeovirgaceae > Flammeovirga. Next base: position 30,868 of record NZ_JTAM01000071.1, on the reverse strand, counting down.
GACCTTCAAAGGATAATGTAGCTCTTCTTTAGCCTTGGCATTATCTGTAAAATCTGCTTCTAGAACGATTTGTCCTTGAATTTTAAAGGCAATGCTTAAGATTAAAAAAAGAAGGTAGGTGATTTTTATATTCATTTTTCTTTAATACTTCTATGAGTATGTTTTCTTGATTTGTTACACTGTAAACTAAATTATCGTCAAATTTCAAACTTCCTTTATACAAACATTAATAAGATCTACATTCAAGCTTCTTTCTTCTTCGTTTTTGTCTTGAAACAAAAAGAAGCAAAAAATTCAAGGCTTTGAAGTCAAAAGCTAAATTCCATTTCTCTCGCCTTTTGAAAGGATAACTCGATCAAAACTTCATCGTTTTGAGATGCTCAAACAACAAAATCATTTTTAACGGCTCACTTCATGAAATTCTTAACGCTTTTCCCTTCAAGGCCGAGGAAAGTACTGCCAAACGAATTGGGTAGAATGCCACTGGCGTGAATGTTAAGCCTTAGCGGCATTCGTGTCCTACAGATCAACAGAAATCTCCTGATTTCTAAAAATCATAAATATTCGAAAACTTAGTTTACAACGTATTTATGATCTACAAAAAGAAGTTTTTAATAAAAGAGACATGCACTAAAACACCCCCTATCATATTCTTTCTTTAGACCCTTACAAAGTGAACTAATGATTATTATATTCATCATTTTCAAGACTAACAGATACGTAAAAGATCAATTGACATAATGTAATTATTCGTTTCATATTCATTCCTATTTGATAGTTGCTGTGATATTTAGTTGAAGAGGTGATCATAAGTAATTTAACTTATCCCAATTAAAAAGTGCGACAACTAAATATTTAAATGAAGATAGATCTAACATAAATAAGAATAATCTCAAATAGTGGTAATATCATACAATTGGACTTCTAATGATCTACGAATCACTATATTCGGTTGTAACAAACAATTCCACTTTTTTTGGAAGATAAACTAATGAACAATCATGAAAATTAAATCTATCCTTTTCGTACTTTTTTGTATTTCTATCAACGCTTATTCTCAAAAAAATACGGCTTTATTTAATGGAGAAAACTTTGAAGGATGGTATGCATTCGAAGCTAAAAGTGGAGTGCATCAAGACCCTTCGAACTTATTTAAGATAGAAGATCAAATGTTACGTTTTCAAGGTAAAAAGCTGGCTTACTTAATGACCCAAAATAGTTATGAAAACTTTGAACTCCACCTCGATTTCAGATGGAATACTGATAGTACTTTTGTAAGAAGGAGCCAAAAGAAAAATAGTGGAGTAATGTATCTGATTCCTTCAGAAACCGAAGATAAACTTTGGCCCAAAGGCATACAGTTTCAAGTAAAAGAAGGAAATACAGGAGATTTCATTTTGATCGATGGCTACACACTTGAAGTCAGTCGTCAAAAAGTAGCAGGTAAAAATTTGATCACCCCTCGTCTTAAAGATGCTGCCAATCCTGTTGGAGAGTGGAACCATATAAGCATTACATCTAGAAAAGGTGAAATCATTCAAAAGTTAAATGGGCAAATTGTCAATCAAGGAAAAGCTCCACTAGTTACAAAAGGTAAAATCTTACTACAATATGAAGGCTATCCGATTGACTTTAAAAATATTGAAATTATAATATTTGAGGATAAGCTCAATGAGAAATAAATAGATTTTTCTACAAAACTTAAAGTTATTACTTACTAGCTTCTTCATTTTCAATTTATTATAAAATGAAGAAGCTAGACCTAAAAGACAAAAAGTGTAAGGAATTCGGTATTTTCTAACACTACAAAATATTTATTTATTCAGATTTATTACAACTTTCTCTGTTGTCCAATCAGTAACAATCCAATTGATTTTCAAAACCTCACTTTGAGAATTAAATATCTCAGTTAAATCTAACTCTATCTCGTAGGAAATATCTTTTTTTAGCCAAAAAGGTTCCTCCAGTGGTAAATCCTCAGTAAAAATTAAACCTTCTGAATTGTAATATTCAACAGTTATGCTTGTCACATAAATAGGACCATGATAATTAAAATTGTCTGTATTTATACTAATTGTTCCGTCAGGTGTATCTTCTTCATTTAATAGCAGTTCATCTGAAGTACAATCATCCCAAACCATTGATTTTATTTTCGTGTAATTGAGTTTGATTTCAATATCACTAACATCATCATTATCAAAATCTGAAGTATCAATTGCTTTAATTCTTGATGAATAATTTTCTAAGTTGACTTCAACTGTCATATTTTCAGTCAGCTCTACAAACATCATATCAATATAAACATTTGTTTGAGCAGAGATAGCCACAACCTGAATTTTATAATTACCTTCTGGAAGTAAAGGAAGAATAATTTCAGAAGAATAATCACTACCTAGGTTTTCCTCAAAAACTGAGGAACAATCGTTTAAATCTCTAATAATAATAGACATAGATACTACCAAAGGTGCTTCACCTTCCTTCAACCTTGAAGCATTTATTTTTGGAGGAGTGAGATTAGTTAAAGTAATTTGATATAATTCGTCGTCTAAAATAGGAGCTTCATCCTGATTATTACATGACAAAAGAATTCCAAAAAATAGAATGATAAAACACTTTAAGTTAAAGTTCATAATAGTCGTTTTTAATAGCATTAATACTTAAAAATTAGTTTTTAGAATGTATTATAAAAGAACCTAATCACATTAAGTTCAGGTTATAAAAGCTAAAAAAATGAAGTTGTTATTTCTTTAGCGGCCGAAATTTAATATGCAATACTATATTATACAACTCTTTCTTCAATTAAGTAAGAATCAATTATTAGTTCCTCAACAGCTTTATTATAAATCGACAATTAATACATTTTTTTAATAAACTGTTAGCCACTCAACCGAAAATTGAAATGCCTAATAAAAGAGCGATAGTTTATTGCACATCACCTTCTTTTTTCTTCTTTGAAATGAAAAGAAATATAAAAAAGACGGTGAGTGCTCCGATCGGAATCCCTAGTAAGCCTATCATAAATGCACCTATTGAGGAAGATCCCGTATAACCTTGTAATTCTCCTACCTCATATGCTATAATAAACCCTAAGATGCTTCCTAAAAATATTAAAAATATCTTCCCGAATAATTTTAATGTTTTCATTATTTAAAACAAAATTTTAATATGAAATACTATAATTTTTTATTGAAAAATCTTCGCCCATTAGATTTAAGATTAAATCATTTTTATCAGCGGTATTTGGTAAAAAGTTTATTCTACCTCTTTTTTTCTCCACCTAGATACAATAAAATATATAACTAAAGATATTATTCCTCCAACAGGTAACCCCATCAGAGCAGTTATTGCAGGTTCTATGGATGATGCACTTGTTGCATTTTCACTTCCTATTTCAAAGCCTATTAGTAAACCTAAGATACACCCTAAAAAGATTAAAAATATCTTCCCGAATAATTTTAATGTCTTCATAACCAATTCTTTTATATTGTTGATGATCCGCTTGTAAACGACCTGTATTTACAATCGTTAACTACCTGCATCAATATTCTTTCCACATTTTATGAATACCCATCAGAAACACTTTCTAAACAATAGACGAAAAAAGTCCATGTAAATGTGTTTGAGTACAATTACATGGACCTATTGCCTTTCCAAAAGGGGCAAACTTAATTATTTGGAAGATCTAAACTCTGGGTTCAATTTCTTTGGAATCGGTGCATTCGTTTCTTTCCACCATTTCTTTAAATAACCTAATAACTCTTCTTTCTTCTCAGGGTATTTAAATGCTACATTATTTCTTTCCCCGATGTCTAAATCTAAATTATAAAGTTCCACCTCATCATTTTCGAAATAATAATGCAACTTCCAATTTTTGTAACGTACCACTGATCCAGGACGAGTTCTGAATAATAGATCCCTGTTTTCATTCTTTGTCTTTCGATAGGCTTGAAGATAAATTGGGAAATGCCAAAAAAGAGGGCGATCTAGTTCAGTCTTTTCACCTTCTAAAATGGGTGATAAGTCATCTCCATCAAGTGATTGCTGGAAAGTGGTCACCCCAGCATATTTTAAAATTGTTGGAAAGATATCTAAATTTGAAATTGGAACATCACTCTTGATATTTGAGGCTATTTTACCTTTGTAGACAAACATAAAAGGCAAGCGAATTCCTCCTTCATAATAGCTTCCTTTACCTGCTCTTAATGGTATTTGTTTCGTCACGCCATATAATCCACCATTGTCTGAGGTAAATACAATCAATGTGTTTTCTAGCATTCCTTTCTCCTCCATTTTTGTGAGCAGCAATCCTATATTTCTATCCAAATTTTCAACCATTGAAGCATAAGAGGCATTCGTCTGACCGTTAGAGCCTTCTTTAGTTTTATATTTTTTCAATAATGACTTAACGGGCTCAATCGGGGTATGTACAGCATAGGGAGCGTAATACAAGAAAAATGGAGATGAAATTGTATCCACAAAACTTAGCGTTTTTCTCATCACCAAGTCTGTCAAATACTCATTATCGTGACCTTCTAATTTAACTTTTTTGTAGGGAGGGTAGTAACTTCCCGGATTACCATTATGCCCACCACCAATGTTTACATCAAAACCATATTGCAGAGGGTTATGACTCAAATGCCATTTTCCTGCATGACATGTTGTATAACCATTTTTCTGTAAAACTTCAGAAATTACTGTAAAGTCCTTTGATAATATGGTTTTGTTTGGTGTTGGAATTAATTTTCGATTTTTTGAGGCTCCTCTCTCCGAAGAACCCACCGTATAAATACCATGGCGGGTGGTCCATAATCCTGTCATCAAACAAGCTCTACTTGGTGCACAATTGGCCGAAGCGGAATAGCCGTTGGTGAAAATCATTCCTGATGTAGACAGTCGGTCAATATTAGGTGTTTCATAGAATTGGCTTCCCATAAAACCTACATCTTTCCATCCCAGATCATCTACATTGATAATAATGATATTAGGTTTGATTTTATCTTTTGGTGAAGTGCTGTAAGCAGTAAATGATAAAGTAATAAGGGTTGTAAATAAAAGTAGTAATTTCATGTGCTTTCTTTTTATCTCAACTGTTAATTGTATGATACCTTATAGTAGTCCGCAAGGACATCGCAATGCAACATCCTTACGAGTGTAACTACTGAATACTCATCAAAATTGAGTGTGAAAAAATAGTGTAAAACTAAGTTATCGTTAACTATCAATTAAAATTTCTACAAGCTTTTTATGTTCTACTTCTTCTTAATTTTGTCTTAACAAAGAAACAAAGCAAGGAAGTCAAAAGAGTGGAAAGTCCACTGGCGTGAATGGTAAGTGATAGCGTCATTCGTATCCTACAGATCATCAGAAACCTCCCAGTTTCTAAATACTATAAATTAACGAAAACTTAGACTAGATTGCATTTCTTAATGTATGGGTAGAGATGCTTTTTCAGAAGACCCCTTTTCGTAATCAAAACTAAATACCTCTGAATAAGTGTGTTCTCTTTTCATGATCTCAACGATTTCCTTCACAACCTCAGGGTTTTGGTCCGCAACATTATTCTTTTCTCCTGGATCAACCGTTACATCATAAAGAGCAATAGAAGCTTCAGGATTTTTCGACATATTCAATCTTATTCCTTTCCAATTACGTACTCTAACGGCCTGTTTTCCTCCTCTTGCTGGGAATTCCCAATACAAGAAATCATGTTGTGGCTGAGACTTCCCTAACAATTCGGGTAAGAAAGAGATTCCATCAATTTGATTGGGAGGATTGACCCCAGCGATTTCACAAGCAGTAGGCATAAAATCCCAAAAAGCAGAAATATGATCTGATGTTGAATGGGATTTAATTTTATTCGGCCAATACGCAATCATTGGTAGGCGAATTCCTCCCTCCGTTAAGTTGCGTTTGTATCCTCTAAAAGCGGCATTACTATTAAAATAATCGGGGTCTGCACCTCCTTCTTTATGAGGGCCATTATCAGAACTAAAAATAATGATCGTGTTTTCTGCTATTCCCAATTCTTCTAGCTTTGATCTTATTTCCCCCACCTGCTTATCCAACAAATAAACCATGGCAGCAAAGGCTGCATGTGATTCTTTCTGAGAACCATATCCCCCTTTTTTATACGCTCTTCCTTCATCTACACCTTTGTATTCCTTTTCAGGTAAAAGTTGTCCGCTGTATTTTTGAAGAAGGCTATCTGGCACCAATAATTCTGCATGAGGAATAATAGACGGGTAATACATAAAGAAAGTGGTATCCTTATTATTTTCTATAAATTCCATTGATTTATCATGAATCAAATCTGGAGCATAGGCCTCTGTTTTCTTCCCTGCATTTCCTGCCAATTGTACTTTCGACTGATTTTCCCATAAATGATAAGGATAATAATTGTGTCCTAGTCTTTGACAGTTATAACCATAAAATTCATCAAAGCCCTGATTATTAGGGTCGCCTTCTGAACCAGGATAACCTAATCCCCATTTTCCAAATGCTCCTGTTACATACCCTGCAGATTTTAAAACCTTTGCGACTGTAACGGTTGATGCCTCCAATGGAAATTGCCCTTCGGGTCTTCTTTCTCGGTTGCCTCTGATATAGGTATGGCCCGTATGCAATCCAGTCATCAAAGTGGAACGAGAAGGTGCACAAACCGTTGAGCCAGAGTAATGCTGTGTAAAGAACATTCCATCTTTAGCCAATCGATCGATATTCGGTGTCTTGAACTTCGTTTGTCCTGTCAGACTTAAATCTCCATATCCTAAATCATCTGCTAAAATGTAAATAATATTAGGTTTTGTAGTAGTTACCTCCGCTTTTTGCCCAGTCTTTTGAGTACTACAACTCATCCCCAAAAGAGTGAAAAGAACTGAAAATATAAGGTAGTCTATTGTATTTCTTTTCATCATCTATAATTACTTTATCATAAAAAAATAATCACCATTAGCCTTCAAGATAGACTAATGATGATCTCTTAAAATATCTATCTGTTAGGTAATTCTTTACCGTAAATAGCTTGAATAGAATACTCTCCTTCAGCAATTTTAAACTTCAAAAAAGTATCAGATTCCTCTATAAAAGATATTGCTTGTAACTGATTCTTAAACTTTCCATTGCTCCAAACTTCTTTGCCATTAACAGTCACTGTTTGAATAGCTTTTCCGTCTTTAGGAATTCCCACAAAGGCGTTAGTTTCTTTTGGAGAAAGAAGATTTAACTGATAACCTTTACTTGATTTTTTGATTTGGAATTCAATATTTCCCTTCACCGTTGGCACTTTTTCTTCTAACTCTTTTAGGTGTAATAGCGTTGGCATGATTTCATATTCACTCCACGCAACGGCAGTAGGACGAATACCCGCAATGTATTTCGAAAGCACTGTATTCGGAGCATTCCAAGCGTGATTGTAACTTCCTCCTTTCGGAAATTTCTCATACAAAGTCGTCATCCCTTTTCGGTCCACCTGACTTTGGTATTGCTCCTTCATTCTTTGTAATGATGCTTCATGTCTTCCTGCAATACACATCGCTTCCTCTGCAATCCATTCAAAATGTGGACTTGAAAAACGGTTCGGAATCAATACATTATCTACAATTTGATCATAATACGCTGGATTGGCAATTCCAGAAACTATAGCAATGGCATTGGCTCTATCATCTTTAAATTTCTTTACATCAGTACTGTAAAAACCATCTTTCCAAAACGCCTTATCATAAGCTACTTTCATAGCATCAATACGCTTTTGATACCATCCAATATGTTCTTTTGCTCCTACTACTTCCGCCATTTTTTTCGCTTCTGTCAGAGCTAAATAGTAAAAAGCCATTTGAATAGGTTGCTTATCAATCGTGTTGGCAACACCCCAATCCAACCAATCCCAAGAGTCAGGACTTTTTCCTCTTCTATATTCAGGCAAACCATTTTCTTTCATTGGAAATAAATCCAAGTAAGCATATACATAAGGATATACTTTTTCTAATGTTTCTTGATCTCCAGTATTCAAATAATAAGGCCATATTGATCCTGAAATAAACTGTAAACTTTGAGATACTAATTCTCTTACTCTCAGCGGACCTAAGGCACCGATCACACCATCTTGACTAAACATCATGGTCTGTAATATTGCCTTTTTCAACAACTGACGCCCTGCATTGTCCATCGAATAGAATAAATAACCTGTTTGATCCGCCACATCACCAATCCACAATGCTCTTTCTCTATCAGGACAATCCATAAAATTATCGCGGGCACAAACAAACAATGTATTATTTCCCATCTCCCATAAACGGCTGTAAAAAGGATCATCTACTTCAAAAGTACCCACCATTTCTCCTACACTCATCCACCGGTATTTTAAAGCGGTCACTTTTATGCCTTTAGGGAAAGTATATCTTATCTCATGACCATTCATCCATGAAAAACCTTCAAAAGTTTGTTTCCCTTTTTTAGTGATATAAGTAGCGGTCATCTTGTTGAGATGATTATCCGTTGTAATAAAAATAGTATCACCGGCTGACTTCGCTTCAACCTCAAAGTAAGGCGTAATTTGTTTATTGAAGGGCAGTTTACATTTCAACATTTTCCCATCACTTACAAACGGTAATTTAAGGTCAGCATTTTCATAGTCTACTAAACCATGATTGATTAAGTGAGGAACCATATTAGGCTCTACAATGTACCATGGAGCCGTTCCTAATTTACCTTTCTCGGAAGCCTCACTCCATTTCTTATCATTAAAACCAGCTGTATACCAAGCTTTTGAAGTCCAATCATTCAATGCCTTTTGAGCATCAAATTGCACACTAAATTGTGTTAAGTTTTTACTTGCAGGTGCAATGGTATTGTCATAAGCAGGGTGTTGTCGCACTTTCCATGATTTGTCCGATACTACAGTTTGTTGCCCTACTTGTGAATGAAAAAGTAGTCCTCCTTTTTCACTATCAATGTGGGTTCCTTTGTGTGTTTCTCTTCCCCAATACCACACTAATAATGCAATCGTATTTTTTCCTTTCTTAAGGTAAGGTTGAATGTTTACCGTCTCATACCATGAATTAGCAGGTGTTATTTTCTCCTTACGATTCCATTCTCCAGCTTGGCTCGGACCTCTTGAAAGCCCGCCTTCAAACATTACCATCTCACCATTCACCCATAACCAAAATTTGCTATCAACAGAGATATGAGCATCGACTAATTTTGGTACATTTTCTAGTTCAACCGTTTTTCTAAAACACATCCATGTATTTGATGGACTGTCTTCTTCTTGCCAAATCCATTGTGCTTTTCCCCAATCAATTGGAGCAGTTGCATGACTGTAAAGCGACATTAAGAGTAAAAACACACTTAATGTTAATGTTTTTTGTAATAATTTTTTCATGTTAGTTTATACTTTTCAGATTCTTGTAGAGATATTCAGAGTGTATCTCTTTTTATCGTTTTATAGTTGTTCTTAAATGTCTTTAAAGCTCGAACTTATCGTATTTCCCTTCGGAAAATATTTTTATTACTGTATGTAAGTATTATTTCTATCTAAAAATAGAAACCTAGTCGAATAGCATTATTGAAATAAAATCCAAAATCAGTTGATGTACTTGACGGGTTTGTTATTTTTATATCTTCAATATCCCTTGGTGGTAGATAAGGAAAAAGCGGGTTATATTTACGATTATCAATTATTTCAAGATCAATTTCCTTGTAGTTTGTCACTTCATAACCTAATCCAATTTCAAACCCTAGATATAGATGACGAATTATAAAAAAGTCTGTACCTAAAATTAGGTTTAAGCCATAAGAAGAAAAGGCCCGTTCACCAGTATAATTTGTTGAACTATAAGTACGTTGCGATAACCCACCCCATTCGTTAACAGAGTCAAATTCTTGAAGAGAAACACTTCTCCATGCACCATCTAATTTTGTTTCAACAGTATTATACTCTTCTTTATCACTATAAATATCTCTATAGTAATCCACATATTCCGAACTTGTTGATTTATTTACATATGAAAATTCAACTCCCCAATAAGATGAAACCCTCGTATTTTGAAGAATTCTAAATTCAATACCTGGTTTGAACCCAACTAAGAATGATTTTTCAGAAATAGTTGGTTTATTTTCTTCATTAGGTTTATAATCATCTTCTGTTGTAGAATTTTTTTTATAATCAAACTGCAATCCAAGTCTAAGTGCCGTTTTATTATTTATCCAATACTTTGTTTTCACATTATCAAAGCTAAAAACTCCATTATCACCAAATGGATTAAAGTTAACTTCTATCATTACATTATTTGAAGAAGGAAATTTTGAAGAGCTGTCTGTTTGAGAGTAGCTAAAAAAAGAGGTTAGGAATAAAATACCTAAGGTAATGTAACGTTTACTTATCATATCAATTATTAATCATTATTTAGCATCATATTTTTTAGGCTTACGCCTAACAGTGAATAATGATACTATTTTCAATGCACTTGATTGAAGCTTACTTGTTGGTTTAAATATAGATTGATAATCCAATCGAATAATCTGAAATAGTGGTAGAATAATACAAATTGATCAATAACGGATTGTAAAAGGGAAAATTAGGCATTATACTATCTCAAACTTGAATCACTTTTGTAACAGATGATGAATTGATGTAAAAAAGAACTTAACCTGATCGTTTATATCAAGTAAAGTTCTAGTCTAAATAGCATCCCAGAGATACACTTTACGGGCAAAACGTTTGAAATCTCCCTTAAAACGAGAACTGCAAGGCCAATATTGATTTCCTTGGCTATCCAATAAAAAAACATATTCTTCTTGTCCTCTTGAAATATTTTTCAACCAATAAGCCGTTTCTGTTGGAACGTTTTTGTAAATCAATTCATAGCTTTCAGCCTTTTGTTGTCCCATAGAATGCCAACCATTGTCCCAAAAAAGTAAGTCATAAATATCTCCTATTCGGATATCATTATCATCATTACGAGACTGAACCAAAAAACCACTAACCGACTGATGGTCTTTCACCTCAATTATGACATCAAAATTTTTATTCTTGAAAAATGTAAGAGGCTTTTTGTCAAACATTCTTTCTGAAAATCTAAGCTTTTTTCTTTTCTTTCCCTTAATCCAAAAAGTGGTGAGCAAAGGTTTAATCATTTCTCCTCTTTTATCTACTAAATGTACCTCTGCTATTTCTATTTCCTTATCTTTTGGACTTCTAAAAATATAATACTTGTACTTTTTAACCTTTTCTAAATCTATTAATAATGGCTTCGTGCTTTTTAACTCATTGATGGTAATCAATAATTTCTGATCAGATAGATCCTTTTTATTAGCAACTAGAATTTGACTACCAATTAGTGAATCTTTCCATCTTTTCTTATCTAATTTTCTTGGTGAAATAAAAGGATACTTACGCGTAATAGTAGTAGAAATTCGTTGAGCATAATTTGCTTTTAAAAGATGAACCTTCGATAAGGTGTCAAGATAAAATACTTTCTTTGATATTTTTTGATCACTGTATTCCATCAAACCGTAAATCTGATCATTTCCAAAATTAGTAAAAGTCATCACGGTTTTGTTATCAACAACATACGGTCTTGATATCGGATTCAAAGCCCCTCCTGTTTTGAAAACACCGACCTTGCTTACTAAGCTTCCTTTATCCAAACTTAAAGTAAATTCATTTTGTCCCTTATAAAGGGCTGTAACATCAATTCCCCTTTTCAGGTCATCTTCATTACCTGTTTTAGATTGAAATGATATCCGATACACCTTTGGCAAGGCCGCTTCTTTATAAATATCATTCAATACCTCCCAAGTCTCGACATCGATTGCAAATGATTCATTACCTAAAAAGACCATAATCCATGCATGTCCCAACTTATGATGATTTCCCCACTGAGGTACATAATCTTTACATGCCGCAATCCCCAAGCTTCGCAATATATTAACTTCCAAATCGACCATCTGAGTACAAACACCTTGCTTTACTTTATTGAGTTGATAGATTGAAGGTGTGCCAGGGTAAGCAATTTCTAGCCCAACTATTACCTTTAATGAATCATGTAGTTGATGGAGAGCTATTGATATTCCATTCTTATACAATACATCATAAAACCAATTATACTGTTGGTACAAAGCACGCCTTAACCCTAATTCAGGTGCTTCATTTGATGATTTATAAGGGAGCACAAAAGACTGAAATATAGAGTCTTCCACTTGATATTTTGAAGGTAATCTTTCATGTGCTTCATAAGCGACATCAATATTGTCAATCAAAAATTCGGATGTCACATTTTCAATATCAAACCTTATCTTTTTAACCTTGTATTTGTTCCTTTCTTCTAACGAAATCGTTTTCATCTGATTTCTAAAAAACTCAGTTCTATCCCGCTTTTTGGGTTTAGTCTCCAAGAACTTTTCCATTGCAAAAAAAACAGAATCATGTACAGAATGGTTTTCAATATATTGATGCCTTTTACAATTTTCGATGAGATAATAAGCCGCCATTAACTTCATTGAATCATTTCGATAATAACGTAATACTTTTCTCAATTCAGCTTCATTTTTTCCAATGATTGATAGACTAGCCTCCACTTTATTAGGATAAACAGCATTTTCACAAGAAGTTAACTGTATCAATGCCATCATCAGTAATACAATTATTATGTTTTCACAATAGCCTCTCATAAAGCAATATTTAATTTTTGAATAGGTACTAGGAAAAAAATAATTAGCATGTTGGACGTAGAAAAAAGTGGCTCGTGTTGTAGTTCGTGAGACGAAAGACATTGTGTCTCTACAGTGGGAACCATTCCAATTTAATGAACTACAAAATTGAAAAGGTGTCGTTATGTACAGCTTCAATGCCTTGTGGCTTAAGAACCACCACAAAAAACCATTTTACGAACCGTAACTCTACATTCTTCATTAAAAAAGTACTATAACTTCTGTCCTAATAAATAGTACACAAATGAAAAGGAACTCTACTTGATCAGTAAAGACAAGTAAAGTTCAGTGTTATATTATAAATTAAAGAAAACGATTACAACCCTACTTCTTTCCACTCTTCATTGATCCTCTCTTTCAACGATGCTACAACATCTGGTTTGCTCTTTGCTAAATTATTTTGCTCTTCAGGATCTTGGAAAAGATCATAAAGTTGTACTTCTTCGTCTGCTTTTCTTACTGGGTCAGGAATGATCAGTTTATAAGGATTGGTATAGACAATTTCGTAATACTTACTTTCATCTACCGTCGTAAAATCGTGAGCGTATATTTCTCCGAAAACTGCTTTTCTTTCTTGTAATGCCTTCTTGTCTAAAACATTCACACCGTGCAAATCTTTTGGCTTATCAATACCTACCAAACTAAGCACCGTTGGCACCATATCTAATGAACTTGTTAAAGTTGTTTTATCCATTTTTGGTGAGATCTTCCCTTTCCATTTATAGAAGATTGGTGTTCTCATACCAAAATCGTAAGGTGACCTTTTGGAGTTTCGCTCATAAGTTGATCTGTTTTTATTTTGGATCCATCCATTGTCACACACATAAACAAACAATGTATTTTCCATTAAGCCTTTTTCCTCAATCTTATCATTTAACTGACCAATAGTAATGTCAAACCACTCGCACATTGCCCAGTATTTGGCTACATGTTCCGTTGGTGCAACATCAACATATTTCTGGAATAAACTGTCGGGTGGTGTATGTGGTTGATGGGGCATAAATGGGGCATACCATAGGAAAAATGGTTTCTTTTCTTCTACTGCAAAGTCGATGTAAGAATTCAAGGTATCCATTCCATGACGACCAATTCTTAATCCGTAATCACCATGTCTTCCTCCTTTTTCAGGATTGCCATGCGTCATTCCGTAGTCAAATCCACCCTCTTTGTAACTGCCATGCCACCACTTTCCTGTTTGAAACGATAAATAGCCTTTTTGTTTTAACATGTCAGGCAACGTTTGTTGTTTCTTGAAATCTTCAATCACGTGGGCATAAGCTTCACTACGTTTTTTACGGCTTGCAGCTCTGTCCCCTTTCACTCTTTCATATACCCAATCATTTCCTAAAATATTGTTTTGGCGTGGATACAAACCTGTAATAATAGAAGCCAAAGATGGGCTACACAATGAGGCTGTAACATACCCTCTTTGGAAGGTTAATCCCTCACTCGCCATTTTATCGATGTTGGGCGTTTTGATATGTTCGTGCCCCATAAAACTGTAGTCATTATAGGCTTGATCATCGGAGAGAATAAAGACGATGTTTGGTAAGGGTTCTTCTTTCGTCGAAAAATCTTGTTTGTTTTGCACACTCGATTTGTTACATCCAAAGAGTGTCGTTAGTAAGGCTATTAGTAATAGTCCTTTTATAAATAGAGATTTCATATATTGTTTGTGTTGAAAAATTTGATTTGTATTAATGTATTTGTGGGCAAACACATAGGTTTGCCCCTACAGGGGGGATTTGAAAATTTTGAATGCTTTCTTCTTTTCGTCCGTATTTAGTTTGAAGCTTCCAAAGGATAGACTTTGACCTTCTCCAATGTAGAGTGCTGTTTCATTCTGTCCATTGCTATTTTTTGTAACTCTTACGATCCCAAATCGACCATTAAATTGAAGGTCTAGATCAGCATTTTTGTATTTAAAATTTGAATGATCAGTACATATTATATAGTCGGTGATTGTATTTCCATTCACTTCAGAAATTACTTTGGCTCCTACTATTATTTCTTCATCTTTTATTGGTTCTACTTTACGAATACTTGATATTTTAGAGGCACTAGGCTCATAAATCGAAATAAAAGGTCGATCCCATGCTTCTCCGTCTTGTCGTACGACCAACACTTTCGTTTTCTTATCTAGATATGCTTCGTTAATATCTCGGCTTGGGGGAGCCAATGCAGTGGTATATTCTCGCCCAACACCTGAAGGCAAGAATTGATGCATGTATTTTTTTCCGACATTCAAGTCGTATCTTACTGTAACTGCTTGATCTGTTGATTTAGATGACTTTGTTTCTTCAAAATAACGCCACCCCGGTGAATGTACTAGATCACCGATATCATTGTTGTATTTGTCGGTTGATTTGGTTTTTAGTTTCTTCCCTTCCTCATCCAGCAATGTCATTTTATCACCGATATTATGATAGATGTAATCATGGAATTTATTTTCTACTAATGATTTCGACCTAAACATATCGAAATAATAAGCAGTTGTGGGACTTGTTCGAATGGTGCTTAAGGTACGTTCTTGTACTGCATTGTTGACTTTATCATCAAGGTGTTGAGTCGCAAAGCTAAAGTTTTCAGCGATTGGATTTTCTAAATGTAAAGGTTCTGATGCAATATTCTGAGTGGTATTTTGCCAGACATTTGCCCTGCCTTTCCATGACCCTTCATCCATTCCATGGGAAGATCCATTGACCACAACAGTATTGTTACCTGCATATAACCTAAAGTAGTGTTCGTGAAGTGGTATTCTACGTTGTGCCACACTTGTAGGCAAACCTGCTTGTGGAGCCATCACATAACCTTCTCCATAGAGTTCCATGGAAATTCCGGTTACGTGTGAATGTACATAATGTGCACCTCCAATCACACCACACAATCCATACTGTACATTATCTTTTTCGACATAATTTCTTTGTAAGGCCACCCCTGCATGCTTGATCACAACAGTCGGTTTTTGAAAATTAATCTCACCTTCTATCACTTCTGGAATATCACTCCCCCACAAAAGTTTGGTGAACGCTCCATAATTTCCGAAAGCATTCACTCTAACTTTTGGCTTATAACCTCCTACAGCATTATACTTTTGCCTTAATGCCACTTGAGCACGTTGTTCATATTCTTTTATGCCTCTTCTTTGAGCAAGGTTGAGTGTATAGCGATAAAGCTGATCTGTTCCATCATTCTTCCGATGTGAATCGCCATAAGAAACAAATCTTCGGTCAGGATAACGGAGATTATCGAACAAGAAATTCCCATCTAAAATATGTGTATAATCCTTGTAGACGTTCATTTCTGGCTTGATACGATCTATGACATTGAGAATCATGGTGATATTTCCCATAAAACTGTAACTCGTCGACTCGGGCCATATACCTTGTTCACCAAACATCGGTAAGATGGTGTTTTTAAATGAATTTTGATGTGCTGTTCCTTTCTCCCAAAACACATCAAAGAGGTGCTCTCTTTCTTTGTCATCTTCAACACATAATATCAGGAATAATGCTCCTGGTGCGGTTAGAACAGGATGGTTAGAAATGAATTTACCGTGCTGATCTGGCCGTCCATATTCCTGTAAGATATTATCTGTCATATTCAATATGGCTTTTTGCATCACCATATTATCATACTCTACATATTTTTTTTGGGAGAGGGAATACACTTTTCTTTCCGATTCTTTCAACCAATTATATATAAAATCATAGGCGATCGCAATCTGTCCATAAGAGGTTCTTGCATCGTAAAATGGGTAACCACAAATAGAGGTATTTTGCCCTTTTCTTGTCGATAATTCGGAACCATAATGCCAGATGATATCTGCGGCAAACTGTGCATATTCATCTTTACCTGTCAGATAATAAATCAATGAAGCATGAGCAGCAAGACCAGTGATTTGACCATGCTGTTGTACAGTTCTAACTTTTAACTCTGGTATATTATCATCTTTGGCAAGTAATGGTATTTTGCCAATCAAAAAACTTGGAGCCGCTTTATGTAATTCTATTTTTTTATCGACTGTTGCATAGGTCTGATCCAATAGTTCTTTTGCCCACCAATGTTTTTCGATTTTATCATAAATCTCCTGTTTCTCATCTTCTGTAATCCAAATGATAGGATGTTGCAGAGATTGAGCTTGGCTTTTGATTAAGGGAATAAAAAAAAGAAGTGTTAGGAAAAATATTCTTCCTAAACGGTAGTTATGATATTTTTTAGTTTTATAATTCATTTCTTCATTGGAATTTATCACATCATAAAGAACAAGAAAAATTGATTTTAGTCGATCCATAATTAAGGTATAATCGTCCAATTGTTAGCCTAATGAGCAATAAAAGGGGATTCAAACATGCTCTTTAGTTAGTATAGATTTTAAAATTCTTATAAATCGCAGAGCGAGTATACATATGTCTTAATCCTATTCTACCTTCTGTGATCGGATCGAAACCTGATAAATCCCAAGTGAATAGTTCTTCTTCTCCTTCTTCACTTGTAATTTTAAAGTACAATTGACTTCCTGATTTTATGGCTACAACATGATATTTCTGTCCTGTTTTCATAAAGCCTTTATAATCATAAGAAGGATCAATGCGGATGGTATTAAACCCTTTATTTTTAGGTTTAGGATAGCGACGAGACCTCACATAATAAAACCCACTTCCATCGTTTCCAAAAGCAGCATAGCTAATGTGCAAAAGGTTCATATTTTCAAAGTACTTTCTCATGGCAGGTACTTCTCTAAACTTTTCCCATTCCGAAATATCTTTTACAAACTGATCTTCACCGTCACCTGTGGCCTGAATATAAAGTATTGTCACGTACTTGTTGGCTGTATCTGTTCGAGTGTAATCGTACTCTATTTTAATGTCTCCTTCAAAGGACTCCTTTGTCCATAACACTGCATGATGAGCATCGTTTTTAGCTTCTGGCCCTGCCGAAAAATGCATTCCTTCATTCGTATTTTCTACAGTGGCAATTTGACCGTCCAATGTCCATTTTTGGGTCCAATCTTTCTTGCAATTATCCTTAAATACCAAATCCCATTGCTTTGATTTATTGAGGTCATCGAATTTTTGATTTGTTTTCTGACCTGAACAATAAAGGAAGGTCAAAGATAAAAGAAGAGTGAAGATATGTTTGATAGGTATCATGAAATATTTCTATTTTAAATTCATCACTAAGGGCTGTCTTAAAATCATTTTTTTCATTTTTATATCGCAAGTGTTAAGCCGGCAGGCGTCACTTGTGATGATACATTGGCGAAGTCTCCCGACTTCGAAATGAATGAAAGTGTGTTATTTATTATTCGAAGTCGGGAGACTTCGCCAATAAATAGTTCCAAGTGACGCTAACGCTTAACACTTGAAACATAGTGACTTTTTATCACAATAATAGGTTTGCGACGTCCCATAGTGATGAAAGAAGTTAATTTAATTGCAATACATCTGCTTCCGATTGCTTTCGCTTGATTGGTCCGTTCTCTCCCAAAAGGTAGACTTTAGAATAAGCAGTACCTTTGATATTTTGAGTGACGATAACTTTCGCATCAGGATGTGCATTTCTGATAAAATGAGACATTAGCAATTTCCCACCTTTTTCTTCCAGTAAAACTTTACTTTTCTTGAACTCGGCTCCACCATCATGACTCTCCCACCACGCTACATTTCCTAGCTTATTTTCGTTATCTTCTAATAAATAACTGACCTCATTTTTTGATTTAGCGACAAGTTCACCTCTCGCTTTATTCGGCACATTGGTTTCTCCACCAACCCACTCATCACCTGTCCATTGATAATGCATCAATTGTTTTGGACCTCCATGTCTTTTTCCACCATGTGCTCCCTCATACCAAGAAATATGTGGATACCCTTCATCATTAAGATCAGATCTTCCAATATGATTCCATTGATCGCCTGTGTTGATCGCCAATGTCTTTTGATCAGCATATTCTTTTGTTATCGGTAACGTTAAAGCCTCTCCTTTGACATTAAAAAATTGCTTTGTATCCGTATCAAATTTCATATAATAACAGTGATGTCTTTCCCCATCATGTCCTTTTTTAACGCTTTTGCAAAAGTGATAATTATAAGACAGGAGAATATCATTGCCTTCTCCCTTTTGAAGATTGACATACCAAGAATCCCAATCATTTACCTCATTTGATGGTTTGGTTTTAAGAAAAGATACTTTTGGAGAGAAAGTTCGGCAGTTGTCTTTTGATACTTGATACACCCAATTACTTCGGTGGGCTCCATGTCGGAAGAATAAGTAAATATCACCATTATCCAATTTCATAAACTGACTGTATGTACCAAAAGGAGTAATATTTTCCACCTCTTCCCACTCGCTAATGTCCATTGGTCTTTTAGACTTTACATGAATTTGTTTTCCATCATGATAATTACCTAACTTGTTTTCTCCCAAGTCTCTCGTTCCACCATGACCTCCAAAAACAATATGAATGTAACCCTCTCCATCCACCACTAAAGTAGGTTTACCATGATTATCGATTTTCCTACCCGGTGTCTTCCCTAGCAAACTTGTTCCTGCTTTATAGGGACCTCTCCACTTGTCCTTTTTATGATCATATGCTACTACATAAGGATCTTCTTTTTCTCCTTGATAGGCGACATAAGTGACTCCATTATAATATTCTCCTGCTTTTCCGGTTACAGGATTTCCAAAGGCATTATTAGAAAAGTAGTTGACCTTTTCTTCTGCGGTTTGGTTTGATATTAGTCCTACACTCAACATCAGTAGTGCGATTGAAAAAAGGTATTTCATGTGTTGATAATTTTAACTTCAATTGAATGAAATAAAGTAGCTGATTTTTTCTAACCTACTACATCTCATTTTTAACAGCTTTAAAAAACCAATGCCCCTCTTCTACTAAAAAAGTAAGATCCGTTTTTTCGTTTTCTACCCATTGGATTCCTTTTACTTTACTTCTGTACTTTCCGTTCTTCCAAACTACTTTACCATTAATCTTCAATTCAGAAATAGACTGATCAGTATTAGGAATGTACACTTTGGCCGTTGTATTTGCTGGCGAAACTAGCTTCATTTCATAATTATTTCCGTTTGAAGTCACTTCTAACTCTATATCACCTTTTACAGAAGGTACAAGTTGTTTTACTTTATTAAAATGGGCCAAATTAGGTTTCACTTCATAACTTGCCCACGCTACATCAGTAGCTTTAATCCCTGCTATATACCTTGACAAAACGTAGTTAGGAGCATTCCATGCATGATTATATGTTCCTCTTCTTTTAGGGTTGAATTTTTCATACAGTGTGGTCAATCCTTCTTGATTTACTTGGTCTTCATATCGTTGTTTCATTCTCAATAGTCCTTTATTGAAATGTCCTGTTTTCATCAAGGCCTCCTCTGCAAGCCATTCCATATGAGGGCTTGCTTTTTGAATTGGGAATAAAGTGCTATCCACCATTATATCAAGATTTTTTGGATTTGCCAACCCACTGATGACTGCCATTGATGTGGTTCTTTCTTCTCTTGGTTTTCCTTTAGAACCATAATGTGTTCCTCTCCAATATTTACCTTCGAAGTTGGCTTTTATACTTTGTATACGTTGATCATACCACACCAGATCTTGCTCTTCACCTAGCACTAATGCCATTCTCTTTCCTGCCTTCAAAGCATTATAATACCATACAACATTCATTGGAACGGGATCGGGATCTTCTCCCCAATCTACCCAGTTTGCATATCCTTTTCGGTGCATGGGTAAACCATCTTCACCCATTTTCCATAAGCCTAAATATCTTAAGATACCAGGGTAAGCATTGGCTAAAGTGGCTTTATCTCCAGTATTGTAATAATATTGCCACACGACCTGATCGATGTATTGTAAACTTTGACATGCTAATTCGCTACTTTTCCCTCTATAGGCTCCAAACCCGGGTGCCAAACCTTGAATAGTATCACCATCAGCATAAGCGACCGTATTGTCTATTGCTTTCTTCAACAACTTTCTACCTGCCTCATCCATGGTGTAAAATATGGCTCCTGTCTGATCTGCCACATCACCAATCCAAAGACCTCTTTCTCTATCGGGGCAATCCATATAACCATCTCTTGCACATATGTACAGTGTATTGCGTGCCATCCACCAAAGACGGGTGTAAAATGAGTCGTTGGTTTCAAAAGTACCTGTCATTTCACCCAAACCTGTCCAACGGTATTTCAATTCTAACACTTCTACTTCTGAAGGAATTTTATAAGTCACTATATGCCCATTAATCCAAGAATAATCCTCAAAAGATTGCTCCCCATTTGTTGTGGTATATTTTGCTTTAAGGAGGTTAAATGGATTATCTGTTTTGATCTCAATAACTTTTCCTTCTTTACTTTTCAATTTTATGTATGGCGTAATTTGTTTATTGAAAGGAAGTTGAGCCATTATAATCTGTACAGAATCTGATTGATTTTTATAAGGTAGTTTGACTTCATTTTCACCAATAAAAAGTGAAGTATATTCTGTCAAACCTCTATCATTCCACTGTGGAATACTCCTTTCAACCAATTCTCCCCAAGGAGCATCATTTGCATTCCCTTTGGTGTGAGGTGTTGTCCAATCGCTATCATCATAGTTTTGAGTATACCATGCTTTTTCAGTCCAATCTCCCAAAGCTTTTCGAGCATCAAAGTATACATTATAAGCATTGACACGATTGGGATTTTTTCCGCCTCCTCCGCTTTTGGGATCGTAAGCAGGATGCTTTTTCATCTTCCAGGTATTATTCGTTTTCAAACCCCAATCGGCATGAACTAGCAACCCTCCCTTACCACTGTCATCATGTACTTTACGAGTTCTTCCCCAATACCATACTAAAACGGCAATGGTGTTTTTGCCTTCCTTTAAATATTCTGATAAATCTACAATATCAAAATAATTGGTATTTGGTCCTGCTCCTCTTGCCAAACCTCCTTCAAATAATATCATTTCTCCATTTACCCAAAGCCAGTATTTAGTATCAACTGCTATTTTGATATTGGCATCGGAGGGTATATCTTTTATATCAAAATTTTTCCGAAAAGCTACCCATGTATTTGCCGGTCCTTCGTCTTCTTGCCATAACCATTTTGCACCTTCCCATTGACTATTTTGACTGAATGCATTTATGGAATGAATCAAAAAGAGAATACAAAAAAGTAGGTATTGTTTGTTTGATATTATCATTGCTTTTTATTGTTTATATTAATATGAATCTCCTTTACTGTATTAATCACAACAGGTCCAATCAAACCTGCAGGTAATAATTGATCTCCCTTGTCATAAAAAGGGTAAGTCACAAAAGTCGAACGTTCTCCCAAAGGGGCAGACTCATTTCGCACATACCAATCCACCATTTTGTACTGGTTAATTAGGCTCATTTGTGGATCTCTTGCCGGCAATGGACGATTGATTTGAGGGCGTAAATCATAGCCGGTTAGATTGGGATAGTTTTCGTCTCCAATTAAGCGATTGGTCCATTGGTTTGTAACTTCGAGTCGTAGTTTATTCTTTCCTTTTTTTAGGGCTTTACTGATATCGATGGTAAAAGGTGCCTTCCATAAAACTCCTAAATCTTCATCATTCAAAACTACTTTTACTATTTCATGAACCCTCCCCAGGTCTAATACATATTTCTGACCTTCAGTCCATTGATTTTTAGCAATATCAAATTCTACTTCATATTGAGCTGTACCTGAATAGTATTTTATTCCTTCTTCTTCATGATCGGTCCAATCAATAAGCTGTTGAAAAGTAAGCTTTTTTGAACCTTGTTTTATTTGAGAAAAAGTAACATTCCAATTGCCATTAATTGGGATAGGTCTGTTTATCGAATTGACATTAAAATTGACCTCTGAATCATCTTTCAGTTTCACCTTGTAGTTACCTATTTTTGATGCTTCAACTGTAAGCTCTTTTTCATTGTTCAAAGAAAAAACTAAATCAGGTTGAGACAATGCTTCTGAGACTTTTACGGAAATAATTCCAATAGATGATTTTCTAAAGACTACAAATCCTGAACCTTCTGCCGGGAGTGTTACCGCTACTTTAGTTTTGTCTTTTCTATTTTCAAACGCCCCAAATTGAGTCACGTTTCCTGTCATAGGGTCAAACCATTCGGGAATTTTGTCTTTGATATTAAATGTACACTCGAAAGTCTGTGTTATGTTTTTTGGATTATAAAAGAAATAAATATCTTCTTTTGTTGTCTTTCGGTGAGCGTAGTTGATGTCTTGTCCATCTTTGATTTTTAGATCAATTGGAATATTATATTTCTGATAAATCTCCTCCCAATCTACGTTCGTAATGGTCGTTTCCTTTGTCCAAATTTCTTTTACTAATGCATCAAATTCTTTTTCTTGTTGGATAGAAGCTGAGTATCCTCCAATTTCAGTTGGCTTATTGCCAATAATAACCACTCCTTGACTAGATATTTCAGCCAATCTTTTTAAAGTAGAAAGATGTATTTCTCGGCAATTATTTAAATAAAGTGCATGATATTGACCTCCCTCTGGGAGAACTAACTTCCCATTTTTCACTGTGACCCTATTGTGAAGAACATCATTATTAATACAATCATAATTGATAGTATTAGGAAGATTTTTCATGCCCTTTCTTGATACCGTCGTATTGGGAGAACCATCTCCAACAAAGGCTAAAATATCTGCAACAGGTACTCCCTTTCGCAGTAAATATTGCCCTCTGGTAATGTACTGGAACCATGCTTTACCGGCATTATTCCACCATGTTTGAGTACGGTCGATATTGGAACCAAAACCACTCATGGTCATACCAGGAACCACTTTTGTATTAGGTTGATGAGTAAAACGATGAAAACATATTTCGTTGATACCTTGTGCCCAAGCAATATCTCCTGTCAATTTCCAACCACCCGGATGCCCCTTAAAGCTTTCGCCGGGACCAGAAGTAAAAGCCTCCGCAGATATAACATTTTTACCGTAAATATGCCCGGCTGAGATGGCTTGAGCAGTCATTAATTTACCCCCTGCATGAAATTCTCCCATCGGAATATCTGCTTTTCGAGCGGCATCTAAGGTATTAAAACCTGCGTTCCCATAAGGTTCTACATAACTTTTTAATCCATCTTGATGGCATAACTCAGAAAAGTAATCAAAGTAATTTTCCGTAATTAATTGGCTATTAAAATTACGAATGTCCCAAAGAACTCGTTCAGTGGTTTCCGCATCATCAACAAACCTACCCGCATATAATGGAAGAAAATCTAGAATATTATATCCCAATTCAGCTTTGAATAACTTGTCATACCCTTTTGTCCAATTTTGACTTCCCACTTCATAACTATCAATTTCAACATATTGTAAGGCATCTGAGTTTTTAATTTTCGAAGCATCGATGACTTTTCTGACATATCCATCATAAAACAGTTTGAATGATTCACGACTGAATTTATCAACTTCAAACCCCGTTCCTACTAAAGATGCTGGGTCATTTACGGCTTTAGTTGTCGTATAACCGATTCTCATTATCGTCCAATTTCCTTTTGGGAGTTTTGTCTTCAGTTTACCTTGATTGTTTACTTGGTGAGTGAGGTTGATGATCTCGTTTTTCTTGATCAAAAATTCATCTCCGGGATGTTGCAACTTAGGTAAACCTCCATTATTGGCTCTATGAATACTCGTTCGAGAAGTCATATTATTAAAACGATAAGTTGCACTCAAATTCACTTCCTCTATATCTAAAGCAAGGTCAGTTACAAAACGAAAATAGCGAGCAGTAACCGCTTCGAAACTAGCATCAATGGTGTATTCATATTTTCCGTGACGCAATATTTTTAAATCTTTCACCTTCTTAAATTCCACTCCATCTTCAGAGGTTTCCAAATAGAATCTAGCTTTTCTTGGTTGCTCTCCTTCTTTGAGCATCAATCCTACAATTTTGGTACGTTGGTTTTCGGATTTAAGCAAAAAAGATCGAATGGTTTGTTCTTGCCCAAAATCCCATTGAATCCAACCTTTCTGACCTGGTTTTACGGTCAATTCTGTCCGTTCGTCTAGTTTTCCATTTGTGGCAATATTAATATCAAAGTCATTATTAGAGGCCGTTATTTCCGGTTGAATGCTCGCATCTAAAATCTCTGATTTAAGTGCGGGATATGCTAAAACAGCTATCTCTTCATAGTAACCTTTACATCGAGAAGGTTCAGGTAAAAACACATCTACCTCACCACCACTTGATTGCATAGTTCTGTATACCACTTGTTTCATTGAATGCTCAACGGGAACCCAAGGGCCACCACTTGAGGTCCAACCATCGCAATTATGGATTCCAAAACTAAGGCCCAATCGTTCACACTCCGCAGCTGCATGTGCTGTCATTTCTATATGTTCAGGAGAATTAAAATCGATTGGCCCATTAGGGATATTATGAGTTACATTAAATAAAATTACACCTCCTATACCAACATTGGCTATAGATTCTAAATCTTTAGTTAATCCTACTTTACTCATATTTCCACTCATCACATGCATCCATGTAATAGGTTTATACTCAGCAATTGGATCTTTAAACTCCTTTTCTAACAATAGATCATTCGAGTTCTGTGCATGGCTTGAGGTGTAGAACAAAGCCATTAATAACAGATAGTAATACGTTCTTTTCATTTCAAATTAGTTATTTGTTCGTCTTCAGTTCTTCCATAAGATGGTATAGTCTCCGCTACTTAAATCATCCAAAATCAATTGATCATTAAGCAAAGTAGCTTTTACTTTATCTCCGTTAATAATCAGTCGAGATGAGCGTTTTCCCTTTTTAGGGAGTACTAACTTTGCCGTGGTATTGGGAGGGATTGTGATTTCATAAGAAATATCATCACCTATATATTTCCATGATGAGGTGATTTTCCCGTAACGTGAATCATACTCCCCTTTTGCTTCTGTAAGTTGATCATTGAAGGTAGGTGCAAATAATATCTTTTTGTAGCCTGCTTCCAATGGTGCTATTCCCGCGATTCGTTCATACATCCACTGACCGATTGCTCCATAAGCATAATGATTGAAAGATAAGGCTCGATTTGCAAATCCTTTGTCATGTGTGTAACCGTCCCATCGTTCCCACATCGTTGTTGCACCTTGATTGATGGAGTAAAACCATGAAGGATAAGTTTCTTTAAATAAGATTTCGTAGAGTAATTCCGTATTGTCCGATTGATCTAAAACGTAAGCCAGTAATGGCGTTCCGATAAAGCCTGTGCGAAGATGATTGTCTGTACTTTTCAGTAATTCCACTAAATGTTCAATGGCTTTACGGGTCATTTCTTCAGATAAAATATCAAAACCTAAGGCTAAAAGATAGCCTGTTTGCGTAGGGGTGTAAGGTGATTTGATTTCTCCATTGACATTAAAATATTCTCTTTCAAAGGCTACTGAAATAGCATCCAATAACTTTTTGTATTTCAACCTATCTTTTTCTAATCCTAATACACCCGCAGTCTGCATGGTTAATTTGACGGAGTAAGCATAATAAGCTGTGGAAATTAATGTATTCGGTGTGTCTCCTCTTCGGTCATCTTTTTGTTGGGAATACGGTTGTAACCAATCGCCAACCGTAGACATATGACTAATGTGATCGGTGGATTCTGATGTATGATAAGCACACCACTTCTGCATCATTTCATAATTTTCTTTCAGCACCTTGGTATCACCTGTTCTATAATAAAGTTCCCATGGAACGATGGTACAAGCATCTGACCATCCTGCTTGTGCAAAATCGCCCGTGAAATTGGGAACCACTACCGGAACGCCTCCATTATCAAACTGTTCTTCCCGCATACTTGAAAGCCAGGCTGACCAAAAGGCATGGGTATTTGATAAAAATAAAGAGGTAGGGATAAAAACTTGTGCGTCACCTGTCCAACCCAAGCGTTCACTTCTTTGTGGACAATCCAAAGGAATATCAAAAAAGTTACCTTTTAGACCCCATTGTATATTGCTATGCAGTTGATTTAGTTTGTTATTTGAAGAGTAAAAAGTGCCTGACATCTCAAAATCAGAATATTGCACGATCCCTTTTACCCAGCTTTCTTCAGGATAAAACTCCTCATCAAAACCGCTTATTTCCACATATCTAAATCCGTGAAAAGTAAATTTGGGTCGCCAGCAAATAGTATCATTTTCTTTTGCGATATAATGATCAATGGCTTTGGCAGACCCTAAGTTTTTAGTAAATAATTCACCCTCTTGATCCAACATTTCTCCATGTCTCAATTGAATATAATCTCCTTTCTTAACTGGGATTTTAAGTTGAACCACCCCCACCATGTTCTGTCCAAAATCAAAGAGCACTTTATTCTTTACCATTGGAGTCATACTGATTGGATGTAACTCCATTTTATTACGAATTGGTAAATGTTTTTTAGGTGATAATTCAATATTGGGATCAATGCTTTCAGTTGTCACCTTCTCCCATTCTGCATCATCAAAATTGGGTTGATTCCAACCGGGTATTACAAAATTAGCATCAAATACTTCTCCATCGTACAACCCCGAAATACGCAAAGGACCTTGTCTTGAGGCTTTCCAATGCTGATCGCTGACAATCCATTGCTTTTTTCCGTTTTGATCTTCAATTTCTAATTGGCAAATAACCGAAGGTGCCACATTAACGGTATCCCAACGGCGTTTCGGTCCAAAGCGTCCTGCAAACCATCCTTCTGCTAGGGTAATTCCGATTGCATTTTCTCCCTCTTGAAGGTATTCTTTGATGTCGTAAGTGATGGTTTCAATTCTTTTAGCATAAGGCGTCCATCCAGGAGTCAAAACATCGTTGCCTACTTTTTCACCATTAATATTGGCTTCAAAAATCCCTTTGGCAGTGATATATAAACGAGCTTTTTTAATTTCAGCATTGACCTCAAATTCTTTTCTCAAATACTGTGGTCTGAAAAGTGGTGTACCATATTCTGTTCTTTCCCACTCTTTTGGATCTGGTATTTTTATCCACTCTGCTTTCCAATCTTGATTCGACAACAAACCCATTTCTACTGTTGCTACTTCACTCCAATCAGAAGAATAATCGTCTTCATTCCAATACCTCACCTGCCAGTAAATCTTTTGTCTTGATTTTAGTGCTTCCCCTCCATAACTGATATCAATAGACTGATCTGAATCCACTTTTCCTGATGTCCATAGGTCTGCTTTATCAGGTAATAACTCCGGCTTTGAAGCGACGACAATGGTATAGGCTTTTTGCTTTTTAGTATTGCTTGATGGAGGAATTTTCCATGAGAAAGAAGGAGTGTCATCATAAAACCCCAAAGGATTGACAAACCCTTCTGCATTGGTTAAAGCTACGGGTGCAGGCAACAAATTTTCTGAAGCTTGTACCGTTATTCCAATTGAAATGAGGAATTGAAGAAGAAAGATGTGTAGTAAATAATTCATTTTGGAGAGGGGAAATGTTTTAGGAGCACAAAAATCTTGTAGATAACGTGCACCATGACTGAAGTCATGGGCAGGTGACACCAACTCCAACAACACTAAAGTGATGTTTTCGTTATCAACCTTCAAGACTTTAGTCTTGATCAGGTTGCTATATCACCTGCCCATAGTTTTAACTATGGTGCGCGAAACTCTAGTTCAGATGTTTAACTATTTTACAAACACCTTCTTTGTATACCCCGATACGTTTACAATGTATAATCCTGAATGTAATGGAATAGTAAGGGTTGTTGAATTGACAACTCCACTGTAGACTACTACACCAGAAAGGTTGTAAACCACAATTTCATTTCTCGATGACATCTCAGAGAGTTTTATCTGCCCATTTGTTCCATAGCATTTAAATGGTGCTTTTTCAACTGAAGTTGAACTGATAATATCGTCTTCTGGATCAGGATCTGTCTCTGGCTCCTCGGGTGTAATTTCTATTCCTAAATCATAACCTTGAATGTAAATCGGTCTTGCATCGCCATTCACACCTCTTTCCATCGCATACACAAATAACTGCCCATCCTGTATCAGGATATTTGAATGCAACATATTAATGCCGTCCGTAGCAGTGTACAACTCTTCCCAATCATTCGTTCCTCCTTCAGCTTTTAAGATATAAGGCTTATTATTTTTCATACTGATCAAATAAACTATATCTCCATCTACAGCATAGAGGTCTCCTCCAGGAAAATCAGTTGTAATCGTGAAATCATCATCACCTGCTTTTTTATAAGCGTGTACATTCTTTTTCTGATTATCTACTTCACTCCTAATGCTATTGGTAATGAAATGAACTGATTCATTATCTGTTACTGTAAAGTTTACTCCAGAAGATATGCGAACAGAATTTGCTCCTCCTTGTGTCACCACATCACCCGGTTCGTAGAAAAATAATTTCTCTGGACTTACCAATGGAATAGAGAACGACTCTCCTTTATAGTTATACCACTCTGTCTCTCCTGAAGGATCGTTGGTATACCCATAGTGAAATCCATTATTGTATACATACTTATCATTATTGTAACTCATTCTTTTTAGGAAACCCACTCTAAGTTTACCATTGATGTATTTTAAATCACCATATAAACCCCAATTATAAGGATTGCCTTTTCCTTTTGCATTGAGTGTACTAAAGTTTGTAAAAGGTCCCCAAACACCATCGGTATATTTTGCAAACTTATACATACCGTTATTGTTACCACCTTCTCTAAACCAAACAAATAACTCATCATCATCATTTAGGAAGAAGTTAGGGTAAGTGATATCAGAATAATTATATGATGCATTTAAATAGGTTTGTTTCGATCTGAATAAGTCCCGATTGAATGATCCCACTGGGGCAAGTGCGGCTCCTTCTAGAGAAACTTGATAATTGAAATAAGAATCAGGAAAATCATTTTTGCTATACGAGTGCATATCATAAAGCAAATGTACGGTACTATCCAAAGGACAAACACCCACTGCAATGGTATTGTGAGAATCACCGATATGCTCATAAGTATTCCTGAAACCAACATGGGTGTGATCAAACTTTATGGTTTCTAAAGTTTGAGTGGGGATATGTAATCTAGAAAGCATTACGTTTTTATTTTCCTCACCACCCATGTACCAAGTTAGAAATAAGAAGTCTCCGTATTTCTTGATACAGTCACCGTGGGGTGTAATACGACGGCCAAAATAAAATTCAAAACCTGGATTGTCTTTTTCCAAGTCCGTTTTTCTCTCATCTCCATCAAAGTAAAGCCCTTGGTCGGTTACTTTTACTTCGAATTCTCTCGTGACTTGAGCACTTAATTGTAGCCCCAAAAAAAGAGATAGTAGCAAGGTCAATAAACTGTAAAAAGTAATTTTCATTTCTAGTTTGTTTTATGTTAATATAATCACGTTAAAAAGTGACTCTTCGGTAGAGTACCGTTGTTTATTATTTCAAATGTTTTGACATAAAACTAATTTGTGAGAAGAAAATTATAGTCCTTTATAATGGTGTTATCGTCCATTACCACTAGATGTTTTTTCATTAAGTGGTAAGAATGAAGAATTAAAGGAAAAAGGACTGTATTAAGCCCTTTAATATGCTAGAATATCCTTTGGTTTAAAGTTGTCATAACCACTATAGCTATCGGGTAATATTTTCACACCCAACATCAACTCTGTTCGCTTGAACATTGGTAATGCCATATTTGCCAATTGACTTTCTGCTCCTCCACCAATGATTTGTTTCCACTTCCAAGTGGATTCCCCCTTGAAATAAGGAATTACAAAGTCATAGGCCTTTTTTAAACTCGCTCCATTTTCACTTTGATACTCTCATAAATCTACTTTAGTAAATCGGAGTCCTAAATCTGTAATTCTCGCGAAAGCCCATAGATTATTGACGGTATAATTCACGGATTTTGTTCGAGATAACTCTAAAGGTTGTCCCCCGTTTTCATCAATATGGGTTGCTATACGTGAAGTCTTCACTTCTTCTAATTTAGCCTCCGCTTCATCAAGTTTACCGAGATAAATCATAAGCCCTATCATTTGATAGTCATAATTAGTTACATGATTATTATGTCTTGTACTCTCTCGAATGCCAAACTCACTTTCCTTTAACCAAGTGTAATAATCACAAAACCACTTATCTACCACTGCTTTATCATTCTTACTCAATAAATTATTCTCCTCCAAAAGCTGA
>NZ_JTAM01000070.1 GCF_000812565.1 Flammeovirga sp. OC4 | reverse complement strand
GAAAGAAGCTTGAAAGTAGATCCTATAAAATCTTGTAGGAAGATAGCATTTATGTAGTCGAGGTAGAAAGTAGAGCATATAGTATAAAAAAGGCTTAAGAGTATAGCAGATACTTTTAAGCCTTTTATTTCAATATTTTTTTCCAATCGATGGCGGGGCAATACTGTGAGATCTTGTCGATTTCATAAATTGACTCAATTTCATTTTCCATACTATTCCCATCTTTATAATTTACTTGGATATAGGCACCATCATAATTATAAAGTTCAAATTTCTTATCCATCTTATACATTGACGTAAGGAAGTCTGAAAAGTATTGCACGATTTCCGCTTTTTGAATTAAGCTTAATTTATTAAAAGTAATATGTTGAAGGCGTACCATTAGTTTTTCGGAAGAAGTTATTAAAAATTTAAAGTACTAGGTCAAAATTAAATTATGACTTTAGAGTTTTTTGAGGTAAAAATTCGAAAAACAATAACAAGAGATGGTGTAAAGTAATTTTGATTTGATACTTAGTTTCTCTAAAGTTACTGCTTATCTTTAAAAAGTGAATAGAACTTATTATTTATTTTTGTTAACAAATGAAGAAGCTGATATTACTAAGAGGTTTACCAGGTGCAGGAAAGACAACAGTTGCTCAGGCAATGGGAGGGTCAATTGAGGCGGATGATTTTATGGTAAATGAAAATGGAGAATATCAATTTGATCCTAGAAATCTTCCTTTTGCCCATAAACAGTGTGAAGAAATGGTGAAACTCTGTATGTCAAGAAGCCAAGAACTGATCGTAGTTTCCAATACATTTACAACAGAGGATGAAATGAAGAACTACTTTGTTATGGCCGAAAAATACGGTTATCAAGTTTCTTCTTTGATTGTTGAAAATAGACATGGAAGCAAATCAATTCATAATGTACCAGACAGTAATATCAAAAGAATGATGGAACGTTTTGAGGTAAAACTTTAGTAAGCCAAGTATAAAATACACTCGGCTTACTTCATTTACATCGGTTTTAACCCTAAACTAAGTTGATGTCTATATTGACATCCTTTTTTCTTTTATATCTACTATGCACCATAGGGTTGGCAAAGTATTCAAGCTTCTTAATCCTTATTTATTATTGAGTTGGTTTAAGAGAGCGGCTGCTCCAATACCTGTTCCTTTCTGCCTTGGAGGGAAAGCTTTCATACTTTCTGCAAAAGCTTTTAATGGAGGAGCAATTGTTGGTAATACCCACGATTTCTCTTTCATCCATAAGAAATGCCCTGGAGTATCAATAGATCTTTCATAAGGATCTAACTTTAAGTTGACAATCATACCTCCTGGTAATTTTTCAGAGTCTTTCAGCCATTCGTCTTTTACGGCCAAGTAGATTTTCCATTGGTCTACACGTATGGCTTGCAGTTCGTTTTCTGCATAGAAGAAAAACTCTCGTCTTTTCGATTTTCCGTTTTGAGTAAGGACATCCATTTGATTATAACCATCAATATGTACCTTGAACTCCGTTCCGTTGACCTCTTTACCTTCTAAGAGTTCTTCTTTGACGTTATCTTCACCAATCATAGCCATCAAAGTAGGCACCCAGTCTTCTGCTGTAAATAATTCACCACTCCAAGTTCCTGCAGGAATATTTTTAGGCCATTTTACTAACATTGGTACTCTGAAACCACCGTCCCAAGTAGTTCCTTTTTCGCCTCTGAAAGAAGCTGTACCCCCACTAGGCCAGTGTGCAAGGTTGACCCCATTGTCAGAAGTAAACATCACAATTGTATTGTCTGCTTCACCAATTTCATCCAATGTTTTCAGGAGTTCACCTACTAGATAGTCAAGGTGTAAAAGACCATCTGCGTAGGTGCTATGTCCGCTTTTTCCACTCCACTTTTCGCTTACATAGATCTCTTGATGCATTCTTGATGGATTGAAAAATAAGAAAAAGTCTTCCTCTGCTTTTTTCTTTTCTTTCAACCATTTTTGAGAATATTCCAATACCTCGTCATCAAATGTTTCTTGTCTGAGTTTGCCCAGTTCACCTCGGTCTTCAATGACTTGTTTACCTACTTTTCCCCAACGAGGATCTACGGTAGGATCATCCGTAGTAGTGGCTTTACTGTAGATCACATTACGTGGTCGTCCAACAAAGTTGGGGTCATCAGGAAACTCAGGCTGTTCTGGCATATCCATCATATTTAGATGATATAAGAAACCATAAAACTCATCGAATCCGTGAACGGTTGGTAAATGTTCGTTTCGGTCACCCAAGTGACTTTTACCAAAGTGTGCCGTCGCATACCCTTGATCTTGTAATAGTTCTCCTAGTGTTACATCTTTTGCATTAAGTCCTAGTTTTGAACCTGGTTGTCCAACAGAAGTCAGTCCTGTTCTGATCGGGTACTGACCCGTAAGAAAAGAAGACCTTCCTGCTGTACAACTTTGTTGTGCGTAATAATCGGTTAGCATCATTCCATCGTTACCAATCTTATCTATGTTTGGAGTATTTACGGCTCCTAATCCTCTATGATAGATCGACAAATCTTGTGGTGCCACATCGTCTGTCATGATCATGATAATGTTTGGCTTTTTGTCCGCATAAGTCATTTCACTTAAAGCGAAAAGCAAGACAAGAAATAGATATTTTTTCATAATTCTTTCTGATTGATTGTGATACAAAACTAAAGTGTATGGAGTGGAGAATTGAGAGGGAAAACAGGAGTTTAGAAATCTACGTGAATCACACAGTTGATTTGAAGTTTAAAAAAAAGCCTTCTCTACAGAGGTAGGGAAGGCTTAAACCAATTAATTATGATGTCTAGAACCTGTGTGTTGATGGGAATCGAGTAATACCACTCAGGCCTAAACGGTTTATAAGTTTAGCATCTTGAAGATTTCGCTTACTAAAACCATTAAGTTACTGTTTTCAATTACTGCTTTTTTCTTTATTGTTGCTACAAAGGTAGAGTGGGGATGGAAGAGTTAGATCTGTAATTTCGGTATAAGTGATTTTTGCGTGTTTCCCTTAGAGTGTTGTAAACTATGTTTTCAATGTTCGTGATATTTAGAAATCGGGAGATTTCTGATGATCTGAAGGGCACGAATGTCGCTTTCGCTTAACATTCGCGCCAGTGGTAAATTACTTCTCTTTTTTGTTTGGATAAATCTAAACGCAGAAAAGCCCTCACTACAATTGTAATGAAGGCTTCATTTCATTTTCTATCCTTATAATTTATTCTGAGAATGGAGTAGGAATAGGATCAACGATCGGATGCTCCGGTGTGATTGGTCCTAATTCCTCATCTTGGTTATTACAAGATGTGATTGTTGAAAGGCTAAACAATGAGATCACTAAAACGAATAATTTGAACTTTTTCATGTCTGTACTATTTGTATTGTTTGTAATATTTAAAACCGATTTTTTCATTTTTGATATTACAAAGGTAGAGTACAGTACTGAGGCATAGGTCTGTATAAACCGGAGTTTAGATTTTTGCGTGTTTCCCTTAGATTTAAAAATTGTAGCTCTATCGTGCACCATGACTGAAGTCACGGCAGATGATATTGGCTCCAACAACACTAAAGTGATGTTTCCGCTTTGAACCTTCAAGACTTCAGTTTTGGAAAGGTTTGTTTATCTTCTTCAGTTTTAACTATGGTGCTCGAAAAACTCACTTTCTTTTTTACAAATCATCAAAAAGCTTTCGCTCAATAGCGTATAAAACTAATCCAGCTACGTTTTTTACTCCTGTTTTCTCCAAAAGATTTCTCTTGTGAGTTTCCACTGTTCTAGTAGAAATGAAGAGCTCATCGGCGATTTCTTGATTAGAATATTCTTTGCAGATTAAATGCAGTATTTCTTTTTCTCTTCCTGTTAATGGGATTTCAGAAGACACTCTTTTTTTAGAAGAAGGAACACTAGACAGCCCTTCCATAATGATATTGGTGACTTCAGATGAATAAAAAGATTTCCCTTGAGCAACAGTTTTGATAGCATTTCTCAAATCATCCTGCGTACAGTCTTTCAACACATAACCCTTCGCACCTGCACTTAGCATTTTCTTGATGTTGTAATTCTCATTCATCATAGTGAGAGCGAGTATCTGCACTTCAGGATATTCTTTTGTGATAGCTTTCGATAATTCAATGCCGTCCATTTCGGGCATCATAATATCCGTTACCACTACATTGACCTCGTTTTGTTTCAGAAGTTCTAATGCCTCCTGACCGTTGTTAGCTTCTCCTACAATTAGAAATTGGTCTTGATGCAAGAACGATTTCAATCCCTCTCTGATCATGATGTGATCATCCACCAATATTAATTTGATAGGTGTATTCATATTATATTCCAAGTTCAAAAATGATTTCTGTTCCTTTCGTTTTTTGTGATGAGATCTGGAAATAGGCACCAATAGCATTGGCCCTTGTTTTCATACTATTGAGCCCAAAAGCATCTACTTTTGTATTCAAATCAAACCCCACTCCGTCATCTTCAATCGTCAATACAATCATATCCGGATGCTTCAACAACTGTATGGTGCATTGAGAAGCTTCGGCATGTTTGATCATATTATTGATACTTTCCTGTACAATTCTATACAACGTCATCTCTACAGAAAGTTTCACTCTTTCTTCCCCTAAATTTTCATAAAAATGAATTTCCGTAGAGGTGGTACCTTGCAAAGCAGAAATTAAAGCTTGAATTGCCGATACCAAACCGTTAGCACTAACTACTTTCGGCATTAAGTTGTGCGCCAAAGTTCGGCTTTCTTGAATGGCTTTTTTGAGATAACTGTAGGCAATATTAAAATGCTTCTCTTCTTCATCATTCGTAATCACCGCTTCTGCTCTTACCTTTTCAAGGTTGAGAATGGCCGTTGACATGGTTTGTTGCAGATTGTCGTGAATCTCACGAGAGATACGACTCCTTTCTTTATCTTCCGTTTCGAGAATAGCATCCACTATTTTTTCATCCTGATGGAGTTGTTCGGTGATATCATTAAAAGTACCGACAATGCGTGCGAGTTCCCCTTGCTGATACACGGGAGCACCGTGACATCTGTACCATCTCAGTGTTTTATCTTTCGTATAAAAACGGGCATCAAAATAGATTTTCTCTCTTGTGGCTTTATGATGTTCGATCTGTTTTTGTAAAATCTCCAGATCATCTTTATGTATATGTTCTCTAAGAAAATCTAACGTTGGAATGATCTCCTCATAAGGATAATCAAACAAGCTACAGCCTTTGGGAAACCAATTGATGGTTTTGGTTTGTGTATCAAAATCCCATATCAAAAGACCAGTGCCTTCCACGGCCAATGTGAAACGCTCATCACTTTTCTCTAGTTCCTGTTTGACTTTTTTGAGATCCTCAACGCTTTCTTTAAAACGAAAATCAATGACTTCTTGTCGCTGTAATCTTTTTCGAATCAGATAAAATGAGATGCACGAAAAGACCAGAATGAACAACAAAAATGTAAGGGAGGAATAAAAATATTGGAAGCCTTCTGCTCGGTTCAACTCCCAAACATTCTGGGTTTTTCGTATCATATCACTTTCAAACTGATCCAACTCTCGATGAAGTGTAGTGATCAGTTGCAAATAACTTTCTTGATATAAATATTGAAAAGCTGAATCACGATTGTTTTGCTGATAATGCTGGAGGATTTGTGCTTCTTTTTCGAGTTGAAGGTCTAACATTTGAAGCCCTTTCTTGATCTTTTGTTCTTCCGTTTGATCCAATCGTAATGTATCAATGCTGATGAATTGAATGTCGTTTTTTAGCTTGTTATACTCTTGGTGGTATTTTTCATCTTCACTTGTAATGTAATGCAACAACAGTTGATGCAGTTCCCGGCTACTGTCTTCAATCTCATTTTTGACGATAATACTTTCATGACGATTGAACTGCATTTTACCAAACTCTTTTCTGTTGCTTAATAAAGCGAGAAAAAGCAGTGAAAGGAAAAGGAGGGATAAAATGATTACTCCAAAGAGACCGGTAAAAGTGGTTTTGATTTTCATCATGCTTTCATTCAACTAATTTTAACACTAATGTAGAAATGTTTTACTAGAAGTCAGAGACTTCTTTTCATCACTAAAGCACAAACGACGCTCTGCTTAACATTTGCGCTAGGAAGAGGAAATCAGAACCACTGGCGCGGATGTTAAGCGACAGCGTCATTCGTGCCTAAAAGATCACTAGAAATCTCCTGATTTCTAACAAAATTATAGCATCCATCAGAACTCTTATACATGAAGAGCATGCATTAAATATCATAACGAATATACATCTGAAATCTCCAAGCACTGCCTCTTTGCCCATCTTTATTGAATCTTTCTCCTTGAACAATACTTAATCCCGTTCTGCAACGGTCAAAAGGAAACCAAAAGAGGTTGGCACTGGTGTAATAACTTTTCTCAAAAGTATGATCGGGTTGCCACTCAGCATTGTCGATCCAAGAGACGCCATTAACGAAGTTGAGGAATAAATTAGGTTTAAAATAATATTCGTAGGTGAAATAACCGCCAGCAGAAAACGGTACATAAATATCATTGGTAGGGCTTGCTACTGCATCAAGATTATAAGAAGAGAAAGCTGAAATGTATCGGGTGACACCACGGCCTCCAATGATCTGATAGTAGATCTTATGTTTATCCTTGAAAGAATTTTTACCCGAAATCATCAACCCATAACCGATTTTAGAAATCACTTGATCATCGGGGTTGTGTTGTGATAATACTCTGAAAAGCCCTGCCGCTTGAATCTGACCTCTAGGTAATGTGATTTTATATCGAGAGGCAACATCGGGCCATAATTGCCTTTGGTCAATGGCAATTGTATCAGAGAAATTGCGGGTAGGTGTTTCTAAACTTATTGCAAACTCATTGTCACTTTTACCTACTTTCTTTTCGTATCGAATTACACCTTGTCTGGTGGAAGACGAACTGCTGGGACCTTCATTATCAACTGTCAATGGGGTAGAGTAGAGGTCCGTGAAAGTGGTCCAGGTTTGCCCAACGGTGAGGTAGCCGTATTGGACATAAGCATGCCTCAGTCGAACGTAATCCAATGCATTTCCTCCACCAACAAAATCAAGTTCAATAAAAAGTTTGATATAGCCTTGGTCCGTGAGAATATTGGAAGAAATACCCAATCTTGATTGACGGGCACTTAAGTAAAAACCGGGATTCAGAATATTATCTTCACCCACTGGAATGTCGTAGGGTGGAAAACCGCCTGTTCTAGCCAGACCATGGAAATCATATAAACCATTGAGTTTGACGTAGCCTCGAATGTCAAAAGGGGTTTGAGCCATTTCAAGATCCTGAGGGTGTTTATTGTCTACAATTTTGGTGGTATCAATCTTTATTTTTGGAAGGAAAGTCAATGTCTTTTCATAGCGATTTTCCACAATTACGGTATCTACCACATGCTCTACGGGTTGAATATCCGCCATGATCACATCTTCATCTTCCGTTGTTTTGATTTGGATGATATACTCAGAACTGTCTTTTAATTCGATATCACCCCAAAATGGCAATGCACCATCTCTGTAAGCCCAAATGCCATGTTGTCCTTCGGGTAAAGCCAATTTGATTTCTTTGTAAGGAGCAATCTCATAAGGGTATTGATCTATCTCTACAATGATGGAATATTCTTCAATATTTTCAATATGAAGCAATGCTTCTTTTCTATGAATCTGTCCTTGGAAGTTGGGAACAAATAAGTCGGCCTTGGCGAGAGTATCAATGTACACTAGCTCTTTGCTTAATACAAAACCTCTTTTTCCAGTTTGATAATCCCACACTTTTACAAATTGACTTTCCTCGTGCAAGGGCAGGGCTAAAATATCTCTTCCTTTTTCCAAACGCATCAAGGCAGGGCTGTTGATGGAACGATGATCACGGAGATGTGTAGAATACTCAACAGTAGAACGCATCCATTGCCCGAAGGTATTTTGATGGATGAAAACCATTAAAAGAGTGATGAAAAGACGATATGTAGGGGATGAAAACTGCTTCATGATCATCATTAAATATCGTATCTAATGTACATTTGGAACCGAGAAGCGTAGCCTCGCTCATCGTTTTTATTTCTTCGGATTCCATAAATATATCCAACCCCTAATTGCATACGATCGAAGGCGAACCAAAAACTATTGATACTGCCGTAGTAACTACTTTTATAGCTATCTTCCGCTTGCCATTCCGCATTTTCCAACCAAGTTACACCACCCGTAATGTTACTGAAAAGCTTTTCCGACCAATGGTGTTCAAATGAAAGGTATCCACCGGACGTTTGAGGAATAAAAACGCTGTTATCGGCAGGATTCACAAAAGCGTCCATAGAATAGTTTCGAAATGCTCTAACATATCTGCTGATGCCTTTTCCATATACCGCTTGAAAATACAGGATATTGTCTTTGTTTTCGATGTACTGTTTACCACTCACCATAATGCCATAACCGGCCGTGTTGGTAACATGATTGGTATTGATATCTGTATGGGAAATGATTCTGAACAGACCAGAAAGTTGTACCTGCCCTTTGTCATATTTGACCTTATAACGGGAACTGATATCAGGATATTTCTGTCGTTGATCTACAGCAATGGAGTCCGAAAAAGCAGTAGTGGGCGTTTCAATTGCCACTCCAAATTCATTGTCTGTATATCCCACTTTCTTTTCCCAACGGACCATCCCCTGACGAATGGCAATAGAACTGTTCGGTCCTTCTCTATCTACCGTCAAAGGAATTGCTTCAAGGTTGGCGAAAGTGGTCCATGTTTGTCCGATGGTAAGAAAACCGTATTCCGCATAAGCCTGCCTCAATCGGAAGAGCATCTGAATAGTACTTCCTCCCGCAAAATCCGCTTCAATATAGATTTTCAAATAGCCCGTTTTCGCTTTGATATTAGAATAAAACGCCAAACGTGACTGCCTAGCCCCCATATAAAAACCTCTGTCGATGGTATTTCGCTCATCACCAACAGGAATTTCAACCGGCACAAAACGGTCCACATCCGAAAGCCCATTGAAATCATAAATAGCATTTAATTTTACATATCCTCTGATTCCGATTTTGGATTTCGATTCCTCCAAATCCTGAGGGTGTTTATTGTTGACAATCCTCGCCGTATCCACCCTCACTTTAGGAGTGACATTTACCGTGTCTACAGAATAATACTCCGTCAGCACTGTATCCTGATGCGATAAAATAGGATACAGTTCACTTACCAAAACCTCTTCCGTTTCATTGATTTTTAGCACATATTCCGCACTGTCGGCCAGCGTCAAACTTCCCCAAAAAGGAAACGCACCATCCCGGCTGATCCAAATACCATGTTCCCCCTCACGAATCCTCAAAGTGATTTCCTCATAAGGCTGTAACTGATACGGAATCTGATCCAATTCAAAATTAATATCCTTCTTAAACTGATTTTCCAAGTGCAAGGTCGTCCCCCCACGTTTCAGCGTACCATGATTGGAAAGCTCTTTCAACTCTACCCTAGGCAGAATCTCATACAAGGTCAGGTATTTTTTATACACAAAGCCCCGCTTTCCCGTCTGATAATCCCAAACACGTATATAAGACTCGTTACTATCAATAGGAAGTGCCAATAAGTTTCTCCCGTTTTTTAAGGTCATCATCACATGCCCATTAGGTCCATGACTATCACGCATAAATACGTCATGATTTACCTGCGCTTTCATCCATTGAGAAAAAGCTTCATTAGAAAGCAATAAAAAAACAGGAATTAGATAAATATATAGTTTAAGAGAGAATCTCATTGAAAACGAGTTAATTCAGCGTTTAGATTGATCAAAAGAAAGAAATACCTCATACAAAATACATCATTTTACCTTGAATTTGAAAATTATCCTATTGTTTGAGTCTGCTCAAGGTCGTATATTCGCACAAAACAAAAAAATGGCTCCATAGTACAACGGATTAGTACGTAAGCTTCCGGCGCTTAAGATCTGGGTTCGATTCCCGGTGGGGCTACTAGGTATGTATTTAATATGCTTAGAAAAAATGCAAACTGCGTAAACGGTATCGTTAGGGCGGTTTGCATTTTTTTGTTAAAGCCCAAAATGACCCAATTTCACCCATTTTAACAATAGTTCTGTCGCAAATCTGTCGCAATTTTTTGAAGGTATTTTGCCCTTCATTGACACAAATTTTTATTTATACTTTTGTGATCCTACGTTCCTACAGTCCTACAACTATCTTATTATTTAATTATATATCTATTTAAAGTAATATAAAGAAGATATATAGAAGAGAAAGTAGAAAAATGATGTATGATAGTGTAGGAAGTGGTTTTTTGATTGGATTGGAGGAGTTGAAGTTTTGAATTGAGGAGGTTTGAAAATGATAGGCTTCCTTTTTCCAAACATAAAATATATACACAAGCATCATTAATATTTTTGAAAAAGTATGAAACCCATCAGAAGTAAAGACAAACTTTTTGCAGTAGTCATTAACACTTTGACCGAAATAATAACCAAAAAGAATTAATGAAATTCATTGGTGATGATTCAAAGTTGTACTTTAGAATCAATATCATCTTGAAGATTATAGAAGAATAGATCACTCATTCCAAAATACTCAGATAATTTTGAGCTTATTTCTTTATCCATTTTAGCTTGATTATTTAGTAGAGCTTCCAATATGGATATTGAAATATTAGTATCTCTAGATAATTGATCAATAGTTATATCTAAAGGAGTGATAAACTCTTCTTTTAGGATCTCTCCTAAAGAGACTTTTATAGGTTGAGTTGCTTTCATTTTTTTATTGAGATATAATGAGTATAAGGTTAAAAATTAAATTAGTCCCCCAGCTTGGGGGACAAAGTACTTCAATGATAGATAAAGTACAAAACTTAGTGTTCGTAATATATTCATCATACATTCTAACTTATCCATCTTTACTACAATAACATATTATTATTGACTTTATGTTATTACCTGCCAATTTCATTAAATATCTTAAGCTCTAAAATCTGCAAAGTAGGTGGTATATGTAGCAAAAATTGTGAATGCAGAGATGTGGTTTCCTTATTTTACGATTTTGGAATTAGTATGAAAGTAGTTTTATTCATTTTCGTCACAAATTTATCAAAAAATTGTGACGATTTTTTTTGTCCTGTTTCCAATTACTGATTATTTACCCAATAAAATAAATACTAAATATTTCACGCATTTTAAACATCCGTATACGCAAAAAACTTCTAAAAAACGTAAAATGGGTTGTTTTATGTAGCCTGTTGAAATAGCCCTAGTATTGCATCATACAATAATTGTTTAATAAAAATTGATGTAATGATTTATGTAAAATCAGAACTAGGAAAAGAAAGAAAG
The DNA here is from genome assembly GCF_000812565.1 of Flammeovirga sp. OC4. Lineage (GTDB taxonomy): Bacteria > Bacteroidota > Bacteroidia > Cytophagales > Flammeovirgaceae > Flammeovirga. The sequence continues at coordinate 50,774 of NZ_JTAM01000070.1, read as the reverse complement.
GATGGTTTATCACGTGTTTATTTTAGATTGATCCTTGAGAAAAAGTATCATCGTATCACGACTAATATTTATGTCCCTACAACATGGTGGAAAAAAGATAGTTTGGAAATACCCGTGATGAGAAATAGGAAAGATAATCACTATCCCACTTCTATTTCTCCAAAAGTACTTAATCGTAAAATTAAGAATGAGAGAATCAGAATTGAGGAAGCTATTACTGAACTGGAGTTGAAAGGTAAAGCCATGACTTTTGAGAATCTAAATAAGCAACTTAGAGGGTTTGATGATGATAGCTTTATTGACTTTATTAATGAAGACTTTAAAAAATATGCCAAGGGTGTAAGTGATAGAACAGTAAAAGGGCAGCAAAGTAGGTTAAATGCTTTTAGAAAGTATATTGATATGCACCATCAAGGGAAAATCACTTTTAAAGAAATGAACCTTGATTTATTGCATAGCTATTTTGCATGGTGTATAAACTACTTGAAGAATAGTGAGACGACAAGCTATATCAAATTAAGGACAATCAAAGAGTTTTTGACTAGAGCAAAAAAACAAGGTATAGTTCATAATAATCCATTCAAAGATTTTCCAATCAGACAACCTGAGGTGATCAAAGAATATCTCCTACCTGAGGAGGTAAGAAAGCTTGAAGAACTATTTAGGGAAGGTAAACTACCAAGAAGATTAATGAATGTACTTACACTCTTTCTTCGTGCACTGTATTTGGGAATACGTTATAGTGATTATGAAAATGTAAACAAGCTAGAGAATAAAATATATAATCACCTTATGAAACAAACAAAAACAAAAGATGCTGTAATGTTATACTTCCCAGATCATGCGAAGGAATATTTCCTAAGAGATTGTGAATTAATCTCCAATCAAAAAATGAATGACTATTTAAAAGAAATTATGAAAATCGCAGGGATAGATAAAAATGTAACAACACATACTGCAAGACATACACTTGCTTCGATTTTAATATCTAGAGGAGCAACTTTAAAAGAGGTGCAAGAGATTTTAGGTCACGAAAGTATTTCTTCAACGATGAAATATGCGAAGCTCATGCCTAAAAGAAAGGAAGAAATCATGAAAAAATTCAGCTATTGATATTTGTAAGTTAATGTATGTTAATTTTTTAAATGCTGATTTTTATTGATTTTTGGATAGGGTATTTGGGATACATAGTTACCATAATAAATGTTGAACTCCACCTACATTTCATCCTATTTTGTCGTATTCATCCTGTTTGGTTCTTTTCATCCTGATTTGTCCTATTTGTAAATATATCAAAGTTACTGATTATTAATTAGTTGTATGTTATTGTGCGATATTTTGAGTTTTTTTTAATTATTTTCAATTGAAATTTAGTGCTTCATGCCTTTTTTGCATTTAGGCGTTGTACCTCTATGTTTGTAGTGTCAGTTCATCAGTTGATGAGCATTTTATACACAAGTAAACCAGTAATTTATGGTTAAAATTAAATTAGAGGTATCAGATATTTTGATTCAAGATGAAAGTTCAAAAAAACTAATTGAAAGCATTGCTGAGCAAGTTGTTTTAAAAATGAATCAATCTTCTGGGCAAAGGCGACAAATAGAGAAAAAGATCTACTATTTGACAGTAAAAGAAGCAAGTGAAATGGCTAAGGTGAGCAAGTCAAAAATCAGAAACCTAATTCACAAAGGAGACTTAGAAGCAGAGAAGGTAGATGAAGGACTAACTAAGAGTAAATTTTTAATCAATTATGAATCATTTAAACAGTATTTTAACCTAATGTAGAAGTATATGGAAATAGCATATTTTCCTACACTATATGAGACTTCAGCTAGCAAAGTAATAGATATCAATCAATTATTCACTTTGATTAGAGAAGGTATAGATGAGGAACACAGACAAAATTGTCTAAAAGCAAAAACTGCTACTAATAAGGAAGAACTAAACAAAATAAAGCGACGGCTTCCTTGTGTAATGATCTCAGGCACTTGTAGTTCACGTAACCTACAAGGATTTAAACAACACTCAAACTTAATTCAACTAGATTTTGATCATGTTTCAGATGTTCATCATAAATTTCATCAAATAAAGGAAGATAAGTATTCGTTCCTTTCATTTGTAAGCCCAAGTGGGAAGGGTTTAAAAGTTATAAACATTATTGATGGAAATAAGCATACTGAATCTTTTGAATTTTTAGCTAATTATTATCATGAAATGTATCAGATTAAAGCAGATCAATCCTGTAAGGATAAAACAAGATTAATGTTTATACCTTACGATACTAATATCTATAGGAACGACTCAGCAATTCAATCTAAAGTTATTAAGAGAGAAACTCAAAAAACACCTCTTCAATATCGAAGTTCACCTAGAAGCGTAGGTGATATTACTATTGAGACTTTAATTCATAAGATTGAGTCTTCTAAAAAAGATATTACTTCAGAGAGAAGTGATTGGATAAAAATAGCCTTTGCGTTAGCAAATGAGCTGAATGAATCTGGTAGAGAGTACTTCCATAGAATTAGTCAGTTTTATGAGAACTATTCGCCAGCAGAAGTAGATAAAACCTATTCTTATTGCTTAAGAGCAAATAAAGGGAAAATCAATTTGGGGACAATCTACCATATCGCAAAACAGCATCAGGTTATGTTGTTTTAAAAAGCAGACATAAAAAAATGTAATACATGAAAAATTTAAAAAAATCAAAATATTTTGAGGTGGAATCATACTGCCTAAACAATGTATTCAAATTGTTTAAAATATTCAGAAATCACTTTAATGAAGTATATGTATTTACGTTTTTCGAAAGTCAGTTATAAAATAAAAAGAGCAATGATATCGCCAAATATCATTGCTCCATTTGCAAACTCGTAATGATTAAAAGTAATATTTCCAGATACCTTTTTAATCATTACTTAAATAAAAGTAATAATGATTGAACAAAGTGACAAATCTTCACGGCAGAATAACATAGAATATCGTTTGCTAAAAGGTTGTGACGTCAAAGATGTATCAAGTGACATCTATAATTATGAATGTTTTAATTATAACAATAATACATACATAACATACAAAAAGAAAGAGGACGAAATACTAGTAATAACTGCAAAGCGGTTTGCTAATTTTATAATAGAACCGTTGTTTATGGTAAGAGATCCTAATTCACCTTTGAGGGTAATCAAAATCGTAAATGTTGAAGGGCAAACTGAGATAATGACAGTTGCTCCAAAAACATTCTCTAATTCCAATGAACTATCGGCTAGTTTTAGTGCTTTAGGAAATTTCCATATGGAAGGTACTAAAGCAGATCTTTATAAAGTTTTAAGAAAAGTGTACGATAACGTTCCTTTAGTATCTAAAGTGACACAATTAGGTTGGAACAAAAAGTATGATTCATTTTTCTTTTCTAATGGAGCTTATAATGTTAAAGAAGGGTTTAAACCTGTAAATGAGGAAGGGATTGTAAAGACAAATGAACATAAAGTAATTCTTCCCTTTGAATCTCCACTTTTTGAGGAGGAATTTGAAAATGCTGTAGAGAAAGATTTTCGTTATCAATACAGCGAAGTGAATCCTAACGAATGGATGTTAGCTTTTAATAGAGTATACAAAGAGAAAGCTATGATTGCTATTCCTTTTTTGATAGCGTCTGTTTTTAGAGATATTACTTATAAAAAACTTCATTTTACTCCTATCTTATTTTTATTTGGACAACCAGGGTCTGGGAAGAATCAAATGGGATTAAGTATGATGAGCCTGTTCGGAAAAGCAAATAATGGGTTTCAGTTAAACTCAGGTACAAATGTTTCCTTTTTCAGAAACATGTCATTGTTTAAAAATGGTCTTGCATGGTTTGATGAATACACCAATGATATTGAACCCAAAAGAATCCAATCTTTAAAAGGGGCTTATGATGGGATTGGTCATTCTAGAGGAAATAAGAACAATGAAAGTATAAATACGACTGCCGTCAACTCAACTGTTTTGATAAGCGGTCAGCATTTACCTACTGCCGATGTCGCATTATTTACGAGGTCAATTACCTTAGACTTTTTCAAGACTAATTTTTCAGAGGAAGATCGGTCAAATCTCAATCGTTTACGAGAGATTGAAAACGAAGGTTTGTCAGAGGTTTTAACTAAGTTTTTGTCCTGTCGTGAAAAAGTAGAAACACATTTTCAAGATACATACGAGGAGGTTAGAGGGGCATTGGATGAGGCTTTGAAAGGCGAATCAATTAATACTCGAATGATCAATAATATGTCTGTTGTGCTTGGTGTGTACAAAATTGTAGATGATCAATTGTCCTTTCCAATTGAGTATGAAAAAATCTTTAAAACAGTAGTTGCACAAATCAAGCAACAATCAAATATGATTTCAAACACCAAAGAAACAACCGTATTCTGGGACACATTTGAATATTTGGTTGGCCATCAAAAAGCTAATCCAAACATTGAATACAAGATCGTAATGCAAAAAGAAGTCAGAGTATTTAGTGGTAAATCTCAAATCACACTTGACTTTCCTGATGGTGCAGATATTTTGTATATCCGCTTAAACCAAATTCACCCCATGTACAAACAACATCTAAGAGCACAAGGTGATGCTGGTTTAGAGAAATCAGCAATGGAGAATTACTTGAAGCATGATCGTGCATTTATTGGGACAGTAAAAAACACAAGGTTCAACTCTGGGTCAACATCAGCAATGCTGTTCGATTTATCTCAACTTTCTATTTCAATCTATCAAAATTCAGACATCAATGGAAAATAAATTCTATGAAGAAGACAAAGCCTCTACCTCAAGATATATCAATAAGGCAGAGCACTATGGAAGGCTGTTTAGGCAACGTCCATACGGTGAGAAAAACAAATCAATCTATCAATTAACACAGTTTCTTCGGTGTGCACTGCCAATAATCAGTGTGCTAACGGGTGTGCAATTTATCAAAAATATATTTGCACAGGTTAGCACACCCCTTATAGCATGTGCAATAGCGGTGGTTTTGATCTTTTTGGTTGAATATATAAAATCACTTGTACTGATGATGTCATTTCAGAATAAGTACAGAGGTGAATCATCCTTCCTTTTATGGATAATCGTTTTGACAATAGGTTTGAGTAGCCTATTCTTATCGACAAGAGGTGGCTTTGAGTGGTTTGTCCATCAATCCAATCAAAATATACAACAGGAAAGAATACAGACTTTTAATGAAGTCCGCTATGATAGTGTGCAATTCACAAAAGCACAGGAGTATCAAACAAAAATTGATGAATTGAACCAACATCGGAAAAAAAGATGGGGAGGAATGCTAACGACAGAAGAGAATCAGCAGATTCTTTTTTATCAAAAAAAGCTAGATCAATTGGAGACAGATAAAAAATTACACTCTCAGAAGATTGATGCTTTTATCACCCACAAACAAGACGATTTATTGATTCCGATAATAGTAATTTTGTTGTGTTGTACAATCAATGATCTGCTCATATTTTGGAGCAATTGGTATGTAGTGTATTACAAATACAAAGTAGTAGAGGAAGTAAAAATAATAACCAATACATCCTTTACTTCAAAACACAGTTTCCATTCATTATTTAATGAGGTACTCAGTGTGCAAACGGATAAAAACCTTGAAAAACAAGTGATTGTACAAGGAAATCAAGGTGTGCAATCAACTAATGATACAAGTAGTGCACAAGATGCACATCAAGAACAGAAGATAATCGCTTTGAAAAAAGCAATTCAATTGGGGTGTAGAGACATGCGCAAATTATGCGGTCTTGGTTTTAATCCCAAACAAGTGAAAGAGGCTTTAAATGAGCCTAATTATTAACCTAAAAATTCACAATTAGAATGAAAACAATCAAAGAAGAAAAAGTAATCGAGCTTCATCGAAATGGTAAATCATACCGAGACATTGCCAAGATAATGGATATCTCCTTTTCATCGGTAGGTAATATTATCCGTTCAAAAAAACATGTAATCCAGCCTGAGAATATTTCGATTGAGGCTAAACTTTCTACAAACGAGGAGGTAATAACAACTCTTCCTGAACAAGATCTAGAAAGCTTGAAAAAGACTAAGTCGAAAAAGGATAAGAAAGCGAAAGCCATGAAAAAGAAAATGGTTAAGGTGCAAAATGACTTATTAAATTCTCAAAAGGAATTAGAAGAAAGTCGATTTGAGATGAAACGTTTGAATCAAACATTAGAAAGTAGAGAGCAGGAAATCAGACTTCAACAAGAACTGTCAGATTTTTTTGAAAAGGTATTAGAATTTGAAGGCAAAGCTCTTAAGTATAATACACTATTAGATGCCTATAATTTTTTATGGGAATGGAAGGAGGAAATTTCAACAGCATCCCTTTTCAAAACATTTAAAGAGGAGTATATCCTTGCTACGAAACTTTCAGACTACTTCGAAAAAGGATTACTAAAGTTTGATGAAAGCACACTTTTAAAAGAGGTAAGGTTTAATTTCTCACCCAAATTTATTTCTCAAGTTCAATCATTATTTAATTACTAATCACAATGTTAAATTTATTCATAAAGTGCTCAAAGGAGCAAAAAGAGGAATTCAGTAACGAAGAAGAAACAGTAGATACTGGAATAGAACAACCTGAAGTACTAGAGGAAACTTTTGAAGAAGATACAGAAGAAACGCTATCAGGAGGTTTTACTGATGAATATTATCGGTTAATGGAAAAGAAAAGAATAGTAGATATTTATATTGACTAATCATTGATTTATTGTTAGTGGCAGGCTTCTCGGAAGGGAGTCTGTTTTTTTTAATGTTTTATATTTATATTACAAATTATAATTAAAAATAAATAGTAATATGAAAAGATGTTTTAAATGTAATAATGAACTTGTCGATGAATCTTATTATGAAGAAAATAAATCTCAATTTAATAATGAGCCTTGTTTTGATCATAAAGAACATATCATTCAAAATGGACTTCATGGTAAATTAAAAGTTGAAGGTATATTATGTTCATCTTGTGGGGGAGAGTTAAGTCAAAGTATAGACAACAAATTCTGTAATTTATTCTCTGTATTTACAGAGCAATTAAAGGATATCCTTGTAAGAAAAGATCACGGAGCTAGTAATAAGGATAAGGATTTAAAAGGGTATTTTTATGAGGATAAGGATTTTAATGCTAAAATTGATATTACTAAAAAAAGAAATACTATATCGCCTAAACTTTCTTATAAATACCATGAAAACGATCATAAGTTAGTAATTTATGGTAAAAAGAAGATAGCTGAAAATTATAGCAATAAGGCTCTTAATGATTTAAAAGAACAAGGAGTAGATATTTCTGATATTGATGTTGTGATAAAATCTGATATTGATGATGATGAAATGGTAGCCTTACATTTTTCTGAAGGTATTATTGATTTCAATTCTATCTTTCAATCAGGTTTTGTGAAAATTGCTGTTGAATTTGCCCTTTCAAAAGGTATTTTTAGAGAAAACTTAAGTAATGCATTAAAGATAAATGCAGATGGCACATCAGAATTTATTACTCAAAATAATGTAACTCCTTTTTTCCCATATGGTGGATTTGATTTGATATATGAGTATAGTAGAGATTTAATAGAAGCTCATTATCCTTCACATGAACTAGTTCTTTTCACTGAGGAATTATCAAATGGAACTAAGCGACTTTATTGTTTTATTTCTTTGTTTAGTACTTTTCAATATTATGTCCTTCTTAATGATGATTATAAAGGAAAAGATATTTATGAAACTTATTATCAAAGTTTAATTAAGCAATCTAATTTAGAGTATGATATTGAGAAAATTAGGCTTCAATACAAAAAATCTAAAGGTTTTAAAATCGTTGATGATTCACAAAAGAACATTTATATTCTTAACCATGAAAATGAATTAAATAGAATATTAGGTGATGTGAAACTTCTTTATTCTTTTTTCAAAGATAAAAGATTAGATGGAGCTACAAACTTAAAAGAAGATGCAAAAGAGTTATTTACAATGGTAGATGAACAAGCTTTAAATTTTGATTTATCTAAATTAGAATATGAAAAATTTAACAGTTACAAAACTGTATTCTTTGAGGATGATGCTAATGGAGGACATGAATTATTATCATACCCGATTGAATTAATAAAATATTTTTCCTCTGTACAAGAGAAAGAAGGTTACAAATTATATGGTACGATAAAATTTAATCAATTAAGTCAATTTATTTTTAGGTTAAATGAATTGAAAAAGGAGAAATTTAAGAAAATAAATAAGTAAGGTTTACCTTACTTATTTGTTTTCAAAAAGGGTTATAACATATCAATTAGTTCTCCTTCATCACCAATTAATATTTCCATCTTATCTAAAAACTCTTGAGCAATTGGTTTTATCGTAGAGTTTGGTGTTATTTCAAATATATCTTTAATTCTATTATCGAAATTGGGGACAAAAAGTATTTTGATTATATCTGTTTTTTCGTTTTGGTGTAAGAATAAATAATCTTGGTATTCCACATTATTTATATTGTCTACTATTTCTTCATAAGTATCATGATCTTGAAGCCATTCTAAAACCCTTTTTTCACGTAACTGATTATAACTTGGACTTGTAGGCAAATAAGGTTCTAAGAGTCTAAATGGCTTATTTAAAAAGGGTGAATTTACTATAGTTTTATCTCCTCTTGTTAAGGTTCCTATTAATTCAAATGTCAGAGTTCTAATATCACTTCCATTTACAAGTATAAAAGCTGTATCATCTAGTGGTGTAGGAATGTCATGATGGACTATACCGAAATATGTTCCTCCAATCCCTAATTCGATTGTCTGTAGATAATGAAATGATTGAAGGTAAGCAGTAATAAGTTTCAAATTAGTTAACCTTTGTAATTCAGGTGCTAAACAATTGACATCAAGTATTACATGAACCTTTTTTTCAATGTCTTCATATAGTTCTTCTTTTATTTCCTCAGGATAGCCTCCTAAATGCACAATCTCCCCCTCTTGACATATTGTGACTTGTCCGTCATTAAAAACATTATAACAATATAAGACGACTGGCTCTCCAGTTTTTTTGATAGAGAAAAGTAATTGAATATCTTTTCTTTTTTTAGTGAAATGCTCAATAGTTCTAATAGGATCAGAATCTATCTTGGGAGATTTAACTATATTTTCAATAACACCATATGCGATATTGGCATTACCTGCAAATGCTGTTACAATTTTATCAGATACAATATTAATTTTCTTGGTAGATTCTTGCATTACAGTTAAATCATCCACATTCTTAATTGTACCCTCTCCAAAAGCAGATGCATCATGAGGTGTGTGAATTTCTTTAAAACTACTTTGATCATTAGTAACACTTGTGATTACTGAATCACCAACGATATAAACAGTATCGTTCTTTACAGTACCTAAAATATAAGTCATTTGATTAGTTTTTAGTTTAAAACAAAACCACATAACACCAAAATGCTATGTGGTACTTAATATCTATAGCTCAATATCTTCTACACTCACTTGACCATTCATTAACATTGGTAATAACCAATCTCGTAGCTTATGTAATTGTCGGTCTTCCTTTGCTGTAATTTTAAATTTTTCTAAAATTGGATCAATATGGTTATTAAATTGATGAAATACTTTGTTGTCTAATGGAGTTGGTATTAGAAGATTTTCTAAACCATTAATCCATTTGGCGTATGGTATTGAAGAACCTGTTGAGTTTTGTGTTGCAAATTCAATAGAGTCTTCTTTATTTAGAGTAAATAAGATGTAATTTTTTAAATTTTCATCCAAACTTCTTATTACCATTAATGTAGACCTTGAAATACCATCTTCTATAGCATTACAAACTCTATGGAAATAAACCCTCATTGCCCCTAAAAGAATATCATCTTCATTAAATTTTATTAAAGAAGATTTAGCTTCTTCACGATTTTCATATTCACTATAATATAATTGCTTTCTAGGTAACTTATCAATTGGAAGATAAGGTAAATATTCCTCTTCTTCAGGTTTTATCGAGTTACTAACATTATAAGCTATTTCATTAATCTTTTTAACTTCCCACCCCTCGGGAATCTCTCTTTTTAACTCCTCATTATAAACCATTTGACCACCAGATGATCTATAAGGCTTACCATTTTCATTGGGGAAATCAAACTGTACAAACCAATAATCATAAAGCAGTTTTGCCATACTTTCTAATTGGTTGTTGATTTTGTTATTGATCTCTATCTTTAGATCTAAATTTGAAAGTACTTTAGCAATTGCTTTTTGTGTATTGAAACTTGGAAAACTGAACTCAATATTCTTTAGATTAACGCCTGTTAAATGTTTAATGGTTGATCCAATAAAATATCGATCTAAACCATTTGTCCTGCCTGCTAACAACATTCGATAATACAGAAATTCATATGAAAAACCCTTCTTTACTCTAAGTCTATGTAGTGCTTTTTGGATCTTCATATTAGGCATATTATTTCGCCATATAGCACATCTTCCAGGTTCTCCACCCTCACAGATAATTAAATCACCATATTCTAATCCATATCTTTCCTCTTCATGTACCTCAAATTTCATTTCAGATAAAAAATCAAAATCAAAACCACCCCATCTTACACATTTATTTGATAGATATGGTTGGTATTCACCTTTGTTTTTTTTCTTGTCTAGCATCTTTCCTAGACAAGAGTCTGAGATTTCACCTAATCTAAATATTTGCCAATTATTCATATTTAAGACTGGTTATATTTTTAACTATTTCCTTTTCTAAGTCTTTTGACTCTTTGAACATGTATTCTAATGAATTTTCAAAATTATTCATCTTAGAAGTAAATTCATCATGAGTAATGTTTACATATTCAATCTTTACCTCAAAATATTGTCCTGCACTTAAAGAATAATTTTTAGAGGTAATATCATCATAGGAAACCTTTACAGAAAAATCATCTATTTCTTCTTTTTTATTAAAAGTATCAATGATTTTATTTTCTTCTATAGTAGTTAAAACAGTCTTTTGATTATTATTATCTTTAATTGTTTCTCCTAATTTTGAAGCATCAATTAAAACGACTTCATCTTTATTTTCTTTATCTAGGAAGAGAATACTAACATTTGTACCAGTTGTAGCAAAAATATTAGACGGCATACTAATTACTCCTGACAACATTTTTTCTTTTACCATCTTTTGTCGGATCTTTTTATCAATACCACTTTGGGCAGTGATAAATCCAGTAGGCACAACAATAGCAGCCTTACCATTTTCTTTTAGTGAAGACATGATGTGTTGAATAAACAAAAGATAAATAGCCATTGATTCTTTTTTCTTAGCAGGAACTTTTGGTATACCTGCAAAGAATCTATCATTATTTTCTTTAGAATCTAAATCATCTCTATAGTCTGAAAAATCAAGCTTAAAAGGAGGGTTACTAACAATATAATTAAACTTTCTTAGTGCATTATTTTCCTTATGATAAGGATCTAAAATTGTATTCCCTTTAATGATATTTGGAATAGAATGTACTAGGTTATTTAAAATTAAGTTTAGGCGTAAAAGGTTAGATGATTTTTGTGAAATATCTTGAGAATAGATAGTACACTTATCTTCTCCAATTTGATGTGCTAAGTTCATCAATAAAGTACCGGAACCAGCAGAAGGATCATAGCAAGATACATTTTGAACTTCTCCATGAACTAAGCATTTCGCCATAATTTTAGCTACTGCATGAGGAGTAAAATACTCTGCATATTTACCTCCACTGTTCGTATTGTAATCTTTGATAAGGTATTCAAAAATAGTAGCGAAGAAGTCAAACTTCTCATCGAACACACCTTCAAAACTAAAATTAATTAGCTTATTGATTATTGCCTTGCAAAAATCATCTCTTTTGTCTGTAACATACTTACTTACATCTTCAAATAGAGTAATTTTTTCACCTCCTTCTGTTTTTACAGAGAATAAATCAATGTTTAATGCTCCAATCTCTAATAAAGTAGTATCAAAAATCTCATGAAATTTATCTTCATTTTGTTGTTGAAATACTTTTGAGATTAGATGTTTTGGTTTTAGATGAGCTGTATTTTCATCAAGCATCATCATATTCATCTCAAGTTCATCCTCAGGGATTGAATCTAGTGCTTCATTGAAATTTTCTGCTGTAGCTAATTTTTCATCTTTCTTTTTGATCTCATGAATGAATTTGTCATTCATGAACTTATATAAAAATACTTGGGTAATTATTTTGAATTCATTCCCATCATTTCCTAATCCATAATTTGCACAAACACTTTTTAAGTCATCAATTAACTTTTTGGTTTGTTTTTCAAACTCTACTGTAGTATTCATTATTTTTCTTTATATCGTTTTACCTTGATATTCATTCATGTACTCATTGACTAAAAGGTGATTAATTCTTTTAGTTTTTGAAGGATCTAATTTTATCTGATGCTCTTTATATAACTTTTCCAGAACAATTTTCATCATCATTTTCTCAACATAACTATCGTTATCAAGAATATTTGAATTTTGAAGTACTTGGTTATCGACTTCTTTTTTAAGGCTTTGTAAAGCATTTAATAATTTAGACTCACTTTCTGTAATAGGATCCTTTTCAATTAATCTTTTATGTAAACGAGCATACTTTTCATCGTTCTCATATTTTGCTAAAAGTAACTGATTCTTTCGTTCCAATTCTTTAGCTTTATCATATATAAGATTGATCTCTTCAATATTTTCTTTAATCCATGAAACATCAATTTCAGATAAGTTCTTCTTTTTAAAAATTCTTTCTAATTCTTCTTTTAAAGAAATAAACTCAGGGTCTTTTTGATCAAAGTTATCTTGTAAAATTTCTCTAGTTTTTTGAAGATCATCTCTAAATTTATCTGCTAACACCATTTCCTCTTCACTAATCTTTGTGAAGGTAAAAACAACATCCTCTAAAGCCTGATTCAACAAGTTTGTATTATCAGTATCATTTTCTAAAGCTAACTTAGTGTTGATGTGAGCTAACCTATTATTAGCTTCACGGGCAAGAACATTTAGTTTGTTAAAATCTAACTGATCTAATAACTCGAAATTACCGGATAAACGAATAAGATTATATAAACTTTTAGCATCATTTAGAACTTTGGTAATCTCCAACATTTGTCCTCTATCATTGATCTCTGAAATTTGAGTTGAAAAGTTCTCAGCATTTTCAGTGTCATAATGCAGTAATTTATCTGATATCTCTGTGATACGTTCTTCAATTTGTTCTTCCGTAAGGAACAAGTCAGAATAAGAACTTATTTCATCACCCAATTCATTCTGGAGTTCATTGAAATAATCTTGACTAGTTTTTTTGAATTGTTCTTCAATGCCCGCAAAATCTACCACATACCCAAACCTAAAATCTTTATAAGTTCTATTGACACGAGTTAGAGTTTGTAATAGGTTATGTGCTTTAATTACTCTTCCTACGTATAGTTTTTTCATACGAGGAGCATCAAATCCAGTCAATAACATGTTATAAACAAAAACAAAATCATGCTTGCCATCTTTAAACTCCTCTACCCAATCTTTACGGTTTTGATTTGTTCCAACATCATGAAGTATAAGAATAGCAGACTTTACCTTTCTTTCATTTTCTTTTTTCTTTCCATATGTAAAAGGAGCCTCATTTAAAGACAAGGGATCATTTGAAGGTTGTGCATAATTATTCTGAAAGATTTCAAACATCATCTTTGCTTGATCAGAAGAATCACAAACTACCATTCCTCCAATTGAGTTATCGTTCATCGAAATTCTACTTCTTTCAAAATCTTCTACTATATACTCAAGCATTGGTTCAACAAACTTCTGATGAGCATAGACAAACCTTTTATCAGCGTCTCCTTTTAGAATCTCAATTTCTTCTAATGTTTTCTGGAGCTTGAGTTTATAGTTGGTCTCCACTTCTTCCCTAATCAAACGAAGAGTATAGCCATCAGCAATAGATGAATTGTAATAGTATTTATGTATGTATTCTCCAAATAAAGAACGTGAGTTATATTGATCTCCTAATAATGGTGTACCCGTTAGACCTATCTTTATAGCATTAGCATCTGATTCATTTAAGTTAGATAGAAAACTACCTTTCGGATTATAACTTCTATGTACTTCATCCATAAAGTAGATACGCTGAATATTCAAATTGTAGTCTGTATTTCTAACCACATTTGGATCATTCTCAAACTTCTGAATATTTACAACAGTTATTTCCGCTTTTCCTTGATCATTATGAATGACACTTGTTGATTTTATATCTGAAGCAAATTCTTGTTTGGAATTTACTTTATGTACTATTAAACCTCTAGCTGTAAATTCTCTTGATGCTTGAATTAATAGATCTAATCTATCAACGATAAAATAGAATTTTGGAACTATCCCTTTGTTTTTAAAATAATCTGTGAGATGTTTTACATTATAGTAGGTTAATGCAGTTTTACCACTCCCTTGAGTATGCCATATAATGCCCTTTTTTAAACCTTCCTCTAGTTTATTCTCAATTGCTTTTGTTGCAAAAATCTGAGGATATCTCATGATATGCTTTTGTAAACCTGATTTTTCCTTTACGTAAGCAATAGCATATTTCAAAATGAATTTTAGTCTTTCTCTTTGAAAAAGGGATGTACAAATTCTATTTGTAGGTTTGTCGGGGTTCTTATTTACAGCATATTCCTTTTGGTTCTTAATCGAAACAAGATTATTATCTTTTAAAAGTAAGTTTTCAACATCTTCATTTAAAGGACTCAATATTGATGATAAATCAAATGACTCTTCTTCTCTGAAATAATTGAAAATAGGTTTATAATAAGATGTTGATGAATAGAAAGCACCTTGAAGAGGAAGAGGTGAACTATCATCATATTCCATATTATTAGAGAATACCATTAACTGTGTGATATTAATGAACTTTCTAAACTTCTTATTCTGAAATCTAGTTGCCATTCTTTTATGTTCAGCCTGAACCCCATCTAAATTATTAGGTTTCTTGACTTCAATAAAACACAAGGGCATTCCATTTATTAAAAGAGTGATATCAGGCCTAAAATTATCTTCATCTTTATTTCCATGTGTTAGCTCAGTAACAACATGGAATGAGTTATTATCAAAATCTTTGAAATCAATTAATTTGAATCCAGACTGATCAACAAGTTTCTCATAGAATACTTTCCCTAAATCTTCATTTTCTAAACATATAGCAACATCACTATAAACTTTATTGATCTCATTTGGAGAGAGAGAGGGGTTAATTCTAGAAATACTTTCATTAAAAATATCTGTAAAGATATTTGTTGAAGTATCCCACTTTGCGTCTTTTAGTGAAATATAAGTATATCCTAATCGTGTAAGATGGAGTAGAGTAGGAATTTTAACTCTAGTATCTTCATTATGCTTCATTTTTGTCAGTTTTAGTACTTTCCAGTAACAGTCTAATATCTACATCTAAGATCATAGCTATCTTATATAAAATTTCCAATCTAGGTTGCTTTCTATTCTGCACATATCCATTCACCATGTTGTAACTTTTACCTAGTTTTTCAGATAACCAGGCTTGGGTAAGACCTTTTTTGCTATGATCTCTTTAATTCGATTCATTGTATTATTTGTTGAATTACTAAGATAATAGGAATATTGAAATATCTTGTTTTTTGATATTATAAATAGTTAATTCGTGTAGGTAATGTTATAAAAAACATATTAGCTAGCAAACAATTAAGCTCTATTAAGAAATGAGTACAACTGAAATCAAAAAACAAATAGCAAACACTTCTGAGGAGATACAGGAATGGTTTGAAAATGTTCAAATTAACGTATCCTATAATTTCGAAGAAACCTATAAAGAAATTAATGGTTTTATTCCAATTTTACAGTTCTTCTCAAAACAAGCCAAGGGATGGCAAGAACTAACAAGAGTACCTAATGACCTTGAAGACTCAAGTAGGCATTTTATTAATAACAGTAACTCTATTAAAGATTTTTTTGAGAGGTATAAAAATAATATGCATGCAAACAACTTAGAAAATCAATGGCGTGGCATTCAACAACAGATTTCAAGATCTGATGTATTTACATTCGATTCTTATCAAACAGAAATTATTACACATCTAAATGAAATCAACCAAGAACAAGCAAGAGGAGCATTTAATTATTTCTGTAATAGAAGTTTTCAACAAAATAAACACCATTTTATAGGTGCTATGGTAGCCTATGAAAAAGAGTACAGTGACAAAACAGCTATACCTTCTAGAAGAAAATCTGAACGTAAAGCTCTTTCTAAATTGAAAGGAGAGTACGAAGAACATACTTCAAGATTAGAAAATGACACATCAACTTTCTTTAATCAGTCCCAAGAAAAATTTAAGAATTATGTTGGTAAAATTGATGAATTTAAATCCGAAAAAGAAGAAGCTTTCAACTCTTGGTTTGAAGGAGTCGAATCTGATAATGAAGAAGAAAGAATTATTGGAGCTAAGAACAAAATAGAAGAATTAGAAAACCTTTATGAAGAGCAATTACGCTTAAAAAAGCCTGCTGAGTATTGGGCAACAAGAGCAACTAAATTACATAAAGATGGTCAAACCGCTTTAAAGTACATTGTTGGCTTAGTTATTTTTTCATGTATCACTCTATATCTTTTGCTATGGCTAACTCCTGAAGGAATGTTACTTAGTTTTCTAAAAGGAAATGCTCAAGCAATTAAATGGTCTGTCATATATGTAACCTTTATCTCGTTCTTAGGATACGGTATCAATTTAGTAAGCAAATATATGATGAGTTCATTTCATCTAGCAAGAGATGCAGAGGAAAGGGAACAACTCACTTATCTCTATTTAGCGTTGATCAAAGATGATGCACTAGAAGAGACTGATAGAAATTTAGTATTACAATCTCTATTTAGTAGATCAGAATCTGGTTTATTAAAAAGTAGTGATTCGAATGTGAAAATGCCTAATGATTTGCTTAAGATATTATCAAAAGGTAAGGTTTAAAAGGGTAATAATCGAAAAAAAATAAACTAAAACAGACAATTAATGGCAAAGAAAAAAAGAATTCGAAAAGGAGTTCCTCAAAAGAAAAACCTAAAATGGTATGATGCTTTTAATGAATTGACAAAACTTTTACTAAAAGAAAGTATAGATTCAGTTGGGTATAAATTATATAGGTTAATAATGGATTATAAATCTAATGGAGACACCACTCTTAGTCTATTTTTGAAAGACTATCAGGGTTTTAAGGAGGTAGATCCAGTTTTTATTTACTCCGTTATTAGCAGTGAACAATTTAATTATAAGAGTGCTGACTTTTTGACTTACCTCATTAATAAACTTAGCAAAACAAGAGATATCAAAATCAATATTGAAGATGACTGGTATGGACATGTTGTAGCACCTAATTTATATGAATATAACCAGAGAGATATACATGAAATTAAAAGACTTTGGAAAAACTTTTACAGACTTTTCAAAAAAGAAGATTATGAACGAGTATTTGATTATCAGGAATACTTTGGTATTAAAGGGTTGGATTTGTCTTACAGTAGTTTATTTGTCTATTGGGTAGTACCACATCAAACATTACCTTTTGTCAATTACGTAAATGACTTTCTTGAAATTGCTTCATTTCACAATGGACCAGTTAATCCTCGTACATATCATACATTTTTTGATAAAGCAAATTCCTCTTTTAAAGAAGATATACAATTTAGGTTAGATGTAGTGGATCTAGCAAATCAATTACTCAATAATTTTGAAGGTATTTCTGATAATGCTGAATTTAAAATAAAACTATCAAAGCTTGATGAATTAGATTTTTTAAATAAAGCTAATGTAGATTTTTATATCAATACTATAAGAGATACGTCATTTAAATTAGTCGCTTTAAAAGTTCATGAAAACTGTAGTTCCAATATAAGAAAAATATTGAATGAAGATGATTTATATCTATTTGATGAATCTTTTCATTTTGATATTGAAGGAGATCAAACAAAAGTTTCTATTGATAAGAACAAATTAATCGATTTATATTCTAAGGGAGACAGAAAAATTAATGTGACAGCTGTAGTAGGGAAGAACGGGAGTGGGAAAAGTACATTAATTTATTTGTTGTATGGATTTATAAATAACTTATTCTCTGCATATAGAAATAATTCATTGGATTTAGTAAATGACCTAGATTGTGAAATCTACTATACATCTCTAAATAAACTATATTCATTAAGAATCGATTTAGACTTTAATGTAACTAAAAAACAATTTACTCTTCGTCCTGATTTAACTTATAAATTGGATGAAGATTTATTGACTTTATGGGACTCTGACATCAATTTAGATGATTTCTTCTACACTATATCATTAGATTACTCACATTACTCATTAAGTAATAATGATATTATTGATTGGGCTCATAATCATTATCATAAGGTTGATGGCTATCAATCTCCATTAGTAATTAATCCAAATAGAACTAAAGAAAAGAAAACTGGTGATATAGGTAATATTGATATTAATAAAGAAAGGGAAATTTCTCAATATAGATTACTATCTCTGATTATACTAAATTCTGATTTTTTCGAAAAGGGAGATATACAGTTTATCGATGAATTATCTATTAAGAGAATTGAATTAAAATTCAAAAAGAATCCATCACTAGAGCAAAATTATTCGAGTTATAAAAAGGAAATATTATTGGTAATTCGTAAATATAATTTACCAATAAATGCAAGGAATATTTCAAGGATTAATAAAATTTTGTTATGCTACCTAATTGACAAACTTATTAATATTTGCTCAGAACATTTCTCCTTTGATAGATATATAGGTAAAGATGAACAGTTTATTGATTTTGATTTATT
The DNA here is from genome assembly GCF_000812565.1 of Flammeovirga sp. OC4. GTDB lineage: Bacteria > Bacteroidota > Bacteroidia > Cytophagales > Flammeovirgaceae > Flammeovirga. The sequence continues at coordinate 31,906 of NZ_JTAM01000070.1, read as the reverse complement.
ACTAGATGCAATAGATGAAAATAATAGTCATATCACTTTAAAAGTAAGACAAGTACTTAATTTTATAAATAACTATTCAACAAATGAAAGTACTGATAAACAATATATTGTAATTAATGATACGATTATATTAGAAAATTTCAAGGAGTTACGTGAAAGAATTTTGAGTATAGATAAAGAAAGTAATTCAGTTTTTGAGTTAGAAGAATATTTACCTCCAATGTCTTTATTTGATCAAGAAATATATTTTAAGTCAAATACTTCAGAAGTTACTTTAAAGCAGTTATCCTCAGGACAAAAACAGATGTTTTTTTCAATGGCAAGTATTTTATACCATTTGAAAAATATTGATTCTGTTGTTAAAAGCCAAGATAATATTAAGTATAATTTTGTGAATATTTTATTGGATGAGATTGAACAATATTTCCATCCAGAATTACAAAGGAATTACATAAAGAATTTATGGAGAGCGGTATCTTCATTGCGTCTAAAAAATATAAAAGGTATAAATATATTACTATCAACACATTCGCCTTTTATTCTTTCTGATATACCATCTCATAATGTTTTGAAACTAAACGAAGGTAGAGTTGAAAAAGGTAAAAATAATTCAATAAACTCTTTTGGTGCTAATATTCACGAAATGTTAGCTACTGACTTTTTTATGGGAAAGCATGGAACTATTGGAGCATTTGCACAAATAAAAATAAACGAATGTATAGGTTTTCTTAATGATGATGAAAAGGAAGGTATACATTTAACCAAGGAAAAATGTAAGATAATTATTGATAATATTGGAGAACCAGTTATCAGAAATATTCTAATTGAACAATGGAATGAAAAGTTTAATGAAGCATTGTCAGAAGAAGAAAAGCAAAAAGAAGTAATAAACTTGGCTCAGAAGTTAGGTGTAGATATTAATAAAATAAGGTTATGATTTATATTGACCCAGAACAGGCGAATATCATAGAAGCAAGAACCATTCATTATAACAATATAAAATGTTATTTATTGAAAAAGGTTGGTTCAATAAATAAGAATTGTAAAATACCAAATTGTAAAATATGTGCAAATACATTAAGAGGATATAAAAAAACGATAAGTAAGAAAAAAGGCAAGAAAACAGTTAAGACAAAAGTTACATTTTATTTTAATAAAATAATAGAAGACAAGATTAAAGAGAAAGGCTTTATAGATAAATTATTGAATAGTGATCCAGCTAGTCTTGCTTTACTAGAAAAGAAAACAATTGATGATCTAAAGAATACAATGTATTCACAGGTTTTATCAAATAATAATATATCTCCGTCAGGAATTTGTTTAGCAACATTTAGAATTGGTAAACTTACCAGCATTGATGATATAAATAAAGAGTTAGAAAAGTTGATAAATTATGAAACATGGTTTAAAAATAAAGAACCAAGTTACCAATATTCACCATACCACCTCGCAAAAAAATTAGATAGGAGAACATGTACATATTGTAATAGATTATTTACAAGTACCATAACCGAACATGGAGATAAGAAAGTAAGTAAAGTTACGAGACCCCAATTTGATCATTGGTTTCCTAAATCAAAACATCCCTTATTGGCTTTATCATTTTATAACCTTATTCCTAGTTGTTCAGTTTGTAATAGTAATATAAAAGGAAGTATTGACATGGATTTAGATATCCATCATCACCCTTATTATTCAGAGTTTTGTAACGATTTTGGTTTTTCAATAAAGCACATCCCAAAAAATATGATTAAAGTTATTACAGTGGGAGGAACTCAAAAGACAAAGGATACTGCAAAACAATTAAAGTTAGAGGAACTGTACTCAGCACATATTCCTGAGGTTAAAGATCTTATTAATTTAAGAAAGTCATATTCAGATATATACATAAAGTGTTTAGCTACATACTTGAATAAAATTAAAAAGTTATCTGAAAGTGAAATTCATAGAATAATCTTTAATGTAGAAAGTAAAAAAGAAGATTATCATAAAGTTCCTTTGAGTAAGTTTAAAAATGATATTCTTAAGGAGTTAGGTGTGATAGAGATAAAATAGATTATTGTAGGACTGTAGGAACGTAGGTTACTCATTTCCATACCTTAGTACTTTCTTGAAATACCAAAACTATGGGATTAACACTTCTACTTTCAATCTTTCTGAAAATCTGTCGCAGTTTTACTGTAAGTGCTTGAAAATCAGTTTTAGTTTGAATCCCGGTGGGGCTACTTTACGGTATAAACCTACCTTATCAATTTTACCGAAACAGCTATTTCAATAACGAAATAGCTGTTTTTGTTTTTTGCATCCTACATAAAAAGACACATTTTACATAAAGTATTCTAAAATAGTTGTTCAATTGTTGTTCAATTCAAAATCGTTGAACAACAATTCTAAAATGTTGTTTTTTGGCTCTATTAACTTGAACAACAAAAAGGCAGTCACAACAATAAAAAAAGCAGAAAGCATACTTGTTTTCTGTACCTTTAAAGATAGTTACTTCATTCGAGAGTTTACACAATCTATTTTACACTATAAATTTTGTTTTCAGTTAATAATTCAATTCTCAAGATGATCTATAAAAAAAGGATTTAGCTTTTTAAACTCAATCCTTTTTTTATACTTATACACTTAGTGAAGGGGAGTTAATTTGATCACAGTTATCATACTTTTTAAAGTACTCCTTATTTTTTTTATAATCTATTACACTGTAAACACCTCCACAATTATCATCATCAGGTTCACCTTCAATACATTTTTTATATACATCAGCGATAACCTTAAACTCTTTTGATGTAGGATGTAATTCATCATTCCATCCTTTTTTAGGATCGATTGCACCTCTACAGTCTATGTGATAAACGTTTTTGTATTGTTTTCCTAAAGAAATTAAAGTATTATTAAAACGCTCAATCATACCAAATAAAATGGCATTTTTTTCTTCTTGATTAGTATATCCTCTAAGTAATAAAGGTGTGTTAAGCCATTTCCCTGTACCTGTAATTAAATTTAGGATAGGCTTTGGTGCTTTCAATATATTAAAGCCAAAACCCTTAGATTTACTAGGAATTGCGTAGTCGTAACCTTGAGTGATAATTTTTAAATCTTTAAACTTATCAACTGATTTTTGAATACTTGTAAATAATAAATGATATTGTAATTCAAAGAGTTTTAATAAAGCATAAAATTCATTATTGAAGCATAGATCCGAAAATTGTAACTTACCTAGATCTGTAGTTAAATCAATCGGCTTTTCTTTTATATCATTTTCAATGTTTACTCTTCTTTTTAACAGATAAGCTAACCTATTATTTCCAACAATATCATTTCCTCCTCCACTTATCAAGAAAACATCAGGCTTGAGAAGTGATAAGTCTTCTATATATTGTTGTTCATATAGAATATTAGAGATCCAATCACCTCCATAGGCATGACTTTTAATAGCGTATGCTTTATTATCATTCAACTGGTCAATAATTTCCTTAATATAAATTGGAAATTCAAACCAAGAATCACCTTCAGCAAGAATTATTTTTTTTGTTTTCCCCTTTTTTATTCTTTTCCAAAATAATTTATTCTTCTTTTTATTCGCTCGTTTATTTAATTTACCCATCCAACTTTCAGCAGCATCAGAATCATTGTCTATTGATCCATTATTTTTATCAAAAAGTCGCAGTAAAATACTTCTTAGATCACTGCTGTTTAGTTCTGGAAGAGAGAGGAGTTCTCTTAACTTTTCATCAGTGAATTCTCGTGGATTTGTGATAAGTTGATCAATTAGTTGTTGCTTTGTATTCATTTTTAATTTAGGTTTTAGTTGAAGAATCTATTTGATAATATAATAGTTGAATTTAGTGTTATACTCTACTTCATCATTGTCATAAGGTTGACCACTAAATACTACCTTAAAAAACTCTTTTATATTATCGTTTGCACTTGCAGGAAGGTGCCATAATCTATGTGAGTCATTGGCTTCTTTTGCTTTACTAAAGTTATAGTATTCTATTTTTTCTGAATTTAAATTTCTAGCTGTATTACCTAATCTATTTGGATTAATAATGTCAGATATATCTAATACATCATCTGTCACATTAATAGTGACAAGGACCTTACTTTTATCAGTAAGTTTGTCAAATATTAGGTGATGGTTTACACTGTCAACATCTGCTTGATGTAATAAAATGTTTTTGAAGATACCTAACTGACCTTGGTATAAATCAGTATTGATAAAATTTTTAGTGAGATAGTTCCCTAAGCTATGTACAACTAGTGTAGAAAAAGGATTTACTCCTTTTTCAAGTATAAAAGATTCCAATCTATCGAAAAAGCGGGAATAAGCAACCAATGATCTAAATACATTTTTATTGGCTCGTTTGTATTCTTTTATTTTTCCGAAGATGTGGTTTGGACCTGGGTTTGAAGGCCAACTGAAGGCCAATACATTAAAACCATAGCTTTCGATTTCTTTCGATTTTTTGAGATTCTTGTTAATGCTTTGATTAAATCCATGTACAAAAACAACACATTTTTTGTCACTGTTTTTCAGTTTTTTCAATACTTGATCTGAAGTTGTTACTGTGATTTTGTTGTCATTGTTAGAATATTCAGCAAAAGTTAAATCATCCTGACCTGCACTATTAAATTGGTCACCAAATAATAGATCTTTGTTGGTATTTGTTGACCTGTTTGACGCAAAGAAAATCATAATAGAAAAGTTTAAATTATAAGTTATTTATTATAAATGAGTGTGTATTATTAAAAAATACATCATCGATTAAATTGTCTAATTCGTTAATATCAAAAAGGCTTTTAATATTCTCTACATCTACATTTTCATCTGTACATGGATCAACAACCCAATAGTCTGGATCACCTGAATAGGCTAATTGAATATATTGTTTTATACCTTGTTTGAATAGATCTAAGTCTTTAAGAGTTTGTACATTATCAAATGGGTCTACAATTCCATCATAATCAGTGCCAACGCCTATGCCAGACCATATTTTTCTACTTTCGCCTTCTTGTGTACCTAAAATCTCTTTTTGTACTTTCATAATGTGTAGTAACGTACTGATAAAGAGACAATAGAATAGATTCAATTCTTTTGTTGCTTCCCTGTTTCGTTGATATTCCTTTTTTAATTGCTTAAATCTTTTTCCTGGCATTCTTCCTTCATGAAGACATATACCAATTAGTCCTTTACTTAAGAATATAGTTTTGATTTCCTCATCAGTTAACCCTATTTCTTGCTGTGCTAAAAATCGTTTCTCCTTTTTGTTACTATTTATGATATTTGAGGCATTCGCTAATGTGTCTATTCCTGAAACGCTTGAATGACTGCTAACTATTGGTGTTTTGTTATTTTTATATTGCTGTTTTTTATATAATTCATGTCTTGCTTGTATCGACATATGTTTGATGTCAATAAGAATTCTTTTACCAATTGAATCATCAAGTAATAAATCTATGACCTCATTTCCAATCGTTGTGATACCAAGTCCTAATAGAGCTTTTTGATTTAACAGCATTCCTAATGCACCTTTGAAACTCTTTGCATGACCACAAATTAGGTTATTAAAGTGATGGCCAAGAGTGAGAAATAGGGGAGGGTGAGCACTTTTTTTTGTAGCTTCGATATTATTGAGTAATGATTTTCTGAGATGCTTAAGTTCACTGTTATTGTTGATATCGGAGTTATTATCTTCTGTTGGGTATAAATAAGGACTGTATTCTTTATTGAATTTGTTTTTCCTGAATATTTTTTTTCCTTCATAATCACCAAACGAATGACCTCCTTCAACGGTAAGTACTCCAATTATGGTATTCTGTTCATTCAAGTACTGTTGATATTCTGTTTTATTTTTAGGGATCTTAAAATTCCATTTTACTCCATTTGAGTCCTTAAAGGATTGGTTTTCTTTAAGTAAAATGGTTTCCAATTCGAATTGATAATCTTTATAATAATCAACTCCAAATTTTTCATTATTTCTGTAAGCCCCTACTTTATCTAAAGGTAACCCTGTTAAGACAGAAATCGCTTTATTGACACTCAGTAATCCATTAATACCTACTATTTTTCTAAAGAAGGATCTTTCAATAGGATAAATAGCAAAGAAAACAACTTTGACTTTTCCTTGTACACACTTTTGTAAATTAGACTGAGAATCTAAATAGATTAAATCTTTTAGGATGGAAGTTACATGGCTTTCTTTTTTAAAAACTTCATCAAGTTGAGTTTTATAGTTTCTCCAAATATTTCCATCTCCGTTATTAAATCTTCTTTGGAGTGTCGCTTTTAAGCTTGGGTGGCAATGTAAGTCTGAGTTCATATTTATCTATATTTTTTTATATATTTTAAACCTTTTAAATCTATAATATTGTGATCATTTTCTTCTGAATTAAATTTTAAATAACCAATTTTTTCTTCTCCATTTTTATCAAAAGAAATAAGGTGATTCTCATCATAATTTATACTAAATTGTTTTTTATGTGTTTTTTTTATTTTGACATGAGCATAAATTGTTATCTCATAAAAATCTTGTGTATTTTTAATACTATTTGAAGAATTATTGTTTTGAAAATAATGTATTAAATGTTGTTTAAAAGGGACTGTAATGACTTTATTATCTTCATAATTAAAATTATCAAATACATTTAAACTTAGCTTTGTATCAATAAGATCAAATAAACCTCTATAGAAAAGTTTATTTTGATTATTATTATTTTCTATACCCGATGCTTTTGTATATATTATATAGCTCCCACTTCCTTCAATAATAAATGATTTTTTGTCCTTAGAAATGGAATATTTTACATTTAAATTTCCTTTTGAATGAAATTTATTTCCTCCATCAGCTACTTCTAATTTCGATATACTATTGTGATATTTATTATAATGATTTTCACCTACTAGCCTTCTATAGTTTGAATCAGAATTAGTGCCTAATAGGTTGAAATTTTGTGTAAATTTTTCAGTTGAACTTATCGATGCTAGGTGTATTGGAACAACTTTACAAGAGTTTAGTATAACTAATACTAAAAGGTAAATGTAGATTTTTTTAATTAGCATATTTTATATCAATTAATGTATAATTATTATTTATTTCCTCTTTAAGTATTAAACCTTTTTCTGTAAGTAAACTATCTATTGGTGATATTATTTCCTTATAATCAGAATGATATCGAATGATAAATGATTTTCCATGATTATCATTTTTTTCAGTAAAGTGTATATTCTCAAAACCATTACTTTTAAGTATTTCTTGAATCAATCCAATATTTTGAGTATTACCTCTGATATATACAGGAATATTTAATTTTAAAGCTTCTTGATATTTTTTAAGACTATTTATGATGTCAGTTTTATTCCTTTTTAGTCGTTCTAATTTATCATTAATTGCTGGATTCTTAGTGCTAAGAATAGCAATTACTTCGTCATCAATAACTTTACTACTTTTTAATAATTCAATTACATTTCCTTTTTTCGAAAAATCACTTTTATTTGTTTTCATAACCTCATCATTGATATTATGAAAAAGTGTATTTAATTTTTCTAAACTATCCTTTTCGGGATTAAATGATAATATATCTTTGAATTTATAATCACCTTTATTAGCCAACATATCGATACATATTCGTTTCATATTTAATTTCTCTCTTTGATTATAATCATCATAATTGTCTTGATATTTCTTTACATATTTGACTATTGGTTCATATTTTTTAAAGTTATCTCTTTCCTCCTTTATCTTATCATATTCCAATAATGTTTTAGTGAATTCACTTACTGCACCTGTTAAAAGTGATGTTAAAACACCTCCTATTAATATTCCAAATAGCACATCTAAAATTTTCTTAAATCTATTTTTACCTACTTTTTTATTTTCTTGTTCTTCCATCTTATAAAATTTTATATTGCCCTTTAATATTTAATAAATAAAATTGATGTTCTTTTTGTAATTCATAGAATAGCTTTTTAAAATTTGTAAGACGAACAAATCTTTTAGGCTGTTCTTGATAAGGTCTAAAAAAATCTTCCCAATGACAGATAACTAAAGTTTTAGCATCTAAATACTTTATAATCTTATAGGGGTATTCCTCACCTTTTATATAATTAAAAGAAGCTCCTCCAATAATTGCAGTATCTACCTTTCTTTCATCTAAAATCTCTTTGGGTGGATAACCTAGGCTTGGGTAAGAAGGAGAGGATTGTATAAATAGTCTCTCATTTATGATTATATGTCCAGTATTAGGATCTTTGTCTATAAAATCAATTAGAAAACTGTAAGTATCTCCTTCTTTCCATTTATTGGCTTTCGATTCTAGAGAAGGATTTGTATAACCCTTTATTTTATGTCCTTGACCTTTGTGAAAATGAAAAGTAAACAGCAAACGAAAATGTGGACCATGTCCCGATTGAATAAATAATATCCTCATTTTATCATTTACATAAATCCATTGATCATCTGCATTCAAATGATTTGATTCTGAAGCAAATTTTTGAGAAACATCTATTACATTTGAAGTGTCTACGACTGTACTGAGTATATTTTTAGTAGAGGTAGAACCATATATTTTTATATCCTTAAAGTAATGATTCACTATATAAGGAGTATCAAATAAGTGATCATAATGTGAGTGTGAGATAAGAATAGAAGATGGTTTCGTACTACTAAAAACATCTTCTAGTCCATACTCAATGTCGTTTTTATTTGAGGTTAACTTTTTGAATGGTACAGATAATAACGGATGATATGTAAAATAAGGATCAATTAATACACTCTCTGATTTATACTTTATGTAAAAACCTCCACATCCAAGGTATTGCAAGCTTAATGAATCACTATCCTTTATGTATTGAGAGTCAACAACTAGTGTGTCTTTAATGATGGCATTAGTAAGTTGAGTATTCTTCAATTTTCTAGAATTGAATACAGACTCAATCTTCTTGGAACATGATATCCCAAACAAAAAAAGTAATGATAAAATTATATTAGTAGCATGAGACATTGAAAGTTTATAGCTTGATTTGTTTCAGTTTTAAAAAGTAAAGATTGCTTATAGTCATCAACTTACGGAAAATTTGTTAAATTATAAAATAAATGTAAATATTTATATGTAAGTCATACATCAACATAATAGATGTTGAATTACTCTGTGAGTCAACAGAGTAATTTTATTGTTTTTATAAACACTAATATTTTTTGGACTATTTGATATTGGAATTAACATGTATTCTATGATTATAAATACCAACTACTTATTTAATAAATATTAAGCAGTTTATTCCATGATTAGAAAACTTACCCAAACCCCACACAACAAACCGACCTCACTCCATCCACTTTCTCCACAACTTCCAACATCCCACTAACCTCACAAACAGAAAAAGCAACCAAAGATTCAGAGTCTTGATTCCCTACAATCAAAAGTTTTCCATCAGGAGAAATCTCAAAATCTCTAGGGGTGATGCCTTGTGTTGGTACCTCTTCGATAAGGTTTAAGGCTTCCGTTTCAGGATCAAATTTTAGGATGGAAATGCTGTTGGTACTTCTTACACCGCAATAGATAAATCGACCGCATTTTGATATTTTGATGGCGGAAGCGGAGGCAACGTTATTGTGGTCTTGCGTCATGATGGAGATGTTTTTGATCCATTGCCAAGCGTCGTTTTGCCATTTCAGGAGACTAACTTCTCCTGTCATTTCATTGGAGATAAAGCAGTAATTACTGTTGGGCTGTTGTACCAAATGCCTTGGACCTCCACCTGCGGGAACGCTCACTTCGTTGGTTTGTACGAACTGATTGTTTTGGTATTTCAGACTATAGATTTTATCATTTCCTAAATCGACTAGCAGTAAAAGATCATGGACTTCGTCGTAATAGGATAGGTGAGCGTGAGGACCTTCTTGACGGTCTTGATTGATGCTTCCTCCTGTATATTTTATGTTTTGAGAAAAGGGGAGAGGAATGCCATTTTCATCTAAATCATATTTCAAAAAATTGCCTGTTTCATAACAACTTACCATTAAGCAATTGTACTTTTTAAGGTGCAAGATATGGCAGGGTAACCCTCCATTGATTTCTAATGATTGAAGCAATTCTAGTTTCCCTTGATTGGTTTTAAAACAAAGTAATTTTGGTCCTAAGTTTTGCTGTCTTTCTTGGAAAGTGTAGAGTAATTCTTCTTTTGGGTTTAATGCAAAATACCCAGGGTTGATGGTCTCATAACTTTCCAGTAAAGTGATTTTGGAAGTGGTTGGATTGATATTAAAATATTGAATGCCGATGCCGTTTCCTGATAGACCGGGCCCAACATGTTCGGTGTATGATGATGTGTAAAAATTCATTTCATTAAGTTTGTTTGTTTGATTTTAGCTATTATTCTTGTGATATAAAATTGAAAATAAGACTTTCAAAAATACTGAAGGATTTACACCCTGTAATTTGAACAATTTCTTATTTTTGTTGAAACTAAATTGAACATATGCCTACTTATAACTCTCCCGCACTCGACAAAGGATTAGATATTTTAGAATTTTTATCTGCTCAATCGGTCCCACAATCTCAGGTGGAGATTGGAACGGGGATTAACCGTAAACCCAATGAGATCTACCGTATGTTGGTGTGCCTTGAGGAGAGAGGTTATATCAATAAAGAGCCTATTTCGGGCAAGTATCAATTGACATTACGTTTGTTCCAACTGTCCCATCATCACTCTTCCATTGATTACTTGGTGAAAGCTTCTATGCCTTATTTGGAACAGCTTTCTCAGACCATTAATCAGTCTTGTCACTTGAGCTTTTTCTACCAGAATAAACTACTGATTATTTGCCAAGCGAAGAGCATGACACCTATTTCGCTTTCTGTAGAAGTAGGGGGCGTTTTTCCAATCACTCAGACCAATTCGGGAAAGATCATTTTAGCTCATAAATCGGAGTCGGAAAGAGAGCGAATTTTGGAAGCATCGGAGGAATACCAAGCGTTATCGAAAGGGGAGAAAGCAGGTTTGGAGAAAGAGTTGTCGGCTTTGAAAGACCTTAAATGTTTTGTGCAGAAAAGTACACTGACGGAAGGGGTTACTGACTTTGCCGCGCCTGTGTATGATATCAATAATGAAGTGATGGCCGTGTTGGTGGTATCGGGGCTGACTTCCCAATTAAAGAATGTCTCTCAAGACGATATTATTAGTGAAATTTTAAAAACTGTGGAGGCTATTAATGTGTCCATCGGAGGTGTTCCTTCGGATAAAGAATAATCCCAAAATGATGTAATATACACCAAGTTGGGATGTAGATAGTTGAAATGTAGTAGGTCAAGCATTTCTTTTTTATATCGCAAGTGTTAAGCGAAAGCGTCACTTGTGATGAAACATTGGCGAAGTCTCCCGACTTCGAAACACAAAAGTGAAATATCTATTCATTTCGAAGTCGGGAGACTTCGCCAAAGAATAGTTCCAAGTGACGCTTTCGCTTAACACTTGAAACATATTTTCTCATTCTAATAATTGACCTATTACCCTTTTTTCTTTGCTAACAATATATGATCACAAACCAAAACCAATTCATCTCTTTGATTGATGACTTCTACGTGCTCAATCACCTGACCTAATTCCGGTTTCTTTGATTCTGATTTTTCAGAAATTGTCACCTTCACATGAATGGTATCACCAATATGTACCGGCTTTACAAAGCGTAAACGGTCATATCCTTTAGAAAATGCCTCTGGATTAATCTCCGTTGCGGTCATCCCAATGGCCACACTAAATGTCAATGTGCCGTGTGCAATACGTTCCTTGAAAGGTTGTGTTTTACACCATTCCGCATCCATATGATGAGGGAAGAAATCACCTGTTTGTCCTGCATGAACAACAAAGTCTGTTTCTGTAATCGTTCTACCAAGAGTTTCTCTGTAATCTCCTAGTGTGTAGTCTTCGAAAAATTGTGATTTTATATGCATGATTGTTTTTTTAAAGTTAAAATGAAGGGATTAAGTATAAGGGAAGACAGACTGAAAGTGGTTCGTGTTGTGGTTCGCGAGGACGTTGCAATGCAACGTCCCTACAAACGGTGCCTCTGTTTAATTTAACGTCCCATCCATCCGCCGTCAACAAGCATTACTGCACCTTGCATGTAGGCACTTGCTTCCGAGCAAAGGAATACTACAGGACCTGCGAAATCTTCTGGTTTACCCCAACGTCCTGAAGGAATACGTGCTAGGATTTGCTCTGATCTTACAGGGTCGTTACGTAAAGCTTCAGTGTTATCTGTGTCGATGTAACCTGGTGCTATGGCGTTTACGTTCACGCCTTTTGATGCCCATTCGTTCGCAAAAGCCATGGTCATTTGACCAATTGCTCCTTTGGATGCTGCATAACCTGGCACTGTAATGCCACCTTGGAAGGTTAAAAGTGATGCTGTAAATACCACTTTACCTGAGCCTCGAGCCACCATTTCTTTACCAATTTCACGCGTTAAGATGAATTGTGCATTTTGGTTTACCTCAATTACTTTGTCCCACATTTCGTCAGGATGTTCCACTGCAGGAGCTCTAAGGATAGTACCAGCGTTATTGATTAAAATATCAATTACGGGGTGGTCTGCCTTCACTTCTTTAATGAAAGCATAAAGTGATTCACGGTTGGAGAAATCACAAGTGTAAGCAGAAAATTTACGACCCAATGCCGTTACTGCCTTTTCGACATTACTTCCTGTTTTTTCAAGAGAGGCACTTACGCCAATAATGTCGGCGCCAGCCTCAGCTAATGCCACGGCCATGCCCATGCCGATACCTCTTTTACAACCTGTAACTAATGCTACTTTTCCTTCTAAACTAAATGTATTTAAAACGCTCATTGCTTTATTTTTTTTCTGTGTGATGTAAGTGTTTTGTGCACCACGACTGAAGTCATGGGCAGGTGATATTTACTCCAACAACACTAAAGTGTTATTTCCTTTTTTAACCTTCAAGACTTCAGTCTTGGAAAGGTTTGTTTATCACTTGCCCATAGTTTTAACTATGGTGCCTGACAGAATAAATTCTATTGACAGTCGATCAAGAATTTCATCCCCGTTGGATTGTTGTCGATGTCTTCAAATATCTGTTGGATTTCATCCAGTGGTTTTGTACCAGTGATGATCTTATCGAAATTGTATTTGTTTTCTGTGATCAATTGGATTGACTCTTCGTAATCTTCTTTTTCGTAGACACGAGCACCAATCAACTCTAATTCTTTCCAGAAGAACTTAAACAGGTCCACGGGCTTTTTCTCTCCATGAATAGCCACCATTACAATACGGCCACGGATACCTGCCACTTCCGTCATTACATCTAATGAAGCTTGCACGCCAGCTACTTCGAATACAACATCCGCTAGTCCGCCTTCCGTTTGTTGGTCAACATAAGCTACTAAATCAGTAATGACAGGATTGACAACTTCAAAGCCCATGTCTTCTGCCATTTTAATTCTAGTATCATTCACTTCTGAAATAATAACTCTAGCGCCTTTACTTTTGGCCACCATCGCAACAAGCAAACCGATAGGACCGCCACCTAAAACAACAGCCACTTCGTCTTTTTTCAATTTACTCATGCGTACATCATGGCAAGCCACTGATAGAGGCTCAATAAGTGCCGCTAACTTAAGGTCCGTTTCCTCTTTCAGTTTATGCAATGTGAAAGCAGGAACATTCCAGTATTGTTGCATGGCACCCGGACTGTCAATTCCGATAAACTTCAATGCTTTTGCAATATGACTGTGTCCTTTATCAGCAGGCGTTTCACCTCTATTGTCTAATGGACGGACTGTGATTTTTTCGCCCACACGAAATCCTTCCACACCTTCACCGACAGCGTCTACCGTACCCGACATTTCGTGCCCGATAGTTACAGGAATGCTGACACGCTTGTCCATCATACCATGATAAATATGAACATCGGTACCGCACACCCCACAATAGGCTACCTTAATTCTCACCTCACCTGCAGCAGGTGCTTCTATTTCTTTTTCAACAACAGTGAAGGTTTGATTTCCTTCGTATAATGATGCTTTCATTGTTTTATTTTTATTGCTTTTTGATCAGAATAATTTGTCGGATACAGGAAATCCTTTCTCCTAATATTTTGTGTTATCGTAGCACCTGTTTCAAGTGTTAAGCGATAGCGTCACTTGGAACTGATTTTTGGCGAAGTCTCCTGACTTCGAATATTTTTATTTTGTTTCGAAGTCGGGAGACTTCGCCAAAGTTGAATCACAAGTGACGCCTATCGGCTTAACACTTGCGATATTGTTAGGGTTGTTTCCTAGATGGAACCATATTCTGGTTTTACTCCACCCATATCGCTCGACTTATACGCTGCTTCTACCACATGCATGGTTTTCAAAATATCTTCAATAGAAGTATCCAATTGGTCAGTCTCTCCATTGGCATAACAGATCAATGAAGACATGGTGCCGATAAAGGCATCAGGGAACCATGACCCTTCCAATTGTTTGGTTTTCCACTCTGGTTTTTTCCCTTCTTCTAAAATGCAGTATTCAAAAGCGTCTGGCACACCGTCCGGGTAGTTCATCAAAAGGCCCATTTTAGCGTAGATAGCACCTTTTGTACCTTCCCATTTTACATAGCTTTCTTGATGATCAAACCCAAAAACGTGATCGTGGTTGGTACTGACTAATGCACGTACATCATCTTCATATTCCATGATGACATTGGTACGAGTAGACGACATTTCTTTGGCAGGGTGCTTTAAGGTTTTCGCCATAATTCCTTTTGGATCACCCAAAAATGACCTTACCAAATCGATGTGGTGAATACTGTGCTGTTGGATTTCTAATCTCGGGTGATACATCACATTTGGGAAAATTTCCCATGGAGTATATACCGAAACCTTCACTTCCATATCGTAGATTTTGCCGATAGCTTCTTTGTTGATCATGTCACGTGCCGCCATGATGTAAGGGGCAAAACGCAACTGACAGTTTACGGCAGCGATAAGCTTTTTTCTTCTACAGACTTCGATGATTTTTTTAGTTTGCTCAAAGTAATCACCTAAAGGTTTTTGAATCAGAACTGGGGCGCCATCCGGTAGTTTTTCTAAGGTGGCGACAAACTGATTTGGCATGAGTGTAAGGTCGAAAACGGCATTCTCCGGAGCTTGTGCAATGGCATCATCGATGCTGTCAAATACTCTAGGAATGTCATATTTTTCTGCTATTTTTTCTGCACGTTCTTTTGTTCTGTTGGTGATGCCATATACTTCAAATCCAGCTTTTCTATAAGCGGGCATATGTGCGTCGTTGACAATACCTCCAGCTCCGATGATGATGATCGGGCGGGCTGTTTTTGGTAAGGTATATTGATAATTTATTTCCATTTCATTATTGATTTAAGTACTGTGAAAGTGTTTTTTAGAGAGAAGTGGTTCGTGTTGTGGTCCGTGAGACGCAAAGCATTGCGTCTCTACAGGAGGTGTTCGTTCAATTAAAATGATATACTAAATTGAAAAGATGTTGCTGTGTAGAGCCACAATGCCTTGTGGCGCCCGAACCATCATAAAAGCCATGTATTATGTATTCACAAGCTCCAGCTGATCCACTTTCACCTGTGCAGTAGCTAAGATGTTTTCGATGTCTTCTTCTGTATTGATCACCTTCAGCACTAACTCATCGATGATGTCTGCGACCTGCGACCAATTGTTCATTCGAGGCAATGATTCGGTGTTTTGATGCAGTTCTTCCAGTTTATGATAATAAGGAATTTCTTGATTGACCTTTGGACTTCTCCAAGTCGAAACTCTACACCCGATGCCTCCTTCTAAAGTCAAGAGCTCGTCGTTTTTCACTGAAGTAGCAAATTGAATAAAGTCGTAAGCCAATTGTTGATGCTTACTGCCTGCTCCAATCACGTACATCCAATAGGCATTGAGAGAAACGCCTTCGCCACCTTCTCCGGCAGGAATGTAAGCCACATCTACTTTGCCTTTTACTTTAGAATCAGGACTCACTTCGCAGTTGGCGGCAAAGCCAAACCAGTTCACACTTAAGGCTAACTCACCATTAGCGAACGCTAAACCAGCTTCTACAGAATCAAATTCTCTTGATTTAGGATGAATGGCCTCCTTGTTTTGTAAAGCTTTACGGTAGAATTTCATGCCTTCAACAGTCGCTTTCGAATGAAGAACCACTTTATCATCTTCAGTAATCAATTGTCCACCTCTTGTCCATAACTGAAGGCAAAAGTCAAAGACGGTATTATGACCATCAGGGTAAGCTGCGAAAGTTGTTCCGTATAAACCTGCTTGAGGACGGTGGAAGAAAGAAGCGACTTCCATCAGCTCGTTCCATGTTTTTGGAACCGTCAGTGCTCTGTAGTATTTTTTCTTGAAAGCCTCTTGTTCTTTCGGGTCTTCAAAAAGGTCTGTTCTGTACATTAAGCACTCAGGACCGTTATGAAAAGGAAGCCCCATTACTGTATCTCCGAAGCGTTGTTTTCCTAAAAGAGAAGGACTCCATGCTTCTTCCAAAGCAGAGGAATCGTTCCCCATAAAAGGCATTAAATCAGCGATCGCATTATTGCTGTAAGCTTCCGTAATCCAATCGGTATTCATCAATGCAATGTCCCATTCGCCGTTTTTCAAACCATCCTCTTTTAAAATTGTATCATAAAGAGGATGTAAGTCCATGGGTACTGCTTCCAATTCAACATCACATGCACGTTGTGAACAGAAGTCGTCCCAAATTTTTTGGAGAGCACTTTCAAAAGGCCCGAATTTACGAACAGCAATTCTCAACTTTTCCTTCATGATCCAAAGCGTTTAGTTCTTTCAAAATTTCTTGCGTATGTTCTCCAATAGCCGGAGATCCTAATGTGGAAGTGAGGTATTCTCCATCAATTTTAATAGGACAACGAGTAGTTTTGTACTCGAATCCATCGCCCATTTTTACATTCTGAATCATGTTGAGGGCTTTAAAACCGTCATGATTGAAAAGGGTATTCCAGTTCAATACATCCGCACACCAGATATCGGCAGGTTCTAAGATCGAAAGCCAATGTTCAGTGGTTTCAGTCAGTAAATGATCGGCTAAAATATTCTTGATTTCATCTCTTTGTGTAAACCATGTATCAGGCTCAGGGTAGTTTGTCAATGATGGACAGCTCAGTAAATCTCCCAATACAGGAATGGCACCCATGGCTAAAGCTAAATGTCCGTTTTTAGTAGCGTAAACCCCATAAGGAGCACCTAAATAAGCATGTGCATTATTGCTTGTAGTTCGTACCGTAGGTTCGCCACCATCGTGATAATGAGTGGTGATGGTTTCGAATTGGAAATCAAGAATCGATTCCAACATACTCACTGAGACCTTACTTCCTTGATTGGTTTTGAATCTTTTGATTAAGGAGGCGATGAGACCTTGTGCCAAGTGAGCACCCGCCAAAATATCGACGATCGCAATCCCCATAGGTACCGGCCCTTTGTCAGCATTGCCACTCAGCCATGTTACCCCTGATAACGATTGCAACAAAAGATCTTGTCCCGGCTTGGCTGACCATGGTCCTTCCGATCCATATCCAGAAATATCGCCGTAAACTATCGAAGGATTAATTGCTTTTACCGTATCATAATCCAATCCTAAACGTTCGATTACTCCCGGTCTGAAATTGTGGACTAAAACATCCGCTTTTGCGATAAGCTTTAGTACTTTTTCTTTATCGATATCCGACTTTAAATCGGCTTGAAAACTCTCTTTATTTCTATTGATGGCTCTAAAAACAGAAGACTCACCATTCAGCATTACATTGGAAACATAAAGCTGACGGCAGATATCACCTGTTTCGGGGCGCTCTACTTTGATAACTCTAGCACCAAGATCTGCCAATCGGAGTGTAGCTGATGGAGCAGACAAAAACTGGCTTAGATCAACTACTAATATATCTTTTAATGGAAGCATATTTTTGTCTTTATAAGTTAAACTCTTTGGCAATCGCATCTGTATCTTGACCCACTCTAGGAGCCGGTTTTGATGCAAATAATTTCTCATCATTTAAGCGGATAGGACAACGTGTGGTGTGGATAAACTCGCCTGTATCAAGCGGTAGTTTTTGATCCATTTCCAATACTTTATAAGCCTCATGTTGTAGCAGTTGTTCGTAGTCGAAAACGGCTGAACACCAAATTCCAGCGGGTTCAAAAATATCTAACCATTCTTGAGTTGTTTTGGTGGCTAGTATTTCACGAAGTGTATTCATGATTTCATCACGCTTCGTAAACGTTTCTTCTTCAGAGTACCCTCTCAATTGATCTGTATCAAGCAATTCAACTAGTTTTTCAAAGCCACCCATTGCCAAAGAAATATGACTGTCTTTGGTAGCGTAAACACCGTAAGGAGCACTGAGGTAGGCATGTCCTGAACCTTTTTCTGCTCGTTGAGGAAGTTTATTTCCATCGTTGAGGTAAGTGGTGATGACTTCAAATTGGAAATCCAACATCGACTCCAATAAGCTGACTTCCACGAAAGCACCTTTCTTGGTTTTGGCACTTCTAAGCAAAGCTGCTAAAATCCCTTGTGCCATATGTGACCCTGTGATGATATCAGCGACCGCCAATCCGAAAGGAGTAGGGCCATCATTTTTATCGCCTGTAAGGTGTGCCAAGCCCGACATACACTGTACTAAAAGGTCCTGTCCGGGTTTCGCAGACCAAGGACCTTCAGTACCATAACCAGTAACAGTCGCGTATACAATTTGTGGGTTGATCGCCTTGACAGTAGGGTAATCCAACCCAATTTTTTCCATCACACCCGGACGGAAGTTGTGGGTCATCACATCTGCTTTGGCGATAAGTTCTTTTACTTTTTGTAGATCTTCTGCATCCTTTAAATTGGCGGCATAAGATTCTTTATTTCTATTGAGGGTATGGAAAACCAAACTGCTTCCATCTACTCTTAAATTTTTAATGGCTATCTGACGCCCCGCTTCTCCATGGTTCGGACGCTCAATTTTGATGACACGAGCCCCCAAATCTGCTAATCGCAAACCTGCGGAAGGACCTGCCAAAAACTGGCAGAATTCCAACACCAAAAGGCCCTCTAATGGTTTTGAATTAGTCATTTTGAGAAAGCGATTTGATATACAATTCATTTAACTGTGACAAGAGCGTTTTTGGGTCACCACCCTTCATCATAAACTCACGAATAGGTGCACCGGCTCTGTCTTGGAAATACATGTGACCGTTGTAACGTGGTCGTAAAAATGCACGATCCAAAGCAGGAAGTGTATCGCTAAAGAAATCCATGCACTTGCTGTTTACTCTCTGATCCGTCCATGCTTTTCTATGTCCGGGTTGACCCCCATTGTCAAAGAAAATACCCTTCTGAACATCCAAGGAACCCGCAAACTCCAAGAACTTCGAAGCCATTTCTTTTTCTTCACATTTTGACGATAAAGCCAAGCCCGTTCCACCCAATGTACTGATCAGTTTTTGATCGTTGATGGCAACCATATCATGGTATTTTAAAGGAACACGAGCATAGCCTTCACGAGAGTAATTCGTATATCCATATCCGAAAGGAGCGTATACATAATCGTCTGTTTTGGTCATGGCCTCACAAACTTTGATAGGGTTCCAATCGTAACTTTCTTCTTTAATATTTTCTCCTAAATCGCGAAGCATCTGAAGTGCTTTCAATCCAATTTCTTCTGAAACGACATACTCTTTTGTCTCACACACATTTTCACCTAACGTAGAGCAAACCATGTAGAAACTCATCAATGTATCTTGAGGAATACCAGGGATGGCCACTTTTCCAGTTTTCGATAACTCCACTAAATCATCCCACGTTTCAGGAAACTTCAATCCTTCTTTTTCAAAAAGGTCCGGACGGCTAGAAGCAACTGGAGTTGCCGCATCAATTGCCAATGCCCATTGATGATTATTGTAAGCGTAACTTTCGTGTGATCTACCCACCGTATTTTCTTCCAAATCTTTCATAAAGTCTTGAGGAAGCAAAGTATCTAAAGGCATAATCACTTGCGTTCGGGCAGCAAAACCGGCCCAAGGATGATCGATAATTAAGAAGTCATACCTTTCTGCCAGTTGGTCTATTGGTTCATCAGCAAATGCTTGAAGCGATCTTTTCTCCCAAGAGATCTGTACATCAGGATATAGTTCTTCAAAACGCTGTGAAACGGCTACTATTGAGGTAAATCCACGGCTGTGGTTCCAAGTAATTCCTTTTAATTTTTTCATTTCAGTTTAATATTTTTAGTCTAATTGTATCTTTTATTAATGCCCTATTGCTTCCGTTCCCATGCTACTTCCATAAGTCATGGTTAAGAAAGAAATGATGAGAATGCCCAAGGCAAAGAGTAATGTATTGTAAGTTCGCTTACTCACCTGCGACCATTCTTTCATCAGAATACCCAATATGTAACTGAAGAAGATGAGCATAGACATATGAATCACCCAGCTGGCAAATTTGAAATCACCCATTCTCACATGGGCCATATTGTAAAAGAAGAATTGTCCATACCATAATGCACCACTTAGAATGGACATTAGGAAGTTGGTGCCGATTGTTTTTGACCCAAGCCCTTTTACATCTACAATTTCTTTTAATGTTTTTTGCTTAATTCCTACCACCACAAACCAAACAAGATTCGTCGCAAAAGCACCCATTGTCGATAACATCAGATTGGCATTTCCTTCGAAATAACCAGCCCCATGTTGTCCTGCGATTTCAGCAATTGGAGCACCTACTTCTAATGAGATACCAAACACTGCCGAAAGCACACCGGCAATTAAAGTGAGCATAAAACCTTTCTTCATATTAAAAGAAGGTTGGTCGACAGTTTCAATATTTAGTGCTTTAAGATCATTTTCTTTTCTATAGCCCGAAACCCCACAAAGTGCAATACCTATAAGAGAGATAAACATTCCCAGATATATAATATTTCCACCCGGTTCATAGAATTTAGATACCAATTCACCATGCATAATTAACGGCACAATCGTACCCAAAATGGCAGAGATACCAATAGAAATGGTATAGGTAAGTGAGTACCCAATTTCTTTAATCGCATATCCAAAACACATGCCTCCAAAACCATAAATCGTCCCTAAAAGAAAAGCATTGAAGATCACTTCAGAAGGCGATTCTGCGAAGACTTCCCATAAATCAGGTACCGTAATGTAACCAATCACTAAAGGGAAAATAAACCAAGCGAAAGCGGCCTGAACCAGCCAATAGGAATTCCAATTCCATTGCTTTACTTTCTGAAAAGGCACATAACAAGTCGATGCTGAAACGCCTCCCACTGCATGTAATAAAGTACCGATTATTGGATTTTGTTGCATTGTTTATTTCAAATATGAATAAGTATTTTAAATATGAATGCAATAACACATATTATTTTTAAATCCGAGAGAGAAATGTATTTGTTACACATTTACCCCCTGTAAATGCATAAAAAGTTCAACTTTGTGGCCGGTTTTGGAGTGTTTTTAGGGGATAGAGAAACATTAGATATTTTCTGTAAGGTCGTTGTATTGTAACGTCCACGTGAACCATATGAAGCAGGTTCTTATTTTATATGATGCTTTTGAAATGAAGAAAACCGCACCTTTAATGATCTAAAAGTGCGGTTTTTGTTAGAAGTCAGAGACTTCTAAAGATCTTGAAAGCACAAGAGACGCTGTCGCTTAACTCTTGCGCTAGGGAGCACTGGCGCGAATGTTAAGCGCTAGCGTCATTCGTGTCCTATTGATCATCAGAAATCTCCCGATTTCTAAATACTATTTGTTTAATCTTTATTATGGTGGTTCGGCGGACGTTGCAATGCAACATCCCTACAACTCCATCACAAAACGAAACTTATACTCCTTCACCGGAACCCAATACTCCTTCAAAGGCTTCGGACCACAACTTGCATTACCAAGCCCAAGCATTTGAGCATCGATGCACAAAATGGTTTCTTTTCTCTTTTGGAGGAAAGCCGGACGGCAGGCTTTATCCAAATCTTTCGCATCATAGTGTAATGCAGAAAATATAAAAGGAGTGTCTGATTTTACCTTCAAGGAAGTTTTCTTTTTGGATGAAAGTTCTACCCAACGTATTCCGGAACGGGCACCGTTTTCTTGAGGTACAACGTAAGGAACAAAGAGGTCTGTTGCCGTTGAATTGTAGGTACCTAAGTGAGCGGATTCTTTACGATCGGGATAGTTTTCGTGAGGACCGAAACCGTACCAATTTACATTTTCAAATCCTTCTACTAGCCCAAGTTTTAGACCGACTCTCGGTAACGTTTCCATAGTTTCAAAACCTGTTGGAGTGACCTTGTTATCCATTTTGATGGTGCCGTTACCACTGATTTCATAGATGCATTCATGTTGAATACTTCCAGAATCAGAAAGGTATTGATGGACTACATTTACACGGGCAATTTCTTTGGAAATTTGTTCAGATTGGAAGGATACCACTTTTCTTTTTAATTGCTTTAGATCGGCATCATCCCAGCTTTTAACAAACAGTCTGTCGTTTTCAATCGATGAACGGTAGACGTTTAATTCAGGTCCTTTGACATCTCCATTTTGAGCAATAATTTCTTTATTATTGGATAAGATGGATTCAATGATTCCTGTTGTTTTGTTGAAGTGAATTGTAAAGTTTTTCCCATTGAGAAGCACCTTATTTCCGTTTTCTGATAAAGTGATTTTTCCTGATACTTTATCTGCTTTTGGAGATACTTTTTGAAGGAGAATTTGTTCTTTGGCTACTTCATATCCGGCCTCTGCCCAGCTAGTCGCTTCTTTTAATTTATAGCTGAAGTTAAGAGCGTATTCAGCTGTTTTATCCATTTTTGGAAGTGATAGCGTGAAGGTTTCTGAGGCTTCAGGTGCCAAATCTAATGCAGGAATTTCTCCTTCTTTTACGGCTTTTCCATCTTTTAGAAGTGTCCAGCTTCCTTCAAAATTATTAAGGTTCGTAAAAGCGTATTTATTTGTCACTTGGAATGTATTTGCCTTACTGTTATCGGCTTTGATAGAAATGTATTGCTGTACTTTTTTTACTTCGTAAATGGAAGGTTTTAGGCTTCGATCCGCAAAGACAATTCCTTTTGCACATTCGTTTTCTAATTCTAGAATATGGGAGAAGTCGCCATCTACAGGAAGAGAGTCCAGAGGATGATAATCTAATTTGTGACTTTGACGAATACTTCCATCAGACATTTTCTCATTGTAGGTCTGATTGACCCAATCCCAAATATAACCACCTAAAAACGATGGATTTTCTTCGACTACATTCCAATAATCCGTGAAGTTGCCTAATGAGTTGCCTTGTGCATGAGCGTATTCAATCATGATATAAGGCTTGTTGTATTTTGGTTCAGCCCAAAAGCTCAACTTCTTCCAATGCTTTAGATTTTCAGTATTTTCGATAAACGGATACATCGAACTGTTCATATCAAAGTAGTCTTTGGTGGTCCAACAGTCTGTTTCCCTACCGTCATAAGAGATCGGTCGAGTAGCATCAAAACGGCGAATGTAATCACTCAATAAAGCGAAGTTTTGTCCCCAACCGGATTCATTTCCTAGTGACCAAAATATAATAGAAGGATGGTTTTTAGCACGTTCTACCATGGCAACGGCTCTGTCTAATGCCGTTGCCATCCAACTGATATCACTGCCCGGTACACCATTATTTCTGATAAAATAATCGGGAGTTTCTAATGCTTCATCCATTACATAAAGCCCGTATTGATCACACAATGCATACCAACGGGAATCGTTAGGGTGATGACTCGAACGGACGGCGTTGATGTTGTTTTGCTTCATCAATTTGATGTCTTGAATCATGGATTCTTCAGTCAACGTTTTCCCTAATTCAGGATGCGATTCACCACGGTTTACGCCTTTGATTTTAATTGATTTACCATTGACGTAAAGTTGTAGGTTTTCGATTTTCACCTCACGGAAACCAAAAGCCGTTCTTGTCACTTCTACTACTTCATCTTTTGTATTTAAAAGTGACAATACTACTATGTAAAGGTTCGGGTATTCCGCTGACCATAGCTTAGGATTTTCAATCTTCGTAGAATAATCCAAAACGCTTTCAGCTCCCAAGTTTCCCATTCGCCAGCCTAATTTCGGGCTTTTATCACCCGACTCATGTATCAAAGTACCGTTAGCATCATACAACGCAATTTTTACTTTATGTCCTTTAGCGACGATGTCTGTATTATTGAACACCTTGATTTTGGCATTAAACGTCGCATTTTTATAGTTTTCATCTAAGTCTGAAGTCAAATAGAAGTCTCGGATCTGTACACCTGCACGACTTTGTAAATAGACATTTCTAAAGATTCCGCTAAACGTCCAAGTATCACCCGATTCAAAATAACTGCCCGTTGTCCATCGGTAAACTTGTACTGCCATGGTGTTTTTTCCTTTCTTCAGATAAGGCGTGATATTGAAAACCGAACTTGTCATCGCATCCTCATCGTAGCCTACCATTTCCCCATTGATCCAAAGATAAAAGGCACTAGAAACGCCATCAAAATGAAGGATTGTCTGTCTTTCTTCCCAATTCTCTGGAATCTCAAAAGTGGTTCTATAGCTCCCTACCGGATTGTAATCAGGCACATTTGGAATACGGATTTGCTCGTTCTTCACTAGCATTCCAATACCTCTATGAGAGGGCGTACCATACCCATGACGTTCCCAACAAGAAGGCACCGGAATTTCTTTCCAATCTTCTACATTATAAGAAGGTAAATGAAAGTCCTCCGGTTTTTTAGCCACACTTTCTACCCAATTAAACTTCCAGTTTCCTGCAAGACTTTTGTAATATTCGGAGGCTTTATAATCACCTTCTAAAGCTGATTGTTCATCCGTAAATTGATAATGTGTCGTGGCGTGAGGTTCAGTTCCGACGGTATAGACTTGTTTGTCTTTCCAAAATTCCTGGGCTTGTAATTGGAGAGAGGAGGCTAATAAACCTAAGAGTAATATGAAGTTGCGTTGTTTGTTTTTCATTATTATAAACGTGTTTTATGTAGTCAAATAGGTCTTATGTTATGAATAATAGTTTGATAGTGAAACATCACCCTAATTCTTAAGAATTAAAATAAGCTTTTTAAAAGGTAGATTAAGGTTAGTTTCTTTCAGAATAAAGTGAAGTATAGAAATGTCTCTCCAAATTGGATAATTATTTCCCCTCCATAAATCCTCTTAAAAAAATAAACCACCTCAATGCTTACATCAAGGTGGTTTCTATTGATTACCAAGAATGGTGTTTTCTTATTTCGCTTGCGTATTGATAAAGACAAATTGCCCGCCTTCATCTCCGACATTATGCAACGTACCAAACTGTGGGGCATTCTCACTATTGTTGGCTACGGCATCATTAAAACGATAAAACAACTTTGAAGCAGTTAAAAACTTGTCTCGATTTTCTTTCAGATTTTGAAGAAGATATTTCGCAAATACACTTTCGTCAGGAACAGTTTTTAACGTACCACTCGTCATGCCTTTTCTACTTCTTTTTTCATAATAATTGGTGATGGAACGGTTCGCGTCAGCAAAAGCACTTCTTGAAGGCTTGAAGATACTTCCTCCAAAACAAGAGTCTGAAATTAATAGAATATGCTTTGCATCAATACCTTTTAGTTTGGTGCTCAAGTTGGCATTCGCGAGCCAATTAGAATCATCTCCTTCCACCGCATCAGATGGCAACCAATAGCCTTCTTTTACTTTTTGATCATAGTAACCGTGGCCAGCATAGAAGATAATAACGTTGTCATCGTGCTTTACATTTTCTCTCAATTTATTGAGTGCTTGTAGGACTTGCGAACGGGTAGGGTCGGCAAGGAAAATGATATTTTTAGGTTGAAAACCGTATTTCTGTACTAGTATGTCATTGAAGTTTTGTGCATCTCTTAGTGGAAAACGGAGATCATTGATAGAGTTGTCTTTGTAATTTTGAACACCGATAATCAATGCATGATAATCACCTGCTTTTTGATAATTACTTGTATTGACTGGGTTAGTGATGACCAATCCTCTAGCATCATTATTATTAGAAGGTTGTGAGGCTACTTCTGGAGTCGGTTGTGTATAAGTTTGTATTTGATCTGTATTGATCTTAGAAACTCTGATGTAATCCACACGAATTGAAGTTCCTTTCGCAAAGAAACCCGTGATATCCTGATCTTGTTGTAGTGGTTGAAAAGGAAAAGAATAGACGTATTTTTTATTGATAAAGATATGATACCAATCGCCTATTTTTCGGATTAAGAAATGGTTGAAATCATCCTTGTGAAGAAGGTCTGAATAAGTTTGCTCTACAAGGTTATGTTCAACGCCATTCGTCATCTGCTGGATTGTATAATAACCTGTTCTTGTGAAGCCAATACCATAAGCATTCTGACCATCAGCCGACATACCCCATATCAATCCGTTATCATTATTTTTTTGATAGTCTTCGTGTTTGATACTGGTTTCAATTTCAAAATCTTTCAGCTGTGTATACCCAAAACCCGATTTGATTTCTACTACCATCTCATCCTTGGAGTAAGAAGTCAATCGATATTCCCCTTTTTTGATTTTACTTTCACGAACCTCATCCGATAAGTAGTTTACAATGGTCCATTCATTTCTATTGTCATCGAAGTTTTCAGAAAGTACGGCTTGCTTGGCATACTGTGGTATGGTTTCAAACTTCCTGAAATCTTGAGCAAGTGAGATTTGAGTGAAGAATAATAAGAGTAAAAAGAGTAGCTTAGTCAATTTTTTCATAGTAGAGGAGCTGTTTTTAAATCTAATAAGTATGTAAGTGCTAAGACAAAATTATTGAATACTCATTCTATTTGTAGTTTTGCGATTATTTACTTTTAAAAAACACTAAATAGAACTACTATTTTTGACTTAGTACTTATTTCTGGAATTATGGAAAATTGATTCCATCTAAACGGTAAGTTTGCCAATTTTATTGACTATTGTACTACTATATCTTATTCATTTTTTTCAACGCTGAGAAAACGAAGTGAAAAAGTAAGTTTTTAACGTTAAAAGCTAGTTTTCACTCCTGTTGTACCCGTTATTTAAATAGTTAATTTAGTGATCTTTTAAAAAGAGGATTATATAAATAAAGCGTTACTGATGTGTGTTACCTCTTAGTGCCTTCCTTAATATTTTAAATTTTATAAATAACATTGAAAATCAGTTATCTAAATCAGTGTATTTTTTGATTTTTTTAATGATAATTTACTCTTTTCGACTTATATTTAACACGTTAACTGTAGTATCACCCAATTTCATATTACAATGAAAACTAAACAACTATTCTTATTATCATTTTTGATAATGACTTTTTTCTCATGCCAAAAAAGTGAGGAATCTTTACTCGATGGATCAGCTACTTTAAATCTTTCTGTCCAACAAGAAAATGTAGTATCAATAGGTAGAATTAAGACTGTCTCTACTGATAATTTTGCTATTTCAATCGTGGATAAAAGTAACGACCAAGAGGTTTTATCTTATGATCGTTATGCCGATATGCCTGCAACGGTCACACTTCGTCAAGGAGAATACAAGGTCATCGCCACGTCAGGGACTGCAATATCTGCTGATTTTGATAATCCGGTGTATTATGGCGAATCGGACTTATCCATTACTGCTGGAGAAACAAGCGATGTTTCTATCGAATGCCTGCTTTCGAATGTAAAAGTAAAGATTACACATACGGAAAACGCTAAAACTCGTTTTCCTGATGTATTTACAAGAGTTACAACAGGAGGAGATACTCTAGATTATTCACAGACAGAATCTCGTTTTGGTTATTTTGCTTTGAATGGAACCCCTTCTACAATGACCGTAGCGATCCATTATACTCAAAATGATGTTGAGCGTGTCACTTCCAAAACTTATGAAGCAAATGCTAATGACTTCTTCAATATCACAATCAATGCTTCTTTAGACGGTGAAGGAACAATCGGTATTTCTATCGGAGAGGAAAATGTAATTGATGATGAAATCATCATTGGAAGTAAAGACAATGGTGAAGAACTGACTTTTGAAAGGGAAATTTTAATGACCCTCTATAATGCTACCAATGGAGCTAATTGGACGAATAATGAAAACTGGGGAAGCGATAAACCTGTTGGAGAATGGTATGGTGTGTCTACCAATTTATCTGGTAATATTGATAGCTTGAATTTATTCCTCAACAGATTATCAGGAGAGATACCCTCTGAGATAGGAGACTTGTCTGAATTAGTTTATTTAGGGTTGGGAGCGAATCAACTCACGGGACAAATACCCTCTGAGATTGGTAACCTTTCGAAGCTCAATATTTTATCTTTGGGTTCTAATCAACTCTCCGGAACAATCCCTACTACACTGGGTAATTTGACTGAATTACAATGGTTTTCCATGCCACTGAACCAACTATCAGGAGAGATACCACTTGAAATTTTTGAGTTAAGAAAACTCACATTTCTTGCTTTACGAGATAATGAATTATCAGGGTCAATACCTAATGAATTAGGTAATTTGACGGAGTTGGTTTCTCTAGAGTTAAGTAGGAATCAACTTACCGGAACAATTCCTTTAGAGATCGGTAATCTTACCAAATTGAAGTACGTCTATTTGAATCAAAATCAATTGTCAGGATCAATTCCTTCAGAAATTGGTAATTTAACTGAACTATACACTCTATCATTAATCGAAAATCAATTTACAGGTCCTATACCATCAGTGATCATTGATGTTGTAGCGAACAATTCGGGTTCAGTGACTTACGACCCTGAAAATGCACCATTGTAAAAATAAAACATCAAATCTTTATTATATGTGTAAGGATTTGATGTTTTACTTTTTTATTGAATCCCTGTATAGTAATTACTCCTTTATGGGCTTTAGATCGGCATTAAAGTAGATCAATAATAAACCATCACCCACGTTAAATACTTTTTCTCCTTTTATTGTTTCTTCTTTGATAGGAAGAGTGAGATCAAGACCATACTTTAGTAATACTTCATAAATGATATCCTTTTCAGTGCAGTGCTCATTTAGATGTTGAGGTGTGATGGAAATAGAGTTGTCTTCATTTTGAATCCATGATTTGATATTGGAGGAATCGAGTTTGAAAACGGCAAATCCTAAATCCATTTTATTCGCATTTTCGGGGTCCTCCTCCCTTATTTTTTGCTGCACTTTGTTGATCCTGTCTATGCCCACATCAGAGATGAGTTGGTAGCCTCTTTTGTAAGCCTCATGTTTTTTTGCAATGGGTTCTGGTATCTGAACCATGATAAAATTGAGTTGCTTTTCCTCGCTTTGATTCAACTCTAATACAGCATGAGCAGTGGTGGCTGAACCTGCAAAAAAGTCGAGGACAATATCATGAGGTTGGCAGGTAGGCTCAATAATTTTTTTGCAAACGTCTACGACTTTTGGAGTATCAAAAGAGACATCAAGTTCTTTTAATTTTGCATCATCGCTGCCCCCATGATAGATCATAGAAGAAACGTTTTCATACATATTTTCCTCCAAAAAATATTTCCGGTTGGGCTGAGTTGTTTCATCCGCTCCAAATAAAATTAAATCGTCTTTCAAAAGTCTTTCCATCGTAGCAGGTGGGTTTCTCCAACCACGAGCAGGAATTGGGCATGCTTTTTTTGTGACAGGGTGGATCAAAGGAATAAAATAGTCGTCAGGTGCTTGTTTTTTGTTGGGCCAAGCCATAGAAACCGGACGGTAGACTTTACCTTTTTCATCAATGAGTTGATAGGCTTTTTCTCCACCGCTAAAATCTTGTTTTCTCATCCAAACTTTCAATTCCTTTCGCGCTGTTGAAAGTCCTTTGGTTTTGACTAATTCATTGGCTTTGGCTATGATTTTCCCTGCATTTTCTTTTACTCTTTTAAAAGCATTTTTCTTTTTGAATTCATGAATGTCTTTACAGTAAAGCAATATGGATTCATGTTGATAGGCAATGCCTTTAGAATCCCCTTTAGGATTGCGCTTATCCCATACAATAGTACCCAATCTATTATTTTCACCATAAAGCTCATTCATGATTTTTTCAAGATTGGCGTACTCATGTTCATCAATATGAATGGCAATCACTCCATCTGCTTTGAGTAAGTTCCTTGAGATGCTCAATCTTGGATACATCATATTCAGCCAATTGGTATGATACCTTCCTGTAGTGTCAATATTGGTAGAAGACAGTTTACCCTTTTTGTTTTTTTGAGTCGTATGTTCAAGGTAGTTTTTGATGTTGTCTTTATAATTATCCTTATAGATAAAGTCTTTCCCTGTATTATAAGGTGGGTCGATATAGATAAGTTTTATTTTCTCTTGGTAACTTTTTTGGAGTACCTTGATCACCTCAAAGTTATCGCCTTCAATAAATAAGTTTTTGGTATTTCTGTCTCCATAGTTTTTCACTTTTCTCAGCGTTCCCGCCGAAGGTTCTTGAGTAGATTTTATGGCCTCTTTTTTTCCTTTCCAAGTGAAATTATACAACTCCTCATCATCATGATCATTCGCTAAACCCAAGTGATGAAGTAATGAGGTCACATCCACCTCACCATCTTTTACTGTGTCGGGGAAAACTTTACTCAACTTATCAATATTATCTCTGATGATATTCAAGTTGCTCATCATTTCACTCGGTGCTTTACTCTTCATGTTTCATTTTTTTCTACGAAAACGTTCCTAAAATTATACAAAATGAACGTATTCTCGTTATGGTGTCCTTATTTATTTAAATAGTTGATGAATTCTGTCATGCTCATTATTCCAATTTCCTTAATCTCGAATTTTGAAGAAGGAAGGGGAGTGTTGAAAACTTTTACAGTATTAATATCATCGATGTAATCCGGCTTTTTGGTATGGTAGTTATAAAGGTATTCTAACTTAATTCCGGTGTTGAGAATGAGTTTCGCAATGAGTTTGAAATTGGGATAGTCATCTTTATACGGTGCCCATTTTCTGATATGAATCTTTGATCTTTTAAGCTCTATGATATGTGAGATCTTGTGGTTGGCATCCAGTTTTATCAAATCAATATCCGTGACTTTGATGGTGCTGCCAAGGTTTTTTCTTTGCCATTTATGATAAAAACTTGAGGTCTTGTCATTGAGGTATTTTGCTGTAGCGTTGTTGGTGATGGGTAGGCCGTATTTCTTAAAGTATTCCGGTAAATCTGCTAGTGCAATTTTCCTTATCTCTTTAGAAGTTTTCAAATCCACAATAGCTACATCTTGCACTTCCGGTTTTGTGATAACAAACCGAAGTAAAATCAAAGGGATATTGGTCCTTTTATACAGTTGTTTTAATGGAAGCCAAAGGTCTGTTTCTGTTGACATCAGTTGGGGATGTAAAAGTTCTTTTTCAGAAGGCACACCAGAGACAGCCACAAGAAGTTTGGGAGCACTTTGATGATCACCGTAGATCAATTGCCATTGGTTTTTGATGACAAACTTAAAGTCTTCGATGTCGTTTTCTCTGATGTAGTCAATAGCCGCATTGGAATTGTAATAATCCATAAGTTAGAGTTTTGAGGTAGATTTTGAGAAAATAGTTATAGTGTACACCTTTCAGCAAGGGCTTGAAATGTGTCAAAAAGCTAGGGTATATTGAAGAGGCAACAGGAAGCAACTGTTGATGAATAACTAGAACATATCTTAAGTTCTAAGCCAAGTAAAACCAGTGTTTTGATGAATCATGTCTGCCTTCTTTGATCGTTAAGTCTTCAATAAATAGTATTAGTTTATGCTTTTATGAGCATAAGTTTAGCTTTTAAGTTTTTATAGTCTACAAGCTAGTAATTATTTTTAATAATACAATATTACTATGCTGTAAACTAAGTTTTTGAATATTTATGGTATTTAGAAATCAGGAG
>NZ_JTAM01000069.1 GCF_000812565.1 Flammeovirga sp. OC4 | reverse complement strand
TTGCGCTCTACCAGCTGAGCTATTTTCGCTTATTCATTCATGCTTTTCGTTTAAAGCGATGCAAAGGTAAGTCGAGATTTTATATTTCCAAAAGAAAATGAGAAAAAAGATAAAAATGAATGTAAACGAACTGATTTTCAAGGGCCTTTATTTCAATAAAAAATGAAAGAATTTTATTGACTTCTAAAACAAACAGAAAAACAGCACTCCTTTCTGCCTCTTATCTTAGTGATTTTTCAAAAATACGCTTCAATACTTAAGTAGAAAAAAGTAATATTGTACCTCGTAAGAAATGAAGAAAAAGAAAATCAAAAGAGGCTACAACCATATTTTGATTCTGTTACTTTGATTCTAAAAACTATAAATTGACAGCACTTCATTAAAAAATATTCTAAATAAACTTTTAATGATCGTTAGTGATTTACTTTTATTAAGTGTTGACTATACATTGAAGTGCTATTCCTCTATATCTTTGCGGTATACCTTAGATTTTCATCGAGATCTTATGGATTTGATGATTATCATTCTAAAATCTAGAATTTTTTAGAAAGAATTCGTTATTTTTAAAATGAACTAATATTATGGCAATATCAACTTATCCTATGGATTTCAGTTTTACAGATACTCTTTTTGAAGGAGACAAAGATGGATATGTAGATTTCTTATCAATTTCTATTGATGAGTTTGAATCTGACTTTCCAAAATTAAAATTAGCTTTAGAAGATAAAGACTCTGACCTTTTTAGTGCCGTTAAACACAAGTTTAGTACTAGATTACACACTTTTAACCTAGATACTTTAGAGCGTTTTATGGCTGAAGTTGGTGCAAATTATAAAGAGGATGTCAATTCTGTTGACCCTGTAATGGCGTGGGCTGAGTTAGAACGTCACCTTCGTAACATCTTAGACACATTAAATGAGAAGTTATCAGAGATCAAAAACAGCTAGTCATAGCTTCCATTTGATTTAATTGGTATTTTCCGAAGATATAATGACCTGTATCTCTCGTGCGTAAGCAGCGTAACGTTGAGACAGGTCTTCTTTTTTTAGATTCTTATAATAATCCGAAAGGTTTTTATTGGCTTGAAAACTCACTTCATTTGGTTTACGGAAGAGATGTGAAGCCAACCGGATAGGTTTGCTGTAATAATTTTCGACTGCTTTCTCTTGTTCCCCCTGAGCATAAATGATGTTTCCTATCAATAAATAACAACCTATAGTCTTGATATAATCACGCCCATAGTTTTCTTTGTAGTAGCTCAAAAGAAGCTCACTATAGTAATAAGCCTCCGTAAATTTTTTCTGTTCAAATTTGATCATCGACAGGTTATTGTAAGCTATTGCTTTCCATCTACTTTCACGGTTTTCTTCTAGCTTTTCCACATTGTGATATAATTTCACGGCCTCAACAGTGTCTCCTTTCATTAGTAAAAGGCCTGCCATATCAATGTTTTGAATAGCCAATTGCGTACTGTCTTTTTCGGATCCTATTTCCCATTCAATAGCATATGCTTTATTAGTATATGTCTCTGCCTGTTGGAAATCATTTAAACGTACATAGCATTTTGAGATTAAATGCATTACCTCCGCTGCTTTTAAATTATTCTCACCAAATCTTTCTTGATTCAGTGAAAGTATTTTCTGATAGATTTTTAAGGCAATAACATCTTCTTTTACTCTTTCAAACTTGCCTGCAATTTGTAAATACCATTTGGTAAGCTCAGTAAAATCATTGAAATCTTGATTGGCAATTAATGCATCAGCATAAAGCTTTTCATACCATTGATGAGACAAACCGTATTCTCTCTTGTAAAAAAATGTATCTGCAATTTTCCTCTCATAAGTTTGCCTTCTTTCCGCTGTACCAATGTTGCCTACCAATATTTTCACCACCTTATTTGCTGCTTCATTTGCATCTTGGTGATCTCCTCTTTGTAAGTAAACTTCAGCTAAAGATTCATACTGATTGGCCAATTCGATCGAATTCTTTCCAAATACCTTATTAGCGATCTGAATGGACCTATTTAAGTTCTTAATTGCAATTTTATAAGCTCCAGTTCTAGTTTGTGCTCTGGCGATCCGATTCAGAATCTCTACCATATCTGCCCGGTATTGGGTATCCATTTTTGAAATCAGATTTGACGCTTTGGTGTAATAAGAACTTGCCGTACCAAAGTTTTCAATTTCATAATGAAAATTACCTAAGGTCATATACACATTGACTAATGGAAAATAATGCTCTCGACCTTCCGCTTGTTCGTAAGCTTCCATGGCCTGTTCATAATAGTTAATTGCTATATTGGAGAGTTGGTGGTGCCTAAAAATCTGGGCTAGATAAATATACATATCACCAATAAATGCATAATTGGGTGTAGGGTTGGAACGAAGAATCGCTAATGCTCTTTGGATGTATTGAGAGGCTATATTTGAATAGCCGTTATCTGCAAACTTTTCAGCTATACGTTTGTGGATTAAAATAATACGAAGGTCTGTATTACTATACGTTTCTTTAGCCAATACTAAAACGCTATCAGCTAATGCGGTTGCGTCTAAGTGGTAATTATTTTGGAGTAAAGAATCTAATTCTGCCTGAATTTCAGAGACTTCATGTTCTTTTACTTTTAAAGTATCTTTTTCTAGGGATTGGCCAAAGGAAAAAAAAGGCAATAATAGGCATATACAAAATCCAACAATTTTCAACCACCCTCTATGTATACTACAAATTATCACCTCTCAATTTTTTTTGTCTATGGTATAGACACAATTATTTTATCTCCTCCAACTTTACTGGAGTTAATGGCTTGATTATAATTCCTGCCACTTGATCGTATTGTGCCGCTTTTTTTCTGTCTTCAGATGTTACTTCAGCCGAAAGCATATATACTTTATCATTATCTATATTTTTTGCTTTCAACTGATCCAAAAAGTCCCACCCTGTACTTGGTGGCATATTGATATCTAAAAAAACCACTTCTGGCTGCACTTCTTCCCAAGCGTCTACTGCATCTTGTACATTAAGATAAGTTGTTACGTTTTCACCAAAGCCTGTTTTTTCTATCATTTTACGACAAATCAAATTGTTTGTCGGATCATCGTCAATAACAAAAATATTCTTGTAATTACTCATAGGTAGAATATGAAAATATAATTATTCTTACATGTCAGCACTTACCCCTACAGGTCAGTACTAAATTGCTGTTAAGTTTGAATTTAGAACAAAATCACAAAGTAATAAAGGATTAAGCTAGGTTTCTAATATAGAGGTTATTCGTATTAAAAATTGATTTTTCTTTATCATTTGTCAGACTTTATTCAAATCAGATATTATGAACAATATTAAATACAATATTCGTTGATAATATTATAAATACTAAGACAAATATAAACAGGGTTTTGATTTTTCCTTTTTTACTCCTTCTATTTTAGAACTTGTCACTCACTATTCCCCTTATAAAGCTATCTTCAATGGGAGGGAAATAACAATCTAAAATGCCAAGTTGAACTTAGTTCTAGTACTTAAGCTGCACAAAGATATATTTCTTTTAGGAATTCTGAGTTAAAATAGGACACATAAAAAAAGGTGAGCATTACTCACCTTCTTTCTAACCAATTCAATTATTTAAACTTCCATCGAAATATATTCATTAAAGAATGATACTAAATTCACTCTTTAACTAAGTCAAACAGGAAATTGCGATTTTTGCAATCATTTCCTTATTTGGTTGACTTCTTGACTGTAAACATATTATAATATTAACTATTTCGCAAATAATCAACGTATTATTTTAAACTTTCCGAATAAAAATACTGTTTTGTATCTAATTTATAATCAAAACACTATGCACTCGCGTCATTAAACTATAGATTTAGTAGAGTAATTGTATTTTATACACCGAAACCGGTTTCGGTTATTCTATTACGGATTTAATATTTTTACTAATAAAATAAAGTAGATTTTTAAAAATTTTTCATTGAGATGTATTAACAGTGTCATATTTTATAACCTTAAATAATGGCGATAAACTCTGATTATTAATGATTGACATTTTTTGTATAGCTTTCAACTTCATAGTAACTTGCGGAAATATTTTGACAAAAAAACTTTTCAATGGATATCTCAACTGCTCAACATGCCCTAAAGCAATATTTTGGGTATGACCGATTCAGACCAATGCAAGAAGACATTATCCAAAATGTACTTGCAAAACAAGATACAGTTGTCTTAATGCCTACTGGAGGTGGAAAGTCAATCTGTTATCAAATTCCAGGAATTATTTCTCAAGGAGTAGCCATTGTTATTTCTCCATTAATTGCACTGATGAAAGATCAGGTGGAAAACCTAAAAGCGAATGGTGTTCCAGCTGCATTTTTAAACAGTACGCAATCCTATACAGAAATGAGAGAAGTAGAAGAAGATCTTATCAACGAAAGATTGAAATTACTTTATATCTCTCCTGAAAAATTACTAACATCACAATTTTTAGATTTCCTTTCTAGGGTTTATATCAGTTTTATTGCCATTGATGAAGCACACTGTATTTCTCAATGGGGACATGATTTCAGACAGGAATATACCAAACTTATTTCTTTAAGGCAGCGTTATCCGGATGTGTCATTTATTGCCCTAACCGCAACAGCCGATAAAGCGACAAGAAATGATATTGCTACTCAATTAGGCATGGTCAACCCAAAGATGTTTATTTCTTCTTTTGACCGACCCAACTTAAGCCTGAGAGTTGAAGCTGGACAAAAAAGAATAGAAAAGATCTTACACTTCCTTGCTGAAAGACCCAATCAGTCTGGAATTATCTATTGCTTATCAAGAAAAAATACAGAAAGCCTTGCCACCAAGTTACGTAAGGCTGGACATAACGCATTATATTACCATGCAGGCATACCTGCTGAGGAAAGAGCAAGAGTACAGGAAGGTTTTATCAAAGATGACATTCCTATTATCTGTGCTACAATTGCCTTCGGTATGGGTATTGACAAACCCAATGTTAGGTGGGTCATCCACTACAACCTTCCCAAAAATATGGAAGGGTATTACCAAGAAATAGGTAGAGCTGGAAGAGACGGACTTCCTTCTGATACTTTACTATTCTATACATTTGCAGACGTAATGCAGCTTAGAGACATGGTGGGGGAAAGTGGACAATCACAACTTCAACTTTCCAAACTCGAAAGAATGCAGCAATACTCTGAAACAAGAACTTGCCGTAGACGTATTCTATTAAGTTACTTTGGTGAAAGCCTTGAAAAAGATTGTGGCAACTGTGATGTCTGTAGAAATCCTCCTGAATTGTTTGATGGAACTGTAATTGCTCAGAAAGCGATGTCGGCAGTCATTAGAGCACAAAGAGAAATGAACAAGTCTCTTTCAGCGGGTATGTTGATTGATATTCTGAGAGGTTCTAGACGAATAGATTTAGTTCGTCAAGGCTTTGATCAAATCAAAACTTATGGTGCTGGCAACGACATCTCTTATGATCATTGGCAATTGTATTTACAGCAAATGCTTAATCTTGGATTAATTGAAATTGCGTATGACCATCACAACACTTTTAGAGTCACTAAAGCAGGTGAGAATGTGTTAATGGGTAAGTTTCCTGTTAACTTTGCAAAGTTATCACAATTCAAGGAAACGCCTTCGACTAAAGCTCCGACGAAGAAAGTAACTGCAAAAGAACAATTACGTCAAGATCTGTTTGAGACGCTTAGAGTACTTCGCAAGAAATTGGCTGACAAGGAAAGTATTCCTCCTTATGTTGTATTTAACGATGCTACGCTAAAGGATATGTCTGAAAAAATGCCAATCTCTGTCCATGACATGATTAAGGTATCTGGTGTTGGTGAAACCAAGCTTAGAAAATACGGTAATGAGTTTATTGGAGCAATTGTTCTTTTTGTCATTGCTAAAGCAAAAGAAGGGTACAAAATAAAAGGTAGTTCTCCGCTGTTAACGTATGAATTATATCAGAAAGATTTGACAATTCATGAAATTGCTCAACAAAGGCAACTAAGGGATGAGAGTATCTTAAACCACTTGGCCACGCTCTATGAAATGGGATATAATATTGATATTTTCCAATTCATCAATGGAGAACAACTAGAAGCAGTGGCTGAAGCAATCAGAAATGTAGGTGCGAATCAAGGAGTAAAGGCTATTTTTGATTATTTTAAAGGAGAACTTCCATACAGCTGTATCTATTTTGGTATGGCACATTTTAATAGAACCGTTGGAGCCTAAATTCGGCTCCTCAAAACATATATAATTAAGTAGAACATTATCATGAGTGAAGAGAAAAAGCACAAAGCGGGATTTGTGAGTATTGTTGGAAAACCGAATGTTGGTAAATCCACATTGATGAATGAGTTGGTAGGAGAGAGGCTTTCCATTATTACAAGCAAGGCTCAGACAACTCGTCACCGTATTATGGGGATCATGAGCTCTGAAGATTATCAAATTGTCTATTCAGACACTCCAGGTATCATCAACCCTAAATACGAATTACATGAGTCTATGATGGACTTTGTGGATAACTCACTCAATGATGCAGATGTTGTTCTATTTGTAACAGACATTTTTGAAACTTTCAAAGAGAAAGACGCTCTAATAAAGCTTGAAAAAACAAAGGCTCCGATTATTGTTATTATCAACAAAATTGATCAGGCCAAGCAAGATGATGTATTGAAAAAGGTCACGTATTGGCAAGAGAAATTGAACCCAAAAGTGATTATGCCTGTTTCTGCTTTACATGGTTTTAACGTCCCTGCCATTTTAGATGAAATCTTAAACTTACTTCCTGAACATGAGGCTTTTTATGATAAAGAGGAGTTAACGGATAAACCAATGCGTTTCTTTGTTTCCGAAATTATCAGAGAGAAGATCTTCATGCACTACAAGGAAGAAGTTCCTTACTCTTGTGAGGTAATTGTAGACAGCTATAAGGAAAATGATGATATGATTAAGATCAAAGCTACCATTATGGTAGAAAGAGAAAGTCAAAAAGGTATCATCATTGGTAAAGGGGGTATTAAACTGAAGCATGTGGGAGCTGATTCAAGAAAAGAATTAGAGAAATTTATCCAGAAAAAAGTCTTCCTTGAAACTCATGTAAAAGTTGATGCAGACTGGAGAAAAAATGATAAAAGCTTAAAGATGTTTGGGTATAAAAACGATTAAGTTTCTTCCAATCAAAAA
Source organism: Flammeovirga sp. OC4 (assembly GCF_000812565.1). Taxonomy (GTDB): domain Bacteria; phylum Bacteroidota; class Bacteroidia; order Cytophagales; family Flammeovirgaceae; genus Flammeovirga. The sequence continues at coordinate 53,954 of NZ_JTAM01000069.1, read as the reverse complement.
GACCTCTTACAAATTTAAAATGTAAGAGGTCTCTTTGTATATATATATTTCTAATCAAATTTTAATTCTCAACTCTGATAAAAATATTAGCGTCTGTTTCATTTCTCCTATCATCTTCAGCTTTCATTCTCAACTCATAGCTACCTGTATCAGGAAAAACGTATGATTCAGCATAAACTAATGAATCTTCACCTGAGATAGGTTGTCTCACTGGGAACTTCAGTAATAACGAATCTTTGACTCCGCCATTTTCAATATCCTCAGGGTCATAGATCAGTAAGATCATTTCCATACTTAGTGCATTCATATTTTTATCTAAATCCGCTAAGATAAAATTGATTGGAAAATTCACTTCTTTTTGACCTGCAACAGTATCCTTTTCAATATCAGTAAATTTGAAAAAAGGAGTAAAGTTTCTGAATTCCATCGGGATAGTAGCCCTCTCCGCTTCATTCAAAGCCAAGTCCTTTGCATCCAAATGTACATTGTAATCTCCAGTTGCGGCTACTGCCGAATTATCAGAATCAGGACCTGATGCTACTTTAATTGTTCTGAAAATTTCTGTCTGTGCACCTGCTACAGGGAACGTATCAAAATCATTTAAATAGTTCGGTATTCTGAGTCCTGGTGAATCATCTCCACCTAAATATTCAAAAGAAACTGTATAAGATAGCATTCCGTTTTCATCTCTAAAAAAGGCACGCATTTCCAAATCAGTACTTAAAGTATCAACATCTACTTCACCGCTTTTCCCATCATTTCCATTAATATAAAAATACTCAATAACAGGAGGTTCAGTATCCACATACCTTTCACAAGAGGTGAAAAAGCATAATACCGTTATTATTTTAAGTATATATAGAGAGAAGTTTCCCTTCATAATTTCTGTCGTTAGAACTTCTTAAAGAGTAACACTGCTGTTACTACCAATGTGATTACCACAAAGATGTTCAAAATAATCTGAATCATTGGTGTATTATCCATAGATAATAAGGTGTTATCAGCGTTTTTCATCGCATCATAAAATGATCCAAGGTCCGTTTTTGAAATTTTGGCATCTCTTAGGCTTTTACCTTTTACAACTACAGTTCCTTCAGGATATAGTGTTTCGTATTTCTTTGTTCTCGTATTGAAAATAGTCAAACTGATAAAATCCTTCAGATCATACTCACCAGGTTCTTGAGGCTCTATGTAATATACAAACTCTTTTGAACCCACTACTTTTCCATTTGCTCTTTTGATATTCTGAGAAACACTTGGTGGATAGAAAAGTAAATCTTCTGATTCTACTAAATCAGGTTCGCGAATAGACGATATATTACCAACACCTTCTACCTTAAATTCTAACGTTACACTTTCTCCAGTTTGGATCTCCGTATCGCTTAGCTTTTGTCTTAAACGATAATTTCCCACACTTGCAATACTTTTGTATTGACTATTCGGAAGTGGTTTTACTTTTATGGTCTTGCCTCTAGATTTAAAAACTTCTACTGTTTCCTTACTATTTCTACCAAAGAAAGACTGTCTTTGTGCCACCTGATATTTTATCATCTGCAATTCTGTAGGCTCAATCACAATATCTTCCGTGTTCAACGGGTAGAACATGGCTTCATAAATTTTGTATTGACGGTAAGACTTCCCATTGACAGTAACATATTCTGAGTGAACAGATTCTATGTTAAAGTTTTCTTCCCAACAATTTTTTGGTTTTACTTTCTTCAATATTTCAGTCACCTGTTCATCCAACTTATAAAAGTCCATTTCGGCTCTGTTGGTAACAGCTACATAAAATGAGATGTCCATTTTAAAACCTTCACCTCTATAGACGCTATTTTTATCTGTGCTTACTGAGAAGAATGCATCAGCTTCTACATCTATAAATTGTTGGTTTTGTTGATTTCTTGAAGATGATCCACCGCCCCAGAAATCAGCAAAAGGATCATAAACCTGTCTTTGTACAGGAGGACCTACTTTAATGGTTGCTCCATTACTATTTACTGACTTTCCATTTACTGACATAGAAAACGGAGGCAGTTTAAATGTTCCTTGTTTAGTTGGGGCATACATCTGCACTACACTCTGTTGTGTAGATACTTGTCCGTTTATGATTGAGGTCTGACTTGAGTTGGATGGCCTACCTTTTCTAAAACCTTCAATGTCTGGAAATTCAGAATATTTAGTCAAACGACCATTTTTAACAGTTAAAGTAATTTCAAAATTTTCGTTCTGACCAATTTCTGTTCTACCAATAGCAATGCTTACAGTTTGAGCATAGGTAGAGAATGACAACAGCATTGAGCAAATTATAAGAAGTCCAAATTGTTGGATTGAACTCTTCAAAATAAGAAATTTCAATAGTGATCTTTTCATACCGTAAATATCTACAATTCGAAGGAAGAAAAGTTGTGAAAAAAGTTTAAAAAAATGAATTATACCTACTAAAAATGTAACATATACACTATATTAGCGTTACACTTATTAGCAGATGTCAAAATAATTGTTCAACCAAATTTTTAATTTTCAAGAGAACCAAGTAAAACCGTACCCGATCATGCTTGAATATACTAAGGTAATTCTCAAAAAAGTGTCATTTGACAGACATTTATTTTTAAAAGAGTTACGCAAATCTTTGGGAATCCTGTCGATCAATGAAGTACTATCTTTGAGATCTTGGGGTAAATCAAATTTTCCAAAGTATGCCTTCACAATCCAAAACGAGTGCAACAAACACATTAATTCTTATGCACTAGTTGGCTAAAATAAAACATACTCACTCACATTAGAAAGAAGAAATTGATACAGTGGTCACCTAAACCAGAAGGTGATCACTTTTTTTGTGCAAATGAAATATTGCGTTTTAAACCTTCCAGCTTTGTTCTCTTTACCGCTGATTTTCTGAAGATTTCTTTAAAGACTTCTTCTGTAATCTCCTTCCAATCATTTTTAGACATTTCACCCAATTGATCATGAGGTGAAAATTCATCTGTACTATGAGGTTTTGAAAATCGATTCCAAGGGCACACATCTTGGCAAATGTCACAACCAAAGATCCAATCTTCCATTTTTCCCTGAAATTCCGTTGGGATTTGTTCCTTTAGTTCAATCGTTAAATAGGAAATACATTTACTTCCATCAACAATACCTTTTTCTGGAATAGCATCTGTTGGACAAGCATCAATACATCTTGTACATGTTCCGCAGTAATCTTTGATAGGAGCATCTTCTTGTAATTCTAAATCAATAATTAATTCAGCTAAGAAGAAGAAACTACCCATATTTCTATTCAAAAGTAAGCTATGTTTGCCCACCCAGCCTAAGCCTGCTTTTTTGGCCCAAGCTCTTTCCATGACAGGAGCTGAATCGACAAAAACTCTACCTTCTACTTCACCAATTTCAGCATTGATGAATTTCACAAGATCTTTGAGTTTTCTTTTTATCACATAATGGTAATCTTCTCCGTAAGCGTACTTTGCCACTTTGAAGTTGCCTTCTTGTGCTAAATCTTTTTCAGGGAAATAATTATAAGAAAGCATCACTACAGACTTTGCCCCCTCTACTAGCTTGGTAGGGTCTAATCTTTTATCAAAGTGATTGGCCATATATCCCATTTCTCCATGCATTCCTGCTTTTAGCCATTTTTCTAAAGGATCTGCTTCCTCTTCTAAAAAACCTGCTTTAGCAATGCCGCACTCTGAGAAACCAAGGCGTTGAGCCTCTTCCTTTATTAATTTAGAATATTTTTCTTTCTGATTTACCTTATCCACAATGATTATTCAATGCATCTATGGACACTTTTCCACAATGCTCTATCTCATCAATAAAAGCATTATCAATGCGTGCCATACCTTCTGCTTCTTTTGTTATAAACTGAAGTCTAGTCGCACCTATCGTTCCCGCAATACCTTTTAAAGTATGCAACGACTGAAGAAGCAAGGCTTGGTTATTATCAATAATTCCCCCTCTCGCTTCTGAAATCAAATCATAAAAATCACTTTGAAAACTTTTTATGATTGACAACTGCTGATATTCTTCTTGTGCAAAGGTCTTAATTTCTTCCCAAACCTTCATCTTTAATAAAGGAATAGTAGGATATGTTGTAATAAAATTAGGTTTCATAGTCACTATTTTTTACGATATGACTAATACTCCGTTTTAGTTCCCATGTAAGATCTTTTTTTATTTCAACATTTTGATTAAAATCTTCTTCAAACTGAAAAAGTGAAATAATACAACCCAAAAACAAAGTATTCTTTACATCATCAATCCTAAATTGAATTAAAAAGTTCCAATACTCCATTCAGTTATATACAAACATGACAAGTTTAAGCATTATACCTAGCTCAGATCATACGCACGAAAAACCTACAAAAGTTATGTACATATTTAATTATGTACTTCATTAGAGCATATACGTTGTATTACAACACAAGTCACATCAATGGATTACACTATTTCTTAGAATAAGTCAATAAAAATACACAACGTATTCATTTACGTTGTAAACAAAAGGAAATTTGTACAAGTAGCAAGGAAGTATTAACTATCAATCTTCACTCAATTGAATTGATATTTGTAGTCAATAAATTTCATTATTCATATAAATTAGGTGGTTTAGGAAATTTAATGATGATCCTGATTGTAATTAAATTGAAAAAGAATTTTAAAAAATAGTACATTATTACGATACTCTTTATTTTGCAAAAAATTACATACCATGATCATATATAATATCTCTTTTCATGTAGATGATGAAGTACTTTCTACGTGGAAAGAATGGATGAAAACTTATTTCATTCCTGAAGTAACAAATACCAAGTGCTTTAAAAGTCATAAACTGATGAAATTATTGTCTGAAAAAGCAGAATCTACAGGAAGTAACTTTGCATTGATGCTTGATGTAGAGAGTTTATCTGATGCAGACCGTTTTATGAGACAACACGAACAAGATTTGCATATCCAGCTTAAGCAGAAGTTCGGTGAAAAAGTAAGTCAATTCCGCTCTGTTTTAAGAGAAGAAACGATCTAAAACGATTTTTATAACAACATGAACACATTTTTTCGATCAATTTATCTAATAGGATTGTTCCTTATAGGAATAATATCTACTACAAACGCCCAGTTGATTAACCCAGTCAAGTGGAGTGCTGAACTTTCAAACAATTCGCCAAAAAAGGGAGAAGTTATTACTATCACTTATAAAGCGGAAATTAAAGAAGGTTGGTATCTCTATTCTTCAGATTTTGATCCTGACCTAGGACCAATGCTTACTGAAGTAGAATACACTTTAAACAATACATTTGAAGTTGCTGGAGAATTTACTCCTGTCAACCCAAAGAAAAAATATGATGAACTTTGGGAAGGTGATATTACTTATTTTAAAAAGCACGGTGAATTCACTCAAACCCTAAAAGTTCTTGAAGTCCCATTTAAGATTGTAACAAGTATATCAGGGCAAAGTTGTTCAGATGAAACAGGACAGTGTATTCCTTTAAGTAAAGATTTTACATTCGGTGATGCTAAAATTGCAAAAGCTGAAGAAGCTGTTGATACAGAAATAAAGAAGGAAATAAAAGTAGAGCAAGTTGAAAAAGGTGAAATCAAAGCTGTTTCTTCAAGTGGACAAGACACTGAGGAAAGCTTATTTGGTTTTATGCTTTCAGCGTTCCTATCTGGGTTGATTGCAATATTTACTCCTTGTGTATTCCCAATGATCCCTTTAACAGTATCATTCTTTACAAATCAAAGTGGGGGTAAAGCAAAAGCTTTCCTATATGGATTTTCAATTATTGCTATCTATGGTTTTGTAGGTGCTGTACTAGCTCCACTTACTGGAGACGCTAGTATTGCTAATGCACTTTCGACACATTGGATTCCTAATATTCTATTCTTCATTATCTTTATAGCATTTGCTATGTCATTTTTCGGCATGTTTGAAATCACATTACCAAGTTCGCTGGTTAATAAGATGGACAAACAAGCTGACAAAGGAGGCTTAGCTGCTGTATTTTTTATGGCGTTTACATTAGCATTGGTATCTTTTTCTTGTACAGGACCAATTGTAGGAAGTTTATTAATCGAATCGGTTGGAGGGGCTTACTTTAAACCTATTTTCGGAATGGTAGCGTTTGCCTCAGCATTTGCATTACCATTTACAATGTTTGCCTTATTTCCTAGGTTAATGGACGGACTACCAAAATCTGGTGGGTGGTTAAACTCAGTAAAAGTGGTACTAGGTTTTGTAGAATTAGCTTTAGCTTTCAAATTCTTATCAACAGTAGATTTAGTATATCACTGGGGTGTTTTAGATAAAGATATCATGGTAGCAATTTGGATTGCTATTTCAATGATGTTAGGACTTTATTTATTAGGTAAAATCCGTTTACCACATGATTCTCCAATGGACGTCATCAGTCCTCCAAGATTAATTTTAGCTACAATTGTATTCTCATTTGTGATTTATTTAATCCCTGGATTATTTGGTGCTCCTTTGAAAATGCTTTCGGGTATTTTACCTCCACAAACACATCATACTTTTGATTTAAAATCGATTATCCGTGATGAAGTTGCTAACGCGTCTATTGATGCTTCTTCAGAAAAACAGGATATGCTTTACCCAATCAAATACGGAGACATCTTTCATTTGCCTCACGGTCTAAAAGGGTATTTTGATTATGATCAAGCGGTAGAAGCTTCTAAGAAATTTGGCAAGCCTATTTTCCTTGACTTTACAGGACATGGATGTGCTAACTGTCGTAAAATGGAAGATAATGTTTGGTCAGATCCTAGAGTATTGAAGCGTTTAAAAGAAGATTATATCATTCTTGCTTTATATGTAGATGATCCTACTAAATTACCAAAAGATGAATGGGTAACATCAACATTTGATGGTAATGTGAAAAAGACAATTGGAGCAAAAAACTTTGACTTCCAAATCACGAAGTTCAACAGTAATGCACAACCTTATTATTGCCTGTTAAATGACAACGGTGATTTAATGCCTCCTGCAAAAGCTTATGACTTAAATGTTGAAAACTTTATCAACTTCTTAGATGAAGGCGTAAAGTCATTTAAGAAATAAAACAATTAATAGATAGAATTTGGCTTACTCTTTGAAATTTATTCTGAGAGTAGGCCTTTTTTATTATTTTTGGTTTTAATTTAATTCTACAAGGCAATAGTGTCTATTTTTTCTAAGCTTATTCGATTTATTATTTCGCTAAATAAGCTATTGATGTAACTAAACATGAAACATTTCAAAAAGGTTATACAGCTATCTGATTTTACATCCACAATCACACTACTTCTGTTAATCAGTTTATCTTCTTGTTCTATCAAGAAGAGTATTTTGTTTAAAACAGATACAAGTATCAATGAGGAAGTTTTTCTGGATGCACAACAATCTGCCCTTCATAATTACGTCATCAATGTTGATGATAAAATAGCAATGTCTGTTTTCACAAATAATGGAGAAGCAATAGTTGACCCTAATGGAGATTATCTTCAGCCTGATCAGATATCAAAAAAAAATGATTCAGGAGGAAACCTTGGCGGTGGCAATAATGGCAACATGTTGGAAAATCCCAACAGTGTTTTTAATATGAATATTAGACAAAATGGTGATGAGCCAAAAAATTACTTGGTTCAGTCTGATAGCCTTGTAGTACTTCCTTTAGTTGGTCCTGTTAATTTAGTCGGGTTAACACTCGATGAAGCGAACAAAGTGTTAGCAAAAAAATATAGTGAATTCTACTTAGATCCCTATGTAGTAACAAACTATATTAATAAGAAAGTAATAGTAATGGGAGCTACTGGAGCTAATATTATTCCATTACGTTCTGAACATATGACATTATTAGATGTAATTTCGCAAGCTACTCTAAGTGGGCAAAATAATGGTAATAGCAACAGTAATGGTATTCCTGTACAGAATGACATTATGGCTACCAATATTAGAATGATACGCCCTGATCCTGTTTATGGCTTAAATAAACCAGCGGTTCAGCTTATTGATTTAAGTACAATACAAGGCATGGCAAAAGCGAATTTACATGTAATGCCTAATGATGTAATTTATATTGAACCTAGAAGAAAGTCTGATACAAGAAACTTACAGGATGTTACTCTCATGGTTAGTGTTATATCAAGTGTAGTTTCTCTATATTTATTGATACAGCAGATATCTACGGGTAATTAATCATAAAAAAATAAAAGTCTTTCAATGACTGATTTTGATAAAGAATTTGACGATTTCGATAGAGAAGAAGGAAGTGTAACTGATAGTATTGATCTTGACAAACTAGAATATGTTGTCAAGAAAAATATCATTTGGGTGCTTTTGCTTATTTCTCTCACTTCAATATGTGCTTATTTATATATTCGTTGGTCTCCGCGTATATATCAAGCAACAACAATAAACCAAGTTAAGCTTACATCATCCTCACAAGAGTTTGCAGAAAAATTTGGCCTTGCAAGTAATTCTCTGAATGATAATAAATTAGCAAGTGAGATGGCATTAATTACATCAGGTGTCACTTACAATCGAGTACTCGATTCGTTAATTGATTTAAAATTGAGTTATTATTCTGTAGGAGAAATTAGAGACTCTGAACTATTTGGTAGAAATGTACCTTTTTCTGTATCGTTCCCTACAAGTAAAACTCCATCATTAGTCAATAAAGTAATTTATCTTAATTTCTCTGAAGACAATAAGCGATACAAACTAACCTATAACAAAGGAAAAAATACTGTTGAAGGATTCACTGGAAAACCTTTATTCTTAGAAGGTGCAAGTATTGTCATTGATGCAAAATCAAAGTCAACATTAAATAACAATTACTCCTTCATCATCAACTCAAGATCTTCACAAGTAGGTTTCTTGAGGCGAAATATCAGCGTTCAGGTATTTAACCCTAAAGCGAACACCATACAAATTTCCTTTACTGCTGGTAATAGAGAAAAAGCAATTGCAGTACTACACGCAATCAACTTAGCCTACAGTCAGCTATCAAGAGAAAGTAAAGCTTTAGTGTATGAAAGAGCACTTGATTATCTGTATAAACAAGCTGATCTTACCAAAGATTCTCTCTCACTACAAGAGCGAAAGTTAAGACAGATTAGTTACAATAAAGACCTTACCTCATACATGGATGCAGGTCCTATTGTAAGTAACATTCAAGAACTTGAAAAATCTCTCAATGAACTTAGAGGAGAACGAAAGAAATATCAAAAGTTGAGACATTTTTTGGAAGCCGATAGTAGTATAGTCTACATACAAGCTTATGCAACAATTCTAACAGATGGAAATATTGCAGCCAATTTAAGTGAGTTAGCTCAACTAGAAGCACAAGCCAATAGGATAAAAAACTCATATACTGAGAAAACAGTTGCAAGTAATGCTAAACTTGAGTTATACAAAAAATTACGTTTTGAAGTCGCTGAATCCATTAAGTTTGCAGAAGAATTCCTAACCGAAAATATTGTAGAACTTCAAGGGGAGATTGGTAAATTAAAACATGTTTTTTATCAAAATATTGGAGGTGACCCTGACTTTAAAAAAATTGAAAAAAGAGTAGAAATTTATACGAATATTTTTGACCTCCTAACCAATAAAATGATCGAGGTTAGTATGGCTCAAGCTAGTACAATTGAAAGTTCTGCGGTCATCAACTCTCCTAACGCTAGTCAAGTTCCTATTGCACCAAGAATAATGTTTATCTATGGTGTAGGTGTAGCCGTTGGTGTTTTCTTATCCGTTATCCTGATCTTAATTGTTTATATAAGAATGGATAAAATCAGCGGACTAAAACACCTGGAAAGGAGAACAAATATGCCTATTCTTGGCTTAATCCCTGAATATACCAAAGAAACAATGGCTGTATCCAAGTTGGTCGTATCAAATGATCCAAAATCCACAATGAGTGAGGCGTTTAGATCTGTTCGTACCAATTTGAACTTCATGATCAATGATGTTGATAAAGACAGCAAACACAAAATTATCTCCGTTACTTCAACGATAAGTGGTGAAGGAAAAACTTTTATCGGTTCCAACCTTGCGGGTATCATAGGCATGGCTGAACAGAAAGTTGTCATGGTTGACCTAGACCTTCGAAAACCGAAAGTGCACCTTGCTTTTGGAGGTAACAATATCAAAGGTTCTTCTTCAATTTTAATCGGACAAACTACCATAGAAGATTGTTTGCAAGACACTAATGTACATAACCTAAAATATATCAGTGCAGGTCCTATACCGCCTAACCCATCAGAGTTGGTGATGTCCACAAACTTTTCAACGTTTTTAGAGAACTTAAAGAAGGAGTTTGATGTTATCGTTCTGGATTCACCTCCAATTGGCCTTGTAACAGATGGAATGATTATCATGCAACATGTTACTCACCCTATCTATATTCTAAGGGCTGATTACTCTAAGGTATCCTTTATCAATAATGCTGATAACCTTTATAAATCAGGGAAGTTTAAAAATATTTCACTTATTCTTAATTCCGTTCCTGATAGAAGAAGTTACGGTGGTTACGGCTATGGATACGGAACGATGTCTTACAGTGCTGGTGGTTTTGGCTATGGATATACCTATGGCTATGAATCTGATTTGAACCCTGAAGATGCTGCGTACTTTGATGCTAAATCAAAACCATTCTGGAAGAAAATTTTTAAGAAAAAGAAAAAATAATCCACAAAAAACGTAGTTCTATATATAGGTTAGTAATTATTCAATTGTTTTAAAGTTTTTATTATGAGTTGGTTTTCACGTCTTTTTTCCACCAATAAAAAAGAAATTAAAGAGGTCATTACCACTCCTCAAGGTCCTGCTCTTACCATGGACATGCATGCTCATTTTTTACCTGAACTTGATGATGGAGCTTCAAGTTTAGAAGAATCAATGGCCATTATCAAAGGGCTTCATCAATTAGGTTATAAACACTTAGTGGCAACTCCACATATTATGAGTGATTTTTATAAAAATACACCTGAGGGAATTGGTAAAAAAGTTGATCTTGTTAAAAAAGAGATAGTCAAAGAAAACATCGATATTACAATTGAATTTGCAGCTGAATATTACCTTGACGATGGCTTTCTTTTAAACCTAAGAAATAAAAAACCATTTCTAACTTTTGGTAAAAACTACTTACTAATCGAAACATCATTTATCAATCCTTGTTTATTTATTGACGAAGCAATCTTCATGGCTATTTCTCAGGGATACCAACCTATTATTGCACACCCTGAAAGGTATTCCTATGTTTTTGATGATTACGAAGAAATCAAAAGATGGAAAGACATTGGAGCTATGCTTCAAATCAATGCCCTGTCTTTACTAGGGTATTACTCCTCAAAGTCAAAAAATATTGCTGAAAGACTTATTGATGATAATTTAGTGGATTTTATAGGAACTGACTGTCATAAACCGAAACATTTAGAAGGGTTAAAAAAGGTTCTCAATTCATCTTATTATAATAAATCATTAGGTTTGAACCTGAAAAACAATCAAATTGCAACTTTTTAAAAGAAACAGATAAAAGTTTGGCACTACTAGGGAAAAAAGTTTTTGTAACTGGGGGAACCGGTTTTGTAGGAGGATATATCATTCAAGCCTTGCTCAAAGAAGGTGCTCAAGTCATGGCTATGAACGGCATTCAAAATGATAAATCTTTTCTTAAAAACGAAAGTGATCAGATAGAATGGGTAGATGTTCACTTGTTAGATCCCAGTAAACTATCCGAAGTACTGCAAGAAGTGGAGTACATTGTACATGCTGCTTCCATTGTTTCTTTTAATACCTCAAGAGAAGAACTACGTGCTGTTAATGTAGATGGGACTGCCAATCTTGTCAATATTGCTTTACAATCCAACATCAAAAAATTTGTCTTTATAAGTTCAATTGCCGCTCTAGGTATTCCAGAGTTTGGAGATCATATCAACGAATCATCTAAATGGACGGGCGAAAAGGGTATGTCTCAATATGCTATTTCAAAATACAATGCGGAACAAGAAGTTTGGAGAGGTTTCAGAGAAGGTTTAGATATGGTTATCTTAAACCCTTCCGTAATTTTTGGAGTAGGTGATTTCAAACGCAGTAGTCTATCTATTCTTAATTACATCAAAAAAGGTGTTAAGTTTTACCCTAGCGGACTTTTTTCTTCTGTAGACGTTCGAGATGTTTCTCAAGGCGTAGTTAACGTTCTAAATCTTCCTATTACTGGAGAACGCTTTATTTTAAATGCAGCTAACCTTCCTTTCAAAGAAGCATTAACTATCATCAGCAAACAACTTAATGTAAACCCTCCAGTCAAAAGCATCTCTCGATCCACTGTATTGTTTATTTATTACATCAAGAAAATCTTATCTATTTTCAGTAATAAACAAAATGCTCTCACAAAAGACCTTATCAATACGTTGTTTTCTACATATCAATATCAAAATACCAAAGCGGTAGAAAAGTTGAATATTAATTTCCATTCTTTAGAAGAAACAATGCTTTGGATTAATTCAAAACAATAGGGAAATATCGATCGCTATACGTCGTTTAATCCATTAAATACAATTCACACAAATAGAAGTCTATTAACAATTTTACATTATATTTATTACGATATTGTAAAGAACTTTCTATTTAAAAACTTCAAGATGCCCGATAGTCAAAATAACATACAAAGTGCTTTAGAAAAATTTGAATTAATGGAACAGGAGGGAAGAGTAGAATTTTTTGACCTAAGTACCTTTGAAGATATCATTGAACACTACTTTGTTAATTTCAATATAAAAAAAGCACTTAAAGCATGCGAGGTAGCCAATAGCGTTTATCCTTTTACAAGTACGATTAAAGTACTCCAAGCAAGGATTTTGGCCTTCTCTGGTGATTATACAAATGCTTTTGCTGCAATTAATGAAGCATTGCAAATTGCACCTACAGACTTCAATGTCTTATTTCATAAAGGATCTCTGCATTCGATCGTAGGAGAGGTTGACAAAGCCATAAGCAGCTTTGAAAATGCACTCCCATATGCAGAAAATCCAGCCGACATATATTACAACATTGGTATTACACTGCAATCCATCAATGAATTTGAGCAGGCTGTAGAAGCTTTTAAAAAATCCATTGAAAGCGATATGTCGCATGAAAATACCATCTACGAGCTAGTAGACTGTAGCGTACAGCTTCATCAAACAAAGGAACTCCAAGACTTCCTCCAGAAGTTTGTTGACAATGATCCCTACAATACAGATGCATGGTATAACCTAGGAGTTTATTTCAGTCAAATTAAAGAATATGATGATGCTCTTAAGGCATTTGAATATGCTATTTTAATTGATGACTCTTTTGAGAGTGCTCATATGCAAATAGGACACTGCTACATGAACCTCAAAAGATATGCTGAAGCATTTAGAGGATATTTGGAAGCTTTACAGCATTCGGATGAACCTTCAGCAGAGCTATATTGTCATTTGGGAGCGTCGGCGGAATTGATGAAAGACTATAATGTTGGAATCCGCTACTTCAAAAAGGCCATCGAAACCGATGAAAATTATGATGAAGCTTGGTTTGGAATTGGAGAAAATCACCGCCTATTAGGAAATTACTTAGAAGCTACGCATTATTTAAGCAAAGCCGTAAAGCTGAATAAATTTTATGATGAGTATTGGTTTTCATTAGCACTAGCAGAAGCTGCATTGGGAAATTTAGTTTCAAGTATAGAAGCATTTGAGGAAAGCTGTAGAATTAACCCTCATAGATCTAAGGCTTGGATAGAATGGTCAATGGTTTATTATAATGAAAATGAAACTGAGGAAGCAATAAAAGTACTGAAAAGAGCACTTGAACACTTAGAGGAAAATCATTCCATTCACTACAGGTTAGCGGGTTACTATATGCTTTCTGGAAAGCTAAAAGATGCCTACAAACATATTGAAACCGCATTGAGGCTAAATTATGATGCGCATACCGAATTAGTAGATTTTATTCCGAATAACACCGTGAAAAAAATACTAGAATCTGCGATTCAAAGCTTTCGAAAAAAGTAACTTTTCATGGTTCTTTATCTTTGATTTGATTTTTTTTACATTTCATCTAATCATTTTGGTGAGCTATTTACTATTAATTGATAATTAGCATTAATATTTTATTTTTTTAACATAAATATACACTATAAGCGATTCAGTTTTACGAAATTGCGCCTCGTCTTATTGTGTATTATGTTTGAATGCACTTAGTAAGCAATTAAAAATGTATCGACATAATAAGTCGGTTTTTTTTATTTCAAATCGTCCGATAATGAATTACGTTTTAAATAATCTTCCTGAAAGAAGTGCTAAACCAAGAAACAAAGGTTTAACAATGGCAATGGATAAAGGTATGTCTTTACGTGAAGTTGAAGACGTCTTGTCTATATCAGGAGATTACATTGATATAGTAAAGTTAGGATGGGCTACTTCTTATGTAACTCCTCAGCTTCAAGATAAAATCAACCTTTACAAAGAAGCGGGTATCAACGTTTATTTAGGAGGTACATTATTTGAGGCTTTTGTAATCAGAAATCAATTCGAAGATTACCTTAGAGTAATGGACAAATTCGGTTTGGACTTTGCAGAGGTATCGGATGGCTCAATGGATATGGCTCACGACGTAAAATGTGAGTACATCAACAAGTTATCTCAAAGAGCAACAGTACTTTCTGAAGTAGGTTCTAAAGATGCTGAAAAAATCATTCCTCCATACAAATGGATCGAATTGATGCGTGCAGAATTAGATGCTGGAGCTTGGAAAGTTATTGGTGAAGCTCGTGAAGGTGGAAACGTTGGTTTGTTCCGTTCTTCAGGTGAGGTGAGATCTGGTTTAGTAGAGGAAATCTTAACACAAATCCCTTATGAAAATATTATTTGGGAAGCTCCTCAAAAAGCTCAACAAGTTTGGTTTATCAAGTTGATCGGTACAAACGTAAACCTTGGTAATATTGCTCCTAAAGAAGTAATTCCTTTAGAAACTATCCGTTTAGGTTTAAGAGGCGATACTTTCCATGATTTCTTAAACGAAGGCTGGAAGTAAGCTTAAATTTTATAATGAAGAATCCCCTCTTACAGTGTAAAAACCGTAAGAGGGGATTCTTTTTTAGTTTAACAGTACCTTCCAAGCTTCTTCTACCATTCCTTTATCTAATAATTTACCCGCCAAAATGTGATTATTTTCTCTAGAATCCATCATAGGAATTTCTATATGCTCTAAAGACTCAATAGATGGTATAGCTTCTATATTCGCAAGTTTTGCTAATTGGTTTCCTGTCAATATTTCACTTTCAACAATATGAAGGGGAAGCTGATCTATTCCGATTCCTTTTTTTCTAATTGGTTTTTCAATACTCATTAATGCATTTCCTGATGCTCTTACATAATAGTTTCCACCCATTCTTCCCATTAAATCTAATTTGAAACCTTCTATCATGCCCTTTTCATCTAGTATACTTTCATTTGCATGTATTCTGATCACCTCACATAGTACCAAATTTCCTGCTCCACCTTCTTCTCCCATCGCAATAACCTGCTGAAGTTTACATTCAAATTGGACCAGCGACTCCTTCACTCTTGGTGGTGTTACGTCTACTGATGGAACTTCTGTTAAACCAGACTTGATAAATTCATTGATGCCTTTATCGTATTCGGTACTGGATAGTGACATTTGTTCTACAATATCATAAGTCACAATATTGACGACACACTCCTTAGTTGCCAAAATATTGTCCAAAGTATGCTTTGTGGTATTATCTCTCACTCTTCTTGTGGGTGAAAAAACTAAAATAGGAGGGTTGGCTCCAAAAAAATTAAAGCAGCTATAAGGACTCAAATTAACATTGCCTTCATCATCAACTGTACTTACAAAAGCAATTGGACGAGGTGCAATAGCATTTAACAAGTAACCATGCATTTGTGCTGTAGTTACCTCAGAGGGAGTAAAAGTTTTCATGTGTTTATTGGTGTTTTGTATGATGACCTCAAAGTATCAGTAATCCATTATTTCTCAAAGAAAAAGTCAATTTTTTTGAATTAAACTTGATCAACCCACCACTTTCAAAAAGATCGACTCAACATATATTTGGATTTGCAAATTTACTTTAATTTGCTCACACAAATGTACTAAAAAGGTGCAATGTACTTCATTATTACTCATTCTGAAATAATTATAACCATCTCATAGCTACAGGTATCTCCTTACTGATAACATTGATCATAAATATATTAATATGGGTTTTATACAAAATCTTCTATTTGCATGATCAAATATTATAAAAGCTATTTTTAGGAAATTCAGATCACTATTTTGATTTTATAAGTTAAATATTTGAAGCATGATTTTTCATAATTCATTGATTGATAGCACTTAACAAAGTAAAGTAAATAGTACAAAAAAACGACTATTTGATTAATATCTAACAACTCTCTATTTATTACCCTAAAATGAAGTTGTAACTTCTAATTCACCTAAAAACAAAATAGAATTAAGCTTAAAATAACTTTCAGATAAAATGAAGTGACTACCTTTTCGAAAAGAAATAAAAGTTATGCAAACTGAAATAATACCAACTAAAACAATGATGCAGGAGCTTGGTACTAATAAATTAGTCACTGAGCTTATCATGAAAACTTTAGGGCTTTCAGCAATGAATGAGATGTACACTAAACTATCTCGTTTTGAGGGGATTGAATTGATTGAAAAAGCATTGGATATGCTTAATATCTCTTTTGAAGTCAGTGATGAAGATCTCGCTAAAATACCTAAAGAAGGAGCATTTATTAGTATTTCCAATCATCCTTATGGATTGCTTGATGGGGTATTATTACTTCAGATGATGAACAAGGTACGACCTGATTTTAAGGTAACAGCCAACCATTTTTTGGAGGTCATGAAACCTTTTCAAGATTTGTTTATCAGTGTTGATCCTTTTCGTAAAAAGAAACTAAATGCTTTTTCTAAAGTGTTGAAAACATTAGAAGAAGGTAACTCCATTGGTCTTTTCCCAGCAGGTGAAGTTTCTACTTATTATAATAGTAATAAAAGAATAGAAGATAGACCTTGGACAAAATCGTCTATTCGCTTAATTCAAAATGCAAATGTACCTATCGTTCCAATATATTTCCATGGGGTGAACAGTTGGATGTTCCACTTGTTAGGCAAAGTGCACCCTTCATTAAGAACGATGCAGATCCCAAAAGAATTTTTAAATAAGAAGGGACACAAAATCAAAATCAGAATTGGTCAACCCATACAACCTAAAGAATACCAAAAACACGAAACAATTGAGGAAATCAGTTCTTTCTTAAGAAATAAAACTTACTTATTAGGGGAAGGACTAAAATCTCAAAAATTTCTGAAACCAAACAAAAAGGTAAAAACTGAGGCCGAACCATTATTTCAACCTATTCCAAAAGATGTCTTAGAAGGAGAAATCAAAGATTTATCTTCTTCATCACTACTTTTCAGTCAAAAACAATATGATGTATATATCAGCCCGTCTGAAGAGATTCCTTATATCCTTCTTGAGATTGGTAGACTTAGAGAGAAGACTTTTAGAGATGTAGGAGAGGGGACCAACCACTCCATTGATCTTGATCGCTTTGATGAATATTACCAGCATTTATTCATTTGGGATAGGGAAGAAAGTCGTATAATCGGTTCTTACAGAATCGGTAAAGGCGATGAAATAATGGAATATGTAGGTAAAAAAGGTTTTTATACTAATACTCTTTTCAAATATAAAGAAGGTTTCAAACCTATATTAAGACAAGGAATTGAATTGGGTAGATCTTTTGTGATTAAAGAAAAGCAAAAAGATGCTTTCCCGTTATTTTTTCTTTGGAAGGGGATCAATATTTATCTAAAAAGAAATCCTCATTATAGATATATGTTTGGGTCGGTCAGTATTAGTAATGACTATTCTGATGCATCAAAAGATGCTATAATCTATTACTCACATAAGTTCTTATACAACCACGAACTTTCTCACCTTATTAAACCAAGAAAGAAATATAAAATCACTTCTAATGTACAGGAATACATTGATAAGTTGACCAATAAAGAATATTTCAACATCAATGAACTAGACAAATTATTAGTGGAAATTGATTCTAAAAAATACAAAGTTCCAGTCCTGATCCGTCAATACATCAAATTGAATGGAAAGATTATTGGTTTCAATATCGATCCAAAATTCAATAATTGTTTAGATGGGTTCATTCTGGTCGATGTTCTCAATATACCGCAAAAAGTAACCAATCAATTAAATTAAGTAATTGACGCTGAGAACAAACAGATCAAATACTTATTCAAATCGTTCAACATGACAGAGACCAGGCTGATTATTTTGGCCTGGTCTTTTTATCCTCTCAAAAATTAACTTACGCTACCTGCTGTTGATAAATTCAACTGATACCAATTGATTTTTCTTGTGTAGAACATTGTCGCTCCCAAAATTATTGTCAATCCAATGCTTCCCATCAACAAGGCATAATCTACCATTTGTAATGTGATAAATAAGAAGGTATAAATTCCGAATAAGATCAGCATCAACATTAATGACAGTTTCTTGTTTTTAAATAAACTCAAGGAGTATAATGAAATCATACTTACAATAGCTACAGAAGCAATTCCAAAAGCAAGGTTGAAAGAACTGTGTTCTGAGATCGATACCAATAATGTATAAAACAAGCAGAGGGCAATCCCCACCATGGCATATTGTAAAGGGTGAATTCTTGTTTTATTAATCACTTCCACTAAAAAGAAAATCAAAAAGGTCAAAGCAATGGTCATGGCTCCATATTTAGCAGAACGCATAGAAGTTTGATAATCGTTGATTGGAATCAATAAATCCACACCAAATGCGGTATTATCAAGATTGTTGAATTGTTTAAACTCTCCTGCCATCCACTGCAATGGAAAGTTACGATTCAATTGTAATACGGTCCATTTTGCCGAAAAACCTTCTTCTGTCACTTCTCTAGTATCAGGAAGAAAATTGCCGACAAAACTTGGTGAGTCC
This sequence comes from Flammeovirga sp. OC4, assembly GCF_000812565.1. Lineage (GTDB taxonomy): Bacteria > Bacteroidota > Bacteroidia > Cytophagales > Flammeovirgaceae > Flammeovirga. The sequence goes on along the minus strand of NZ_JTAM01000069.1, from coordinate 34,914 downwards.
CATTTTGAATTCATACTGACTTCTGTTGTTGCACCTAGCGGAATAAAAGACAGATTCTTGCTTCCTTGAAGGATTAGATTGAAACTGAAATCATATTTAGAATTCTTATCTTTAGAAAGATCAACAGGTATAGTCACACCACTTTCAACTAATGAAGGGATTTTACTACCCGGCTCAATGTCTAAAATTGTATCATTCCATTTGACTTTAATTTGATTTTTAATACCTCTTAAGTCATTAATGCCAACTGTTAAAAATGCTTTGTCTAATAGTATTTCTTTGAAATCAGCAGGTCTTGGAATTGATTTTAAATCAAACTGACCTTTCAAATCCATATTAGATGTATAAACAATGATATCGTAAATGCCTCTGTTCAAAGATTTCGGATCCACCTTTCCATCAATCTTTAATTCCTGAGGTAATAGATACCAATTTTGTGTGTATTCTATCACTTCTCCCTCTTGATTTTCTCTTTCCATCAATATAGGAACTGTTAGAATTGGCCCTTTCACCACCTGTTCATTTGACCATTTTGAAGACACCTCTTTAATGGCTTTTCTATTCATATTTTCCCTTTCATAAATAATGGATTCAATCATAGAAAGTGGTATTAATAATAACAGCATTAGAATAGTAATTATGCCCACTTTGACCATTACTGTGTTCTTTGCCCAACTTCTTTGAGGCTTTTGATTTTGTTGTTGTTCCATAATAATTAGATAAAAATATATTTGATGAGTAATTTTTTAACTCGTTTTTAAAAGTGTTATGCTTTAGTCTATGAGACTGTTGTTTGCTTATTCAAAGCCTTAATAATTACTTTCGGACGCCTTGAAATGCTTCTTTGCTTTGGTCTAATCAGCTCCATTACATTGTTTTCTTTATAGTTCACTTTTGATAAAATTGACTCTAGAAGTGGAAGCATGTTATTGAGATTTCTAGATTTAATGATGAAGTTCCAAAGCGGTTCAAATTTTTTCCATCCACCACTGTACAGCAAATGTTTTAGTTTGTGCTTATGTGCATCATGACTGAGACTTCCCTTTAGAATATTGGACCAAGCGTAAAACTCTTTATACGCCCAATCATAACCTTCTTTTAATTCCTGAGCCGTTAGTTTATTGGTTTGGTAAACGACATTTCTGGTATCATACATATCCCAATTTCTAGTAATGATACGGCCACTGCTTTCCATATCTTTAAAGAGTTTAGTGCCGGGGTAAGGCGTCAAAACATGATAAGTAGAAGTAGTAATTCCGTTTTCTACGCCCCAATCTACTGTTCTTTTAAACACATCTTTGTCATCGTCATCCAGCCCGAAAACGAAACTGCCATTGATCATAATTCCTAAAGAATGTAGTCTTTGAACTGCTTTCTTATAGTCTTTTTGTAGGTTTTGCTTTTTGTTGCTTTGCTTTAAGTTTTCTGGGGAAAAGGTCTCAAATCCTACAAATAAGCTTCTTAAACCAGCTTCCGCTGCTTTTTCTATTAGGTTTCCTCTTAAAATGGAATCAATTGTGGCTGCTCCTTGGAATACTCTGTTCATTCCTTTCATTCCATCAAATAATTCAGTGGCAAACTTTGCATTACCTAAAAGGTGATCATCCAAAAAGTACAAATGCTTACCTGGCAAACGGTCAATTTCTGCCAAGGCGTCATCCACTTGTTGCGTATAAAAGCCTTTTCCTCCTTCAAAAAAGGCGTCTTTATAACAGAAATCGCAATGATGAGGACAACCTCTGGTCACTACAATTGAGTTAGGAACGAGGTAACATTCCCTTTTAATTAAGTCCCGTCTAATCGGCGGAGCTCCAACAAGCGTTCTAACGGATGAGAAATACCTTTTTTGAGGTCTTTTATTTTTAAAGTCTTTAAGAAATTGAGGAAAAGTTTCTTCCCCTGGGCCTAAAAAAAGAGAATCAGCATGTGGTGCCGCTTCATCAGGAAGAGAAGTCACATGCAAACCACCAAGTACCACATAAGCTCCTTTTGCTCTGTAGTGATCAGCAATTTTATAGGAGCGATACGCATTGGTAATATAAACTTGAATGACTACAAGGTCGGGCTCATCATTAAGATTCAGTGTTTCTACATGCTGATCTTGAAGATCAATTTCATCTTCAGAAGAGAGATAAGAAGCTAAAGTGGCTAAACCCAATGGTGGAAATAAAGAGTATTTGATTGGTCTCCAAAAAGGACTTTCAGCTTCTGCCAATGCTGGCAATATCATTTTTACTTTCATAGTTTTCTAAAAGTACTTTGAATTACAAAGTGAATGAATAAAATTTTTATATTAAAATGAGAGCCAATGCCTCAGCATCAATTGAAGTACCACTTTATCTAACCTTCTTTTGAGTATTTTTTCTTCTCTTCGAAATAAGTTTTTGTACATAATTGTATAATTTAAAAGTACTTTGAAATACAAAGTAATAGTTTAAAATTTTTTATTTTAGTAAATCTTCAATGGCTTTAATATGTTTTTGGAAAGCCACTTTCCCTTCATTGGTAGCAGAATATTTGGTATTGGGTTTACGGTTCAAAAACTCTTTTCTTACCGAAACAAACTCATTCTTCTCCAAATACTTCAAGTGACTCGCCAAGTTGCCATCTGTGACACCGAGCAGTTCTTTGAGGGAATTAAAATCCAGGTACTCATTTACAACAAGTGCCGCCATAATTCCCAATCGAACTTTATTTTCAAATGCTTTATTTAAATTGTTTAATAAGTCTTTCACTTTTGAGGATTAAAATACATGTATAGACCATATGCAATATGCAAGAATCCAAAGCCTATTGTCCAGAACCATAAACCGTATCCAATAAATTGCGTCGCCAAAAGTCCTAAAATTATTTCAATTATCCCAAGACCACGTAGTTCTGAGATGGTATATTTACTAGCATTCACGAGTGCAAGCCCATAAAAAATCAAAGTAAGAGGAGCAGCCAAACCAATAAATCCTTTTGCCACCAATGCCAATGTCAGTAAACCGCCCGTTGCCAATGGTATCATCAAATTAATCAATAACCTTTTTGCTTGAAGGTCCCATAGTTTCTGACCGTTTTTCTTTGCTTCAGAAAATGTAAAATATAAAGCAGAACCAATCGCCGCCAATAATGTTACTGCACCGGTGATGATAAGGGCATCTATCTTCTTCTCACTAATAATATTTCTCTCATATCCGATATTATAAAGAATATCATAAGCGAAGTATGCTCCTACTAATGCACAAATCCCAGCACTGATTCCAGAGAGGCCACTCAAGGAGATAAACCGAGATGAACGGTTCATGATATCCTTGATTTCTTTTAAGTCGTTGATGTAATCTTGTTCTTTCATAAAAAGTACTTTGTATTTCAAAGTAAGTAAATAAATTTATATTATTCAAAATTCAACAAGAAAAACAATGCTCATTGATCACTGCATTTCAAGATAAATTATACTATAAAAAAACATTTCTTGTCACTATTTCCCCTTTTTATGTAAAACTGATATACAGCCTAAATCGTTTTAAAAACAGAAATTAATACACTGATAATCTGATAGTAATCTAATTATTCAAAATAATTTCAACCTTACAATAGGGGTGAATCCCTTATAACGTGTCATCATGATGTAAACCATAATTATTTTATAAACTATAAAAAATGAGAAACTTAATTTTAATTCTACTTAGTTCAATTGTTTTATTTTCTAGTTGTAATATCTCTGAAAATGTGGCCGGTTCACCCAAGAAGACATTTGATTTAGACATCGAAGAAACAATTACTGGAATTGAATTAAACGTGGCAGGTGAAGTTGTGATAGATCAAAGTGATAATCAATCTGCAACTGTAGTGACGCAACAAGAAGTAATGGATCATTTATCCTACAATGTTAGTAATGGCGTTTTAATCATTGACTTTGAAAAGAATTTCAAGAACTATGACTTCAAACTTTATCTTAACGTTGCTACTTTAAATAGAGTAAATGTAAATGGGAGTGGAAAGGCAGTTGTTTATAATCTTAACGCTGATGAATTGGCACTTAAGATAGCAGGTAGTGGTGATATCGTTGTTGAAGATGCTTCACATGTTGCCAATACTATTGATCTAAAACTTGATGGTTCAGGAAATATTAATGTTGAAAAAATTTCAACAAATACTGTGACTGCAACAAGAGCCGGGAGTGGAGACATTTCTCTATATGGAACAAATAATACATTGAATGCAAAATTGGATGGCTCTGGAGATTTGAATGCTGATCAGCTTATTTCAAAAGATGTTAGTGTAACAAATTCAGGCTCAGGAAATGTACATGTACACTGTGATGGTGTCTTATATATTCGAAATTCTGGTAGTGGAACAGTAAAAGTGGGAGGTAATCCTACTTCTATTTTATAATTATATTGAAAAGAGAGTTCACACTTTATTAAGAATTGATACCCTAAGTTCAACAAGCTTAGGGTTTTTCATTTTAAAACATTCTGTTTTTTAGGTGTGAATATCTATTATTTCACGAATGCCATCTTACCAACATTCTACTATTTCTGAAAACTTAAAAACAGCAATCAATAATAAGATCTCTTTTGATTTTACTACACTTAAGAAACTCACATTAATGTGAATAAGTAGATTTTCAAAATCTTACCAACACAATAAGTGGTTGATTATTAAATATTTAAATCATTTACTCAAGAGTGTGAATTAAGTTATTCACATTACTAACATTCCATTTTTTGATTTTAAATCATTGATTTTATCCACAAAAACAAGACTTATTCACAATTGTACTTATCAACAGAGGTTACCAACAACAATGTTGATAAAATAAAGAAACCTCTGCATTTCCAATCCTGAAAACACAGAGGTTTTTACTATTATGTGAATAAGTATCTTCTTTTATTAGATACTTGCTGCCATTTCTGTGAAGTTTCTCCACACATCATGATCAGGCAGTTTTGCTGTAAAACGTACAGGCTCTTTTTTCACTGGGTGTTCAAATTCCAATTCTCTGGCATGAAGGAAAATCAATTTACCTTTCATGATTCTTTTTGGAGCACCATATTTCATATCACCAACAATTGGAGAAGCAATGTTTCCTAGTTGTGCACGGATCTGATGCGAACGACCTGTTTTAGGAATTACCTCCAAGCAGTAATTATCACCCACTCTTCCAAGTAACTGATAATAGGTTTCTACATATTTACCACCTTTTTTCTCAGATTGATAAACATGAGAACGGTTCTTCTTCGGATCTTTCTTCATCCAGTTGATCATCGTGTCCTCATCGTACTGAGGCTTTTTACCAACTAGAGCGATATATTTTTTAGTAATCTTATGATCTTGAAAGATCTTCGCCATTCTTTCCGCCGCTTTTGAAGTACGGGCAAAAACAACAACACCACTTACAGGTCTATCCAAACGGTGAACGGGTGCTAAAAATACAGCACCAGGCTTATTGTATTTTTCTTTGATATACTCTTTTACAATATCTAAAAGAGTTTCATCACCTGTTTCATCCCCTTGTACAAGAATACCTGGAGCTTTATTCACAACCACTAAATGATTGTCTTCATAGATGACTTGTGATTGATCGATTTTCATAGTTTCGAAATTTTAGACTAACTCAAAAATGAATTAGTATTGTTCTTTTTCGTTCGGGAAATCTACCGATTTTACATCTTGAATATAATGCTGAACTGCTTCTGTCATCATACCGCCAATGTTGGCATATCTCCTTAAGAAACGTGGTTTAAAGTCTTGTGTAATACCTAGCATATCATGAACAACTAATACTTGTCCATCCACTCCAGAACCAGCACCAATACCAATCACCGGTATAGTCAACTCTTTTGCAACTCTTTCTGCTAATGCTGAAGGGATTTTTTCTAATACTAAGGCAAAACATCCTAATTCTTCTAACAGCTTGGCATCGTCAATTAATTTCTGAGCTTCAGCTTCTTCTTTTGCTCTTACTGTATACGTACCAAACTTATAAATAGATTGAGGTGTTAATCCCAAATGTCCCATCACTGGAATACCAGCTGATAAAATTCTTTTTACAGAATCCTCAATTTCCTTTCCGCCTTCAACTTTTACAGCATGTCCGCCTGACTCTTTCATGATACGGATCGCAGAGCGCAATGCTTCAGTTGAACTACCTTGGTAGCTACCGAAAGGAATGTCCACCACTACTAACGCACGGTCAACAGCGTTGACTACAGAAGTAGCGTGATAAATCATATGATCTAAAGTGATTGGTAAAGTTGTTTCGTTACCTGCCATCACATTGGATGCCGAATCACCTACTAAAATAACATCAATACCTGCACCATCAATAATCTTAGCCATAGAATAATCGTAAGCGGTAAGCATAGATATTTTCTCACCTCTTTCTTTCATTGCTGCTAATTGATGTGTAGTAACCTTTTTTATATCTGATTTATGGACTGACATTTGATTTTTATGTTAATAATGAATTCCTCTATCTAGTTAAATTGATTTGCAAATATACGAAGTATCTGTTGATTCATAACAGTGATTAAGATCCACTAACCTTCTCCAACAGATGATCTTTGTCTTACTTTTTGTCAATAGTTCAAAATAAAACGATCTGCTATTGAAACTTGAACTTTTGTTTACACATTCCTTTAATTTAAATATTGGTTGTATTTTCGGGCATGGATAAAAAAATGAGGTTTAAAAACAAGGTTTGTTGGGTTACTGGGGCATCTTCTGGCATTGGAAAAGCGGTAACATTACTACTGAGTCAGCAATTCCCAAAGCTGATACTTTCAGCTAGAAACCAAGAGAAATTAGAGGAAGTAAAAAAGAATATTGACCCTAAAGTAGAGGTTAGTATTTTACCTCTAGACCTTGCCGATAATAAAGAAATTTTACATCAAAAAGCAAAGGAAGCTTATTCCATTTATCAAAAGATTGATTGTATATTTCATATTGGTGGAATCAGTCAAAGAGCCGGTTTTGAAGAAACTTCATACGACACTTTTGAACAAATTTTTAAAGTCAATTTCTGGGGTCCACTGTACCTTACCAAAGCCTCATTACCTTACCTCAGAGAAGTCTCAAACCCTATTATTGTTTCTATCAATAGTGTTCAAGGAAAATTCGGTGTTCCTGAAAGAACAGCTTACTCTTCCTCCAAGCATGCACTCTTAGGTTTCTTTGATTCTTTAAGAGCTGAAAATATCATTCCCAATCTTCAAATTACCAATATTTTACCGGGGTATGTAAAAACAGACCTCGCCAAAAATGCTCTTTTGGGTGATGGTTCAACACAAGGGCATTTGGATGAAGGAAAAGAAGGAATTACGGTTGAAAAAGCCGCTCAAGATATTGTAAAAGCAGTCACAAACGGAAAAAGTGAAGTGGTAATCGGCAGGCCAAGAGAAAAAATGGCCGTATTAATCAAACGTTTTTTACCGAAGGTATTCGAAAAATTAGTCAGCTCCTCGTAGGGGTTGACCTATGTGTCTACCCGCAAAGCCACATGACCAAAGGTCTATAAAAATCACAAGGAAATAACTACTTCAAAAAGTGCTTATTTATAAACTCCTGAAAGCTATCCTTATATTGATCACTCACCGGCAATACAACATCCCCCTCAAAGTAAATTCTATTCCTACTTATACTCACAATCTCATTCAGATTAACGATATAAGAACGGTGCACTCTCAAAAAGTTCTCTGAAGGAAGAAAATCCATTACTTTCGTCAAGCTAAATAAAATCATCAAAGGCTTACCTTCCACAAGGTGTATTCGGATATAATCCTTCATCCCTTCAATGTATTTTATCTCCTCAAACTTTATTCTGACAATCTTATAATCCGTTTTGATAAACAGGAAATCGCTCTCTTTCTTTACTGTAGATTCAGTTTCTTCAATAGGTTTTGTTTCAGAAAAGTACCTCGATTTCGTTTTTTCCAACGACTTTGAAAATACAGGAAAGGAGATAGGCTTCACCAAATAATCTGCCGCATCCACTTGAAAACCTTCTACCGCATATTCTCTATAAGCTGTGGTAAAAATCACTTTCGGAGGGTTGGTTAATGATTTTACAAATTCCATCCCTGAAAGATCCGGCATATTGATGTCTACAAACATCAAGTCTACCTCTTCTTCATTCAAAAATTGAATAGCATTGATGGCACTCGTAAATGTTTTTATCAATTGAAAAGAAGGAATCTTCTCCACATAACTTTGGATTTGCTTTAACGCCAAAGGTTCATCATCTATGGCAATACATCTAATCATAACGGGATTTTTAGGTTTACAGTAAAGATGTTATTTTCCTGATTAATATCTAAAGAATAAACATCACCAAACAGCAGGTCCAGTCTTTTTTCTGTATTTGCTAATCCAATTCCAGATCCTTTATTTTTCTTCTGATGCTGATGTATTCTGTTAGAAATAAAGAAATGCAATTGATTATTTTCAATGGCGTATTTCAAATGAATAAAAGCAGGTTCATTATAACTTACGCCATACTTAAATGCATTTTCTATTAATGAAATCGTCAACAAAGGAGGCACTTCTACTTGAGGCAATTCATCAGGAATTTCCACTTTTAGATCGAAATCATCCATCAAACGTAATTTCATCAAATCGATATAACCTTTTATAAAATTAATTTCCTCAGAAAGAGAACTTTTTGAAGATTGCGAATCATAGAGCATATAGTCCATCATATGCGATAAACTAATGATCGCTTCCTGCGCTTTTTCTTTATCAAAATCAATTAATGCATGAATATTATTTAAAGTATTCATAAAGAAATGCGGACTGATCTGGGTCTTCAAGAAAGCCATTTTGTTAGCGATATTCTCCTTCTCTGCCTTCAATTTATTTTGCTCCGATTTCGTCCATTTACTGAAAAATAAAAGACTAGAATCAAACCCAATCAACAGAATACTTAGGATAATAAAATTAGCATATGGAGGCACAAATTCTTTCTGTCTAATTATTTCATGATGGGGAGGATGTATAGGGGGAAAATGCTCTCTAGGTCTCATCCTTGGCAAACGCTGATTTTCAAAATAGGTGTGCAGATAATACACCACCACAGATAAAGTGACAATACTTACCCCAACAAGAATAAAGTACTTGACCTTTTTATCTTTGAAAAAGAATTTTGGCATAAAGTAAAAGTGATTGACAAGATAAACCATCAACAACACTGCATACTCTGCCCAAATTTTCTGAATGTGATTCCATTTTATTCCGTTCTCATAATCCCCAAACAACAAAGGCATGGAGAATAAAAGTAACCACACCAGGGTGGTTAGAATAAATGGAACCTGATTGACCTGCTTCTGCATTTTATTTAATAGCTATTTCATAGTAAAAATAGAAAGGTATTTTAGTGAAATAGAGTAAGAGGAAAGAAAATACTCTTTTACCTCTTACCTCAAAAAACACTCTATTCTACTGTTCTTACTAATCGAACATAATTATAAATTCTGATTGCATCACCCTGAGGCCCAAAGCCCTCTTCATAGTCTGCGGGATCTCCAGTTTTAGGATCACTTCTTTGAGAACCTGCACCATGAATATCGATCCATCCGTTCATATTTCCTAAGCTTCTACCAAAAGCCACATAAACAGCACTACCTCCTCCTTTATTCGCCATAGACTCATGGGTAGTACTTGACCAATACCAAGGGAAATCTTCCTCATCCCTTTCATTGATAATCGTTGTGCATTCAAAAACAGGATCAATAGAAGCAGAATTATGTGTAGCAGGCGAACGGTCATAATCAACAATACTCTGCAGTTCTTTCGCATCCGGCAATCTCCAATCTGTATGACCTGCCAACTCACTGTTTTCAGCATATTTCAAAGCATCTTGCCATAAAATTGCTTCTCCATTATCAGCTGTTGACCACATCAAACCTGTCATTTTATCCGTCACTGTTCCATCTCCATTATCAGTATAGTCATTTTGACCATAAGTAGCATTTCCTCTAACCAATAAGTAATTGAAAGCCTTATCACCACTTCCATGAGGATTATTAGTTCCATAACCTTTAATACGACCATCTGCGAAGTTGACACCAAATACTAATGTTTCTACTTCTTTACTCACATAAACATTGGTCGTGGCACATTGCATATCGATCAATCTTTCACCCGCACTTACATCTCCATAAGCAAATTCAAAAGTACTGTTATCAATAAAGGGTGTCAAATTTGACGTTGAAGTACTTTCTGGAGCAATATCTTTTCCACTGTACATTATCAGTGAATACATCTCTTTGATTGTTGGTACTCTCCAATCAGAATAGCCTGCATAAGAGAAACCATTTTCTACTAAAGCTAGAATTTCATTGTAAGTCAGTTTATCATTGACATCAATCGTTCCATCTCCATTGTGGTCAAAGCTCTGCTGCCACATTAAGCCCGTAACATTATCCGTCACCGTGCCATCGTTATTGTCTGTATAAGAAGGTACATTACCTAAATAGTTCGCATTCTGACCATAAAAATCATCTCCTTCAACTTGTGTTGTTGTGGCTTGTGAATTATTAAAAAAGGTAGTTTGATTCGTTCCCACAACCGGGTATCCTGATATATCAGGCAAATTATTTCCAGGAACTTCAGGGTTTTCCTCCGTTTCTTCAATGATTTCATCTTCCTGGGAACAAGAAGTAAAACTAAAAGTCATAAAAGCCAAAAGTCCTGTTAGTATGCTTAGTCTAAAAATAGATTTATTCATGATGATTGATCTTTAAGATTAATGTTATTCAAATGTAGTCTTGACATTATTCTGAAAGAAGTACAATCTACCAATCAAGGCTTTTTATCGACGAATTAAAGTTTATTATAAATCGGCTTATCATTCTTCATTAATCACTCTTTTTCTTAACTTTAAACCTCAATTTCAATACAGACAATGACAAATAAAGATATAATCAAAAAGTTCCGTTTAACGACTTCATTAATGGAACTGCACGGTGCCAACCCTTTTAAAACAAGAGCCTATAGTTCAGCTATTCAAAGCATGGAAAATGCCGGTACACCTTTAATCTCTTTAGATCAAGACGGTCTCGTGGGAGTGGGTTTATCAAAAACGATGGCAGAAAAACTCACGACTCTTTTTGAAACGGGTACTTTCAAGGAATTAGACGAATTGGAAGAGCAAACACCAAAAGGCGTCATTGAAATGATGGGATTGAGTGGTGTAGGTCCAAAGAAAATTGCTACACTCTGGAAAGAATTAGAAATTGATTCTTTAGAGAAACTAAAGGTGGCTTGTGAAGAAAATAAAGTACAAACGTTAAAAGGTTTTGCTGCTAAAACTGAAGCTAAAATCCTTCAACAAGTACTTTTCCTACAGGAAAACCGTAAACGAATGCATTATGCAAAAGCAGAAGTTGTAGCCAATGACTTTATTGCTTTTCTGCAGAAGAAAAACCTTCAGGTGGCTACGGCTGGAGCATTGTCATTACATAGAGAAGTAGTCGAAACATTCCAGTTCACTATTGCAACTGAAAGCTCATCTTCCCTTATAGAAGTCATAGAGGAATATGAGGATGTTTCAATTGATTTTGAAAAGAGTATTCCTCTTACTTTAAGAGGTACAATCGGTGAAAACGAAAGTCTGTTAGAAATATTCGTAACTTCTTCTGAAGAATTTATCAAACTATCTTTCCAAAAAAGTGCGACTGTTCAGCACCTTCAATTACAAAAAGAAGGAAATATGTCTTTGGCTGAAGTGTTGAGAAAAGAAGAAGTAAATTCTGTAGAAGAAATATATGAAAAAGCAGGTCTTCCTTTCTTCCCAGCTCCGCTAAGAGAAGGTCTTTTTGATGAAGATTTTGTAAAAAATGGAATCCCAGAACTAGTTCAGGATAGTGATCTCAAAGGTTCTTTACATAATCACTCTGACTATTCTGATGGGCAGAATACATTGAGAGAAATGGCTGTTTATTTGAAAGAGCAAGGGTATGAATACTTAGGGATTTCTGATCACTCCAAAACAGCTTTTTATGCCAATGGTCTTTCTGTAGAAAGAATAGAACAACAGCACCAAGAAATCGATGAATTGAATAAGGAATTAGCTCCTTTTAAAATTTTCAAAGGGATTGAGTCTGATATTCTTTCTGATGGTAGTTTGGATTATGATGATGATGTACTGGCTACTTTTGATTTTGTTGTTTCTTCGATTCATTCACCGTTGACAATGACAAAGGAAAAGGCAACAGAACGTTTAATTAAAGCCATTCAACATCCGGCAACAACTATCCTTGGTCATCCAACTGGAAGATTATTATTACGAAGAGAAGGCTATCCAATCGATCATAAAGCAGTCATCGATGCATGTGCTGAATACGGTGTAGTCATTGAAATTAATTCGAGTCCATGGCGTTTAGATCTTGATTGGAGATGGGTACATTATGCACTAGAAAAAGGCGTAAAACTATCGTTAAACCCAGATGCTCATGCTGTAGAGGGGTACAACGATATGCATTACGGATTGCTCGTAGGCCAAAAAGGAGGACTTAGTAAAGAGATGACATTTAATGCTCTTAATAGAGAAGAAATAGATAAATACTTCCAATCCAGAAAAAAATAGAATAGTATAATTATTCATATAAATGCCGAGTGAATGAAAGTTCATTTCGGCATTTTTGCATGTAATGTTTCATGAATTTAGTACATAAAAAGTACTTTATAAATAATTGATTTTAACATCTATAGAAATTGCAAGTAGATTGTAGGGGCCCTTTTTAAAAATGAGTATCTTATTGAACTAATTTTAGAGGCCCTTTAATTGCATGTTAAAAACAGAAGAAACCAGCAAGTACATTGCTAAATTACCAAGAGGAATTATAGGGGCTACGATTTTTGTAAGTATAGCTCCCCTTATAATGCAGCTTACATTTTTTAATTTTGGAAACCCTTCAATTCATCATATCGAAGATTCATTATTAGACAATGTAAGTGTTCGCTCTCTTATTTTTGAAGAGTATATTGGCTTTTTCGTTCATCTCATATTGGAATGGAGTGGCGTTACGATCGCCCTTTCAACTGCTGCTTTAAGTTTTATCCAATATAAGATGACCGGTAATACTACAGCTCCAATCATAGGTATTGTACTCTTCTTTGCAGGATGTATGGATGCCTTTCATACCTTAGCAGCAGCTAATATCATTGAATCTATTGCTTTTAATGATAACTTTATTCCATTTACCTGGACCCTTTCAAGAATATTCAATTCTACAATACTATTATTAGGCATCGCCCTTGTTATTAACTATAACGATGTAATTCTTAAGTATAGAAAGAACCATATTATGTGGGTAATCTGTTTTATTGTATTTATTATTACATACGGTATTGTCCACTATTGTGCTGTTGCAACTGCCTTACCGAATACATATTACCCTAATTTTTGGATCAGCAGACCTTACGATATTATTCCTTTGGTCCTTTATGTTATTCTTTTTACAATCCTTATTCCAACACTCAAAAGGAAGGATCCAGGAGTATTTGTTGAGGCACTTTTGTGGAGTATGCTTCCAGCAATTGCAACTCAAATTCATATGGCTGTAGGGTCAGATAGACTTTTTGATGAACATTTTAACATTGCACACTTCTTGAAATCAATTTCATATGTTATTCCATTTATAGGGATAATTATGGACTATATGTATATGTATCAATTAGATCATATCAGGATAGAAGAGATGGAAAAAGCTCAAAAAGTATTACAAGGAAAAAACAAAGAGCTTGAACAGTTTGCTTTTATTACATCCCATGACCTACAAGAGCCTCTTAGAACTATTTCAAGTTTTTCTGATTTACTACAAGAGCAAGATCTTTCTCAATTAGATAAAGAATCTAAAAAGTTTATTTATTATATTGGTCAAGCATCCAAAAGGATGTCAATGCTTATTCATGGACTTCTTGAATATTCCAGGCTTGGCAAAAACAGAGAATTAAAAAGAGTAAACATCAATGAAATCCTGGGCCATGTTCAAGACGATATGCAAGTTGTCATCGAAGAAACTAATACCATCATTGAATATGTTGATTTGCCAGTCGTTTATGGCTATCCGCTTGAGTTAAGACTATTATTCCAAAACTTGATTAGTAATGCTATTAAATTTAGAAAACCAACCGAAGCTCCTTTTATCAAAATTTCATCTGCTCACATAGACGGTGAATGGATGTTTGGGATCCAAGACAATGGGATTGGTATAGATGAGAAATTCCGACAGAAAATCTTTATTATTTTTCAAAGACTCACCTCAAAAAGTGATGGTGAAGGTACAGGAATTGGACTAGCCCATTGCCAAAAAATTATTGACCTACACCATGGGCAAATCTGGGTAGAATCAGAAGTTGGAGTAGGTAGTACTTTTTATTTTACTATTAACACAGAAGAAGAATGAACCGAGAAAAATTGAACCAAATATTATTAATAGATGATGATGAACCTGTAAATTTTCTTCACGAAATGATCATTAAATCATCAAAGCTAACTGATGCTAAAATTGAAATTAAAATGCTGGCCCAACAAGGTCTTGATTTCCTTAAGAAGCAAATTATTGATGAAGATGAACCTCTTCTAATCTTTCTAGATATTAATATGCCTAGAATGAATGGTTGGGAGTTTCTAGATGAGTTTGAAAGTATGCCTTCTGAACTTGTTGATAACACGATTGTAGTAATGCTCACAACAAGCTTAAATCCGGATGATAAGAGTAGAGGAGAGAAGCATCCAGCAGTCAAAAAATTCATGACTAAACCATTGACAAAAGATGGTTTTCAAAATGTATTAGAAGAGTTTTTCCCAAACTAAAAGAGGCTTGAAAATCATAATTTTCAAGCCTCTCCATAGAAAGAATGACTATTACTCAGCAGACGCTTCTTCGTCTTTTGATTCTTCTTCTGTATCTTCTAAAGCTTCAGGGTAAAACTCTGAAAGCTTATTGTACCATGTCACTAATTTTTTAATATCAGAAGTGTAAATACGGTCTTGATCCCAGTTTGGTAATACTGAAGTAATAAAATCTTCTAAGTCATCTTCACTTTTTGTATCAATATCAGTTAAGATACCTACACCAAATTTAGATTTGATCGATTGGAAAACTTCCTCTAAAGCTACTGATTCTTCAGCTTCACCTGTTACATACATAGAAATCTCTTTCAAAATAGAGATTCTTTGGCTTGCATTCACAATAGTTTTCTTAGGCTTTACTTCTAAAGATTCTACAATTACACCTGTACGTGATGGTTTAACAATCTTAAATAAGCCAGGTTTACCAGCTACTGAAGCAATATCTTTTAAATTCATATTTAATTATTTTATATCATTACATTCATGTACTCTACGATTAATACAATAATAGAGTTCATGGACTTACCGATTTTTCTTATCAAAAATGCTACGCAATTTAATAAATCATCTTATGATTTCTCAATAAATAGCTGTCATTAATTATTAACCCATGCTTGATTAATGCGTTTTTATGCAAGTTTTAGGTCATCAGAAATAGATAGTATTATTGCTAAAGCAGTAAATGATCAATTGATGGGAGTAACTATTCAACAAAACACACACAATATCAAAATGTTTAAAATATGAAAAAACCCATGGAGAGCTCTCCACAGGTTTTTCATATATACATTTTGGCTTTTTAGTCTTGTTGAGACCAGAATTACTGTAGCGTAATCTCTAGTGCTAAACCGCGAAGTTCGTGCACTAATACGTTGAATGATTCTGGAACGTTTGGATTTGGCATATTGTCACCTTTAACAATTGCCTCGTATGCTTTCGCACGTCCTTGAACGTCATCAGACTTCACAGTTAAGATTTCACGAAGTACATTAGCTGCACCAAATGCCTCTAATGCCCAAACTTCCATCTCACCGAAACGCTGACCACCAAACTGAGCCTTACCACCTAATGGCTGTTGAGTAATCAACGAGTAAGGTCCAATAGAACGGGCGTGCATCTTATCATCAACTAAGTGACCTAGTTTCAGCATGTACATCACACCAACAGAAACTCTTTGGTGGAATGGATCACCTGTTAAACCATCATATAATTGAGCACGACCAAAGTCAGGTAAACCTGCTTCTTTCAATTCTGCTACTACTTCTTCTTCAGAAGCACCATCAAAGATTGGAGTCGCATATTTTCTACCCATTTTCAAACCAGCCCAACCTAGAACAGTTTCATAGATTTGACCGATGTTCATACGTGAAGGTACACCTAGAGGGTTCAAACAGATATCCATTGGAGTACCGTCCTCTAAGAATGGCATATCCTCTTCAGGAACAATCTTCGCAACAACACCCTTGTTACCGTGACGACCGGCCATCTTATCACCTACTTTCAATTTACGACGCTTAGCGATGTAAACTTTAGCAAGCTTCACGATACCTGTTGGTAATTCGTCACCTACTTCTAGTGTAAATCTATCACGCTTGAAGTAACCTGTTACTTCGTTACGAGCATTCACGTAGTTCTTCACAGTAGCACGTACTAATTCGTTGATACGAGCATCAGACGTCCAGTTGTCTAAGATAAGGTCACCGATTAGGTTCACTTCCTCAGGAACTGCATAACTAGAATCATCACGGAATGGGTTCTCTCCAGAGAAGATGTTTTCAGCGATGTTTGCATCAGAGAAAGTAACTCCTTTGCTCATCACTTCTTGACCGAATTTATGGAATACGCCTTCACAAGTCATACCGTCCAATAATTCAATCAATTTAGACATCATCTTATTCTCTAAACCTTTCAAGTCGCGTGAGTATTGCTTTTTCAATAACTCAACTTCTTTCTTGGCTTTAGCACGCATCTCTTTGTCCTTCTTAGGACGAGCGAATAAACGTGTGTCAATTACAGTACCGATCAATGATGGTGAAGCTTTCATTGATGCATCTTTTACATCACCTGCTTTATCACCGAAGATCGCACGTAATAATTTTTCTTCTGGAGTTGGATCTGATTCTCCTTTAGGAGTAATCTTACCAATTAATATATCACCAGGACGAACACGTGAACCTACACGGATAATACCGTTTTCGTCAAGGTTTTTCACTGCGTCTTCACCAACGTTAGGGATTTCAGAAGTTAATTCTTCCTCACCACGTTTAGTGTCACGCACTTCTAATTCATGTTCAACAATGTGAAGTGATGTATAAACGTCATTACGTACTACACGCTCTGAGATTACAATCGCATCCTCAAAGTTATATCCCTGCCAAGGCATGAAGGCTACTAGTAAGTTTTTACCAATTGCCAATTCACCATTTTCAGTAGAATAACCTTCAGAAAGAACGTCACCTTGTTTTACTCTTTGTCCTTTCTTCACGATAGGACGCATGTTCATACAAGTATCCTGGTTCGTTCTACGGAACTTCACCAAGTTGTGTGATTTTACATCGTCTTCGAAAGTAGCTAACTTTTCGTCCTCTGTAAGATCATATCTCATATGAATACCATTCGCATCAACTGTATCTACCACACCGTCTTTCTCTGCAAGAACTACAGTACGAGAGTCAATTGCTACGTTTCTTTCCAAACCAGTACCTACGATTGGAGCCTCAGGCTTCAATAATGGCACGGCTTGACGCTGCATGTTGGATCCCATCAATGCACGGTTGGCATCATCATGCTCTAAGAAAGGAATCAATGATGCGGCAATCGATACAATTTGGTTTGGAGCAACGTCCATATATTGGATATCTTCTGGCGCTTTAAGCGGGAAGTCACCCTCATAACGTACTTTTACAAACTCTTCAGTGAAGCGGTTGTTCTCATCTAAGTCTGTCTTAGCTTGAGCGATAAATTTATCATCTTCCTCTTCTGCTGAGATGTAAGTAACGTTTTCATCTTCAATGTCAACAACACCGTCTGTTACTTTACGGTAAGGAGTCTCAATGAATCCCATGCTGTTTACTTTAGCATATACCGTAAGAGATGAAATCAGACCAATGTTTGGACCTTCTGGTGTCTCAATAGTACAAAGACGACCGTAGTGCGTATAGTGAACGTCACGAACCTCGAAACCTGCACGCTCTCTTGATAAACCACCTGGTCCTAATGCTGAGATACGACGCTTGTGCGTTACCTCTGCAAGAGGGTTAGTTTGGTCCATGAACTGAGATAGCTGGTTGGTACCGAAGAACGAGTTAATCACTGATGATAACGTACGAGCATTTACCAAGTCAACTGGCTTAAAGTCTTCGTTATCACGAACGTTCATACGCTCTTTAATAGTACGTGCCATACGAGCTAAACCTACTCCGAATTGAGAGTAAAGTTGCTCACCCACCGTACGGATACGACGGTTTGACAAGTGGTCAATATCATCAACTACTGTTTTAGAGTTGATCAAGTGGATCAAGTGCTTGATGATTTTGACAATATCTTCTTTAGTCAGTACGCGCACTTCCATGCCTGTCTCCGACTGTAACTTACGGTTAAGTTTGTAACGACCTACTTCACCTAAATCGTAACGTTTGTCTGAGAAGAACAAGTTGTTGATAATATCACGTGCAGTCTGATCATCAGGAGCCTCAGTGTTACGAAGTTGACGGTAGATTTGGTGTACCGCTTCCTTCTCTGAGTTTGAATTATCTTTTGCTAATGTATCGAAGATGATACGGAAATCGTTGATGTTGATATCTTTTCTATGAACGATCACAGAGTTAACACCTGCGTCTTCGATCAATTCAAGATCTTCCTCAGAGATGATATGATCACGCTCCAAGATAACATCGTTACGGTCGATAGAAACTACCTCACCTGTATCCTCATCTACGAAGTCTTCTGTCCATGTTTTAAGAACACGAGCAGCCAATGTTCTATTCTCTAACTGAGCAAGGTTTGTTTTATTTACCTCGATTTCCTCAGAAAGTTCAAATAGATCTAAGATGTCTTTGTCTGATCCATAACCGATCGAACGAAGAAGCATCGTCACTGGGAATTTCTTTTTACGGTCGATATAAGCATACATCACGTTGTTAACGTCTGTTGCAAATTCGATCCATGATCCTTTGAAAGGAATTACTCTCGCTGAGTAAAGTTTAGTACCGTTAGTGTGTTTTGATTGAGCAAAGAACACACCTGGAGATCTGTGTAACTGAGAAACGATTACACGTTCTGCACCATTAACTACAAACGATCCACGAGGAGTCATGTAAGGAATGTTTCCTAAGAACACATCTTGTTCGATGGTTTCAAAATCCTCGTTATCTTCGTCGCTACAAGAAAGCTTTAACTTAGCTTTTAAAGGTACACTAAAAGTCAAACCTCTTTCTACACACTCATCAACAGTGTATTTAGGAGGATCAATTGTATAATCAATAAATTCCAAATTAAAGTTCTCACGAGAATCTGTAATTGGGAAATTCTCCATGAATACTTTGTAAAGACCTTCGTCTTCACGTAGTTCCGGTGGAGTGTCGATTTGGAAGAAATTGTGGAAAGACTTAAACTGTACATCTAAGAAGTCTGGGTAGCCCAGTACTCTTTTTGCTGATGCAAAATTCTTTCTACCGTTCTTGAATGTTGCCAAGGTGGTATTCTTTTTTAAGTTTCAAAAACTATCTGCTTATACGGTATCTCGTACCATCCTAAACAGAGGCGCCAAAATGTAAATTATTGCAAGTAAATAGACTATTTTGCCCGATGCAAATAATATATTTTACATGCAACTTGCAAATATAGACAAAAGTTACTAAAGTCATACTCTTATTGGCATAAGTTTTATCAACAATACTAAATAACTTAAGAAATGTCATTGTATTGTTAGCATATTTATAAAACTATCTGAATAATAGTTTGCTAAACCTTGATGTTTAAAAATAACTTCTCCTTTTTCATTAATAACATAAGTAGACGGAATGCTGTTACTTTGAAACACGGATGGGGTAGAAGTTCTTCTTCGGTAAACTGGAAAGGTGTATTCTTTTCTCTTTAGAAACTTTTCCGCTTTTTCTTTATCTTCATCTACATTCAGCATAATAAAAACTACATTATCATCTTTTTCAAAATGTTGGTATAACTTTTCTATGCTTGGCATTTCTGCAATACACGGCGGACACCATGATGCCCATACATTTAGAAATACCTTTTTCCCTTTGAACGATGCAAAGTCCACAGCTTGATCTGTTTCAAACTTTGCTAGTTGCCAACTGTAATCGGTCTTCCCAACATACCCTTCTGAAGAAGAGGCATTCATAAGTCCTGTCATTAATAAACCTCTTTGTATCATTGCAGACACTTCCGGCAAGGCTCCTGTAATATATAGTCCTCCCAAGAGAATAACGAAAAAACCCCATGATTTTAGTTCTTTAATGATGGATTGTTTTGAAATATTCATATTCAACCAACGTATTCTAAACTGTTTCGAATTATTTTTTTAATGACTCCCTTCAAATACCTGAAGTAGTATCAATACTTTGACGTATTATCAGCATTTTACTTACAAAAATAATATAGGAATTAGTGATAAGGAGTAATATTTTTTTACATAAAAAAGCCTCAGTATTCTCTATTTCAAGATTCTGAGGCTTCTCATCTATAATTTATTTTTAAAGCAAATTGATTACTTCTTACTTTGTACTACAGGTAATTCACTTAATATCTGAGTTTTTAAGAAACTATTTACCAATTCATTCAATTGATAAAAACGAGCAACCGTTTTGGGCGATAACTCCTTTTGCATCATTTTGATATGCTTCTTTTTCAACTTTAGGTTTTTCTGTTGAATCACCATCAGCTCATTTACCATATTTAATGCTTCTTCATCAGTGATACCATCTGTTTCACTAATCAAGTCTTCAAATAATTTAGTTTTCTGTCTTGATAATTCTGAATTATCTAACTCAAACTTATCATATAATTCCCAAAATTTTGTTGCTTCTTCTAGAGATAAATCCATATTCTCCATAAAGAAAATTCTTTTTTCCGTCTTAATAACCGACTTAATTGTTTCCGCATCTATATTCTGTGCGTTAACCATCATTGATGTCCCTAAAAGAAGAGATGCTATTATTAATAATTTTTTCATTACTGTAGATCGTGCTTAAAATTCGTTTTTATAACTCTTTAATACTCAAAGGAACAAATAAGGTTACAGTGTTTCCTTAATAATATTCCTTAAAAACTCATATTCAATAATTTAGAATAGAAAATTAATTAGTCATTGTTCCTCAATTAGAAAACAAAGCCTACATTAAATCCTAAATAAGAATGATCTGTCGCATTACCTGCTTTGAAAGCATGATTATAACGAATAGTAAACAACATATTGAAAGAAGAACTAACATCTGCAACAACACCTACCTCTGGTGCTACACCAAAATGCCAGTTTTGTTCAATAAAAGCCCATTGGCCAAATGAAGTTCTTTGGTTTATATAATAAGTACCCAATCCTACACCCACAAAAGGATTAACGATTCCATCTTCATTAAAATAATAGTTAGCATGTAGTAAAATCGGTACTGTATTGTGATATCTATATTGTTTACCGTCTGCCACAATTCCTTCCTCTGGGCTATTGTAACGGTCATCTACTTTTTGATATAAAACATTCCAGTTTACTGAAAAGCCAAAAGATACAGGAGTAGTGAGCAAATGCTTCTTCCATTCCAAGCCAACACCTCTACCACTAAAGGTACTAATGTAATCGCTTGTATTCCCTAAAGGCAAAGCCATTTGATAGGTTAAAATGAAATCTGATTGTTGAGCAGAAGCATAAAATCCTGTCAATCCCAACAAGAGAGTTATAATATATTTTTTCATGATTTAAGTTCTTTATGAATAGATTGGAGGTTGACTTTGAATTATTCGGTGCCTGCTTTAGCTGTATTGTATTGATCAAATAAAACATCAACACCCTCATTGATCAAAGGTACGCTATTCGCTCTTGAAAGAACGCCATTTAAAGCTCCTTGCCATCCTAATATAAGGACTGGTACCTCATCATTTCCAATCCCTTCATTTTCTTTTGTTGTTTGCTCTACATCAATAAAGTCAAGAAGGATGGTTCCATTACTATAAGAATAATAAGAATATCCTCCACCATACCACGGATATCCTGGATATCCCCAACCTGGGTATCCCCAACCTGGATAACCTGGATAATAGGGTGGTTGCCATACAAATCCTGATTGCTGTACTGCAATTTGTGAAAGCTGAATGAAAAGATCCGGTACTTTTGTCCCAGACTCCAATTCACTCTTTGTTACTTTTTCCAACTCCAAAATGCCTTGAAGCTGAGTATCTACATTAGCAAGAACAGCTAACTGTTGTACTAAAGTTAAAGTATCTTTGGTGTTTGAAGTAACAGCAATAGAATCTTCTACTAAATAATAGGTACGATATGCTCTCAGACTTTCTACTGAGTCGTATCGTGAGATCGCAATATCTAAATCGCTTGTATATTCAGCCCCACCTGGGTAGCAGCTTTGCAATAATGCGATTAGACTTGATAGCATAAATGCTTTAAGAAAAAGTGTTTTCATGATTAAAAAATGAGTTATTACAAATGTTAACACTACTAAAGATAAATGACTTTTTTCTGAAAACCACTACAATTAACACACAAAAAGAGCAAGTGTATACTGTTAATACAATAGTAAAACTTTTAAAGACAAAATTAGTATTAGTAAAAAGGGATTCTGTATTTTTATGACGTTACTATTTATAGACTTAAAACTCCCGTATTCTTGAAAAAAAAAATTAGTTTTTTTCTTCTCGGCTTTTTAATATTCATTTCCTTTTTAATAGGCAGGATAGACAGAACGCCATTACATTCCACTGCAGAATATAAAAACACCATTATCAATACAGATAATATTATATCTGCAATACACAAAGAAGTTTCTACACAAGATACTCTTCTTGTAGGGTGGGCAGCTCAATCCATTATTCCTAAAAATGTCGTATTACCTGTAGCCGGTTATGGTTTCAGAACTGTATATACAGCAGTAAGGGATTCTCTGTATGCTAGAGCCTTTGCCTTTGACGATGGAGTAAGAGAGTCTTTTGTTCTTACATTAGACCTGATGATTTTCCCTATTGAAGTAAGAAAGCGTTTGGAAAAACTATTACCAACTATTGGCCTTACTACAGATCAGGTCCTTTTCTCTGCAATACATACACACAACGGTATGGGTGGATTTGATCCTTCAGCATTGGGAAGCCTATCGATGGGTAAATATTCTGAAGCAGCAACTCAAAAGATAACAGAAGCTTCGTTTAATGCCATAAAAAAAGCTCGTAATACAAAATCGAAAGGAGGAATTGGTTTTATACAAACCGAATCACCTGATTGGGTAAGAAATAGAATTGTAGATGGAGGACGTAAAGAAAACTCTATCCGTGCTATTAAAATCAGCAGAACAGATGGAAAAAGAGCAATTATCACCACTTATAATGCCCATGCCACTTGTTTAAATATGGACTTCTGGGTCTATTCAAGAGATTATCCAGGTGAGTTTATCGATTATTTAGAAAAACAGCCATCCATTGACTTTGCAATGTATTGTGCAGGAATGGTAGCAAGTCATGGCCCTAATAGCCCGCATGGAGAACGAGACTTTGAAATGATCAAGCACATGGGGCAAGCACTATCTGATTCTATATTAAAAAAATGGGATGATACCACCGTTGATTATATTGTAGACGCTAGTGTTCATAAGGTTCCCATTAATTTCAGACCCTCTCAAGTAAGAATTGAAGAAAATCTAAAAGTTCGAGATTGGGTATTTAAAATGGCTTCTGGAGGACTGGAAGGCGATATTACCTATTTCAAGTTAGGAGATATAGATTGGTTTGGTACTCCCTCTGATTTTTCAGGAGAGATTGCATTGGATTATAAATTTGACTCGTTAGCAAAAGAACATAATAAACATTTCATGCTATCTAGCTTTAATGGAAATTATGTTGGTTACATTACTTGTGATGCTTATTATGACTCATTACAGAGCTATGAAATCAGAGAAATGAACTGGGTAGGACCTGAATATGGTGCTTATTTTGGGGATGTTATTGAAAAATTGATTAGAAATTAAAGCAATCTTATCATTTCAGTTGTGAAATTAAACAGGATAACTTAGATTTGCTTATAATATAGAAAGTCACGACAAAGCCTATTTCCTTCCGGTAAGGTGACTACGATGTAGATAGCTTCTATCTCACACACAATCTTAATAATATAAATTAAGTTTCTTCATAAAGTATTTCATTATAGCGACAGTCTGAAACACTGTCATCATTATTTTTATGTATACAAGAAAGCTACTAGAGGCTAAACTGCTATCTGAGTTGAAAGATATTGCAGAAAGTCTTGGCATGAAAAATTTCAGTAACCTTCGTAAGAAAGAACTCATTGAGAGAATTGAAAATCAAATCAAGGCTCAAGAAAAAAATGAGAGTGCACAACCTGTGGCTGATGCACCAAAAGAAGTAGAGCAAACTCCGAAAGTTACGCCAACTGCCTCTAACGATAACGATAAAGAAAATGCTCCTCAACCAGAGAGCGAAAAGCCCGTTAATCAAACAAAGAAACCAGAAAACAGATCTGATAAAGCCCGATTAAACAAACGTTCTGCAGCACCAAGAGAAAGGGTGAAAAGAGAAAATGTTAAGAAAGGGAACACTAATCAGAGAGGTAAAAATCAAGATCCAAAGAAAGCTAAAGGTCAAAAAAGTAACCCTGGTCAATCTAACACTCCAAAGCCAATTACTCATGATGATATTATGTCTTGGGAAGAAATAGATTTAGGTATTGATCCTTTAGATGATATGCCTGATTTCGATATGTTCTTAGATGACGAATCGGATGAGAAAAATCCTACACTTCAACAGGAAAGAAATAAAGCCATTGAGCAAAAGGCTACTGAACCTCCAAAACCTGTACAGAAAATTTCTGTAAAGGATTTTGATGGTGTAATCAGTAGTGAAGGTGTTCTAGAAATCATGTCTGATGGTTTTGGATTCTTAAGATCTTCTGATTATAACTACTTAGCCAGTCCTGATGATGTCTATGTTTCTCCTTCTCAAATCAAATTATTTGGTTTGAAAACGGGTGATACTGTAAGAGGTAATGTAAGACCTCCAAAGGATGGTGAAAAGTATTTTGCTTTACTAAGAGTTGATACTGTAAACGGAAAAACGACAGAAGAAATTCGTGATCGTATTCCATTTGAATATTTAACACCACTTTTCCCACAAGATCAGTTACACCTTTCTACAAAGCCACAAATCTACTCTACTCGTGTGTTGGATTTGTTTGCTCCAATTGGTAAAGGTCAACGTGGTATGATCGTAGCACAACCGAAAACTGGTAAAACAGTGCTATTGAAAGAAGTGGCCAACGCTATTGCACAAAATCACCCTGAATGCTATTTGATCATCTTACTGATCGATGAACGTCCGGAAGAGGTGACAGATATGCAACGTAGTGTAAACGCTGAAGTAATTGCATCTACATTCGATGAGACTGCTGATAAGCACGTTAAGGTTTCTTCATTAGTATTGGAGAAAGCAAAAAGAATGGTAGAATGTTCTCACGATGTAGTCATTCTTTTAGACTCAATTACTCGTTTAGCTCGTGCATATAACACTGTTACACCTTCATCTGGAAAGATCCTTTCTGGTGGTGTGGATGCAAATGCACTACATAAGCCTAAGAAATTCTTTGGTGCAGCAAGAAATGTTGAAAATGGTGGTTCTTTAACGATCATCTCAACTGCATTGATTGATACTGGATCGAAGATGGATGAGGTAATCTTTGAGGAATTCAAAGGTACTGGTAACATGGAACTTCAGTTGGATAGAAAATTGGCAAACAAGCGTATTTATCCTGCTATCGATATTCCTATGTCAGGTACTCGTCGAGAAGATTTATTGATGGACAAAGATACATTACAACGTGTATGGATTATGCGTAGAATGATGTCTGATATGAAGTCGACAGAAGCAATGGAATTCTTACAAAGTAACATGAGAGGAACAAGAACAAATGAAGAATTCTTGATCTCAATGAACAAGTAAGAAGATTTAATATATAACTGAAAAGCCGAAGTAATTTTTTAATTGCTTCGGCTTTTTTTTTCTACTATCTTTTGAAAGCAAAAACACTTCAAATTAAAACATGATTAGATGTTTTCATCAGAAGCATTTTTTCACAAGTGATAACTGAATTATAAGAAATGAATTCAATTGCTTCTAAACTTTATTATTACCTCCCGAAGAACAATATCTTTAGCAAACTCTATCAATTATTGAGAAAGGAAAACCCCAATTGGGTGAACCTCTTTTTTGTGACAGAAGGAGCTGGTTTAGCTATTATATTTTCAATCGTTTATACTACATTATTTCAGGAAAGAGCAATTGATAATTTGCCTTATGCTTTCATGTTCAGTGGAATCATTATCCTCTTATTAGCAAGGCTTTTAGCTTATCTCGAACGCCGTTTTCGAGTAGAACACCTTAATGCCACTTATAGTTTAATAAAAGTTTTGATTGGTGTTTTTATTTGGTATTTAAGTTTAAGCGAAAATGGTTACCTCGTCATACAAGGATTAATTATAGGAATCAAACTTCTAATTTTCTTCGAAGATTGTACTTACTGGACTATTATCGAAAATTATTCCAACACACCTGAAAGAAGAAAGGTACTTGAACAAGCTAAATCATTTAAAGTGTTTGCCAAGCTCACCGGTTTTATTATAGTTTTGGTTGGATCTAATTTATTCAGTTTATCTGCAATGGCTTTTTGGTCTATTCCACTTTACCTTTTATCTGGGTGGGGGCTTTGGCAATCACTAAAAAATAGTAACATTGATGATCAGCTGGAAGAGTATCATGATAAAGTAACTCGACCTTCAAGGAAATTTACTCCTGATAGTTTTTGGGCATTTGGTATCTCCAACCCTTATGTCTTAAAGTTAGGTTTATTGACAGTTTGTATGGCTTGTGTCTGGGGGATTGTAGAGTTTTTCTTTATGATAGACTTAAGAGTATCGCTCTTTACACCTCAAAAAGGATTAATTGCTCTAGCATTATTATTAATCATCTCCTATGCTATTGTGGCTACAATCACACCTTTCTTTTCTTCAAGAAAGCTTCAAGATATAGGTATCAAAAAATTACTGACCATACCACCTCTTATTCTGCTATGTGTAGTGGTGCTCACTTACCTCGTTTTAAGGTTTAGTCCACCACAAATACCCATCATGCTTACTTTGGTGGCCATTGTGTTTATCATTACTAGAAATATTATCTTAACAACAGTGACTCCTTCCTTGTTAAGACCAATTCAGAAAAAACATAGAGGTTTTACTTTTGGTATTTTAAGAGGCTTTTTTGGTTCCTTAGGTTTAATTCTATCAGGCTTTTTCTTATGGATTGTCGATGCTGACACCCCTTCCAGAGAAGGTCCTGTTATTGTATGGCTAACTATTAGCTTTTTGCTAGCTTGGTGGCTTTGTGCCAAAATTGTTTCTAGAGATTACAGAGTTATCATCCGACGTGCATTTTTATTAAGGGATATTGAAAGTTATGAAATTGCAACACACGATCAAGAGGTCAATCGTCTTTTGGTGAATAAGTTGATTTCTCATAGACCTGAGGATGTTATCTATGCATTGGAAGCAAATACCATGATCAATCCTAAAAAGAATGAGACGGTACTTTTACATATGCTTCGTCATCCAGAGGAAGTGGTAAGGTATTTTTCTATTACTTTTAATGAAGAGATCAAAACGCCTAAGATTGAAGAAGCTATAAAAACATTAGCTCTAAAAGATCCTGATCCTAGGGTAAGAAAAAAAGCTATTATCAGCACTTGTAAAAGTGATCCAACATTTATTAAAGAAGTCATTGACTGGATTGATGATGATAATAAGGAAATCAGAAAAGGTGCATTATATGGACTTTTGTCCTCAGAATCTGAGGAACAGCGAACAATAGCACTCAATTATATTAAAAACACGCTGAAATCAGAGAACCCAAAACAACAGTTATTTGCTTTAAAAATCTTAGCAAAAGTATCTCCTTCAGAAAGCGAGCCTTACATTTTTGATGCAATTATTGGTGGGGATGATTTATTAATTAAGGAAGGAATAAAAATAGCGGGAATAGTAAAAAGCCCTATTCATATTCCATTATTGATTAATCTTCTGAAAGAAAATAAGTTTAATGATACCGTACTGAGAACATTAATTCAATATGGGGAAGACTGTCTGGATATTATTGAAAACGAATTATTTGTCAATAAAAGGAGAGAAGATGTCTATCTGATCACATTATGTAAAGTAATGGGTAAGATTGATACACCTAAATCCTATGAAATCTTATGGCAATTGGTAGATTACCCTTGGCCATTTATGAGAATGGCTGCCTACAATGCACTCAAAAGATTAAAGTATAGACCTAAAACAGAAACGGATTTCCAGGTATTGAATAAACATTTAGAACGTTTCTTTCAAAATTACTATTGGCTTTGTAATGCTATAGTCGTTTTAAGACACGAAAAGCCTTCACGCACAATGCTATCTAAAGCCTTAGAAGATGAGCTAGAATTACTCGAAGAAGGAATTAGAACAATCCAAGAGTTTATGATCGCAGGTAAAGGAGATCAACTGTTTAAAGCCACTTCTTTCAGTAAGCGTCTTTTTGAATATACTGAACAAGAAATGATATTAAGAAATGCAGAGATTGAAAAAAACCTTTGGAAAACCCTGCCTTCCTCGATCTACCAAAAACTGATTATTGTTTTGGGATATTATAGCCTAGAAATGAAAATGCAAAAACTAGGCGACTATTACTCCGCAAACCTTGTTGATCCATTGAGTATTACCTTAGGGATTATCAGACCTTATAGTTTTAACCGACCTTTATTTACCACTTGGACAAAAATTACAGCATTAATTAGTATTCGTGATTCAATGTCTCCAAGTCTGATGAAATACATCGGTCAGATATTAAATAAAGACGATATCAAACTGATTGAACCCGCTTTAATCAGCTTAAAAAGAATAGAAGATTATCAAGATTTACCAGTATCAAAATCTTTAGATGAGCTGGTTTCTAAAGAAAGAAAAGATTGGCTTATGGGCATATTAAACGAAGGGACAAAACCATTATTAGAACTTGAAAAAGTAATTTTATTACGTTCAACTACATTGTTCAGAGAAATTCCTGAGCACATTTTAGTAGACATTGCAAGTATTATGCATGAGGTCAGACTTCCTAGAGATACCACTATTTTTAGGAAAGGAGAGGAGAGTAGAGAAATGTATATTATCTATGAAGGAGAGGTAAAATTACATGATGGTGGATTCACTTTTAACAACTTAATGAATCGAGACCTTTTCGGTGACCTCAGTTTATTGGATTCTTCTCCACGATCACTTTCTGCTACTACTACCAAAGATTCTGTATTGATGACTATTGAGCAGGATGATTTCCTTGCTCTGATGGGGTATAGAAGAAGTTTGATGCAAGGGATTCTTAAGACTTTAGGACAACGTATTAGAAGTCAGAGTAATTATTCGAAAAAATAGCATTTTGAATGAAGAGGAAAGATACCCTTTATGTATTTACCTAAATCAGGTTGACTGTTTTTGTTCTTAGACTTTAAGTGTAATTAAAGAGTGCCTTATCAAAAGACGAAGCACTCTTAATATATATCTCACTCAATATTAGAACTTTTAGTTCTTCTTTTCGGGCAATACCCAAGATTGCCATCTCAATATATCTCCAATTTTTGTCATCATTTGATGACCTCCAAATACAAATACTCCTAAAATCAAAAGTAGATCTGTTCCTATTGAAAGGTAAAGAAGATTATCTCTTATGAAAGGCATCTCAAATAGTCTTGGGAAATAGCCTGGAACAACTGTAATGAAAAACCAAGCGATCATACATATCACTCCAATTCTATATTGTGATGAAGTAGCAGGATAATCTTCTTCTGGTAATCCAAAAATTCTTTTTATCTTCTTCTTTACAATTTGAACACCTTCTTTACCGGCTAAAAGACCTCCTATTAATAGAAAAATTTCGGGTCCTCCTACTACAAAAAATGTAATTAATGTAGCTGTAACAGCCTTACTTAATCCCAAGAAAGGTACAATGAGACCAAATACAGGACATATTACGCCTAATACGATTATTCCTAAACCTATTTTACTTTTGATTGAAGTATTCATATCTATTTATATTTTTAATGGATTGAAAGAGGGAAGCCCTCAGAAGAAGACTTCCGTGAAATGGCAAATATCTAGGCGTTATTAAAGCTTTCGGGCGTTCTCACAGAAATATCTTTTTCACCTGTTTTGAATTTGTTGTAGACTAATTGTTCCCATTCATCACCTTTTACCATGCCTAAGTGATCTTCACTATGTGGTTTTATATCAGTCTCGTAAACCTGAATGTAAATTGGGTTAGGGTCTGCTTCATGGAATGGAAGATTCTGATCTGCATAAGGACAATTACTTGCTACCAAATACAAGTCTTTTTCACAATAAAATTCTAAACCTGTTCCGTCAGGTACAGAAGGAGACAAGAACATTTTTCCTCTCGTTACACCCTCTTCATCTGGGATAATTTGATTGGGTTGGAAAATATTCAAGTCGTTTCTATCCGCAAGAAACTGTACTTTTTTCATTCTTTCCTCCTCATCTTTAATTGCTGCAATAGCGGGAATTCTATTCAATGCTTGAATGAAATTTTCATGACAGCTATTCATATGAACTGCTTCATTTCCATATGCACACATATTGTATTCTTTTGAACAATGTGCAGCGAAGAACATGTGCTGTACTTTCATTCCATTGTCAAGATCTTCTAATAATTCGTAAGGATACTCATCTTCAACTAATGTCACGATCTTTTCCATATACTTACTTTGTGTCCAAAGAGAACCGTAAATTGAAGGAGAGAAGCCTGCTACTGCTGTAGTGCTTAAGTGATCTGACCATTGCTCTAAGTCAGGAGTGAAGAATAGTATATCCGCAATTTGTGTTCTACCATTATGTTGGTGAGGACGTTGCTCAATTCTGATTACCTGACCCGCTTTTGCATAAAAAGAGTTACCAGTATGTTTCTCTAAAACATCTTCGTAAACAAGAGTTCTTGTATTCTCTGTTTTTGTAGCTCTTACTTTTTCATAAAATTCAACATTTGGTTTTACACCTCTTGCAAATTGTTCTACTGGATCGATATCAGCGTTGTAGCTTTCGTTTTGCGTTGTCATAGTATTAATTTTTTTTGTTTCGCATTTATTTTGTTTTCACTCACATAGGCGGTAGAGCATAATAAAACCTCTATATGTTTAACCTTTTTTAACACTAAAGATCGAATACACCTATTAAACAGTCTAATCACAAGGTATTTTCCTCTTTATATAGGGGATTTAGTAATTCTAACGCATCTGATTATGAAAGGAGTTAATTACTCAATTATTCATCTTACAATAAAATTGCTATGGATTTACTACAAAAAAGATTTATAAAATATACAGATCAGATAGGAATTACTGGATCATTTGTATGCTTGGTGCATTGTATTATTACATCGGGTATTATGATAGGAAGCTCTGTGATTTCACATTCTTCACATCATCATCATGATCACATTCATCAATTAGATATTTGGGGTATAATTGATCTCTCCATGATTGTGGTTAGTGGTATTGCTGTTTACTTTTCTACAAGAAAATGTGGTTCAAAAGAAACTAGAAATAACATCATGTGGGGTAGTTACCTTATCTATAGTTTAAGTATGATTTCTAAATATTTCGGTTTTGAACCTACTTGGCTAAGTATTGTTTCTTATACTATGTCATTTGTGTTGATAGGAAGTCATTTGATGAATTTGAAAGAATGCAAGCACTAAAAAAAATTTAGTATGAAATGAAAATTAGAAGAAATTGAATTACCTCTATTATATATTAAATACTACATAATTCTAAAGTTAGAGCCAATAAGTAGATGCTTATTGGCTCTTTTGTTATGTATAAGAATATTGATCAAACTCTTTCCACCATTCCTTGGCTTGCTTTTCTGACCATGGATATTCCTGACCTAAAACTTCTAATGCTTCAATCAAACTTCGTATATCTTTTGGCCGTTCTTCCACATTGAAACTAATACAACTGAATAGCAATTGAATCAGTTTTGGAGGAAGTGAAATGTCTTTGAAAATATCTTCGGTCAGCAGGTTATCAATAGAGTCTTGTCCCATCAACATCTTCTGTGAAATTAATTCCACAATATATTTACCGCTAAACATATACAATCCTACAGCTCCAATTGCATAAATATCTTGCCTTGTATCAGCATTAAAAGGATCGTGCAACCGTTCCGGAGCCATAAACATTGGGGTACCTCCAATTCTATTGATTTTAGTCTGTTGACTCACTTTTGTGTTCATTTCTTTTACTAGACCAAAATCCAATAGTTTTACGATATCATAAGCACCTCCTTGATTGCAAATCATTATATTGGCAGGTTTGATATCTCTATGCAATAACCCTTTGAGGTGTGCTTCTTCTAAACTTCTACAGACTTTTAACAGAATATGAATTCCTCTATTAATCGAGATCGCATGCTTATTTCCAAGCATACTTTCTACAGAAATACCATTTAGATATTCCATTACATAATAGAACTGTCCATCATCACTAGTACCATAATCATATACTTTTACGGTATTAGGATGATCTAATGAGGCCATCACCATCACTTCCTTTTTAAAGCGATCTAAGGCATCTGTTCCATTTAATTCCTTCTTCAACAACTTAATCGCTACAGGCTTTTTCAATAAACGATGCTCTCCTTTATACACCTTTCCAAAGCCTCCTTCGCCTATTTTTTCTATTAATTGATACTGCCCTAATTCCTGTAGTTCAGTGTATTTTTTTCTAAGGATATCTAATTTGAAGTTACTTCGAATAACAATCACACCAAGGATGACTGCTATAAAAACGATAAGTAAGAAAGTAGAATCGAAAAGATAAATGGAACGGTTGAATTCACTGTAATTCTGTTCGTGAATCAAACCAATCTGATATGCTGGAAACCAAACCCAAGCTCCAATCACTTCATTACCCAAATAATTGATATAAGGTTCTGTTAGAGTACCACTAAACTTTGGTGAAGAAGAGTTCAAGTCTTGATGGATGATTTTATACAATGCCGTACTTTCATTTTCATTCGGCACTTTCAATTCAATATTTAAAATGCTTGATTTTGTGGTGTCGAAATCTAGGGTTTCTGATTGCTGAAGGTCTTTTAGGAAACGGCTTGTTGTCAACATCTGCCCTTTTTTATTGACTGCATATACTTCTGAAGAATTGCCATGAATTGTACTTCTAAACAACTTTCCGAAAGTTTTCTTGGAAACAAGACTCATATTAAAAACACCCTCTATTTGATCATCAATGATAATGGGTGTCGCAAAATGACACTCTGACACGTATTCACTTTGAAGCTGATGCTCATAATAGACCTGTTTATCTAATTCAATTGGTGGAAAAAAAACAGTATTTCCATCAATCACTTTCATATAAACGGGATAAGCTCCTTCGGCTAAAAATTTTCCATTGAATAATGATAAATGAGATTTTTCATCCAATAATCCAGTACTTATCAATGTCATCGGACTACTTTTATGAATGATCCCAATGCCTAATATATTCTCACTTTTACTTAAGCGACTTAATTTTTCTGTGATAGAATGAAGAGTGACTGTATCAATTTTATAAAAATCATTACCATCTTTATTGTAAAGTGAATTGAGTTGTAGTGTAGCATTCTGGACTAGTGGAGAAGAAGCAATATCTTTTACCTTCATTTTCTGATTCTCCACCCATTGATTCAGAATTGTTTTATTCGCTTTTAAAATGGCAATGTGCTCATTGACCTCCATCTCTTTAAGCTGATTACGGATATAAGTAGCATAAACATAAAATGAAGAAATAAACAGTAAAAGAATAACTACAATTATGGTGTTTTTCTTTTTAGGAACTTTCTTAATCTTTTCTGATAGATTAAGACTTTTCTGTGCTACATCATTAAAAGGAGCAATTTCTTTTTTTGTGACTTCTTCCTTTTGAGGTTCATTATCACTAAAGTTTTCCTGTTCCTTCAAAAAAGAGAGATACAGTTTTAAAGTATACTCTCTCAACTCACTATCTTCCTCTGTTTCCTTTTCTATAAATGCCCTACCTTCAGCTTCTGAGAGATCAATCACCTGTCCAAACAACGACGTTGCTTTTTCATGTAAGTTATCACTCATCTATATTTCTTTGGTTAAAAACATTCTGATCCATTGCTTGGCTACTGTCCAATCTACCTCAACAGTTTTGATAGAAACACCCAACTCATCTGCAATTTCTTGCATTTTCATCCCTCCGAAAAACTTCATCTCTACCACTTCCGCTTGACGCTCGTGTTTTTGTTTTAGGTGTTCGATTGCCTCATCTAAAGCCAAAGTCATATCACTTTTCTCTGGATTAAAAATAATCGCATTTTCGAAATCGACCTTATTCCAGTCTCCACCCCTTTTTACCGTATTTTTACTTCGGGCATGATCCACTAAAATTCTTCTGATCGCTCTTGCACCCAAAGCATAGAAATGTGTTTTTCCCTGCCATTCAATATTATCTTGATCAATCAAATTCAGATAGGCCTCATTGACCAAAAGTGTGGGTTGTAGTGTGTTTTTATTGGATTCTCTTTGAAATAGTTTTTCAGAAATTAAGTGCAAGTTTTCATATACCAATGGATAGATCTTATCACTTCTTTCATCCAAAGTTCTATTATTCAATAATTGAGTTATATTTTCTTTCATAGTGAGAAGAGTATTTTTTTATAATATCAATTTCAAAATAGAATGTCGCGTAATTCTATCTTTATCCTTTCAAATTACTA
>NZ_JTAM01000068.1 GCF_000812565.1 Flammeovirga sp. OC4 | reverse complement strand
ATGAAAAAACGAAGCAAAAAAATCTAGGCTATGAAGTCAAAAACTAAATTCTTAACGCTTTTCCCTTCAATACCACTAGGTAGAATCTTCAAAATAAAGATCAAGTCAACAATGAATTAAGAACAAAATTTCTATTTGACATGTTATTATTCATTTTGTTATAAGATGCTATTAAATGTTTTAACTAGCAAATTATAGAAAACAGCTTCTTCATTTTAATTGAAGAATAAATAGTAAACCAATGACTTATAGCCTTTATAGAAATAGTTCAAACCCAAAAAATGCTTACCGTCCTAGGACAATAAGCACTTATAAAGAGCAATTAGAATTTAGTCTATCATTTCTTTTGGTGAAACATCTTTTGAGAAAATACGATCATAGATTTTATCCTCCCAACCATGATTGATATTCAAATGATTATCAGAATAAGGTTTAATTCCAGTATCTTCTACAGATATATAAACAGGATTTGGTTTTGCTTCTGGGAAAGGTAATGCTTGATCAGCGTAAGGGCAGTTACTCACTACCACGTAGCAATCTTTTTCAGCATAGAACTCCACACCTGTTCCATCAGGTACTGAAGGTGTTGGTGATAAGAAACAACGTGTAATTCCATTTTCGTCTTGTCCAAAACGATTACCTTGGAAGATGTTTATATCATTTTTATCTGCATAAAACTGTACTACTCTTTTTCTTTCTTCAGGGTCTTTTATCGCTTGAATAGCAGGAATTCTGTTGAAACCATGAATGAAATTTTCTTGGCAGCTATTCACATTTGCTTCCTTACCATGTGTCATTTCAATCCATTCAGGACAGCAATGTGCAGCAAAAAACATATGTGATGTATTTTTATCGTCCAACAGTTCATAAGGAAACTCATCTGCCACTACTGTTGCTATTTTTTCCATGTATTGACTTTGCGTCCAAACACCTGAATATAATTTCAAGTTCAAACCCTCAATTGGGCCATTGTTTAAGTGGTCACTCCATTGTTTTAGATCAGGAGTAACAAATTGAACATCTAAAATTTGCGTTCTTCCATTGTGTTCGCTTGGTCTTTGTTCAAAACGAATCGTTTGACCTGCTTTTAATGGGAATGCATTTCCTGTATGCGGTTCAATGGTATCTTCGTAAATCGTCTTTCTTTCGTTATTTTCTTTGGTAGCAATTACCTTGTTGTAAAAATCATAGTTGACTTTACATTTATCCTGATATGATTTTACTGGATCTACATCTGGATTATACGTTTCTTTTAATTTTTCTGAATTACACATGTTCGTCTCTATTTATATTATTAATACTTGTAGTAGTTGAGCTTTGGAGCTCTTTCACTTATATATGCGAGGTAATTCAGAAAACCCCTATGAAGAGGTGAAAAAAAATTAGATGGGCGTAGACCCATAATTGAAATTATGGGCTTATGGGAAGACACCTCAATTATCAACTTTTAATTAAAATATTCGACCTACCTATAATAAATACATTGTAAACGAAATTATCGTCAACTTTTAATCTATATTTCTACTA